>NZ_JBEYTO010000002.1:12011-43866 GCF_040643095.1 Micromonospora sp. NPDC047467 | reverse complement strand
CCGGAACGGCACCTTGCTGCCCGCCGCCCGCCGGGCGCGGATCATCGCCATCAACGGCACCACACCGGAGCCGCCGCCGTTCACCCATCCGATGCCGCCCCGGATCGCCCCCGCTGGTCTGCCGGACGTCGGTGGTCAGGCACGATGGGGACATGAGCGCACGAGTACGGGCCCCCGAGCTGCGCGGTCGGGGCTGGCTGAACACCGGTGGACGCGATCTGAAGCTCGCCGACCTGCGCGGCAAGATCGTCCTCGCTGATTTCTGGATGTCCTAGAAGAAGCTTGTAACTCACTGGCCGAGGGCCTAGCGTCCTCGCCATGTCCCACCATGAACACCTCGCCGATCTCTACCTACGCCTGTCCCTCGACCGTGAGGGAAAGACCGCAATCGAGCGCCAAGAGGCCGACTGCCGGGCCTGGGCCACGCGCGCCGGGTTAGAGGTCCGTACCGTCCACATCGACCGGGGCCGGTCCGGCTATAAGGCCGTCGACCGCGCCGGGTTCGACGCCGCCGTATCTGCCCTCACGACCGGCACCGTCGGGACGCTGGTCGTCTGGAAGGTCGACCGCCTGTCCCGGCGTGGCATGGGCCAGGTCGGCCAAGTCCTTGACGACGTCGAGAAGGCCGGCGGACGGATCGTCTTCGTACAGGACGGCCTCGACACGTCGCACTCTCAGGCCCGGCTCGTGCTCGCCCTCCTGTCTGAGGTCGCCCGCAGCGAATCCGCGAACATCGGCCTTCGCGTCGCCAGCGCGAAGGCCCACCTTCGCACTCTCGGCCGGTGGATCGGGGGGCAGCCGCCGTACGGCCTGACCGTCGGCGAGGACGGCCGGCTAGACCACGACCCGCGCACCGCGCCGACCGCCCGCGAGATCGCCGACCGGGCCCTGTCCGGCGAGCCGCTGGTGAGGATCGCACGCGACCTCAACGCGCGGGAGATCCCCGCGCCGCGCGGCGGTGCCTGGGCCGTCGGGACGCTGTCTACTCTGCTCAAGTCCCCCGCGTTCGCCGGGCTACTGCCTGAGACCATCAAGCGCGACGGGAAGTACACGGCGAAGGTCGTCCCGTGGCGCGACCCGGAGACCGGCGAGACCGTCGAGGTCGGCCGAGGGATCGTCACGCCGGCCGAGCAACTACAGGCCGTTCGCCTCCTCGAACAGCGGACCGCCACCGACAAGTCGGGCCGCTCTCGGGGCGTCCGCGCGCAGGTCGCCCACCTCCTAACCGGGTACCTGCGCTGCGGGGGCTGCGCCGGTCGCATGTCCGCCGCCGGTCAGTCGTACGTCTGCCAAGCCCGCCGCCTCGGCCGCCCGTGCCCGGCGCACACCACGGCGATGATCCCCGCCGTCGACCGCGCCGTGGTCGACGGCTTCATAAACCGACTCGCCGCGACGGAGCCCGGCGACCCACTGCTAGACGCCGTCGCCGAACGATGGGTCGCCCGCCACGACCCCGCCGTAATCCGCGAGCGCGCCACCATCACAGCCGCCCTGGACGACGCTAACGCCGCCCTGGTCGACCTCGAAGACGCCCGATACCTGCGCGGCGAATTCGTCGGCCCCGAGGCGGTCCAGCGTTGGACCCGGTTACACGAACGCCTAACCGCCCGCGTCGCCGGGCTGCGTCGCAACCTCGCCGAGTTCCCGTTGCCCGAGGCCGACATCAGCCCGCTACTTGATCCGGTTCTAGCTCGCGAAGCTTGGGACGCCGCGACTCTGCCCGACCGGCGCGACCTTCTCGGCCTGGCCCTGAACGCCGTAACGATCACGCCCGCCGGGGGTCGCCGGGGCTACAGGTTCGACCCCGCCGCGCGTCTGCGCTTCACCTGGGCCGACGAGCCCGAGCCTGTGCCCGCCGACGCCTGAGACCAGCCACCACAACCGCATAAGACAGGCCCCGGCCGAGCGATTCCGCCGCCGACCAGGGCCCTAACGAACCCCAGGAGGTTCGCTGTGTTCAACCCTACTGACCCCCGCGTCTACATCGCTGCTCCCGCCGAGGCCGCCGACGGGCTCGGCGCCGCCGTGGCCGCCCTGCTGGACGCCGGCTACCTGGTCGTCACCGCGACCGACGCTGATCCGGCCGACGCTGACGACCTCGTCGCCCTGGTCGCCGACGACATGGACGCCGCTCGCGCGGCTGACGTCGTCGTGACCCTGCCCGGGGCCGAGGACTTCCCCGAACCCGTCTACGCCGCGCTTCACGGCGTGCCGGTCGTGACCCTGGCCGACGTTCTGGCCAATCTGCGTCGCCTGCCCACCGCATGAACCGCACCGAACGCGCCGAGGGCGCATTGCTGGTCCTGATCCTGCTCGTTGTCGGCGTGGCCGCTGGCTGGGCCAGCTTTCCCACGTACACGCGTGGACCATGGCCAACAGCCCCGACGGGACGCCGAACGCCTTCGGCTGGGTCAACGCCTGCGTGTCCGAGTTGGTCCCGGTGGCGTCGCTGCTGGAGATCCGGCGGCGGCGTCGGGCGGGTTCGCCGACGGGGTACCCGCTCGCCCTGCTGGTCGGGGCGGCGTGCCTGTCGCTCGCCGCTCAGCTCGCCGTGGCGAAGCCGGGCGTCTCGGGCTAGCTCCTGTCGGCTGTGCCGGCGCTCGCCTTCATGGCATTGGTGAAACTCGTCTTTGCCCGGACGCCCGCCATCACCCATGACCCGCAAGGGAGGACCGCAGACGCGTCGGCCGGGGCGACCCCTGCCGGAGGTACTCCTCGCCCGGGTGAGGCCGTCCTTAGTCCTCCCGGGGCCCCCTTGCCGATCGTCCTAGCGCCGGCCCGGCCTCGCCCGCCGGTCATCCCGTCCGGCGTTCGGCCGTTGCCGGTCCTTGCCTCTGTCGGCAATCCGCCGACGATGGCCGATCCGGTGGCGGCACCGCCCACGACCGCCGCCAGAGTGTCGACGGTGCTCGCCGCGACGCCGGGCGCGACGCCTGCGCAGATCGCCGCACGCCTGGGCGTCAGTGAGCGGACTGTGCGTCGGTACCTGCCTGCCGACAAGGTGCCGACACGGCGTCGGCGGCCTGCGAGGCTGACGGCCCTCACGACCACTTGAGACCCGCATGAATGTGCGGGCCGGGGGTCGTTGGTCGACCACCCCCGGCCCGCACGCCTACACCGCAGTGCGAAAATCTCCGTCAGTGCGTTGACTCATTCCTGCGGGTAGGACCTACACTCGGGGTGATAACGCGTTATCACCGTGATAACAAGGGCCAGTCGCCTAGGGCCTGGAAACTCGTGGCGACAGGTTTGCGGTCGCTGGCGTGGGTTCGTCTACCCAGTGGGTCAGGCGAATCCACCCCGCGCGAAGTCGGTCATGATGCTGACCACCTTCAACGCCCAGTACGTAATTTGCAGCAAGATCGCTGCGGCCGTCCCTCTGCTCTGCCAGTTGCGCGGCGCGGCTTGCGGAATAAGGCTCGTTCTCCTGCTTGGGGGCTTCCTCCTCCGGCTCGACTTGATCACCTCCCTTCGGCCTGTCGCGCGCCCCAGATGGGGCGACTGATGACCGCGTTGGAGTGAAGTGATTGCGTCGCCGCAGCGAGCCTAGCCCGAGCGGGGAACCACACCGCGTAGGCCCGATCGTGAGTGCTCTCCTGATTAGTAGTGGTACACGCATACCTAGGACGACGGGCCGGTAGTCGGGCCCAACGTCTAGGCGGCTTACACCGGTGTAACTTGCGCCCTCCATTGCAGACGGTTCAGCAACCGAGGTCAAGTCGCATCGGCATCTCTCGCCGAGAACGGCTGAATCCGGCTCGTCCGAACGTCTGCGAGTCGTGAGCGCGCGGTCAACGCGCCGAGGATGCCCGGGGGTAGGCCGCACACTTCCGAAGATCGGACTGCGCCGGCTATATGGAGCGTCGTCGGGCTGGTCGTCGGTTGTCACGTTCAGCAACGGTACGGCTGCCGATGGCTTGTGTCCCGCGAGCCTCTAGCGCTGTAGCTCGCGGACAGCGGGCACGACCGCTGAGGTTGTGCTCAACATTCAGCGCTACTTGGCGCGAAGTTCCGCGAAGTTTGGGGGAACTTCGCGGAACTTCGCGGAATGCTGGGCAACGGAGATCGTCATTCGGCCGATGCGCGGTCAACCGTTTTCCGTGCACCATGTGCTTACTCAGGCCACGCTAGCGCTGTGCCGGCGACATGCGCGGGCCTCAACGCATCGCGCCCGTCCCCAATATCGGGGACGGGCGCTTCCGTTGGTCTGGCGTTGGCTACGACCGCTCGGCTACTTGGCCGACGAACGCGACCCACGTGGCCGGGGGGAAGGTCAGCGCCGGACCCGCTGGGTCCTTTGAGTCGCGCACCGCGACGACGCCCGGAAGGTTGTCGGCAACCTCGACGCAGTCGCCGCCGTTGGAGCTACTGCGGGTGCTCTTGCGCCAGAGGGCGCCGGTCAGGTCAGCCATGATCTTGCCTCTAAGTAGTCGATGGTTTGGCGGCGTGGGAGAGCCACTGAGCGCAGCGTATCCCAGGTGGCCCAAAGGGCGGCGGTGTCGTTGGTCAGCCGTCCGGCAGCCTGATCATCGAGGTAGGCGACATCGCCGTCTTCAGTGGTGGCGATGACGAACGGCCCCGCTTGCCCGGCGTGAAGGCCCGCGTCCAGCGGCAACACGTGAACAAGCACATTCGGCCGCTGGGCCATCTTTACCAGGTGGTCTAGCTGCGGGTTCATGATCTCGGGGTCGCCACGACGAAGAGCGAATTCGTCAATCACCGCGACGAAGAGCGGGGGCTTGCGCCGGTCGAGCACCGCCGTTTGCCTGCGTAGCCGGGTCTCGACGTAGTCCGCGACCTCGTCCGGGCCGAGCACCCCACTAGCCAGTACCGCCGAGGCGTAATCGGGGGTTTGCAACAAGCCGGGAATGACCGCCACCTGAAAGGCGCGCAGAGCAGACGCCTGAAGCTCGGTCTCCACCCACGGGCGTAGCCACGCCGGTTCCCGCCGCTTCAAGACGTCCGGCCAAATGTCCTCAGCCTCACGGCCGAGCGCAGCGGCTGCGGCTGCGCGGTGGCGCGGGTGTGGGACTCGGCCGGGGTTGACCCAGCGCGCCACCGTCTTCGGGTCTACGCCGACCTGCTCGGCAAGACTTTCGACGGTCTCACCTGTGTCAGCCAATGCCACTCGTAGCGCCTGGTTCATGCCCACCTCCGAGCGGACGTCTTCGACGTCTATAGAACGTATAGCTACGTGGTGTAGCCGTCTAGCTTCGTTGGGCAAGGTGCTTTGTAGACGGCGCGGCCGGCAGGGACCAGAACCCGGCGGACGCGTTCGTAACCGGGGCCGCCCCTGACGGCGAGCACTACGGGGGTGGCCCCTTCCCAGAGCTACGAGCAGGGGGAGCGCGCGTGCCGGACCAGCCACCCGAACCGAAGCCCGATCGGCCACCCAACCGGAAGCCGGCCCCGGCGAGACCGCCGACGCCCTGGCCGCCGGGGACCTTCGTCCCGGTCGGGCTGCCCCCGGTCGCGCCGGTTGAACGCCTAAACCGCGTCCCTGATAGCCGCTGGGCGCACGCGTGAGCGGGGCCGCGCGGAAGGTGGCGACAGGCGACGTCCTGCACCTAACCCGCGCCGCGAGTGTGCAGTTCATGCGCCCGATCTTCGTGCGCGTGATTCGGGTACTCGACTGGCCGACGTACGACGGTTGGCTCTGGCTCGACGGGTACGAGCTGGGCGTGAGCGGGGACGCTGTCGCGCGGCGTTCGTTGTTCGTCATGTCCGGCGGCCTGGTTTGGCAGGACCCGCCGGCACTGGCCCCAGCGTCCCGGCAGACCGCCCGCCGCCCGGTCGCCCGTACGCCCGTGCGGGTCGGCTGATGCGCGACCAGGCGGAGCACAAGCCGTTACGCCCGTCGTGGCGTTGCCCCAACTGCGGCATCTTGTGGCCCTGCTCGGCCGCGAAGCTGCGCCTCCTCGGCGAGTTCCGCGACGATCGTCCGGGCCTGCTGGTACACATGGCAAAGGTTCAGGAGGAGGCGACGGCCGACCTGAAGAAACTCAACCCGGACGGCACATTGCCGGACCTGACCCCGCGCTTTGTCGGCTGGGCCCAACGCCGGTAGCCGTCTCAGCCGCCCGCCCCGGCGTTAGTGCCTCGTCCACCGAGGCTGACCGCCCTGGGGCGGGTCTTTGCGCTGAGCGGTGCCAGCATCACGCGGAGCGTGGAAGCGAGCCGCCGGGTGACGCAGTGACCCCCGTTTCGTCACTTCCCTATTACTACTACTAGAGGAAGAAGAAGAAGTCTTAGACATAGATACGGGAGTGACGAAACGCGCGTCACTGCGTCACTCGAAAAGGCCCGCTTCCCTGGGGCAGCGTGAAACCGCCGTCCCACGTCCGGCGTCCCGCAACGTGGGACAGGTGAACAGCTAGGGCCTCGCGGGCCCACTCACCTTGTAACGGGCGGGGCTTCTCCTGGCGCTGCGGCCGTCATTCTTCAGGCCAGATCGAGCCCGCTTTATGTGGCGTGAGCGGGCTCGATCTGGTTTTTTCTGCCGTTTATTCGCATCACGCGGAAAGGGAGGTGCCTGTATGGCCCGGTGTAGCGAGTGCCCGGCGGCGACTACGCGCACCCCCGGCTACCGCGCCCGCCTGACCTGCTCGAACCGGTGCCGTATCAGAAGGTCGGTCCGTCTACGCGCGGAGGCTGCAACGAGCTTCCGTGCCGCCGCGCAGGATCTGCTGCTGCGCCAGGCCGACGCCGTGATCGCCGAGGACCGCGACGCCCTGGCCGCGATCGAGCGTAAGGCGGCGCGGCTGTTTGGCACCGAGCCAACCGAGAAGGCGGCCTGATGGTTCAGCCTTTCGAGCCTGACCCGGCGGTTGCCCAACTGATCGCCGAGAAGGTGCTGGCGGGCGCGGCGAATACAACGTCACGACCGCCGAACTACACGCGGTTGTGTGCCGTCGGCTACCGCGGAGTTCAGCGACGAAGAATCCCGCGGCGAAGGCTTGGAACGTCCGCCACCTGGCTGCCGATCTCGGCACGCTCGGCATCTCCGCCAGCCGCAGACGCACCCGCGCGGATAGCCGCCCCTGGTTCTTCCGACTGGTCTGAGACGCCCCCTCGGAGGGCCTGAGTCGTTCCCAGCCTTCCCCCGATTCCGACCCGCACCTGATCCCCCCACACAGAGCGTCTGGCGGGGGGATTGCAGCACACCCAGAGGAGACACAATGGCCACGAGCATCGGCGACCTGGTCGCCCCCGACTACGGCATCCCGGCCTGGGTCCTGGACGACCCCGCGTGCCCGTCTGCCGTGCGGACCGCGTTCGACGCCCTGGACGCGGCGAACAACGCCACCGCCGCCGAGCGGGACATGGTTGAAGCGATCCGCGACGCCATGGCCGACAACCGCGCGGCGATCGCCGCCGCGATCCGAGCTGGAAAGAACCCGCCCGCGCCGATCTTTCAGGAGGTCACCGACGAGCGCATCCGTCAGGCCGAGCTAAAGATCCGCGCCGCGCTGAACCGGGCTTACGCCGCCGCGCGGGTCTACGAGCAGAGCATTCCTGCGAACTACGAGGGTCTGCGGCCGATCCTCGCCGCCCGCCTCCCCGAGTTGGCCGAGACCTCGGCCCGCGCGATCCGCGAAGCGCGCGGCGCGTACGAGGAGGCCGACCGGGTCGCCTCGGCGATTACCGGGCTGGACAACCTGCGCGTCATGCACCGTCCGGCGAGCCCTGAGCAACGCGCCGCGCTGGCCGCCCACCACAACGCCGCCCACCGGGCCGACCCGAGGAACTTCCCCGGTCGCCTGTCCCGCCTCGGCATGGCATGGGACGACCTCACCGTCTGCGCGAGCGGCATCCCGGCGGACCTGATCGCCGCCGAGCCGTTCACGGGGGCGTGACCGTGACGAGCATGGACAACATCAGCAGCAAGGTAGACCGCGCCATCGCCGGGGCGCAGGAGGGCGACAAGATAGCCCGAGCCGTCGCCGCTGCCCAGGATGCCGAGCGGGTGCGGACCGAACCGCCGGCCCGCGCGAACCGGGCTTGGCTGGTCGCCGACGCCGCCAAGCGCTACTCCCTCGGGGAGGACCTAGCCGCCAGGATCACAGGGAACTCCCCGACGGAGATCCAGCGCGAGGCCCGGACCTTGGCGCTAGACCGGGCCCGCGTCGCCAACGACGCCGCGCGGGACGCCCAGCCGGAAGCCCCGAGGCCCGCCCTGGTATCTGGCCGGACCCCGGCCGATCAAAGCCTGTACGACTTCGATCCGACCGACGTGGTCCGGCAGGTCCGCCAGACCTCCTAGCGGCACGGACATGAGGGCCCTCGGGGATCTTGTACCCCGGGGGCCCTTGCGCGTCCTTGGTGCCAGGGCCGTGACTGTCCAGCTACCCTTACCGCGTCCCGGTGCCGGACCACCCCCGGCGACCCCGGTGGCCCGGCTCCTGACTCGGATGCCCAGCACGCCGCGTCTCGCCGTGACCGCCGCGAGGTCGCGACTGGCTCAATGCCAAAATTACTGACCGTGACCCTGGGGGAAGGCCCCCTCGGCCCCGCTTCCCCCACCGAAGCGGCATAGCGCCTTCCTGTTCGTACGGGCATAGGGGTCGCTATGGATCTCACCGATACACTGCGAGCCCGTCAGCGCGAGCGTCCTGAAGGTCCCCTCTTCGTTCTGGAACTCCCTCTTTCTGGCTTGGTCTCGAAGGCGTTGCCCTCACGCCGGCTGGCCTGAGCCGAGCGCTGCTCAGAAAGGGTCTTGCCGGGTACTTCCTCCGCCTTCCTTGGGTGGACCTGAATATATGATTCGCGGCTAGGTCTGTTCGGAAGCCAGGGCCAAGAATCGTCCCTAGCCCGGAAATCCCTAATCCCCGAAGCTGGAAGGCCAATCTCTACCCGCATCGCATTCCGCAGAACCTCGAACATGTCCCGAGCCTGAAACCATCCGGGATAGTAATCGGTGAACCTTCCTCGCATTTCGACTACTGCGGTGATCTCCATAAGGGCGGCACTCGTCCTGTCTGCAAGATCCGCCACTAGCGGGTTGGCCATCAATTCCACCTCTAGCAATGCTGGCTGAAGTACCTCCTCCCAGCGCTGCCAGTAATCCATCAGTCCTTCGTCAATGAATGACTCGTACTCTTCGCTTACCTCCTCAGTACCGTCGTAGGACAGGAAGACCGCAGTTTCGTCGATCTCTCGAAGCATCGACTGAACGAGTGTGAGGTAAGCGGCGTAGGCGTGCCGGCGGTCGACTAGCCAGCGGCGGGAGTCCTCGGCGGCTAAGCGTCGCGTCTCATTGCGTCGAGTGATCCAGCCAGTCAGCAGGACACCGCCCAGTCCACCCCCTAGCGCGAAGGCCCCGGTCAGCAGCGAAGGCATGAGTTCAGGTGGCACGCATCCACAGTAGGCACGTGCCGCTACGTGCCGCCGGCTCCTGTCCTCTACTGGACCAAGGCGTAGCAGGGAAGCAGCGCCAGCGAGAGTAAGGCCCTCCCCACCCCAACCACGCCTTGGAGAAGCTTGGTGGACTGTCCGGCGCGTCGTTCACGAGGGGTGGGCACCCCGAGTCCATTGTGGTTAGATGCGCCGCATGACTTCCCTCGGTGCCGGGTTGACTACAGAGACGCCCACGCTGTTGATAGTTGCTGATCTTGGCGACATGCCGAGGCTGTCCCAGGTTAAGCGTTACGTTGACCAACTTGACCGCGTGGGTTGCGTTGGAGAAGCTGTGGGCAGGTTCCGGGCTACGAGGGGGAACCATCCACGACTGAGCCTTGCGGCGCAGATGAGAGTCGTCGGAAACCCGAGCCTTCATGTAGCTCGCATGCGCCTCGAAAGTCCATTTGAAGTTGTCCTGACGACTGTGGCCGAGCAGTTCTCACCAGTCGCGTACGGCGTCGCTGGTATCGCAGCCATGGAGCGAATTGTTCGGCTTATTATGGACTGGCAGAAACACCGGATGGAGATTCTCGAAGGTGCATCGCCTCGTGTGCCCCGCCCGTTGGTAGGTCCTGAACAAATAGCACGCGAGACCGTGGATCAGGCGTATGAGGGCCTGCCGGGCGTATCCGACGAAGAGCTAGTGGAGGCAATTGAGGCTGCCCGACAGCCAATCGAGCTACTGTCGCGCGTCCGGCTAACCCGCATTGAGTCGTCGGGCACCGGCCGTTAGCAGTGTCTCGCAGGAATCAATCATCCACTCTCGGTCAAAGACTCCGTGAGGCTAGGACTCCTCGTCGGCCGCGATCTCCGCAAGCCGAGGGCCTCGGTCCTTGAGGCACGGCGGGTTGCCGATGTCGAACAAGGTGAAGCCCTCGTCCGCCGGGGTGATCCGGTCGACCGAGGGCCTCACTCAGGGGCTACTCCTGGTCCGAGTCGCGATCCCGATCCCGCCGGACAAGCTGGTTCAGCACCGTGAGAACCGCCACGGCAACGAGGGCCGGGGTTGCGGCCTTTGGGTTTTCCATGACCAGGTAGCCAGCGAGAACGGCCGCCACCAGCAGCGCGAGACCCCTGGGCGACACGTCGCGGTTTCCAGGGGCCTTCTTAACCTCGTCCGTGTTGCGACGTACTCTGCTCACAGGCGAGCCTCCTTGTTTCTTCTTCGTCGGAAGGGCTTGGTGATCTCGTTACCTGCACTCGTTGACGCGAGTGCTGTTCACGACGGCACCCGTTGGCGCGGGTGCCGTCGTCGTACTACCCGGCGTGCTGGCCGCCCTCGGTGTCGGTCGACCCCTGTACGTCGTCTGGGGCCGCGAACTGGGTCCACGCGATCAACTTGACCTGGGGCTGCACCATTTCCGGCATGCCTCGGACTGTAATGGCGCGGCGCCTCCCAGCCCAAGCCAGGCGCGCCCCGTGCAATGTCGGTCACCCATGTCGATGTGAAACCCGCCGAGAGAGCCCAGTTAAGTCCTACCGGGACGGTCCGAACTGGCGGACCAGCGGGATCACCACCCGGTGATTCCCAGCGCCATCAACAGCTTGAACGCCCCACCCTCGGCGGTGCCGGGCGGCGGGGCGCTTCGTCGTTGTCGTGGGGCTAGTCGGACTCTTCTGCCATGATCTCGGCGAGTCGCTGTGCCTCGGGGCCGTCGAAGATGCCCATGTCGAATATGACCTCAGCCGGCACCCCGCGCCGTCGACTTCCCGGCCCCGATGGAGACGTCGACCGTCGGCCGAATCTGCGACGAGGTCGAGGTCCGCGAGTACGCCGGGAAGCGTCGTGAACGTAACGACGGCGGCGCGGGCTGAGACGCCTCGACGCTTTCTGTCGCTCGGGTCACGAGGACCGATACGGAAAAGCCTCGCCGTGGCAGGCTGACAGGCATGGCAACGACAGCGCGTGTACGTGCACCCGAACTCCGGGGCCGGCAGTGGCTTAATACGGGTGGACAAAACCTGACACTGCAGGATCTTCGAGGTCGTTGCGTCATCTTAGATTTTTGGACCTTCTGCTGCATCAACTGCCTGCACGTGCTCGACGAGCTGCGGCCGCTGGAGGAGAAGTACGGCGACGTACTCGTCGTGATCGGTGTGCACTCGCCGAAGTTCGAGCACGAGAAGGACGCCGACGCGCTGGCCGCCGCCGTGGAGCGGTACGGGGTGCACCACCCCGTACTCGACGACCCTGAGCTGGACATGTGGCAGCAGTACGCGGCCCGGGCCTGGCCGACCCTGTCGGTGATCGACCCCGAGGGTTACGTGGTGGCGACCATGGCGGGCGAGGGGCACGCCGAAGGGCTGGCCCGGTTGATCGACGAGCTGATCGCCACCCACGAGGCCAAGGGCACTCTGCACCGGGGTGACGGCCCGTACGTCCCGCCGCCGGCACCGGAGACGACGCTGCGCTTTCCGGGCAAGGCGGTGCTCCTGGAAGGCGGCAACCTGCTGGTCTCCGACTCGGCGCGGCACTCCCTGGTCGAGTTGGCCCCGGACGGCGAGACGCCGGTGCGCCGGATCGGCTCGGGGGACCGGGGTCGGGCCGACGGGCCGGCGGGCGCGGCGACCTTCTCCGAGCCGCAGGGGCTCTGCCTGCTGCCCACCCACGTCGCCGAGGTGGCCGGTTACGACCTGGTAGTCGCCGACACGGTCAACCACCTGCTGCGGGGCGTACGGCTGGCGTCGGGTGAGGTGGTCACCGTGGCCGGCAGCGGCCGGCAGTGGCGCGCCTCGGTCGACGACCACGCGCACGACGCGCTCGCCGTGGACCTGTCGTCCCCGTGGGACCTGGCCTGGTACGACGACAAGTTGATCATCACGATGGCCGGTATCCACCAGCTCTGGTGGTTCGACCCGATCAAGCGGACGGCCGGCATGTACGCGGGCACGACGGTCGAGGCGCTGCGCGACGGCCCGCTGGCCGAGGCGTGGATGGCGCAGCCGTCAGGGCTCTCCGTCTCGGCCGACGGTGCCCGGCTGTGGATCGCCGACAGCGAGACCAGCGCGGTCCGGTACGTCGAGAACGGGGTGCTGGGCACCGCCGTCGGGCAGGGCCTGTTCGACTTCGGTCACGTGGACGGGCCGGCGGAGTCGGCGCTGCTCCAGCACCCGCTCGGGGTGTGCGCGCTGCCGGACGGCTCGGTGCTGGTCGCGGACACCTACAACGGTGCGGTGCGCCGCTTCGACCCGGCCACCTCCCAGGTGTCCACGGTCGCCGACGGGCTGGCCGAGCCGAGCGATTTGGTGCTCACCCCGTCCGGTGAGGTGCTGGTGGTGGAGTCCGCCGGGCACCGGCTGACCCGGCTGGCCCCGGGGGCGCTGTCGGCGGCCGGCGCGAGCACTGTCGACGGCCCCCGACACCGCACCGAGCGCAAGCCGACCGACGTGGCGGCGGGTGAGGTCACCCTCGACATCGTCTTCACCCCCGCGCCGGGGCAGAAGCTGGACGAGACGTACGGGCCGTCGACCCGGCTGGTGGTCTCCGCCTCCCCGCCGGAGCTGCTGCTGGACGGTGGCGGCACCGGCACCGAGCTGTCCCGCCGACTGGTGCTGAATGGCGAGGTCACCGGTGGGGTCCTCCAGGTGACGGCCCAGGCGGCGACCTGCGACGCGGACGTCGAGCACGCGGCCTGCCACCTGACCCGGCAGGACTGGGGTGTCCCGGTCCGGGTGGTCGACGGTGCCGCGTCCCGACTTCCCCTGGTGCTGCGCGGCCTCGACGCCTAACGGGCGAACGGGGCGACCTGGACCCCGGCGTCGATCAGGGAGGCCCGGACCAGTTCGGTGGCGGAGACCGCGCCCGACGTGTCGCCGTGTACGCAGATCGACTCCACCGGGCAGGGGATGACGGTGCCGTCCACCGCCACCACGGTCCGTTCGGTGGCCATCCGTACCGCCCGGGTGGCCACCTCCTCCGGGTCGGTGATCACCGCGCCGGGGGTGCCGCGCGGCACCAGCGACCCGTTGGGCAGGTAGCCACGGTCGGCGAACGCCTCGGCGACCACGGGTAGGCCCGCGCCGACGGCGAGCTGGGCGAGCACCGAGCCGGACAGGCAGAGGACGGGCAGTTCGGGGTCGTACCCGCAGATCGCGGCGACCACCGCCGCGGCCTGCGACTCGTCGGTGGCCGCCGCGTGGTAGAGCGCGCCGTGTGGCTTGAGGTAGCGGACCCGGGTGCGGAAGATCCGGCAGAACGCGTCAAGCGCCCCCAACTGGTAGGTCACCTCGTCGCGTAGCTCGGCGAAGTCGTACTCGATGCGCCGCCGGCCGAAGCCGGCCAGGTCCCGGTAGCCGACCTGCGCGCCCACCGCGACGCCGTGTCGCGCCGCGCCCTCGCAGACCCTCCGCATGGTGGACGGATCACCGCCGTGGAAGCCGCAGGCGACGTTCGCGGAGGTCACCAGGGCCAGCAGGGCGTCGTCGTCACCGAGCCGCCAGATGCCGAAGCCCTCGCCCAGGTCAGCGTTGAGGTCCATGGAACCTGACGGTAGTGCCTGGCCGGGCCTGCGCGAGCGGGGTCACGTCGGTGACCACCCCGATGACCGGGTATCCACCCGTGGTCGGATGGTCGGCGAGGAAGATCAGGGGTTGCCCGTCCGCCGGCACCTGCACCGCGCCGAGCACGACGCCCTCGCTGGGCAGTTCGCCGGTGACCGCGCGGGGCAGCGGCGCGCCAGCGAGTCGCGCGCCGACCCGGTTGCTGACCGGGCTCACGGTGTACGCGGTGCCGAGCAGCCGGTCGAGCGCGGCGGGGGTGAACCAGTCGTCGCGTGGACCCAGGCGCACGCTCAGGGTCAGCTCCGGCGCGGGTGCCGGGCCGACGGTCAGGTCCACCGGCGCGGGTTTCCCGAGTGGAACGCCCTGCGGCAGCCGGTCGCCGTCGCGCAGCGGGGCCGGGCCGAGCCCGGAGAGGGTGTCGGTGGCCCGGCTGCCGAGCACCGGCGGCACGTCGATCCCGCCCGCCACGGCGAGCCAGCTCCGTACGCCTCGACGGGCCGGACCGACCTTCAGCACCGTTCCCGCCGGCACGGTGAGGGGACGTCCGGTGTCGCCGGGCCGGTCGCCGGCGCGGACGACGACGTCGGCGCCGGTGATCGCCACGGTGGTGGCCCGGGTCAGCCGCAGCGTGCAGCCGGTCAGGGTGATCTCCAGGCCGGCGGCCTCCTCGGGGTTGCCGACCAGCCGGTTGGCGAGCCGCAGGGCGCTCGGGTCGAGAGCGCCGGAGCGGGGGACGCCGAGGTGCGCCCAGCCCGGCCGGCCGAGATCCTGCACGGTGGTGAGCGCGCCGGCCCGGAGCACCTCGATCTCGGCGGGGCGGGTCATGCCGTCGCCAGCCGGACCGGGGTGCCGGGGCCGAGTCGGGCCGGCGGGTCGTCGTCCACGTCGAAGAGGGTCAGGTCGGTCCGGCCGACCAGCAGCCAGCCGCCGGGGGACGCGCCGGGGTAGATGCCGGCGTACGGGCCGGCGAGGGCGACGGAGCCGGCCGGGACGCGGGGACGGGGGGTGGGCAGCCGGGGCAGCGCCAGATCGGCGGGGAGCCCGGTCAGGTAGGGGAACCCGGGGGCGAAGCCGCAGAAGGCGACCCGAAACGGGGTGTCGGTCAGGCGGCGCAGCACGGTTGGCACGTCGACCCCCCAGTGGTCGGCGACGACGGGCAGGTCCGGCCCGTCGAACTCGACCGGGACGACGACCTGCACGCCGTCGGGCCGGTCGTCGTCGGTGCTGGCCGTGGCGGTGGCGGCGACGGTTGGTGCCCAACTGGCCAGCAGGTCGGCTGTGGCGGCGGGGTCGGACAGGCCGTCGAGCAGGAGGGTGCTGGCCGCCGGCACGATCTCGACGGCGCTCAGGTCGCCCTGTTCGCGACGGCGCCACAGCTCGGCCCGCCAGGCTTCGACCAGGGCGGCCTCGGGGATGTCGGCGGGGGCGGTGCAGTCGAGGAGCAGTGCGTACGCCCCGACGGATCGGATCCGCATCGGCTCATCCTCGCCGATGCCGTGCCGGCAAGGAATTCATCGGGACGGTGCCGGGCGTCACCCAGCGCGCTTACTTGAAGGTAACCTACGGTGGCGTAACCTATTGGCGTGACCACCTCCGCACCGCTTCGCCTGAAGCCGGTCGACATCGGCAAACCCCGGATGCGCGGCTGGCTGCACACGTACGCCTTCTTCGTCGCCCTCGCCAGCGGCATCGTGCTCTGCTCGATCGCCGCCACCCGGCCCGGATGGGCACCACTGGTGAGCTGTCTCATCTACAGCCTCACGGTCTGCGGCCTCTTCGGCACCAGCGCGTTGTACCACCGTCGTGTGTGGTCGGAGCGCGGCTACCAGTTGATGCGCCGGATGGACCACTCGATGATCTTCGTGTTCATCGCCGGCACGTACACACCGCTCTGCGTCATGCTGCTCGAACCGCGACAGGCCACCGTGATGTTGGCCCTGGTCTGGGGTGGCGCGCTGGCCGGCGTGGCGGTCAAGGTGGCCTGGCCGCACGCGCCCCGCTGGGTTTCCGCGCCGCTCTACCTGGCGCTCGGCTGGGTCGCGGTGGCCATGCTTCCCGAGATCCTGCGCGGCGGCGGCGTCACCGCGCTGGTGCTGCTGATCGTCGGCGGCGTCATCTACAGCGTCGGAGCGGTCTTCTACGCGCTGCGCCGCCCCAACCCGTGGCCCAGCGTCTTCGGCCACCACGAGTTCTTCCACGCCTGCACCCTGCTGGCCGCGCTGTGCCACCACATCGCGATCTACTTCGCGCTGTTCGCCTGAGCCAGGGCATCGCCCGGCCCTCGAACGCGTGAGCTGGCTCCCGCACACGCGAGCCGGGGTCCCGCGACGCTGCGGGACCCCGGAGTTCGCGGACGAGGATCAGACCGGGCGACCCGGCCGACGTACCTCGCGGTACTCCTCGACGACCCGGTCGCCCTGCACCGGCACCACCCGGTCGGCAACCACGCGCTCCTCGCGGACGGGCGCGGCGGCCACCGGGCGACGGCGGCTGTTCCAGAAGTAGAGGGTGACGAGCAGGCCGGCGACACCGGCCAGCATGAGCACCCAGCCGACCACGGCCAGGTTCAGCCAGCCCAGATCGGCCTCCACGGCGAATGCGAAGATCGCGCCCAACGCGATCAGGAAGATGCTGCCACCAATGCCCATGTCTCGCTCCTCGGCTCTAACCTGGCGTACGGCCCGTCGCGGCCGTTGGTAGGGGTCGCGGCATCCCTCGACTTACCCCGGCGCAGAGATCGCCAATCGGGCAAGCTGAGGGCATGACGGACACCCGAGCCGGGACACGGACACTGGTGTTGCTCCGGCACGCGAAGGCCGAGCAGGGCGGCGAGGGGTCGGACGACGCTGACCGTCCACTGAGCGTGCGTGGGGAGGCCGACGCGGAGGCAGCCGGCGCCTGGCTGGCCCGGCACGATCTGCTGCCCGACGTGGTGATCTGCTCGACGGCCCGGCGTACCCGCCAGACCTGGCACGGGTTGGCGATGGGGATGACCGGATCGCCGCCGGAGGGCGGGCCGACCGGTCCCCGCCCGAGCGTCCGCTATGAGCCCGGCGCGTACGACGCCCATCCCGAGGAGCTGTTGGCGCTGGTCCGCACGGCCGACCCGGCGGCGCGCGTCGTGCTGCTGATCGCCCACAACCCGGGCATCTCGCTGTTGTCCGCGTTCCTCGACCCACAGGAGGCGACCGAGGAGGGCCTGCGGACGGCCGAGCTGGCGGTGCACCGCGGCACGCTCGCCTGGCCGGAGTTGGGTCGCGCCGGGGCGCCGGTCGCCGAGCGGCACACCGCACGCGGCTGAACCACCCGTCGATCCTCGACGGGTGGCTCAGGGCGTACTCAGGTCAGGAGGGTGGCGCGGTCGGCGGCGGCGGGTCGGGCGGCGGCGGCATCATCGCCGTCGGATGGGACAGCCGGTTCTCCTCCACGATGAGGGTCCGGGCCCGCTTGCGCCGGTCCTGCCAGAACCAGAGCGTGGTGAGCAGCACGGCCAGCCCGGCCAGGATGAACACCCAGCCGACCGCGCGTAGGTCGATCCACCAGACATTGGCTCTGATCGCGAAGGTCATGATCGCGCCGAGCGCGATGAGAAATATGCCGCTTCCTACACCCATGTGCGCTGCACTCCCCCGTGCGGTGGCTCTGGGCGTTCCCTTTCCTGGTCACGCGCCGGTTACCCGCCAGGGGGCCGGCCTACCCGGCGCGGCTCGATCAATCGACGTACCTCGGCGGTCGGCACCGGCTGGTCCGACATTCGCCGCTCTGGTGCCATCGGGGGACGACAACGGCCGGCAGGGCAGTTGCCCCGCCGGCCGTCGTAGTCGGTTCCGGGTGGTGCGGCCCGGAACCGTCAGGCGTGCCGTGGCACGGTCAGAAGGCCTCCTCCGGGAGGTCCATGATGTCGAGGTCGGTGCCCTCGATGATCCGCCGGTCGGCGCCGATGCGCGGCAGCACCTCGCGGGCGAAGAACCGGGCGGCCGCGACCTTTCCGGTGTAGAACGCCTTGTCACTGGCGGAGATGTCGCCGGCCAGCGCCTTGAGCGCGACGTCGGCCTGCTTCTGGAGCAGCCAGCCGACCACCAGGTCGCCGATCGCCAGCAGGAACCGCCGGCTGCTCAGCCCGACCTTGTAGAGCGCGCGGGTCTCGCCGCCCTGCGCCTCGCCCAGCCAGCTGGTCATGACACCGAGGATGTTCTGGACCTCGCCGAGCGCCTTGCCGAGCGCCTGCCGCTCCTCCTTGAGCTGGCCGTTGCCCGCCTCGGAGGAGATGAACTCCTGGATCTCGCTGGCGACCGCCATGAGCGCCTTGCCGTTGTCCCGCACGATCTTGCGGAAGATCAGGTCGAGGCTCTGGATGGCGGTGGTGCCCTCGTACAGGGTGTCGATCTTGGCGTCCCGGACGTACTGCTCCAGCGGGTAGTCCTGGAGGAAGCCGGAACCGCCGAAGGTCTGCAGGGCCTCGTGCCCGAGCAGTTCGTACGCCCGTTCCGAGCCGACGCCCTTGACCAGCGGCAGCAGCAGGTCGTTGACCCGCTTGGCCAGCTTGGTGGCCTTCTCGTCGCCGGCCGCCTCGGCGATGGCGACCTTGTCCTGCCAGGTGGCGGTGTAGAGAACCAGGGCGCGCAGGCCCTCGGCGTACGACTTCTGCAGCAGCAGCGAGCGGCGTACGTCCGGGTGGTGGGTGATGGTGACCCGCGGCGCGGTCTTGTCCGTCTGCTGGACCAGGTCGGCGCCCTGCACCCGGTTCTTCGCGTACTCCAGGGCGTTGAGGTAGCCGGTGGAGAGGGTGGCGATGGCCTTGGTGCCGACGAGCATCCGGGCGTACTCGATGATCATGAACATCTGCCGGATGCCGTCGTGCTTGTCGCCCAACAGCCAGCCCTTGGCGGGTACGCCGTTCTCGCCGAAGGTCAGCTCGCAGGTGTTGGAGACCTTCAGGCCCATCTTGTGCTCGACGTTGGTGGCGTAGACGCCGTTGCGCTCGCCCAGCTCGCCGGTGGTCTCGTCGAAGTGGAACTTCGGCACCACGAAGAGCGACAGACCCTTGGTGCCGGGGCCGCCGTGGCCCTCGACGCCAACCGGGCGGGCGAGCACGTAGTGCACGATGTTGTCGCTGAGGTCGTGTTCACCCGAGGTGATGAAGCGCTTGACGCCCTCGATGTGCCACGAGCCGTCCGGCTGCTGGATGGCGCGGGCGCGGCCGGCGCCGACGTCCGAGCCGGCGTCCGGCTCGGTGAGCACCATCGTGGAGCCCCACTGCTTGTCGATGAAGAGCTTGGCCCAGCGCTTCTGCTGCTCGGTACCCTCGACCTCCAGGACGTGCGCGAAGGACGGGCCGGAGGCGTACATCCAGATGGGGGCGTTCGAGCCGAGCACCAACTCGGCGAGAGCCCACCAGAGGGCGCGCGGCGCGGTGGTGCCGCCCAGGTGCGGCGGCAGGTCCAGGCGCCAGAACTCGGAGTCCATGAACGCCTGGTAGGACTTCTTGAACGACGCCGGCAGCGGCGCGGTGTGCGTGGCCGGGTCGAACACCGGCGGGTTGCGGTCGCTGTCCGTGTAGCTGGCGGCCAGGTCCTCGCGAGCGAGCCGGTCGAGCTCCGCGAGGAAGGTGCGGGCGGTGTCGGCGTCGAGTTCCGAGTACGGTGCCTGGCCGAACGCCTGGTCCGCCCCGAAGACCTCGAAGAGGTTGAACTCAAGGTCCCGCAGGTTGCTCTTGTAGTGGGTCATGCTCGCTGGCCCCGCTTCCGGACAGGTGTTACCGATCAGTAACCCACACTGTATTACTCGCGGGTAGGCAGCGACAAGCCGATCTCCGAAGTGACAGCCATTACACACTTTCGGCGGCGACAGCCGGGCTCAGCTCTCGGCGGCGCCGACCTCCCAGCTCGGCACGGCCGACGCCACGCCCGTCCGCGTCCCGGCGTACTCCATCAGAACCAGGGCGATGTCGTCGTCGAGCCGGCCATGCACCCACTCGACGAGGGCCGTCTCCAGCGAGGCGAGCCCGTCCGCCACCGTGCCGTGACCGAGCAGTCGCCACGCCCGGTCGGCAGTGGGGAAGAACTCGCCGTCCCGCCGGGCCTCGCCGAGACCGTCGGTGAACAGCAACAGCCGGTCGCCGGGCTCCAGGCGCTCCACCCGGGGGCGGACCACCGGCATGAACCCGAGCGGGGGCGCTGGCGCCGGCGGCTCCAGCGGGATCACCGCGCCCCTGCGCAGCAGCAGCGGCGGCGGGTGCCCGCAGTTGACGATGGTGAGCGTGCCACCCCGCTCCTCCACCAGAGCCGCGGTCACGAAGTCCTCGTCGCCGACGTTGCGGGCCACCGCGCGATCCAGGTCGGCGACGACGGCACGCAGGTCGGCCCGCTCGTAGGCCACGTGCCGGTAGGAGCCGAGGACGATGCTGGCCAGCCGGACCGCATCGAGGCCCTTGCCGCGTACGTCGCCGATGATCATGCGTACGCCGTAGGGCGTGTCGATCGCCTCGTACAGGTCGCCGCCGATCTCGGCCGTGGCGGTGGAGGAGATGTAGCGGCCAGCCACCGAGAGCGTGCCGACCTGCGGGCCGAGCGGACGCAGCACCGCCTGCTGGGCCACCGAGGCGAGCTTGGTCAGCTCGCCGATCTGCTCGGCCTGCCGCTGCCGTACCGACGCCACCGCCACCGCCAGCCCAGTCGCGAGCGCGATCCCGACCACGTTGACCGAGGTGATCAGCAACATCTTCGGATCGACCAGGGCGAAACCCACCCCGACCAGGGTCGCCACGGCGCCGACGCCGAGCACCACCGGCCAGGACGCCAGGGCGGCAGCCAGGAGCGGGACGACCATCAGGAGCGCGGTGTAGTGCGCCGGGCGGCCGTCGGCCAACTCGACCGCCGAGACGATCGCGAGCAGAACGAGGGCCGCGCCGAGGCCGGCGCGGGATCCGGGGCTCAGCGGGCGGCGGCCCGACTGGAGGAGTCGCGTGGGTACGAGGGACAGCATGCCTGATTCACGTGAACGCCGGTATGAACCTGGCCCGTCGTCCGAGGAGGTTCTGTCCGGCCGGCCCAGGCGCTCGGCCGGATCGGCCTCGTCGACTCGCCTCAGCCGAGCACCTCGTACCGCACGGTGAGCGCGCCGACGTCGACCGAGGCGATGGTCGCGAACGCGGCGCGGGAGAGGTCGAGGCAGCGGCCGTCGATGAACGGGCCACGGTCGTTGATCCGCACCACGACCGACTTGCCGCTGCTGGGGTTGGTGACCCGGACCTTGGTGTTGAACGGCAGCGTCTTGTGCGCCGCGGTCAGCTCGTTCGGGTTGAACGACTCACCGTTGGCGGTGAGCTGCCCGTTGGAGTAGAAGGAGGCGCCACACGAGCCGCTCTCCAACACCTTCGCGGCCGGCGTGGTCTTCTTCACGGTCGCGCTCGGCTTCGGCGCGGCCGTGCGGGCCTTGGCCCGGGAGGCGGCCTGCGGCGAGCGGCTCGCCGACGGGCTCGCCGACGCGCTGGGCGAGGCACTGGCGCTCGGCGAGGCGGCCGGGGAACTGGCGGCCGGGCTGCTGGGAGCGGTGGTCGGCGTCAGGTCGAGAGCCACCTGCCCCGACTGCGCGGAGCCCGAGGTCAGCTGCACGGCACCGAACGTGCCCCCGACGGCGAGGGCGACGCCGACCGCCGCGGTGGCCACGATGCCCGCTGGAGAGGAGAAGATGCGGGTACGGGAGTGCCTACCAACCACGGCCCGGTCCTTTCGTCGACTGAACAAACCGGGTCGGACCGTAACGAGAGAAGCACTTCCGAAGTCAACGTGATCATTGTGGTATGCCCGTATTTGCACTGGTACGTGTAGCCGATCATCCGAGCCCGCATGGGTCGACCGGCCCGGGTGTCGACCCGCCGAGCGCACGTGCCGCAGGATGGGCGGATGCCCGGTGCGCTGACCGAACGCCTCGTCGACCTGTTCCGCTGGATCGACCCGGGGCCGGGCACCAGCCACCTGGTCAGCGACATCTCCGGGTGGTGGCGGGACCCGACGGTGCTGGCCGAGTTGGGGCCGGCCCTGGTGGCGCCCTACCGGGCCGCCCGGCCGACCGTGGTGCTCGCCCCGGCAGTGACCGGGCTGCTGCTCGGCCCGCTGGCCGCCACCGCCCTCGGAGTCGGCTTCGTGGCCGCCCACAAGCCCGGCGACGGGAGGCTGCCGGCCGGGCCGCTCACCTGGGCGCAGAGCCCGCCGGACTACCGGGGCCGGCAGGTCGACCTGGCCGTACGGGACCGACACCTCGGCCCCGGCGACCGGGTCCTCCTGGTGGACGACTGGGTGCGTACCGGCGCGCAACTCCACGCCCTCTACGACATCTGCGCCGCACGCGGGGCCGAGGTGCTGGGCGCGGCCGTGGTCGCGGTCGACTGCCCGCCCGAGGTCGCCACCGAGCTGCGGATCCGTGGCCTCGTCGCCGGCACGGACCTCCCGGCGTGACCCCGCCCGCTGGGGGAGTTGAGCCGGACGGGCGAAATCCGGCGACGGCGGAGCCGTGCTGACCTAGCCTCGGCAGGATGTGGCCTCGGATCGGTGAACTGCGCGCCCTCGCCCTCGGCACCCCTGGCGAGCTGCGGGCGACCCTGAACACCCTGGTGCTGGCCGGCGTGAAGACCGCGACGGCCGGCCGGCTCGCCGAGTACGCCGAAGAGGGCGAGGAGTTGGAGCACGTCGGCGAGCGGCTGGCGCTGGTCGACGACGACGATGCGCTGGCCGGCGTCGTGGAGATCACCGGCGTCGAGGTGGTCCGCTTCGCCGACGTGCCGTGGGACTTCGCCCGTGCCGAAGGCGAGGGTGACCGCTCGATCGAGGAGTGGCGGGCTGGACATGCGGCCTACTGGGCGCGGCTCGGCACCCCGGTCGACGACGACACCCCGATCGTCTGCCTGCGCCTGCGGCTGGTCTCCGGCGGCGAGGGCGGCGTGGCCAGCGGCGACCTCGGCACCTGATCGCCCCTGGCCGCCAGCGCCGCCGCCTCGCGGCCAGCCCTGCGGTTCGCACCGCGGGCGCTGTCGCCCCACCGGGGGGTCAGCGGGAGCCGGGCCGCCGGAGGCAGCGGCGACAGCACCGGGCGGGCCCGGAACGACTGGATCATCAATGCCGCGAAGCGGCGGGAGGCCGCGAGAGTCGCGGCGCGGGAGTCGGCCCGGATGCCGCCGTTGGCCATCATCGCCATGACAATGTCCTCTACGACGAAGTCCGCGCGTAGCTCACCGGACTCCTTGGCGCGGCGGATGAGCTGCAGCAGTGCGCGCACCGTCCGGTCGCGAGCGACGTTGAAGGCCGCGGGCTCCGGGAACTGCGCCAGGAAAGCGGCGGTGAATCCCCGGTCGAGGGCGTGCACCGCCATCAGTTCCTCGACGACCAGACAGAAACCCTGCCAGGGATCGGCTGCGGCGATGCCCTCGTCGACGATGGCGGAGCACACCGTCATCTGCTCGGCGAAGGCTTCCATGATCAGCGCTTCCTTGGTCGGGAAGCGCCGGTAGAGGGTCGCCGCGCCGACCTCCGCCCGTCGCGCGATCTCCCGCATCGACACCTCAAGGCCGCCTGCCTCGAACGCCGCGCGGGCGACCTCGAGAATCCGGTCCCGGTTGGCGCGGGCGTCCGAGCGCATCTTCTGGGTCACTTGCTCTGTCACCCCTCTCACTTTAGCTATCCGGACGGGGTGTTCCATTACCGTCGGCCGCATGAGAGCTGTTCAATTCTCCGAGTACGGGCCGGCCGACGTGTTGCACCTCGTCGAGGTGGAGGCACCGCACGCCGGTCCCGGCGAGATCCGCATTTCGGTACGCGCATCCGGTGTCACGCCCTCGGACACGTACGTCCGATCCGGCATGCTGCGCGACCAGGTGCCCCTGACGCTGCCGCACACCACCGGTTACGACGCCGCCGGAGTGGTCGACGAGATCGGTGACGGCGTCACCGGTGTCGAACTCGGTGACGAGGTGTTCGGCACGACGGCCATGGCCCGCCTCGGTGGAGCCAACGCCGAACACGCCGTCCTCGTCGCCTGGGCAACCAAGCCGACGGGGTGGAGCTGGGCGGAGGCCGGCGGCGCGGCGGGGAACATCGAGACGGCGACCCGGGTTCTCGACCGACTCGACGTGGGCGCGGGGCACACGCTGCTCGTGCACGGCGCGGCCGGCGGCGTCGGCACGATCGCGATCCAACTCGCCGTCGCTCGTGGCGCCACCGTCATCGGTACGGCGAGCGAGCGCAACCACGAGTTCCTCCGGTCGCTGGGCGCGACTCCGACGACCTACGGTCCAGGCATGGGCGACCGGGTCGCCGCGCTCGCACCGCGCGGAGTGCAGGCCGTTTTCGACTGCGCCGGTGGTGCGTTGCCAGACCTGATCGCGATCACCGGGGACCCGGCGCGCGTTGTGACGATCGCCGACTTCGGCGCGGCGGCACACGGCGTCCACATGTCCCACACGGCACCGGGCTCGGACGCGAGCGCGATGGTCGGCGCACCAGCCGACCCGATGGCGCTACACGGACTCGGAATCGCCGCCACGCTCGCCGACGAGGGACGACTCCGGGTGCCGGTCGCCGCATCGTTCCCACTGTCGGAGGCCCCCGCCGCCCACCTGCTGAGCGAGAGCCGCCGCGCCCAAGGGAAGATCGTGATGCTGTCGCAGCCGTTGGCGCACTAAACGCCCGTCCGACAGGTCCGGCTGGCTCAGCCGCGTAGCTGAGGCAGCAGCCGGGTCGCCACGTCCACCAGGACGGCCTCGTCGCCGGCGTACCAACTGCTGGCGCGCGGCCAGTGCGTCACCACGTCGGTGAAGCCCAACTCGGCGGCCCGGCCGACCTGATCGGCGAAGAACTGCGCGCTGCTGAGCGAGAACACCGGCGCGGCGTCCAACGAGAGATAGCGGTCCAGGGTGGCCGGGTCACGGCCGGCCTCGTCCAACGTCCGGTCCATCCGGGCGGACAGCGCCGACACCGTGGCCCACCAGCCCTGCACGTCGTCGGCGTCGGTGCCGGTGGTCACCCAACCCTGGCCGAACCGGGCCACCAACCGCATCGACCGCGGGCCGTTCGCGGCCACCACGAACGGCACCCGGGGCTGCTGCACGCAGCCGGGGTTGTTGCGGGCGTCCACCGCCGCGAACCAGTCGCCGCGCCAGGTGGTGCCGTCCTGGCGCAGGATCAGGTCGAGCAGTTCGGTGAACTCGGCGAACCGGTCGACCCGCTGGCGCGGCGGCAGCGTCTCGCCGCCGAGCACCGCCGAGTCGAAGCCGATGCCGCCCGCGCCCAGGCCGAGCAGCAGCCGGCCCTCCGAGACGTCGTCCACCGTGGTGATCTGCCGGGCGAACGCTGCCGGGTGCCGGAAGTTCGGCGACGCGACGAGCGTGCCCAACCGGATCCGAGAGGTCACCGTGGCGGCGGCCGTCAACGTGGCCATCGAGTCGAACCACGGGCCGTCCACCAGGTCCCGCCAGCCCAGGTGGTCGTACGTCCAGGCGTGGTCGAAGCCCCACTCGTCGGCCTGCCGCCAGCGACGCTGCGACTCCGCCCACCGCTGGTCCGGCAGGATCACGATGCCAATCCGCATGACCGCCAGCCTAGCCGCGCCGACCTGGCCATCCGACCATGCGCCCGACGGGCCCGATGTCAGTAGTGGTCCTCGATCGGCCGGCGGGCCTCCTCGAACAGGGCCGGCCCCTCGTACCGGACCGGGGCCGGGACCGGGGTGGCCGGCTTGACGCTCTCGAACTGCTCGGCGGACAGGGCAAACACCACCCGCCCCAGGCCGGAGCGGTCGATTGCCGTGGCGCACATCGGGCACGGCTGGCAACTGGTGTACATCGTGGTTCCGGCCGCGGCCTCGGGCGCGAGCTCCCGGGCCGCCCAGCGGGCCAACTTCAACTCCGGGTGGGCGGAGATGTCGACCTCGGAGACCACCGTGTTGTGGTCCTCGATCAGCACCTCGCCGTCGGGGCCGACCAGCAGCGAGCCGAACGGCCGCTCGCCGGCAGCACCGGCCCGGTCGGCGATGTCGATCGCGCGCCGGAGGAACGTCTCGTCGTCGGGGGTCATGAATCCTCCGTGGATCGTTGGTCGGTGATGGTGTGGCGCAGGGCCGCGACGGCTGCCAACGCCCGCCAGGCCCGTTCAGGTTCGCGGATCTCGGTGACGTCGCCGTTGAACGGGTCGAGCACCACCGTCCGCGCGCCGAGCAGCCGGAGCCGGTCGAGATCGGCGGCGATCTGCCCGATGGTGCCGATCCCGGCTAGCCGCGCCGGGTCGGTGACCGGTTCGTCGGTCATCCGGAGTGCGATGCGCGGAACCAGCGCCGGCACCGGCCGGCCCAACTCCTCCGCGCTCGCCCGCAGTCGCCCGACGGCGTCGGTCAACCAGTCCAGGGTGAACCGCAGTGGATGCCAGGCGTCCCCGAGACGCACGGCGCGACGGATGCCGGCGTCGCTGTTGCCGCCGACCCAGATCGGAATCGGCGGGGTGGCGTAGTCGGCGGTGTCCCGCCACGCCTCACGGATGGTGCGCAGGTACTCGTCGGTGAGCGCGCCACGCTGCCGAAACGGCACCCCGAGCGCCTCGAACTCCTGCCGGGCCCACCCGACCCCGACGCCGAGGACCAGCCGGCCGCCGCTGAGCCGGTTGAGGTTCGCCGCCATTCGCGCGGTCAGCAGCGGGTGCCGGTACGGAACGATGAGGACGGTGGTGCCCAGCTTCACCCGCCGGGTCACCCCAGCCAGGAAGGACAGCGTGGTGAACGGCTCGTAGAACGGGGCAGGATACTGCTCGGCCACGTCCGGCGTGATCACGATGTGGTCCGAGACCAGCAGCAGATCGAAGCCCAGACCCTCCACCGTCTGCGCCCAGCGGCGCAGCACCTCGGGGTCGGTGCCCGGGGCGAAGTTCGGTACGTTGACCCCAATTTCCACCGCCCAACGCTATCGAGGCGATGTCCCAATTGTGAACGGACTACTGCCGGCGTTCACTGGCTTTCGCCGAGGATCTGCCGGTAGTTTGCCCCGATGACCGTCAATCTCGATGCCGTCGACTGGGCCATCCTCGGCGAGCTGCAGAACGACGGCCGGCTCCCGCTGACCGAGTTGGGCCGGCGGGTCAACCTCAGCTCGTCGGCGGCCACCGAACGGGTGAAGCGGCTGGAGTCGACCGGGGTGAATGGCCTACCTCGAACGAGTCATCGACGAATTGGCGGCGTTCGGCAGCACCACCACGAACGTGGTCTACAGCGCCACCCTGCCGTACCGAGGACCGCGACCGTAAGACGTAGTTTCACCGCGCCTGTCGAGCCGTACCCTCCGGACATGTCCGTCGAACCATCCGCTGTACGCGCGCCCCTGGGGCGGCGGGCGCGCATGACCATCGCGGCGGTGATCGTGCTGGCGGCGGTGGTGCCGGCACTGCTCGTCCGCGAGTTGGTCGAGGTCCGGTTCGGCGACGGACCGGTAGCCGATGTCAGCTTCCTCGTGGTGCCGGTGGTGATGACTGCCTGGCTCGCGCCGTACGCCTCCTATCGGCGACGCGACGCCCTGCTCTGGCTGGTCGGCCCGGGTGCGTTGATCTTCGCGGTGATCGCCTGGCGGGTGGCTCTCGCCCCCTACCGCGACTGGCGGCCACGCCCCGACGAGGTTCCCCACATGCGCTGGCTGAGCGACCCCGAGCGCGCCGGCATGTGGTACGTGGCGAAGGCTGATCCCCGCGCGGGCTAGACCGACGCTGTTCCCTCGGTTTGTGACGTCGGGCCGACCCGCTCAGCAAGCATGTGTCGCACGTCACATCACCATCCTGTAGGGTCATCCGTTTCGGGTTCGACCTCTCGGCGAGCAGGCACCCGGGCGGGTGCCGCCAACGAAGGGGACGATGCGAGATGACGAAGGTGACAGCGCAACTGTCGGTGTCGTTGGACGGGTTCTACGCCGGCCCGCAGTTCACCGGCGACGGCAACTGGATCGACTCGGCCGAGGCCGCCGGCTTCTTCCGGGTCACCCGCTGGATAACCCACGCGATGGCGTGGCGCGAACGGCTGGGCTTCGAAGGCGGCGAGCAGGACACCAACTCCGACATCGTCGCCGAATCGTTCGGGGCGGCCGGCGCGTACGTGATGGGGCGCCGGATGGCCGACGGGGGTGAGGTCCCCTGGGGCGACGAGCCGCCGTTCCGGGCACCGGTCTTCGTCGTCACCCACCGCCCGCGCCAGACCCTGCTGCGCGGCGGCGGCACCAGTTTCACGTACGTCACCGACGGCGTGGCCAGCGCCGTCGAGCAGGCACGCGCCGTCGCAGGGGGCAAGGACGTTGCCGTGGCCGGCGGGGGCAGTCTCGTGCGGCAGGTGCTCAAGGCCGGCCTGCTCGACGAGTTGGAGCTGCACGTCGTACCGGTCGTGCTCGGCACCGGCCTGCGGCTGCTCGACGCGGACCTCGACCTCGGCGACAAGGAGGCGATCGAGCTGACGCCCACCCGGGTCATCCCCACACCGGAGGTCACCCACATCCGGTACGCGGTGGGCGGTCGCGCCCCGCTGGTGCTCGACGACCGGGGCAGCGGCGGCGGGCCGACGGTGACGCACTGACCCGTCAAGCAGCCGCCATCGACAAGCGAGGCACCCGCCTGTCGATGGCGCGCTCGACGGCGGCCTGCCGCTCCAGATCTTGGACAGTTTCCGCGCCTCAGGAACGGAAACTGTCCAAGATCTACGGCCTCGACGGCGTCGGCCCGGAACGGGGCGGTGAGCCGATGGGCTACGACGCGGGCTGGCTACTCACCCAGCGGCAACTCCGGCCGCCCAACGCCCTCTGGGAGAGGCGGGAAAGCCCGGCAACACCCTCACATCACGGATCGGAGTGAGCGTCGCCGATCTGATGGCCCGACGGTCCACGCCTGCGCTCGGGCCGCGCCGATCTGACCACACCATCAGGAAGGCGACCAGCACGTCGCCGACAGTATCCCGTGGAGCGGGTGACGGGAATCGAACCCACACTGGCAGCTTGGAAACCGTACAAGATCGGGTTCAGGGTATGGCGTTTCGCCTTGTCGATCTGGTCGGCGGCGGTTTCGTATGGCCTCTTGTGACACCACCTTGTAGCCAAAGGATGGCCCGCTCGGCAGCGTGTTCGTGGTTGTGCTTGTGTCCTTTGGGGACTGGTTGGCTTTCGTTGGGCATGCTGGTTGGTGGGGATCTGGCAGAGGGGGCGTTGTGGCTGGTGCGGGAAAGTTGGCGGCCGGGTCGGGTGCAGCGTTCGCTGTCGGAGCGGTGGCTGGGGTGGCGGGTAACAACCTCGGTGAGGGGCCGTGGTTTTGGGTGGGGTTTGTGGTGTTGGCGTTGGTGGGGTCGGGGTTGTCGGCGTGGTTGACCTACCGTGGTGCTGCCGGCGGCGCGGTGTCTGATGTTGTGCACACGGGTGACACCAGGGTCGACAGGGTGTCGGGTGGTGGGTCCGGGCCGACGATCGGTGTCAACTATGGCGAGGCTCGTGGCGGCGGTGCCGACCGGGGAGCTGTGTGATGGTGAGGTTCGGTCGTCAGGTGCCGGAGCGGATCGGTTCGGTGCAGGGTGGGGGTTCCGGACCGACGGTCGGGGTGAATCACGGGACGGTTGCGGGCACGATCCTGGCGGGCAGTGCGGCGGGTTTGGCGGATGTGGTTCTTGATCCGTCGCTGATTCCGCTGGAGCTTGGCCTGACGGTCGGTGATGAGCCGGTGGGCGGGTTCACCGGGCGTGGGTGGCTGGTGGAGAAGATTGACGTGCGGATCGCGCAGGTCGCTGACCGCCTGGTTGGTGGTTACGTGTTGGTGGAGGCGGAGGCGGGGCTGGGCAAGAGCGCGTTGGCGGCGTATCTGGCGTTCTCGCCGACGCGGCGTTGGCCGGCGCATTTTTCGCGTCAGTCGACCAGCCCGGAGGCTGCGCGGGCGAATCTTGCCGCGCAGATCACCTACGCGCACATGCCTGCCGCCTCGCTGGACAGGTCGTACGCGCTGCCGGGTAACTACACCGACCCCGCGTGGTTTGCTCAGCGGCTGATGACGATTCAGGCGCAGCGGCGGGCGCGTGGCGAGGTGTCGCCTCTGGTGATCCTGATCGACGGGTTGGATGAGGCGCCCACGCCGTCGGTGGGTGAGGTCGCGTTCGGATTGCCCCGGACTCTGCCGCCAGGAGTGGTGGTGGTGGCCACGACCCGTCCGGGGCATCCCTTGCCGGCTGGGGCGAGGGTGGAGCGGATCGATGTCACGGGGCAGGCGAACCTCGACGATCTGCGGGAGCATGTCACATTCCGGGCTCGCAGCGACCGGGCGTTGGCGGGACAGATCGCTGCCAGCAACGTCACTCCGGAGGCGTTCACACGGGGGTTGTTGGCCGCTGCGGGCGGGGTGTGGATCTACGCGTTGCTGGTGATGGACCAGGTCCGCGACGGTGACCTGCCCGCTGACCGTCTCGACGCACTGCCGGCAGGGTTGGCCGGCTACTACAGCCAGAACCTGCGGCGGGTTCGGGAGTTGGCCCCGGATCGGTGGGACGGCGTTGTGGTGCCGGTTCTGGGCACCTTGGCGGCAGTCACCGAACCGGTGACGAGCACTACGCTCGCTGTCTGGTCCGGGGATCTGCCCCTGGGTGCGGTGCAGGATGTCCTCGACGGCCCGTTGCGGCCGTTTCTCGCCCACACGAGAGGGGATCGAGAGGCGGCTGATCCGATTGGTTGGTACCGGCTGCGGCACCAGAGTTTGCGGGACTTCCTGACCGGGCGGGAGACCGGCCACGAGGACCACACGGTGGTGCAGCAGTCGGCGCGCTGCGCCCAGGCGACCCGGCAAGCCCACGCGAGGATCCTGGCCTGCATCACCCCCGCCTTGGACGAGTCGGGCGTCCGACGGTGGGAGGACGCCAGCAGCTACGCCCTGGCTCACCTGACCGACCACGCCGCCGTGGCGGAACAACTCGACCGGCTGGCCCTGGATCCCGGCTATCTGCTGTGGACCGCATTGCCGCCGCTGCTACGCACGAGGAACACCGTCATCGACCCGCAAGCCCGCCAGGCAATCGCCGCACGAGAACTGATGGGTGACATTAGCGCCCTGACCGCCGACGAGCAGTTGCGCTGGTTGCACGTGTGGGCGGTGAAATGCCGCAGCACCGCCCTCGCCGCCGCCTGCGCCGCCCAGTTCCACCCTGATACTCCACGCGCTGACGGCGCGATCTGGCGAGGAACCACCCACACCCGACTCTATGGCCACACCGGCCGGGTGCGCGCGGTGGGGACCTGGACCCAATCGGACGGCACCACCCTGCTCGCCACCGCCGGCCGCGACCGGGTGGTGCGGCTGTGGCACCCCGCGACCCTGCAATCCGCCGGCGAACTCCACGGCCACACCGGGACGGTGTTCGCGGTGGGGACCTGGACCCGACCCGACGGCACCACCCTGCTCGCCACCGCCGGCCGCGACCAGGTGGTCCGGCTGTGGCACCCCGACACTCTGCAACCCGCCGGCGAACTCCACGGCCACACCGACTCGGTGTTCGCGGTGGGGACCTGGCCCCACTCCAAGGACACCACCCTGCTCGCCACCGCCGGCCGCGACCGGGTGGTGCGGCTGTGGCACCCCGACACTCTGCAACCCGCCGGCGAACTCCACGGCCACACCGACTGGGTGAGCGCGGTGGGGACCTGGACCCGACCCGACAGCACCACCCTGCTCGTCTCCGCCGGCGACGACCGGGTGGTGCGGCTGTGGCACCCCGACACCCTCCGGCCCGCCGGCGAACTCCACGGCCACACCGGCCCGGTGCTCGCGGTGGGGACCTGGACCCGACCCGACAGCACCACCCTGCTCGCCACCGCCGGCGACGACCAGGTGGTGCGGCTGTGGCACCCCGACACCCTCCGGCCCGCCGGCGAACTCCACGGCCACACCGGCCCGGTGCTCGCGGTGGGGACCTGGACCCGACC
>NZ_JBEYTO010000002.1:11441-11914 GCF_040643095.1 Micromonospora sp. NPDC047467 | reverse complement strand
AGCACCACCCTGCTCGCCACCGCCGGCGACGACCAGGTGGTGCGGCTGTGGCACCCCGACACCCTCCGGCCCGCCGGCGAACTCCACGGCCACACCGACTCGGTGAGCGCGGTAAGGACCTGGACCCACTCCAAGGACACCACCCTGCTCGTCTCCGCCGGCGACGACCGGGTGGTGCGGCTGTGGCACCCCGACACTCTGCAATCCGTCGGCGAACTCCACGGCCACACCGGGACGGTGTTCGCGGTGGGGACCTGGACCCGACCCGACGGCACCACCCTGCTCGCCACCGCCGGCGGCGACCAGGTGGTGCGGCTGTGGCACCCCGACACTCTGCAATCCGTCGGCGAACTCCACGGCCACACCGGGACGGTGTATGCGGTGGGGACCTGGACCCGACCCGACGGCACCACCCTGCTCGCCACCGCCGGCGGCGACCAGGTGGTGCGGCTGTGGCACCCCGACACTCTGCA
>NZ_JBEYTO010000002.1:11076-11342 GCF_040643095.1 Micromonospora sp. NPDC047467 | reverse complement strand
CACCCGCCGGCGAACTCCACGGCCACACCGACTCGGTGTTCGCGGTGGGGACCTGGACCCACTCCAAGGACACCACCCTGCTCGTCTCCGCCGGCGTCGACCGGGTGGTGCGGCTGTGGCACCCCGACACCCTCCGGCCCGCCGGCGAACTCCACGGCCACACCGGCCCGGTGTTCGCGGTGGGGACCTGGACCCACTCCAAGGACACCACCCTGCTCGTCTCCGCCGGCGTCGACCGGGTGGTGCGGCTGTGGCACCCCGACACC
>NZ_JBEYTO010000002.1:0-10979 GCF_040643095.1 Micromonospora sp. NPDC047467 | reverse complement strand
ACCCTCCGGCCCGCCGGCGAACTCCACGGCCACACCGGCCCGGTGCTCGCGGTGGGGACCTGGACCCACTCCAAGGACACCACCCTGCTCGTCACCGCCGGCGACGACCAGGTGGTGCGGCTGTGACACCCCGACACACTGCAACCCGCCGGCGAACTCCACGGCCACACCGGGACGGTGTACGCGGTGGGGACCTGGACCCACTCCAACGGCGCCAGCCTGCTCGCCACCGCCGGAAACGACGCGTGCGTCCTGACATGGGCGACCGTATTCGACCAGGACTGAACCGGTCAGCCCGGACGCACTGCCACGGCCTCACCCCACCTCGGAGGCGGATCGGGCCATCGCCCAGGCGGTGAGCGACGCCGTGAAGGCCGAGCGCAAGAAGGCCAAGAAGTCGGCCGCCGGCCCCTCGGACAAGGCGAAGGGCAAGGGCAAGGGCAAGAAGGCCGGCAGGAAGCGTGGCTAATGGCCCGTGGATGGCCCATCGGGCGCTGGCGGCCCGTGGAACATCGAAAGCCCTGGCGGGACTCGCGTCCTTGCCAGGGCTTCGATCGTGGAGCGGGTGACGGGAATCGAACCCGCACTGTCAGCTTGGGAAGCTGATGTTCTGCCATTGAACTACACCCGCGGGCGGCACCACTGTACCCGAGTCGCCGAGCCGGTGCACCCAGGCATCCCCGCGTGCCGACAGCGGGACGCGGGCCAGCAAGAAGTTTCCTCACGGCAACATATAGTCGTTCTCAAATGCATCGATGGGTTGTAACGTCTGCCACACGTTCTCCGCCATGGCGTGACACACCCCCTGCCGCGCCGCCAGAAAGAGGTGGGCCCATGGGACTCCGTCCCAACCTGCTGACCCGGCGTGCCGCCGGTGTCGCGTCGACAACCCTCGCGCTGCTGCTCAGCACCGCCGCCGTAGGTGTCGTGCCGGCTGCTTCAGCCCTCTCGGCAGCGCCTGGTGGCGCCTGCGTGGAGCCGGCCGACAGCCACGCCAACGCCCGGATGAGGCCCGGCGGTGCGGCCAAGCACGACCCGAACGAACTGACCGCCGACCAGGTCCGCGACCGGGAAGCCGACCTCGCGGCGGCGTTGCGGGAGCGCGCCAACTTCCGCACGGGTGCCGGCGCGACGGCACTGGCCACCGTCACCATCCCGGTGGTGGTGCACGTGATCCAGGAGAACAGCACCCGGGCCGGCGGCAACATCCCGGACTCGCTGGTCACCGCCCAGATCAACGTGCTCAACCAGGCGTACGCCGGCGCGACCGGCGGCGCGGTCACCGCGTTCGCCTTCCGCCTCGACAAGATCAACCGGGTGACGAACCCATCGTGGTACCCGATCGTGCAGGGCTCGTCGGCGGAGCGGTCGATGAAGTCCTCGCTGCGGGTGGGCGGCAAGAACACGCTCAACATCTACCTCGGCGAACTGAGCAACAACCTGCTGGGCTGGGCGACCTTCCCGCAGCGGAACCTGAGCAGCATGGACGGCGTGGTCGCGCTGAACGAGTCGCTGCCGGGCGGCACCGCCACCAACTACAACCAGGGCGACACCGGCACCCACGAGGTGGGTCACTGGCTGAACCTCTACCACACCTTCCAGGGTGGCTGCGGTGGCTCGGGTGACAGCGTCAGCGACACCCCGGCCGAGGCGTCGCCGGCCTACCAGTGCCCGACCGGGCGCAACACCTGCTCGGCGGCCGGGCTGGACCCGATCACCAACTTCATGGACTACACCTACGACTCGTGCATGTATCAGTTCACCCCGGGACAGGCCAGCCGCATGCTGACCGCCTGGAACGCGTACCGCGCGGCCTAACTTCTCCGCGTACCACCGGTGCCGGCTCCGTCACGACGAAGCCGGCACCGGCGTCTTCGGGCGGTGGTCAGGCGGCCGTGCACTGGACGTCACGGCTGAGACGGGTCGGGCGGGTCTGGGGTACGCCGAGCGGCGCCGCAGCCGTCGGGGCGTGCGGGTCGAGCCAGACCCGAACGGCCGGACGGCTCGGCGGGAGACCAGGAATGCCCGTGATCTGGTGCTCGCGGCGGGTCAGCATCGCCACGTCGACGGTGAACTCGAAGAGCCGCCAGTCGACCTGCGGCTCCGCTCGGGCGGTCTGCGCCAGCCGGGCCACCCGCGCCGGATCGGTCACCGGCCAGGCGTGCCCCGCCACGTAAGCCTCGTCGTCGCTCTCCTCCGGTGGGAACGAGTGCAGCGCATAGCGGCCGTCCCGCTCCAGGTCACGGCGCTTCGGCGAGTCGATGATGAAGCAGAACAGACCCTCGTCGGTGATGACCGGGGAGACCGGATGGACCCGGGGACCGCCGTCGGCGCGGACCGTGGCCAGGTAGCCGAAGCCCGGCCCGTACTGCTGCAGGAGAACGCGGATCCCGTCGGCGAGTCGGGGCTCGTCGGCGGCGAAATCGGACCAGGAAGCCATGCCGGCATTCTATCGAACAAATGTACGAAGAGCGACCTCGACACGCTGGTCACCGCGTGCCTCGCTATGGTGGTCCGATGCTGCTCTCCGACCGCGACCTGGTCACCGAGATCAAGGCCGGCGCGCTGGGCCTGGACCCTTTCGAGCCCACCCTGGTCCAACCGTCCAGCATCGACGTACGACTCGACCGGCTGTTCCGGGTCTTCAACAACCACCTCTACACGCACATCGACCCGGCCATGCAACAGGACGACCTGACCTCGGTGGTCGAGGTGCCCGACGGCGAGCCGTTTGTGCTGCACCCGGGCGAGTTCGTGCTCGCCTCGACGCTGGAGGTGATCTCGCTCGGCGACCAGCTCGCCGGCCGCCTGGAGGGCAAGTCCAGCCTGGGCCGGCTCGGCCTGCTCACCCACTCCACCGCCGGCTTCATCGACCCGGGCTTCTCCGGTCACGTGACGCTGGAGCTGTCCAACGTGGCGAACCTGCCGATCACCCTCTGGCCGGGCATGAAGATCGGGCAGCTCTGCATCTTCCGGCTCTCCTCGCCGGCCGACCACCCGTACGGCTCGGTGGTCTACGGCTCGCGTTACCAGGGTCAGCGGGGGCCGACGCCGAGCCGCTCCTGGCAGAACTGGCGGGCCTGGCCGACCCGCTGAGGGTCGGGTCAACGACGAGGGCCCGCCGCGACGGATCGCGACGGGCCCTCGACCAGCAGAGGCTCAGCCTGGGCGGCCGTAGCTGTGGATCGGGCCGTCGTCGACCTTCTTCATCTTGACGGGTTGACCGGCCTGGGACGCGTGCACCACCCAGCCGTTGCCGACGTACATGCCGACGTGGTGGATGTCGCTGTAGTAGAAGACGAGGTCACCGGGGCGCAGGTCGGCGCGGCTGACGTCCTTGGTCACCCGGCTCTGCTGCGCGGCGTTGTGCGGCAGGGACACCCCGGCCTTGGCCCACGCGGCCAGCATCAGCCCGGAGCAGTCGTACGAGTTCGGGCCCTCGGCGCCCCACACGTAGGGTTTGCCGATCTGGGCGCAGGCGAACTTGACCGCCGTGCCCGCGCCGCCGCCGGGGTAGCTGGCCGGGCAGGGCGCCGGACGCAGCGGACCGCCGCCGCCGTTGCCGTACACCTTGAGGCGCAGCTTCTGGAGCTTGTCGATCTCGGCGTTGATCTGCTTCTTCTTCGCCGCCAGCTGCGCCTCGGTCAGGGTCAGCTGGGCCACCATCTCGTCCAGCGGCGCCTTCTGCCGGGCCAGCTCGTCACGCAGGTCGGACACCTGCTGTACGTCCTGCTGCTGGTTGTGGGCGAACCGGTCGAGCATCTCCAGTTGGCCGACCATCTCGCTGGGTGACCGGCTGCCGAGCACGGCGTTGACGGTGGAGACGTTCTCGCCCATGTACGCGCGGACGGCCAGGGCGCTGACCTTGTCCATCGCGGCGTCGACCTGGCGCTCCAGCGGAGCGATCCGGGCGGCCAGGGCGTCGGCCTGCTTGCGTTTGGCGGCCAGGTCGGTGCGGGTGGCGTTGTGCCGTTCGATGATCGGTTCGAGCTTGTTCCAGTCGGCGTCGATCTGGCGTTCGATCTCGGCGACGGACGGGTCCGCGTGGGCCGCCGTGGCGCTGCCGGTCAGGACGACGGCGACGCCGACCAGGGCGGCGAGGGCGGTGGTGAAGCGGGGCCAGCGTGGACGCGGCGCGGTCGGTGTCGGGTCGGCTGACGCCGACCGCCCGGACGACGGCCGCGGGGCATGAAGTGCCACCGGGGTTCCGTACTCCTTCTTCCTGACCGCCTACCGGGTTAGCTGACGGGTTCGGGCGGGAAGTCGGCGCCCTACCGCAGTGACTGCGGATTCACCCCGGGGAACCTGGGTCCCCGGCTCGCTCGCAAGCGACTCGGCGGTGTCGGTCCGTTACTGCCCGGGACGGGCAGACCTGCCACCGGGCCGACAAATGACCAGAGTAGAGACGGCCGTTACCAATCCGCAACCCGTGGGGCCGTGACACTCCGTACCGATCCGGAGGGGTCACGGACCGTGGGCGAAAGTTTCCTTCCGGACGTGTGCATACATGGAAAGGTATTGACGCAGACTCCCGGCCGGCGGGAGGGTGGCCTCACCCTTACCCACGCAATCTAGGGGGTTCGATGCGCCATCCAACCCTGTCGTCCGGCCGGCACGCACTGCTGGTCACCGCCGTGGTCGCCGCGACCGCACTACCGTTGCCCGCCGGTCCGGCCGCCGCCGCAGCCACCGCCGACCGCCAGCAGCAGTACGCCGCCGCAGCCAGCGAGTACGGCGTACCGACCGCCGTGCTGCTCGGCGTCTCCTATCTGGAGTCCCGCTGGGACAGCAACGCCGGCACACCGAGCACCAGCGGCGGCTACGGCCCGATGCACCTGACCGACGCCCGGCACGTGACCGCCCTGCCCGGACGCGGCCACCACGACGCCGGCACCGAGGACCCGCGCGGCGACGACTCGCGTACCACGCTGGCACCCCGCCACACCGCAGACTCCGCGCCGCCCAGCGCGGCCCTGCAGACCGTGGACGCCGCCGCCGCGCTGACCGGGGCGGCCCCCGAGTCGCTACGCACCGACGCCAACGTGAACATCCGCGGCGGGGCAGCGCTGCTGGCGGCGTACCAACGGGAGTTGGGCGCGCCGGTCGGCGCCGGCAGCGACCCGTCCGCCTGGTACGGCGCGGTGGCCCGTTACGCCGGCGCGGACAGCGCCGACGCCGCGGCGGCCTTCGCCGACGAGGTCTTCACCACCATCGGCGCGGGCGAGTCCCGGGTGACCGACGACGGTCAGCGGGTCACGCTGCCAGCCCGCACGGTACGGCCGGAGCGTTCCTGGCTGGACCGGCTGGGTCTGCGCAAGCTCGCCCGCCCGGATGGTCTGGAGTGCCCGCGCACCATCTCGTGTGAATGGATTCCCGCGCCGTACGAGGCGTTCGGCGACGGGGACTACGGCAACCACGACCTCTCCGACCGGCCCGCCCGGCAGAAGATCGAATACATCGTCATCCACGACACCGAGGCGAGTTGGGCGACCACCCTGAACCTCGTCCAGGACCCGACGTACGTGAGCTGGCACTACTCGCTGCGCTCGGTGGACGGGCACATCGCCCAGCACGTCAAGACCAAGGACGTTGCCTGGCACGCCGGCAACTGGTACGTCAACGCCAAGTCGATCGGGCTCGAACACGAGGGCTTCGCCGCGCAGGGCACCTGGTACACGGAGGCGATGTACCGGACGTCCGCGAAGCTCGTCCGACACCTCGCGCTGCGGTTGGGCATCCCGCTGGACCGCCAGCACATCATCGGCCACGACAACGTGCCCGGCACCACCGCGTCGACCGTGCGCGGGATGCACTGGGACCCGGGACCGTACTGGGACTGGACGCACTACTTCGACCTGCTGCACGCGCCGCGCCTGGACACCGGCACCCCGGCGACCGGCCTGGTCCGGATCGACCCGGACTACGCCACCAACCAGCCGGCGTTCATTGGATGCGTCACCCCCGGCGTTCCGTGCCCGCCGCGCGGATCGTCGTCGGTGGTGCTGCGCACCGCACCGGCCGCGGACGCGCCACTGGTCAACGACATCGCGCTGCGCCCCGACGGCACCCCGAACACGATGGAGGTGTCGGACCACGGCGCCCGCGCCTCCGCCGGCCAGACGTACGCGCTGGCCGGGCGGCAGGGTGACTGGACGGCCATCTGGTACCTCGGGCAGCGGGCCTGGTTCCACAACCCGAAGACCGCACCGACCGCCACCTGGACCGTCGGCGTGGTGGTCACCCCGAAGCCCGGCCGCGCCACCATTCCGGTGTACGGGCGGGCGTACCCGGAGCAGGCCGCCTACCCGGCCGGTGTGCCCTACCAGGCGATCTCGCCGTTGCAGTACACCCTCGCCGCCGGGCAGCGGTACGCCGTCGGCGCGGTGCTGCCCGGTGAGTACTACCGGGCCAGCACGGTCGACGGCTCCTCGCCCGGCGACTGGACGGTGATCCGCGGCGAGAACAGGTACGTGCAGATCCAGTTCGGCCACCGCATCATGTACGTCAACCTGGCCGACGTGCAGGTGCTGCCGTCCCCGGTGGGCGCGCCGCGCTGACCGGCGTACCGCTGAAAACCGCGACGGCCCCCGGTCGGTGACCGGGGGCCGTCGTCGTGCCTGGTGGGGATCAGCCGGGTCGGCGGAACCCGGCGACCGGCATGTGGTTGATGCTTGCCACCTGCACCGGTTTACCGGCGCGCGGGGCGTGCACCATCTGGTCGTTACCCAGATAGAGGCCGACATGGTGCAGGTCGCTGAAGAAGAACACCAGGTCACCGGGGCGGGCGTCGGCCCGCGAGATGGCCTTGCCCTCGTTCCACTGGTTGCCGGTGTGGTGGGTGAGGCTGATCCCGGCCGACTTGTAGGCGTACTGGGTCAGGCCCGAGCAGTCGAACGAGTTCGGGCCGGTGGCACCCCAGACGTACGGCTTGCCGACCTGCTGACAGGCCGTCTTGATCGCCTTCTGGGCCGCCACGTTGACCACACCGTTGATGGTGGGGCAGCCCGTGGTCTTGACCGTGGTCTTGGGCAGCGACGCCTCGAGCTTCTTGATCTCGACGTCGATCTGCTTCTTCTTGGCCGCCAGGTCGTTCTGCTGCTTCGTCTGGGTGCCGATCAGCGCGTCGAGCTTCTCTTTCTCGGCGTCGTACTTGGCCCGGACGGCCAGCACGCCCTCGACCTCCTTGCGCTCACGCGCGGCGAGTCGGTCGAGGAGGGTGAGTTGCTCGGTGAGGGTGTCCGGCTTGGCGCTGACCAGCAGCGCGCCGATCTCCTGCGAGGGGCCCGACATGTAGTAGCGGGACGCGAGGTCACCGACCCGGTTGAGCGCCAACTCACTCTGCAGGGCCAGCGGCTCGATCTTCTTCTGCAGGTCGGCCGACTTCTTGCGGTTGACCTTCAGGTCCGCCCGCACCTTGTTGTACTGCTCGATGGTGGGCTCCAACTGCTCCCACTTCTTGTCGATCTGCGCCTCGATCTCGTCGACCGTGGGCTCAGCCTGCGCCGGAACGGCGAGCATGCCGGCGCCGACGGCCGCGGCGGCGACCAGGACGAGCAGGCGGTGGGCGACCCGGCGTAGACCGCCCGGTCGAACGGACAGCCCCGGGGCGTGACGATGAGGGGGCACGGTTGCCACCGGCATCGACTCCTTTACAACCGACCGCCGGGCGCCTCGCGTGAGGGAAGGGCCGAGGCAGACGACCCACAGCGGTCGGTGCCCAACACTAGGGAAGCGCCGGACCGGAATCAAGGCGGACTGCGTCACCATCACTGTCGCGCAACCGCTTGCACACCAAGGGTGTTGCTCCATTAGCCAACGATTGCGGTCAATACATCGTCAAGCGTGACCACGCCGAGCGGGCGCCGGCCGTCACTGACCAGCACCATGTGCCGCCGTTCGCGGCGCATGGCCAGCAGCAGATCGGCCAGCGTACGGTCCGGCGGCACCACCGCCAGCGGCCGGTGCACCTGGGCCGGCACCGGCGCCCGGCGACCCTGCCCGGCGTACCCGAGCACGTCCTTGACGTGCACGAAGCCCAGCACACGCCGGGTGGACCGCTGCACCACGGGGAACCGGGAACGGCCGGTCCGGGTCGCCAGCACCTCCAGCGACGCGGGCGAGACGTCCTCGGCAACCGTCACCACCGTCGACCACGGCTGCAACGCGTCCGCCGCGGTCCGGGAATGCAGGGCCAGGGCACCGGTGATGCGGGCGTGCTCGTCGGCGTCGAGCAGCCCCTCGGTACGCGCCTGCGACACCAGCACGGCCAACTCCTCGGCGGTGAACACCGTCTTCACCGTCTCGGTCGTCTCGATCCGCCAGAGCGCCAACACCCGGCGGGCAGCCCACTTCATCGCCAGCAGCAGCGGCTTGGTGGCCACACAGAACGCCAGCATCGCCGGGCCGAGCCACAGCGCGGAGACCTCCGGACCGGCCAGCGTGATGTTCTTCGGCACCATCTCGCCGACCACCGTGTGCAGGAAGATCACCACGCCCAGCGCCAGCACGAACGCCACCGGATGCACCGCTCGCTCGGGCAGGCCGACCGCGTGGAACGGCGACTCCAGCAGGTGCGCCAGCGCCGGCTCGGCTATCGCGCCGAGGCCCAGCGAGCAGACCGTGATGCCGAGCTGCGCGCCGGCGATCATCAGTGGGATCTGGTTCATCGCGGACAACGCCCAGCGGGCCCGCTTCGACCCGGCGGCCAACGGCTCGATGACCGTCCGCCGGGACGCGATCAGCGCGAACTCGCTGCCCACGAAGAACCCGTTGCCGAGCAGCAACAGCACGGTCACCAGCAGCTCAGTCATCGGTCGCCGGCTCCGCCGGGCGCAGCACCCGGACCTGCTCGATCCGGTGCCGCTCCACCTCCACCACGGTGAACTCCCAGCCGCCCTCATCGATCGTCTCGCCGGCCAGCGGGATGTGCCCGAGCCGGGCCAGCAGGAACCCGGCCAACGTCTCGTACGGGCCCTCAGGCAGCCGGAAGCCGGTCTGCTCGGCCAACTCGTCGGAGCGCAGCACCCCGTCGACCAGCACCGTGCGCTCCCCGCCCGGCACGGTCAGCTCCGCCGGGTCGTGGTCGTCCACGCTGGCCGGATCGAACTCGTCGGCAATCTCGCCGACCAACTCCTCGACGAGGTCCTCGATCGTCACCACACCGTCCGTGCCGCCGTACTCGTCGACCACGATGGCGAGATCGGCGCCGGCGGCCTTCAACGCCGCCAACACGCCGTCCAGGTTCAGGCTCTCCGGCACGAACACCGGCTCGCGGGCCACCGAGCCGACCACGGTCGACGCCCGGGCGGCAAGCGGCACGCCCAGCGCGTCCGGCACGCCCGCCACGCCGGTGACCAGGTCCAGAGTCTCCTCGTACACCGGGAACCGGGTCCGCCCCGTCTGCCGGGACGCCTCCAGCAGCTCGGCCACGGTGGCGGTGGCGCGCAACGCGACCACGTCGACCCTCGGGGTCATCGCCTCGGCCGCCCGCTTGTCACCGAAGCGGATGGTGCGGCGCAGCAGCATCGCGGTGTCCGTGGGCAATGCACCGGCGCGGGCCGAGATGGCGGCCAGCAGGCCCAGCTCCTCCGGCGAACGGGCGCTCGCCAGCTCTTCCTGCGGCTCCACCCCGAGCGCCCGGACCAGCCGGTTCGCCGAGCCGTTCAGGCCACGGATCACCCACCCGAGCGTCCTGGAGAAGGCGTGCATCGGGCCGGCGGTGGCGAGCGCCGCCGGCATCGGACGGGCCAGCGCCGCGTTCTTGGGCACCAGCTCGCCGAAGAGCATGGAAATGAGCGTGGCCAGGGCCAGCGCCAGGAACGGGGTGAACCGTTCGGTGCTGTCACCCGCGACGGGACGCAGCAACGGAGTGAAGATCCGGGCCAGGGCCGGCTCGGCCAGATAGCCGGTCAGCAGCGCGGTGATGGTGATTCCGAGCTGCGCTCCGGACAGCTGGAAGGACAGCTCGCGCAGCGCCGTGCGGACCGTCCGGGCGGCCTCGTCACCGGCGGCGGCCCGCCGGTCGATCTCGGCCCGATCGACGGTGACCAGGGCGAACTCGGCCACCACGAAGAACGCGTTGCCGACGGTCAGCAGCACGAAACCGACAAGCGGCAGCAGCGCTAGAACCAGAAGTCCGTCGATGCGCGTGATTGTGACACGGGAGGGCCGGCAGCGGGTCCCCGCTAGCGTGGTGGCATGGACAGTCTGCTACTCACCGATGAACTGGTCCTGCTCGCGTACGACGACGACGGCGCCAACCGGCTCGGGCGCCCACACCTCGACTACGGCCTCGCCGGCGCGGTGTTGCTGGAACTGGCGCTCGCCGGCCGGGTGGAGGTGACGGACAAGCACCTCGTGGTGACCGATCCCGCCCCGACCGGGGTGCCGCTACTGGACGAGGCCCTGACCATGCTGGAGGCCGAACGGCCCCGCAAGCCGAAGAACTGGATCGGCAAGCTGGCCAAGGGCCTTCCGGAGCGGGTGCTCGACGGGCTGGTGGACGCCGGGGTGCTGCGCCGGGAGTCCGACCGGGTGCTGCTGATCTTCCCGCGTACCCGCTATCCCTCGCCGAGCGGAGCCCAGCCGGCGGTGGAGACGGAAGCCCGGGAGCGGATGGCAGCGGCGCTGACCGGCAGCGGCCCGGTCGACGCGCGGACGGCGGCGCTGCTCACCCTGACCCGGGCGGTCGGTCTGGACCGCAAGCTCTTCCGCGAGCTGCCGAAGGAGCGGGTGAAGGCCCGGATGGGCGAGATCGCTGCGGGCGACTGGGCCTCGGCCGCGGCCAAGAAGGCCATCGACGAGATGCAGGCCGCGCTGATGGTCGCGACCACCGCGGCCATCGTCACCACCACGGTCAGCTGAACGAGCGGCGGGGGGGCCCCCCCGGGGGGGCCCCGCGGGGGGGGGGGGGGGGCCCCGGGGGGGGGGCCCCCCCGCGGGGGGGCCGCCCCCCCCCCCCCCCCCGCGGCCCGCCCCCG
>NZ_JBEYTO010000001.1:89990-992563 GCF_040643095.1 Micromonospora sp. NPDC047467 | reverse complement strand
AACCTCACCAAACGCATCACCAACGAAACCACCCCAACCTGGCGAGACACCTGAAGACGGCATCACCCGCAAAATACGTGAATCAGACGCCCTCTCAGATCTTCGAAGAGCCCTCTGCACTTACGGTTGGTTTGCGCCTGATCAGAGGCAATGAGCCCTCTTGACCGATTTCGGCGTACCCCGATCGAGAGGACTCTGACCATGCGTGACCTTTCTCGTCGTGATCTGCTCAAGGCGACGGCCGCTGGCGCCGGAGCGGTCGCTATCCCAGGCGCGCTGGCGGGCAGCTCGGCGATCGCGGCCGACGGCCCCGGGTCCGGGTCCGGTGCGAAGTACCCCCCGGCGGAGCTGACCGGCCGCATCGTCCGCCCCCAGAGCCCCAACTACGCTGACGCGAGCCTCGGCTGGGACGAGCTCTTCGTTCACTATCCGCTGGTCATCGTCTTCGCCCAGGAGACCCGGGACGTGGTCAACGCCCTCACGTGGGCACGGCAGAACAACGTCGCGCTCCGGGTCCGCAGCGGTCGTCACAGCCTCGAAGGCTGGTCGAACGTCGACAACGGCATCGTGATCGACGTCAGCGAGTTGAAGAGCACCCACATCGACCCCGCCAGCCGCATCGCACGGGTCGGCGCCGGGCTCAGCCAGTTGGAGGCGGTCACCGCGCTCGGCGAGTACGACCTGGCGGCGACGACGGGAACGGAGGGAACCGTCGGCCTGTCCGGGGCGACCCTCGGCGGCGGCTTCGGTTTCCTCACCCGCTACCTCGGGATGGCCTGCGACAACCTGGTCGGGGCGGAGATCGTCGTCGCGGCGGGCGCCGACGGCGCGAAGGTGCTCGAGGTCGACCCGTGGAACCAGCCGGACCTGCTCTGGGCGCTGCGGGGAGCGGGCAACGGCAACTTCGGAATCGTCACCTCGCTCACCTACAAGGTGGCCCCACTCAAGAGCGTCGCCTACCTCCAGGCGACCTGGCAGGGCCTCGGCGACCTGCACGGGGTCTTCGACACCTGGCAGCGCAGCGCACCGTTCACCGACCCCCGCCTCGGCAGCCAACTCGAGGTCCACCGGAACGAGATCCTGCTGTTCGGAGTGCTCGCCGAAGGCTCGGAGGCAGAGGCCAGGCGGCTGCTGGAACCGATCCTGTCAATCGGCAGCCCCGAGGTGACGGTGCAGATCGGAGGCTGGGGCGAGACGTACGCAGGATTCCAGATTCCGACCGAGGACGAGCCTGCGAATTGGAAGTTCTTCTCGCAGTTCACCCGAGAACCGTTCCCGAGGCAGGCGATCAGCATCATCCAGGCGTTCATGGACGACGCTCCGTCGGACGACAGCAACTTCTTCACCCAGGCGTTCGGCACGGGGGCGCAGCGGCAGGAACCGTTCGGTGGCACGGCGTTCCCGCACCGCGACGCGCTCTTCTACTCCGAGCCCGGCGCTGGCTGGGGCACCCGCGGAGAGCCCAACAGCGGTGACGACGTCACCCCGATCGCCCAGACCTGGATCGCCGAGTTCAGCCAGGCACTGCGGCCCTACGTGAGCGGCGCCTACGTCAACGTGCCGAACATCGGCATGGCGGAATGGGAGACCGCCTACTGGGGACGCAACTTCGACCGGCTTCGCCGGATCAAGGCGAAGTACGACCCCCACAACGTCTTCCAGTACGAGCAGAGCATCCCGCCCGCGACACACTGACCGGCGCGGCGGCAGCGCCGGTCACGCCACCCACACGGCGGGGCCGCCCCACCCCCGCGCAGCCTTTGCTCTGCTTCAACCGACGCAACACTCAAGCGGCGTAGGGAGTGTGTCGATTTCCGTGTTTGGGCCTGTGGTGTGATCGAGGCTGTTAGATGGTGATCCGGTCGCCGTAGGCGAGGATCAGGGCGTTGAGGGCCTTGGCCCAACCGTAGACCCGGCCGGTGATACTCCCGCCGCCCTTACGTTTCTGCTGGACGACGAGGTAGAGGACCTTCATCGCGGCCTGTTCGGTCGGGAAGTGCCCGCGCCGGCGGGCGGCTTGCCGGAACCGGGCGTTCAGGCTCTCGATGATGTTGGTGGTGTAGAGGACCTTGCGGACCTCGTGGTCGTAGTCCAAGAAGGGCACGAACTGCGGCCAGGAGGTCCGCCACAGTTTGATGACGGCCGGGTACTGGTCGCCGAACTCGGCGGCGAACGCCTCGAAACGGGCCTCCGCGGCGGCGACGGTGGGGGCGGTGTAGATCTCCCGCAACGCGGGGGTGATCTTCTGCCAGTCCTTGCGGTTGGTGTACCGCAGTGACGCCCGTACGAGGTGCACGACGCACTGCTGGTGCACCGCGAGGGGCCAGACCTGCTCGATGGCGTCGGTCATGCCCTTGAGGCCGTCAGAGCAGACCATGAACACGTCCTCCACCCCGCGGTTGCGTAGTTCGGTGAGGTAACCGGCCCACTGCTTGGCGCCCTCACCGCCGGTCCCGGCCCACATACCGAGCACGTCACGTTCCCCGTCGAGGCTGATCCCGACCACGACGTAGACAGGCCGGTTCGCGACCTGCCCCTGCCGGATCTTCATCACCAGAGCGTCGATGAACACCACCGGATAGACCCGATCCAGCGGCCGCTGCCGCCAAGCCTCCATCTCCTCCACCACGCTGTCAGTGACCCGGCTGATCAACTCCCGGGACACGTCGGCGTCATACACATCCGCCAGATGCGCGGAGATCTCCCCGGTCGTCAGGCCTTTCGCATACAGCGACAAGATCGCCTCGTTGAACCCGTCCAACCGACGAACATGCTTGGGCACGATCCGCGGCGTGAACGACCCCGCCCGATCCCGCGGGACCTGAATCCGCACCGGCCCCACCTCGGTCTGCACCGTCTTCGCCCCGTGCCCATTACGGACGTTGACCCGCCGGCCCGACTCCTCGTCAACACCGGACTCGACGAGGTGAGCATCCAGCTCCGCACCGAGCGCCGACTCAAGGACGGTGCGGGTGATCCCCGCGAGGAGCCCACCCGGCCCGACCAACGACACTCCGTCAGCCTTGGCCCGCTCGACCAACTGCTGAGCGAACTCCACCTCAACCGCCGACGGTTCAGGAAGCTGAACCGCGTTCTTCTTGTCTGCCATGACGTAGTCCTTCCCGGACAGGATCAACGTCCTGTCCAACGGACCACACCCAGGTCAAACACGGAAACCTACGCAGTCCCCCACCAGGAGTTTGCCAAACAGCACCCTCCCAGCACTCATTAGGCCGTGGGGACGGTGGCCGCCGCCCCGGCCCGGTCGGGCGCGGAGACCGGCGGGAGCGGGAGCCGGCCGGGGGTGTGGGCCGGCGGGGCGGCGCCGGAGTCTTTCAGGGATACGGGACCGGGGCGCCGGACTTGCCCGCGCGCACGAGGTGCTCCAGCCAGGGCGTCGGTGCCACACCCAACTCCCGGCCCAGGTCGGCGCGGAACAGCTCGAACCGGCGTACCGCCTCGTTGATGTTGCGCTCGGCCAGGTGCACGGCGATCAACACGCGGGTGGCGCTCTCCCGCAGCGGCTCCAACTGCACGGCGGTCAACGCCACCTGCACCGCCTCACTGAAGCGGCCCTGCGCGGTGAGTCGTTCGGCGAGGGCCTCCAACGCGTACAGCCGTGTCTGGCGCAGCCGCTCCCGCTCGGTCAGCACCCAGTCGTCGTACCAGCCGGGCAGCAGCTCGCCGGTCGCCAGCGCCGGCACGCCGAGGCCGACGCCGACCGGTGACCCGCCGGCCAGCAGCGCGGCCGCCGCCGCGCCCAGAATGGCCACGTCGCTGGTCACCCCGGCGGCCAGGGCGAGCCGGTCGTCCTCGGCCACCAAAGGCTCGGGGGTGACCCGGTGCAGCCGCCACAGCATGGTGCGCAGGTTGGCCCGAGCCCGCTCCTCGTGGGAGCCGGGCCAGAGCGTGCCGGCGGCCTCCGCGCGGGCGCACCGCTGGCGTACGCCGAGGTAGGCGAGCAACCGGCGGGCGCCCTGCGGCACCGCGACCGACCGGCCGTCGCGCTCCAGCCCGAACCCGCCGAGCAGGCGCAGCACGTACCGGGGTGGCTGCCCCGCATCGGCCTCGTGCGGCGCGGTGCGGAGGTCGTGCGGCACCTCTTGAACAGCCATGCATGCGCCTTTCGCACCCGATCGAGCCGTGGCAGTTCCACGCTCGGGTGTGGAAGGTCGGCACGCCAGCGCAGTGTCGTCACACCGACCCGGCGAGCGGTGCGGATCGACCGTTCGCCCGAGTCGGTGACGGCCGTTCAGCGCAGCTTGCTCAGCGTCTGGGCGTACCCGGTCCACTCGGCGGCGTCGCCGACGTCGGCGCGTACCCCGGCTTCCTTCATGACCGCGAGCACCTGCTCGGGCTTCGCGTCGGCCAGCTTGCCGAGGGTGCTGATCCCGGCGCGGGTCAGCGCCGCACGGGCCTTGGTCGGCACCCCGGCGAGCATGGCGATGTCGGCGTCGGCGACGTTCTCCAACTCGGCCTCGATGCCGAGCGCCGCCGAGACCGCCGACGAGGCGCCGACCGTGGTCCGGACGATCGCTGCCTCACGCTCGCTCACCTCGCCGAACATCGCGTCCAGGCTCGGGTAGCTGGTGTCCGCCGGCAGCACCTTGAGCACGTCGCGGACCAGCCGACCGTCGGCCAACTCCTCCTCGCCGAAGAACCGGATGAACTCCACCAGCTTCACCTCGCGGGGAAAACGCTGCCGGACGTCGCTGTGCTCGGCGGCGTGGCGGGCGAGCTGGGCGGCACCGCGGACCTTCGGGCCGACGACCACGTCCACGCCGAGGGTCTCCACGGCGGGCAGCACGATGGTGCCGGCCTTGGTCTGCCAGATGCTTACCTTCTTGTCCATGAACATCGTGGTGCCCATGTACTTACCGAAGTCCAGCGCGCCGATGTAGTTGGGGATCTGCTCGATGGCGTGCGGGCCGAGCGTCACCTTGTTCTCGTGCACGGTGGAGTGCAGCCGGTTGATCTCGGCGCGGATCTCGTCGAGCAGCCGGCGCAGGCTCACCCGCATCGCGGCCATGCAGGTGAACGCCTTGGCCAGGTCGGTGCCGAGGTGGTCCAGGTCGTGCTCGATGCGGTGGAACCGCTCGTTGAAGCCCTGCTCGCCGGGGGTCTGTCCGGCCTGCACGACGTCCTCGCCGTCGACCCAGTCGGTGTGGGCGAAGGTGCGGGCGAACGGCGGCGGCGCGCAGCCCGGCTCCACCGCCGGGAACGACTCGGCGTAGCTGAACACCCGCTTCGCGGTGCCCACGTTCTCGTAGATCCAGGAGGCGACCAGCACGCTGGCGTCCGAGGGCGGGATGCCGTGCCTGGTGAACACCTCGTACAGCTCGGTGACGGTCATCCCGTCGTAGTTGATCTCGCTCGCCATGGTGGTGTCCCTCTCAGAGCTGGTCGTACACGCCGCGGTGCCGGCGCTGCTGGAAGGTGCGGAAGGTACGGGCCACCGCCGGGCGCAGCGGCTCGGCGGCGCCGTTGCCGTCGAGGTCGACGTGGTCGCGCCGGATGCCGAACGTGTTGATCTCCACGCCGAGGGGGCAGACTCGCGTCAACGCGTTCATCAGCCGCTCGTACTGCGCCAGGGTCAGCGCCACCCCGTCGGGCAGCTCCACCCGGAACTCGTACGGGTCGGTCAGGCCGGTACGCACATAGGAGAGCGCCACCACCGCGACCAGCCCGGCGTGGGTGGGGCGCAGGGTGGTCCGCGCGCCGACCGCCTTGATCTCCGCCGTGCCGCCGCCGAGTCCGACGGTGTACCAGCGGAACCCGGTGGCCCGGCGCTCGGCCAGGTTCAGCCCGGCCTGCGGCAGGCCGATCACGCTGCACACCAGCAGCACCCGGTTGCCCGTCTCGACAAGCGGCAGCGCGGCGGCGAGGTGCTGATCGCGCAGCAGCCCGACGAGCCGGGCCAGCCGGTCTCCGGCGGCCGGCTGCCCGGCGATCAAGGCGGAGGCCAGCGCCGCCGGCAGCTCGATGGTCTCCACCAACTCGTCGGGCAGGCGGTTGAGCGCGGCCACCACGGGCGCCGGCTCCCGTACCGCGGGAAGACCGGCGGCGGCCAGCACCTGATCGACCGGTTGCCCTGCCGGCCGGGTCGGCACGGCCGCCCACCGGGTGCGGGCGGCCGCGTCGGTCAGCGGCGTCCACGCCGGCTCCCCGGCGGCGGTCCAGGCCGCCCTGGCCGCGGTCAACCCGGCCAGCAGCAGCGCGTTGCCGCCCGGGTCGCCCGGAGCGTGGAACTGCGCCTCGACCGTCGCATCGGCGGCGACCGGCGCACTCAGCGGCGCGGTCACCGCCAGCCCTCGGGTGGGCAGGTGGGACAGGTACATCCGGGTGGTGCTGATCCGGTGCGTGGTCGACAACCCGCACACCCGCCACAGCCACGCCAGCTCGCCGTCGGCCGCCACGGTGGGCACACCGCGTGCGCGAGCGGCGACGATCAACGCCTCGGCGGTCCGGTCGGCGGTGACCGCCCGGCCGGTGTCCAGCACCCGGTTGCGCAGGTCGGTGGCCTGCGCGGGGGTCGGCCAGCTCACGTCCACACCGAGACCCAGCTCGTAGCGGCTGCCACCGGCGTCGTCCTGCGCCCGGGTCACCTGCCACACCACCGACGAGCCGAGCGCCCGGCACACCCGCCCGGCGCGGTCCAGGGCGGCGGCCAGCGGCGGTGCCACGGCGTGCCCGCTGTCGAAGGCGTACGACTGGCGCAGGCTGGCCCGCAGCGCGGTGACCTCGGCCAGCCGGCTCGCCGGCAGCGCACGGCCGGCGTGCGTGGTGTTGTTCGGCGGCGTGTTCGCCGGCAGCACCAGCCGGTCCCGGCGCAGCTGGGCGAGGAAGTTCGTGCGGTGTTGCGGATCCCCGGCGGCGACCAGCCGGATCGCCACCGCGAACCGGTCGTCGTCCTCGCGCAGGGTGAACCGGGCACCGCCGGGCAGGTCGGCGAAGAGCCCGGAGTTCGGCTCGGTGTCCGCGCCCGGCCCGTTGAGCAGTCGGCGCACCGCACCCGGGGTGGGCAGCAGGAACCGCCGGTAGAGCCCGAGCCGGTGGGCGTACGCCGAATCCGGCTCGCGGGCCGGCGGGGCCAGCCGGCGGGCGTACACCTCGCCGTTGGTCGGCTCGTGCACCAGCTCGTCGACGAAGCGGGCCACGCCGACGTCGGCGCCGATCCGGTCCAGCGCGTCGCGCCGGGCGTGCGCCAGGGTCCGGTACGCGTGCACCTCCCGGGCCGCGCGACGCAGCCGGTGCTTCTCGTACGACATCAGGTACAGCAGCCGCCCCAGGTTGCCCTCCAGTACGGCCAGCTCGACCAGCCCGCCGAGCGCCGCACCGGTGACCGCCGTGGCGGCACCACCGTCGACGGCCCGCTCGGCCGTCACCGCGACGGTGAACGGGGCGACCAGCGGCTCGTCGGCGGTGTCCGGCGCGTACGCGGGCACCGACGCGCCAGCGGCCGACCAGGGCGCGAAGACGACCGGCGGCAGCACGCGCTCGCCGGTGCCGCCCGGCGCCACGGTGACCGTCACCCGGACGGTCTCCTCGACCAGGTCCCGGCGCAGCACGACGGTGAGCAGCGGGTGTCGGCTGGTCCAGTCGACGGCGGCGGTGCCGGCGGCGGCGATCGGCACGACGACCCGCCGCACGGTGCCCGGGTAGGGGCCCTCCAACTGGTCGACGAGGTTGCGTTCGACGGACGGGTCGGCACCGTCCACGGGTACCCGGATGTCGGTCATCGCGCCCCCGCTCAGACGATCCGGAACGGCCGGGGATCGTCCCGGTCGACGTAGACGGGCACCTGGTTGGCGGCGAGCACCGCGTTGTCGCCGACGGGCAGCCGCTGCACCCCGTCGCCGGTCGGCGCGCTGCCGGTCACCACCACGGCTGAGTCGGCCGGGAAACGGACCAGCCGCAGCGAGCGGACGTCGGCGACACCTGGCTCGTTCATCAGCGTCCAGATCACCTCGGCCGCCCGGACCGGCTCGCCGAAGGGCAGCTCGTCGACGTAGCGGCGGAGCCGGGCGTGCAGTCGGGCGCGCAGCTCGGCGGCGGCCGTGGAGGCGTTCACCGTCTCCGTGGAGCCGGTGGGCAGCGGCAGGCCACGGATCACCAGGTCGGCCTCGACACCGATGCCGACCTCGTCGGCCCGGTCCACCGAGGCGAAGATGCCCACCGGGCGCAGGTCCTCGATGACCGACTCGACGGCGGCGTGCAGCCCGTCGGGGCCGTCCCAGATGGCCGCGGCGGTCGGCGCGACGAGCACCGTGACGTAGTACGGGTTACCCAGGTCACGTTCGGTGCTGAAGACCCGCTCGATGAAGTTGAAGTTGCCGAAGATGGACTGGTTGAGGTCCAGCCCGCCCCGGCCGTCGAAGACCTGCACCTGGCGTACGCCGGGGACGGTGGCCACGGCCAGGCCGATCGCCTCGGCCGTCCAGATGGAGCGGGGCGCGGCCAGCAGCAGTTGTCGGTAGCGGGCGTCGGAGACCTGCTGCTCGCCGCCGGTCAGCGCGATGGTGTGGGTGATCTCCACCAGCTCCTTGCCGGCGGCCTGCTCGGCGTCGTCCAGGTCGGCCAGCAGGGTGTCGGCCCGGTTCCACCGGTCGATCTTCTGGCTGGCCTGGGCGGGGTCCAGGTTGTGCGCCGGGCCGGGATAGAAGGCCGCGACGGCCGGCGTCCGTTCACCGACGGCGGCGGTGAGCACCACCGTCTCGTCCAGCGCGACGTGGTGCCCGCCGGGGGTGGAGAGCCGTGCGCCCCGGGGCAGCGTGAGCTGGGTGCGGCCGGTCGGCAGCGCGGCCTTGAGCTTCAGCTTCACCGTGCCCCGGGCCGGCAGGTATGGCCGGGGGATGCCGAGTTCCTCGCCGAGGCGGGTCAACGCGTCGGCGGTGGCCGAGACGACGTACGAGTTGTCGTAGACCGCGCCGAGCGCCGCCCACAGTCGGGCGTCCTCCAGGGCGGCCAGTTCGAGGACCTTGCGCAGGACGGCCCCGCTGGTCAGGTCGACGTCGTCGCCGAAGAGCAGCCGGGCGGTGGCGAGCTTCTCGGCGAGCAGCCGGGCGAAGGACTTGGGCACGAAGCCGGTCTCGACGATGCCGAAGCCGGTCGAGCCGGTGGCCCGCAGCGCGGCGGCGTCGACGGCGAGGACGTCGGCCAGCTCGGCCGGCAGGGTGGGATCAGACACTTGGTAGCTCCCCGAGATGCACCGAGAGTCGGTCGTCGGTGATGGTTTCGAACTGGACCTGCACCTGCAGGGTGCGCGAGGCACGCAGTGCGGCGCGGGCCGCGTCGTCGGTGCCGTTCGCGCCGAGCCGTCCGTCGTCGAGGTTCACGTCGACGATCTTGCGAACCCGGGGATCGCGGTCGAGCAGCGTGATGATGCCGATGCGTACCTGCTCGCGGATCAGGTTCGGCTCGATCTGCTCGGCGAGGGCGTTGAGCCCGTCGAAGCCGAAGGTGGCGTCGAAGACGTTCGAGCCGCGCAGCGTGGTCAGCGCCACGGCGAGGCTCTGCGCCACGTTCTGGGTGCCGGCGACAAGGGCCAGCACTCGGCCGTTCGGGCCGTCGTCGAAGACGACGTCGCGGGCCAGGTCCACGCCGGGCATGGTGGGTTCGAAGGCGAGGCCCCAGCCGAGGTACCGGCGCTGGGCGGCCTGCCGTTCCCGCTCGGTCCGGTCCATCTCAGACCGCCTTCAGCTTGCTCTGCCCGGCGCTGGCCGAGAGGGCGGGTGTGCTGCCGTTGGTGGCGCCGCTGAGGGTGTCGAGCGCCACACCGACGTTGCCGACGAGCAGCTTTCCGGCGGCGCCGGTCGCCGAGACGACGCTCTTGCATTGCATGGTGGAGTTGCTGTCGGTGATCGTGCAGCCGGTCACCGACTTCCCCGTGATGCCGTCGAGTCGGGTCACCTCGGCATCGGCCACGATCAGCTTCGCCTGCCCGGCCGGGGAGACCTTCCCCTGGGTGGGGCAGTGCACGTCACTCGACGTGGTGAGCACGAATGCCATGTCGTTCTCCTCAGTGGACGTTCATCGCGTTGCTGACCTGGACGTCGACGTCGTCGGCGGCGATGTTGACGGTGCCGCCGCTGATGTTCACCGCGCCGTTGCCCGCGTCCAGGTCGATCCGCTTGGCGGTGATGGTGATCGAGCCGTCCTGCTTCATGACGATCGACGACCCACCGGCGGCGTGCTCGATGGTTATGCTGTCGGCCACCCCGGCGCGTGCCGGGCGCTGACCCCGACCGTGCAGCTGATCCCGGCCCACCCGTACCGTCAGCTCCCCCAACTCGATGACCCGGTTGCCGTCGCCGTCGGTGAGGTCGTGCGTCACCTTGCCGGCGTGGTCGGCGGGCACCACCGTGTCGCCGATGGACGAGCGGCTGTTGGTGGCGACCCCGACCGGCAGTGACAACCACCAGTCCCCCGGCTCGGACACCGGGGCGTGCCCGGTGGGCCAGAGCGCGCCCACCTCCACCGGGTCGTCCGGGGCGCCGTTGCGGTAGGCCAGCGCCACCCGCGTCCCCGGGTAGCGGGGCAGGATCAGCCCGCACCCACCCCACGCGAACGGGGTCAGGTAGGTCACCCCGGGCAGCGGCGCGGGCTGCTCCCGGCGTACCGGCAGCCGGCGAGCGCCGTTGGGTCGGCCGTCCGGGCGGGCCAGCCCCTCCCACACCGTCTCGGTCTGCGCCGGCGGCTCGACCGCGCCGCTGGCGTTGGTGGCCGCCGCCCGGACCTCGCCGATCTCCAGGCCACGCGTCTCGCCCCGGGCCGCGCGGACGGCACGGCGCACGGCCTCGGCGGCGGCCACCCCGGGCGAGGACGCCGGGCCGGCCGGCTCGGTGGCGCCCACGCCGGAGGCGTCACTCCAGCTGTCCCAGGCCTGCGCGGGCGAGGCGACCTCCACGCCCTGCACGACAGTGACGAACCCGGCGGTACGCGACAGCGTGTGCCGGGCCGCGCTGAGGTAGAGCAGCTTCGCCCCGGCCCCCAACTCCCCGGTCGACGGGGCGAACGGGGCGGCGAACGAGCCGAGCAGCGCCGCGCCGACGCTGCCCAGCGTGGTGGCCTCGTCCACGGCCGGCGGGTCGAAGAGCACCACGTCACCGGGTTTCAGATCGGGGCGGCCCTTGAGGGTCAGCGTCCACGCCCGACGGCGCGGCGGCGCGGTCCCACCCGCCTCGGTGGCCGCGTACGGGTCGGTGTCCTGGCCGCCGCTCTCGGTGCACTCCAGCAGGCCGGTGGCGAGGGTGAGCGGCTTCGGCTCCCCCTCCGGGTACGGGATCGGCCGCTTGCCGACGTGCACGGTGCCGTCGCGGATCAGCAGCATCCCCCGCCCGTACGCGTTGAGCGACTGCTGCAACGCGCCACCGATGCGCTCCAGCGCTGCACGGTAGAGCAGCCCGGCGCCGAAGGTGACCCGCTCGTCGCCGGCCGCCTCACTGGCACCCCGGGTCATCGTGCCGTCCGGGTTGGCGCCCCAGCCGGTCACGTCGACCCGGGTCCGCTCGGCGACGGCGCGAATGGCGGCGGTGAAGTTCGCCGCCTCGAACCGCTCGGCGACCCGCTGCCCGAGCCGGGCGTACGCCTGTTCGACGAGGGTCAGCTCGGTGTCATACGTCCGCTCGCCGGTGAGCCGGCGCACCTTGGTCACCCGCAGCACGGCGACCAGCGCCTGGGTCAGCTCGGCCGGCGACGGGCCGGCGTTGACGCCGACCAGGTTGGTGAAGAACGCGCCGACGGAGGTGTTGGCGTCCCGCCAGTACAGGTGCAGTTTCGCCACCAGCGGCGGCTGCCCCTCGGCGGTGCGCAGCGCGGCGAAGTGTTCGTCGATCAGCCCCTGCACAGTGATCGTGTACGCGCCGGGGCCGAGCCCGTCGGGCAGCGCGGCGTCGATGGCCGCGTAGTAGTCCGCGCTGGAGAGGGTGAGCGCGGTGTCAGGGCTGAGGCCGGTCGGGGTTTCCCGGTGGAAGGTCAGGGTCCAGCCGGCGTCGTTGCCCACCGCGCCCTGGCGCACCTGACCGGTCTGGAACGGCGTGAGCGTCATCGCAGAACCCTCCGCAGCTTCTTGTCGAGCAGGTAGCGGTAGCGCAGCTTGCCGGGGCCCAGCTCGGATTCGACGCGCTGCGCGGGTGGGCGGCGACGCCAGACGAACTCGTTGATCGGGGGCGGCCCGAACTGGTCCACCGCCCGGTCGGCCCGACGCCACGCCAGCGTCAGCGACGAGCCGTAGTCGCCGGAGCCGCGTACCGTCCCGGCGTGCAGCAGCCAGCCGAGCACCACCACCTCGACGGCGACCGGGGCGGACCCGGCGGTGTCAGCGGGCGTGCCGGCGTCGGGGCAGACCCGGCGCAGGCCGGCGGCGACCGGCACCGAGCCGAGGATCCGGGTGCCCTGGCGGACGACCAGCCGCAGCGGCACCCGGCCGACCAGCGCCGGGGCCCGGGGTGTGGCCGGCGGTGCGGGCCGGGGCGCCAGGTCGTCGGCGGAACTGGTGACCACCGCCAGGGGGTCGGTGTCGAGCCACTGCCGGGCCAGGCCGGTGGGCAGGATCAGCACCGCGTGCACGCCCGCGCCGAGTTCGACGCGGTGCGGCAGGCCGGCGGTGAGGCTCTGCCGGACCTCGGTGAACCCGTCGGGCACCTCGATGGGGGTCTCCGGCAGCAGGTAGCGGTCGATCGGGAACGGTGGCATCAGTTGCCCAACCCGTCGGCGAGCGCGCCGACTCCGATGCTGGCCACGTCGAGCAGCTTGCCGAGCAGGCTGGGACGGGGCACGTGGACGAGGGTGATGGTGGTGTCCAGGACGTCCCGGCGGGCGGCCGAGGCGTTGAAGGTCAGCGACTGCACCTGCATGTCGGTGCGGATGGTCATCGACGTGACGAGGATCAGCCCGCCGAACTTCCCACCGGAGTACGCGGCAAGCGCGGTGCCGCGTTTGCTCGCCTCGGCCATCGTCTCCAGCGCGAACTTCCAGGCGTAGCGTTCCGCGCCGACGAGCACCCCGGTCAGCGTGATGGTGTCATCGTGGGTGGCCACGATGGCCTTGTGCGCGGTGGAGCCGATCGGCGGCAGGTGGTACGTCTGCGCGAGGGATATCGCGGTGACCGCCCACAGCGGGATCGGCAGCACCCCGTCGCTGATGATCGCCGACGGGACCGTGCCGTACCGCATGAAGCTGCTGGTGATGGCCATGCTCAGCGCCCTCCGGTGGGTGGCAGCGGCACCGGCGTACCGGTGGGTTCGACGGCCAGGCCCAGGTCGCGCAGCGCCTGGGTGATCTCGCGGACCTCGCCGGCTGCGCTGGTGACCCGCAGCCGCAGCCGGCGCTCCGCCATTGCCGCGCTGATCCGCGCGGGCCGGGTGGACGCGGAGCCGCGCCGGTTGATCCGGTCGATCTCGGTGGCGGCGTCCTCCATCCGGGAGATCGCGTCGAGGATCCGCGGGTCCGGGGTGAAGCCGGGGTCGTCGCGTTGCAGCCGCGTGATGGCGTCGCGGAAGTCGGCGGCGTCGCGACGCAGGTTGGTGGCCAGGTTCTCGGTGAGCGCGCTGACTCCGCTGACGCTGGCGGCCCGGTGCGACTTGTCGTCGATCAGCCACACCCAGCCGTCGTGGCCGATGCCGACGAGGTCGGTGCCGGCGACCTTGACGTTGGCGTCCGGCCCTTTGAGGAACAGCTCGATGCTGCTCAGCGAGAACGCCGCGCTGTACTCGCCGAGCACGCCCCGGCCGTAGGTGACCATGTCGTGGCGCAGGTAGGCGCGGAAGCCGGGGCCGTCGTCGGCGCGTCCGCCCCGGTCCCGGAAGCGTTGCCACAGGGTGGCCAGGGCCTCCGGGTTGTGCGCGGCGAGCTGCTGGGTGAGCCACGCGTCGCCGCCGGCCACCACCGCCCGCAGGTCCGGGTCGGCGATCCGCGCCAGGATCTCGGCGAGGCGGGCCTCGCTCATCTGCAGGCCGCGCGAGCGGGCCCGACCGAGGTCGTCGACGGCGGTACGCAGCCGGGCCAACTCGTCGGGGGTGAGCCGGCCGCCGAGCCGGGTCTCCAGGTCCGCGACGGCGGCCCGCTTGCCGCTCTCGGATTCGGCGGCCACCGCCCGCCACAGCGCCTGCGGCTCCAGCTCGGCGGCGCGGCGCAGCGCGGCCTGCCGGTCCGCCGGCATGGCACGGAACGCGTCACCGACCACGGCGGCCGGCTCGGCGTGCCGGCCGCCCGCGCCGCCGCCGGCCTCGAACTCCCGCAGCAACGACTCGGCGTACGCGGCGGCGTCGTCGGCCAGCCGCAGCGGTGCGTCCCCGACGATGCCGTCGCGGGGTCGGCTCAGCTCGCGCATCTCGGTGCTGAGCTGGTCGAAGTACTCGCCGAGGGTCTCCACCCGGACCCCCTCGGGCAGGGTGCCGCCGTCGAGCACGTGGTCGAGGATCGCGGCGATGTTCTCCCGCAGCACGGCGATCCGCTCCAGCCGGCTCACCGCGTTGCCCAGGTGCAGGTCGCCGACATCGTCGACGATGCGGCGGATGAGGTGCTCCAGCAGCCGGCGAGAACGCACCTCGCCGGCCTCGCTGTGCCCGGCCACCGTTCGCATGAACCGGCGCAACCGCGGGTTGGCGTCGGCGGCGGCGTGCACCGCCGCGGCGTCCAGGAAGCGGCCGGCGCGGAACCGGCGGGGCGGGGTCACGGCCGCACCACCGGGACGCGCGGACCGGCGGCGGCGGGTTGGGAGTCGAGCACCATGAGGATGAACCGGGCGCCCTCCGGGCCGCCGACCGCGCTGCGCAGCATCGCCTCCCGCTCCACGTACGCCAGCACCGGCTCCATCAGCTTCTGCACGACGCGTTCCAGCACCTCGTTGAGCAGGATCTCGGTGATGAACGCCTGCAGCAGGTCCCGGGAGGCCGCCTCGATGACCTGGCGGGCGACCCGGCGCGCCACGTACCGGCCACCGGCCCGCAGCCCGGCGCGCAGCCCGTACCGCAGGGCGACCCGGCCACCGCGCACGACCGCGCCGCCGATGGTGCCGACCTCCGGGATCAGGGACAGTCCCAGCCCGAGGTACGCGGCGAAGAGTTCCACCTCCACCTCGGCGCGGGTCAGCACCAGCTCCGGGTCTATCAACGCCCCGTAGAGCCGCTCGCGCCGGTGGGCGTGGATCACGTCGCCCACGGCGACGGCCACCCCGACGACGAAACCCAGCGGTGGGCAGAGCACCGACAGGGCGATGATGCCGACGGTCAGCGCGAACGTCGACAGCGCCTGCCGGCCGAGTTCACCGCTGAACAGGTCATCGACGCCGAGGGTGTAGTAACTGCTGCCGCCGAAGAACTCGCCGAGCTGCTGGTGGGTGACGAGGTGGATGCCCTGCAGTGCGTACCGGCCGCCGGGGATGGTGGCCGACGGGATGTGTTCGCTGATCCGGCTGGACCGGAACGCGAACCCGGCGTCTTCCCGGGCGCGGTCGAGCATCTCGGCGTTGTTGCGCCGCATGTCCTGCAGCACCCGCCACAGCTCGTCGCGGATGGCGCTGCGGTCACCGGCGAAGCGGGCCAGCACGTCGGGCAGGTCGGCGATCTGCTTGACCAGCGGGTCGATGCCCTCGGCCTCGCCGCGCTGGATGACCATCGCCTGTTCGATGTCGGCGACGGTCCAGAGCACGCCGTGGGAGTCCCGGATGCGGGTCACCCCGTCCCGCTCGACGATCTCGCCGGCCGCCCCGGCGCTGGTGAAGGCGGCCTCGGCGGCGAGGAACGCGCCGGCGAGCGAGTGCGCCGCGCCGTACCAGGCCGTGGAGGGGTTCACCAGGCTGGCTGTGGCGAGTGCCTCTCCCCCGGTGCTGGTGTAGGTCAGGAGGGTCCGGGCCGCCTCGTGCCGACGCAGCCGGTCCCGCAGTCCCTGCAACTCGACGTAGTCGGTGAGCTGGGAGACGATCAGCCGCTCGAAGATCGGCGCGTACGCCGGGAAGTTGGTGATCCGAGCCTGGATGCCCTGCCGGGAGGTGAGCAGCAACTGCACCAGCATGGCCTTGTTGCCGATCACGAAGATCGTCCCGACGGCGTCCTTCACGGCCGGGGTGAACCTGTGCAGGAAGTGCAGGTTCCAGGCGGCCGGGTGCTCGAACGAGGCGCTGCGGATCCGGGCCCAGTGCTCCGGCTTGCGATAGACGGCCATGATCCGCTGGGCGAGGTGGTCCAGCCGGGGAACCACCCCGGCGAGGTGACGCAGGAACTGGATGGCGGGCGAGGCGACCGGCCGGAAGTCCAGCGGCCCGAGCCGACCGGTGCCCTCCGGAACGGGCCGACTGAACGCCTCCCGTTCCGCCGTGCCAACGAGTACGCCGATCGCGGCGGCCCGGGCGCGCAGCACCGCGGCGGCCTGTAGGCAGAAGGTCGCCGGGTAGCGGCACGGTTGGTTCATCTGCAGGCGGAACGCGATGTCGTCCATCAGGCGACGCAGATCGTCGGCGTCCGCGCCCAACGCGTCCAGGTCGGGTTCGCCGTTGAGCGACCCGCACGCCGGGATCTCCGCCCGTTCGCCGGTGACCAGCGGAAACCGGCTCGCCCCGGCGCCGGGTGGCGCGCTCGGGACGCTCGGGTCGAAGACGAACCCGCCCCGTGGCGTACCGCCGGCTCCGGCACCGGACCCTCCCCCGGCGTCCGTACCATCGCCCGCCCCGGTGCCACCGCCTCCGTCACCCGTGCCACCGCCGCCATCAGAGCCAGTGCCGCCGCCCGCCCCGGTGCTGGTGCCGCCACCGGGTGGCGCGTTGGGGTCGACCGGCGTCGTGGGGTGCTGCTCGACGCTGATCGGCAGCAGGTTGGCCCGCCCGGTCCAGTGCAGCGTCGCATCGGTGGCCTCGGTGCCGACCAGCAGCAGCGACGTGCCACCCACCTGGACGATGATCAGGCTGGTCGGTGTCGCACCGCCCAGCGAACCGAGGATCCCTTCGACGCGCCGGTTCACCTCCGCCTCGACGGCCCGCTCGATCTGCGCCGCGTACTCCTCGGCGGTGGTGGTCTCACCACGCGGCTGCGCGGTGCGCAAACGGGTCCGGATGTCGGCGCCGATCTCCTCGTCCACCATGGCCACCAGCGCGGCCCGGTCGGCGACGGGTCGACGGTCCACCGTGCCCGGCTGCGGGCTGGGCGTACGCGCCTCGATCTCGAAGTGCGGTTGCGGGGTGGCCCGGAAGACCGTCTCGCCGAACCGGTCGAAGGTCAAGTACGACAGCGGCGTGGTGGTGACCATGACCAGCCACACCTGCCGTCCCTCCGGGCTGGTGACGCGGGCGATGACGCCGTGTGGGGCGCCCGACGGCGGGGCACCGTGCTGTCGGACCGCCTCGCGGGCCAGTTCGGCGAAGTGACCGACCAGGTCGGTGACCGGGAGCAGCTGCCAGTCGTAGCGCATCGGCGGTGGTTCGTCGCCGTCGACCGGCACCTCGGCGGCGTCGCCACCGTCGTCGTAGGACGGCACACGATAGACGGCCAGCAGGTGGCGCATCCGCTGCGGGTTGAACAGCTCGGCCGGCGGCCGGCTCAGCGGCGCGGCCACCCCGGCGGGCAGCCCCGGGTCCAGCCGGGCGGCGGCCACCACCTCGTCGATGCGCCGGCGCAGCCGGGCCTCGAAGGCCCGCCGGTCGTCCGGGGACACCCGCTCGCGGCCCGCGCCGGTCCAGCGGAACTCCGGCGCGTTGGGGCGTACCTCCAGGTAGCCGCCGCGTGGCGCGACCACCTCGCGGCGGGAGCGTTCCAGGGCGCGGGCCAGGGCCGCGCCGAGCGCGCCGGTCACCGCCTCCGGCCGCTCGGTCACCGAGTGGGCGTCCAGCCGGATCCGCACCGGCACGTGCACCGAGATGGCCACCGTCAGGCCCACCCGTCCAGGTGCTCGGCGAACCGGGCCAGCGCGAGGTCGGCGAGGGCGTCGGCGTCGACCGCGCCGCCGGCCGCGACCACCTCGATCTCCACCGGGAAGTGGTACGCGATGACCGCGCGGTCATCCTCGGCCACCTGCTCGGCCTCGGCCTCGCTGCCGGCCGCCGGCAGCACCAGCTCACCCGCGTGCACCAGGGCCAGCCCGGTACGGGTGACCCGGGCGGCACGGCCAGCACCGGTCGCCATCTGCTACCTCCGGTCGATCGTGGGCGGGCTGTCGTGGGCGGGCTGTCGTCGGCGCGTCAGGGCAGCACGGACTGGTCGCCGGTCTTCGGGTCGACGGTGGCGGCCAGGCTGAAGCCGCTGAACGTCGCCGCCGGTGCGCCGGAGATGGTGGCGGTGGTCGGTGTCGCGCTGGTGATCAGGCAGTCCCGCAGCACGAAGGAGGAGAACGACCAGTCGTCGCCGGTGTGCTCCAGCAGCGCGATGTCGAACAGCTCGCCGTCGAGGGCCAGTTTGGTGAGCCGGCCGGCGACATCCCCGATCGCCTTCACGGTCATCGTGAAGTTCATCGACACCGGCGCGTGGATGACTCCCAGGTGGGTCACCTCGCACGAGTGCAGCGCCTCGACGTTGAGCGAGAAGGACGGGCTGAACGAGTCGATCGGGCTGATCAGCACCGTCTCGGTGCCCTTGGTGTACTGCACCGCGAGGCGGGTCTTCCACTCCATGGTCTGGTTCCTCCGGGTCAGAACTTGGCCACGAGCGTGACCAGCAGGCGGCTCACGGCCGGGCCGTACGTGACGGTGACGACCAGGTCGACCGTGCGGTCGGCCCGGGCGGCGGTGACGATCGAGGTGTCGGTGGCGGTGCGGGCGACCTCGGGGATGCTGAGGATCTCCAGCACCGGGATCTCGATCCGGTAGTCGTCGATCACCGCCTGTCGCTTCAGCGGGCCGAGGATGCCGTCCACCTGGGTCTTCAGCAGGGTCATGCCCGGCTTGGTGATCCGGGCGTCGCCGACCAGGCCGATCAGGCCGGCGCGGAGCATGAACTCGATCTGGTCCAGGGTGCGGACCAGGTCGACGTGCAGCAGGCTCGCGTCGGTGGTGAAGAGCCTCCCGTCGGCGAAGTGCAGGCTCTCCCCGGTGATCAGGGTCGGGTCGATGATCGGCGTGAGGTTCGCCTCGGACAGACCCTTGATCTCGGCCGGGCTGTACTGCTTGGCCACCGGGATGGCCACCCCGCGAATCTTCTTCAGCACGATGCTGTGGTGCACCGGCAGCCCGGCCACGGCGGCCATCGCGGCGGTGGCCGCGTCGCCGTCCGCGCCCCGAGCCGCGATCATCAGCATCCGGCTGGTGCTGCTCTTGAGCGGGTTCGCGGCGGCGGTGATGTCGGCGACGTAGGTGGGCACCTTCTCGGTGGCCGGGTTGACCATGGCGAAGCCGATCCGCCGCTGGCCGGCCGCGGACATCGTCTCCACGTGCGCCTTGAGGGCGTGCAGACCGGTCGGTGCGCCCGCACCGGCCGGGTTGCCGACGCTCGTCTCGTTGGCCAGCGACACCATTGTCACGTCGTCGGCGGCCTCCAGGGCGCCGAGCGCGGCGGCGTAGTCGTCGCCGGCGACCTTGACCCCGTACACCTTGGCCGGCCGCGGGTCCTGTAGGAACGCCAACTCCAGCGAGTTGTAGAGGGCGTTGCGGACCACGTTGCCGGCCTGCCGGCGGGCGAAGTTGGTGACCGCGTCGTCGAGGGTCTCGATCCGGACCGGCGTGTTCGCCGGTGCCGAGCCTCCGTCGGCGGTGGACGGCGCCTTGCCGACCACGGCGATGACGCCGGGTGAGCGCTGTGCCAGCGGCGCCGGTGGCGGCACGATCCGGACCTCGATGAACGGGAATGCTGCTGTCGGTGCCACGGGTCCTCCCGGACGGAGTTTCTGCTGTGGTCGGTGGGCGACTCCCGGCCGCTGCGGGCTGCCAGCGGCTGGGAGTCTCAGGTCGTCACGGCGGCGAGCCCGATGCCGCTGCGGGCGAGCCACTGGCCGGCCCGCGCGAACCGGGCGGCCCGTTTCTGCGCGTCGGTGCCGGTGTCACCGCCGGGCCAGCCGTCGTCGTCGAACGTCTCGATGGGCACCACCCAGACGGCGACCACCCGGTGTCGGCGCCGGACGTCGTCCGGCGCCGGCACGTCCAGCCCCAACTCCTCCGCGCGGGCCCGCACGAGCCGCGTCTCGACGAGCAGGTCGGCCAGGGAGAAGCCCCGGTCGCGGATCAGCACGGCGGCGGCGAACGGCAGCGGACGCGGGGTGGGTGGTGCCGCTGGCGGGGCCGCGTAGCGCAGCTTCACAGTGGCGCCGGCGACCTGCCCGCGCATCCTGGCCACCAGGTCACCGGCGGTCGCGGCCCCGACGCCGGCGAGCAGCCGGTCCAGGTGCGCGTCGGTGAACGCGGCCGGCTGGTGCAGGCCGGCCCGCAGCCGGGCCACCAGCCGGGTCCGGCGCTCGGTCTCCAGCACCGCCGGGTCGGCCGGCAACGCGCCCAGGTCGGCGACGATCTGCGGGTCGACGTCGAAGGCGGGCACCGCCACGTCGAGGTCCTCGACCCGGTCCCGGGCCGCACTGGTACGCACCACCAGGCTGCCCCGCCACAGCGCGTCGATGCGCAGCGCCGACCCGCCGAGGCCGTGCAGCCGGACCCGCAGCTCGGTACGGGTGGTGCCGCCGGAGCCCAGCCACTCCCCCTCTGCCAGGGTCACCGGCGCAGCGGCGAAGCCGAGGGTCAGCTCGTCGAACACCGCCGCGTACGGCGGTGCGACAGGCATCGCCTCGGTGTCGTACGCGGCCTCGACCAGGTGGGCCAGCGAGTCGTCGTCGAAGACGGCGGCGCGGGTGCCCGGATCGGCCAGCCGCACCAGCACACCGTCGACGAAGTCCACCGCACCGGCCTCCCCGCTGCCCGCGCCGGGGCACGCCGCCCGGCTCGGCACGAGGATCGCGAAGGGGCCGTCACCCGACCGTCACCGCCACCGTCACCGCACCCACCGGAGGCCCCGACTGTCGGGAACTGAGCACCCGCACAGCGATAGCGCCCCGCCCCCAGGCCACCGAAGCGGCAACCGCGGCCACACCGCGCAGCGCACCCCGACGCAGCGCACGGTCAACGCAGCACACCCCCACGCGGCCCGGTCGGCGCGGCGTGGCCCCCAACGCGGCGCCGGTCGACGTGGCGTGCTCCCAACGCGGCGCCGGTCAGCGCAGCCTGCTCCCAACGCGGCGCCGGTCAGCGCAGCCTGCTCCCAACGCGGCGCCGGTCGACGCAGCCTGCCCCCGACGCGGCTCCGGTCGATGCCTGCCGCGCCAGGTCGGGGTGTCGGCGAGGCGGGGCGCGTCACCGCGAGCGCAGGCCCAGCCAACGCCCGGGCTGCGCGCGCAGCGGCCCGGCCAACGCGTGGGCCCGGCCAACGCACAGGCCCAGCCAACGCACAGGCCGGCCAACGCGCAGGCCCCGCCAACGCGCGGGGTGCCGGTGTCGCTGTTGAGCGTGATGTCACACAGACATCAAGATGTCTGTGTGACATCACGCTCGTACGAGCATGCCCACTCCCACACCGTCACGCTCCGTGAGATGCCATCCGCACCGAGTGACTCGCGGCTGGCGGAGCCCCCCGGCGGCGTCCCGGCTACGTCGGCGACGAAGCGATCCTGTCGGCCGGTCGGCGCCGGACGCCATCGCGGCTCGTGGGAGCGGGACGGCGCGAGGCTCGTGCGAGAGTCCCCCGTTCGCGGCGGCGGCAGCACTCAGGAGGGTGAGGCGTCGTGCAGGACGACGCGCAGCGGGTGCGGGGCGGTGGCGGCCAGGTTGCCCAGCACGGCGAGCAGGAGGGCGTACTGGCCGGCGGGCTCGTCGGCGAGCAGTTGGCCGGCGTCGTCGATCAGCAGGGTGAGCGGGCCGGCGTCCAGCCGGTCGCGCAGCACATCGGCGAGGGCGTCCCAGGTGCTTCCCAGGTGGGCCGGCAGGGCCAGCACCGCGCTCAACACCGCGAAGAGCGCCGGTCGGGTCCGGGTCGCCGCTCCGGCCAGCACCGCAGCGCCCGGCACCTCCGGCGTCCCGTTTCGGCACACGGTCAGCCACTCGGGCGGCTCGCCACCGCTCGGATCGACCATCACGTACCTCCTGATCTGGCCCGGTCGCCGGTGCCGGCCGGTCGGGACGGTCGGCACCGGCGTTGGTCAGAGCCGGTAGAAGTCGGTGTAGTGGTTGGGCGAGAACCAGGTGACCCCGGTGCTGCGGTTCACCACGATCCGGTACGCGTCCCGGGCGGCGCCCTGGGTACGCGGGTAGACGTCGTACTCGTAGTAGGTGGCGTTGGTGGGCAGTTGACCCTCGTAGTTGTAGAACCGGCCGCCGGCGAAGTTGGATTTGCCGCCGCTCCAGGAATACCAGGCACGGCTGGTCGGGAAGCCCTTGGCGGACCATCCGGAGCGGGCGGTGCGGGCGTCCGCGCAGCGGCTGATGGTGCAGGAGTTGTAGACCGCCGCTGACGCGGAGTCGGTCAACCGAGGGGTCACCACGGCCGGGCCGACCAGCGTGGCGGCGACCATGGCGAGGAGCAGGGCGAGGGTGGTGGTACGCCGGCGGATCGCGCCGAGCGTGGCCAGCGGGGACACGAGGGTGGGCACAGGCTGCCTCCAAACCATCCGATCCATCGATCCGTGTCGTTGTCGGATCGGGACCAGTCTCACCGCTGTCGGCCGACAGCAACACCCCTCGACGCCTCAACGGCTCCACAATGCTGGCTGAACCCTTGATGGTGGCCCCGCCGGGTGACGGCGTGGCTACGGGCAAATCGGTCACCGGTTGTTAGCGTGAAATGCGGATCCGTGACCCTGGAGGGGTGCCATGACGGACGCTCCCGACGGGAGGCCGAGGCCCGCGGACCAGTGGCGGCAGCGCGGCATCCGTGGGCTGACCATCACCCGGGACGTGAGTGTCGGCGCGTGGCGCTGGTGGGCGCGAACCTGGGACCGGCTGGTCGCCGCGCTCCAGGACGAGGCGCCTGTCGGGGCCGGGGCCGGCCCGTCGCCGTCCGGCCCGCTCATCGAGCAGCGCAGCGCGCCCTGGCAGATCGTGGTGCCCGCCCAGGGTTACGTGTACTCCTTCCACATCCGCGCGACGTTCGCCTGGTCGTCGACGGTCAGCCTGCGCTCCGAGGTGCTGAGCTGGTACGCCGACTACTTCATGCCGCAGGCAGTCCAGCGGCTGACCCGGCTCGCCGCCGACGCCGCCCGGGAGTTGGCCCCACACCGCGCGGCGGACCTGGAGAAGCACCTGCAGCAGGCGCTCGCCGAGCAGGGCCCCTGGTGCTACCAGCGAGGCGACCTCGAAGTCAGCTGCGCACCGGACGTCGCCGTCCGGCTCGACGAGCAGATCAGACGGGCGATTCAGCCACAGATCAATCGGTTGATCAAACTCGAATGCCGCCTCGAAGAGCACTTGCAGCAGGCACGGTACGCCGAAGAACTCAGCCGCCGGTGGGTCGTGATCCTGGATGAACACCTCGCGGTGGCCGGTGGCGACCCGGACCTGGCCAGCGCGCGCCAGCACATGCTCAGCAGGCAGCGGGATGCCATCCGGTGGATCGACGAACTGCTGGACGAGCGCCGCCGTCCGCAGCGGGGCCAGTTCGAGTCGCCGAACATCGCACCCCAACAGAATCGCCCCGCCACAGGTGGCGACCTGCGAAGTTGAGGCGGAGCGAGCGGCTCGGCTGTCGGATTTTTGTCATTCTCGACGCCTTGATCGGCATGCAAACATCGAATTGCGAAGGTGCGCGGCTCTCTTCGGTGCCACGCCCAAGAAAACAACTCCAGGACGGGTGGGCTAATGCGTAGAACCTGGCTGTTCTTCCGAAGGAGTCCACTTGTCGCCGTACTCACCGCCGGGATCGCGTTCACGCTCGCGGTGCTCGGTCAGGCGTTGGTGGGACAACTGGGTCAGAACGTCGCCGACAAAGCCACCACTCAGACGACGTGGCTCACGATGGTTCTCATCTTCATCCTCATCGTGGCGATCGCCATCCTCGCCTCGCTACGGGGCAGCGTCGAGGAGTTGACACGGCGCGCCGGCCTCTCCATCCAGTACTACCCGCTGGATCCCGGCCAGCACTCGCCGGAGCGGGACGAGAAGGCGCGTGCCCTCTACGCGGCCGCGCGGCTGGTCATCGAGTCGGCACACGAGGACGGCGACTCCCGCATCTACGCCGTCAACTCGTTCGTGGAGGTCGGCATCCAGCCGGGCGACGCTCACGTGAAAGATCACAGCCTGCGCTACCTCGAATCACTCAATCGGAAGCTCGGAAAGGTCACGTACCACCGCATCGTGCAGCTTTCGCACATCGACATGGACCGGCTGGAGCGCCACCCCGACGAATCGATCGCGGAGCTCGTGGCCGAAAACTACCTGGCGCACTATCGGGAAATCGTCAAAGCCGGCCAGCAGGGAAAGGAAGCCGTGCTGGAGGCGGTGCTCGGCAAGTACCCGACCTGTTTTGTCCTCGTCCAGAACGCCGCCGACGGAAAGTACGGTGGTCGGTTGATCTGGCAGATGCACCAGCACGTCGACGGGAAGGCCCGGGATGACATCGTCGAGCTGACCGGCATCTACATCATCAACGACCCGGACGGCATCTTCATCGGCACCTTCGTGCGATGGTTCAGCGACCTCCGGGCGGCGCAACGGCCACGCCGGCACCTGACCCTGGCAAACCTGAACGGGACCGCACCGGTGGAAACCACGACGGCTGCTCCCGTCAGCCCACGGCCGCGCCGACCCTGGTGGAACCTTCGTCAGAGCCAACGTTGAGGCCGCGACGGACAGACGTCAGCCGCTGTGCCAGACCGCGGCCACCGGAGTCGCCGGGAATGCTTCGCCGAGTTCAGGCAGGGCGACATCCCTGGTGGCGCGGCCGACGAGCACCGGTCGATCAGATAGGGGAAACGGGCCGGTTCATGACTGCGTGACGAAGCACCAACTGTAGTGATCAGGCAGCCTTGTAGACGGTGTCGAGGTGCCATTCCAGAAACTCAGCGCGCGGCCGATCAGCCCGTCGCTCCGGGAGCGCTATCTGTTCGCCCGCCCTGGCATAGAACTGGTCGCCGTTGCCAAACTCGGTCCGAAGCCGTGGACTGACCATCAGCCGATGCTTCGGATCGACGCCCAGATACCCCCGGTCGAAGAGGATGTGCACGTCGGACTTGAGCAGCAGACCATTGTCCAACCGATGCTCGCCGCCGTTGGGAAGCGGCCGGATGTGCGCGGCCTGCAACACAGGCCGAACTTTGTTGCCGGTGATGGCGCAACGCCGGCCGTAGGCACCCAGGACGACCGCCTTGAATGACTGCTGTCCGAGCCGCTGGGGCACCAGGCGAGGATCGCCATAGACAGGACCAGGCCGGTGCCAGGGCCCGTCGAGGTCCACCTCCGCCGTCAACCCGATCAACCGGCGGATCAGCAGATCGAAGTACGCCGCCGAATCAGCGTCGGCCAGGTCGTAGGTCTTGCCCTGCACCACGTTCGACGCGAATCGTGGCGGCGGGTCGACGGTCGACGTTGCGTGGAAGAAGGTGACGTCACGGACGAATATGCAGCCGATGACCGGATCCTCGCCGGGGCCAATCGCCTGCTTACGGTAACGCCCGACGCTGAGGCGCATCTCGTCGATGCTCGCAGCGCCGTTGGCCTCGCCGAAAAGCTCCCAGGCCTCCGAGATCCGAAGCTGCGTGAAGCCACTGAAGAACCCACCGCCCACCACCCGGTTCAGCGGGAAGTGCGCCTTGAAAAGAAACGGTTCGCCCGGAATGAGAGCACGGAACCCACCGCCGGACGGCCGCCAGAAGTTGACCTCATTCAGCTCGGATCGCTCCGCCAGGAAGCGATACCACCTCTCGTCCGTCACACCCACGAAGGCCTTCACAGCGGACAGGTTGCCGGAGGATTGATCTCAACACCACCACCCAAGCGGTCAAACCCGCATCCTGGATGCGCTCCCCGGGAAGGTGCTGGCACCGCCGAATATCAGCGTGGTCCGGGTTGCCTGGGGCTGGCGGCCACGGCGGCGATTCCTTCGGCGTATCGCTCGACAGAGCATGTGGCGCACTGGGGCCACCGCGTCGCATGGGCAGGTGCCGAAGGCCCTGCGGCTTCCGGATCTGCCGAGTTGAGTGCGCCGAAGTTGGCTGCCAACGTGTCTGCCGCATCGCCTTTCTGCTCTTAAGAGAATGGCTCGATCGAACCGCACTGAGAGCCGATCATTACGGGTGTTCCTTCCACCACCTTCCTTCTGGGCATGGAACCTCCAGCCACGAGGGTGGCCTGGGTGCCGATCGCCTCGGCGAGCTGCGTCTGCTCCATGTTGATCGTTGCCCTGTTCCGGATGGAGGACTGATGCTGGCTCCGCTGCGGTATGGCGCGTTCCGATACCTGGCTGCTGGCCGGATGGTCAACATGCTGGGTAACGGCGTTGCTCCCATCGCGCTCGCCTTTGCCGTACTCGATCTGACCGGCTCGGTGCGCGACCTGGGCCTGGTGGTCGGCGCGCGATCGCTGGCAACCGTGCTGTTCGTGCTCTTCGGCGGCGTAGTGGCGGACCGGCTCCCGCGCCGGCTGGTGCTCGTCGGCTCCAACGTACTGGGTACCCTGACACAGGCCGCAGTCGCCGCCCTGGTGCTGACCGGCACTGCGACGGTCCCGCTGATACTGGCGCTCGGCGTGGCCAACGGCATGGTGAGTGCCCTAGCCCAGCCAGCCTCGGCCGCCGCGACACCGCAGACCGTGCCGTCGGAGCTGATCCAGCAGGCCAACGCGATCATCCGGCTCGGCATCAACGCGAGCATGATCGGCGGCGCTGCACTCGGTGGCCTCCTAGTGGCCACCGTTGGGCCTGGCTGGGGACTCGCCGTCGACGCGCTCACCTTCGCCATTGCGGCTGCCGCCTTCGCTGGACTCCGGATCGCCGCCCCGCCGGTTACAAGTACCCGCAGGAGCGTAGTCGCCGACCTTCGGGAGGGCTGGACCGAGTTCACTGGACGAACGTGGGTCTGGGTGGTGGTGCTCGGCTTCATGCTCCTCAACGCGGCGCTCGCCGGGGGCGTGAACGTGCTCGGTCCGGCCGTCGCGGACGAGACGATTGGCCGTAGTGCCTGGGGTGTGGTGCTGGCGGCGGAGGCCGCCGGAATGGTGGTGGGCGGTCTGATCGCCCTGCGGATCCGGGTACGCCGACTTCTGCTGCTCGGGGTCGCCTGCATGTTCGCCGAGTCGTTCCTACTGTTGGGGCTCGCCTTGGCGCCCACCATGATCGTACTCGTTGCGGCCTCGGCGACGGTCGGCATCGCCGTGGAACAGTACGCGGTGGCCTGGGACACATCGATCGCGCAGCACATCCCGGCCGATCGGCTGGCCCGCGTCTACTCATACGACATGCTGGGGTCCTGGGTCGCCATCCCGCTCGGCCAGGTATCGGTCGGGCCGCTCTCCGCGGCGATCGGCACCCGCGACACACTGCTGATTCTCGCAGCGTTGGTGCTGCTCGCCGTCCTCGGCATGCTGGCGAGCCGAGACGTCCGTCAACTGCAGGTGGTAGCCCCCGCCCGCGCTGCCGACGCAGCGCAGCCCGAGCCAGCCGACGGTGGACCGAGTGACAGCCCCACCACCAAGCCCACCGAACCAGCCGCCCGCGCCTGACAGCGGCGGACTTCCTCGACGCCAGCCACACCGCCAGTTCGCAGAGCAGGATCAGTCGGCCGCCATGTACCGAGGCTCACTGTTCTGCCGCCGATCGGGCGTCACTTCCCAGCGCTATGCGACGGACGGGCCGACTGTGCCGAGCGGTAGGCGCGTGCGACCGTTGACGACGTGGCGGCCAGCTGCGGACGGGACGGCAACCAGACGGTCTGAATGCCGAGCTGCTCGTTCATCGCAGCGAGCTGGTACTCGTAGCGAAGGTCCGCGGCAGTACGCACGCCCCGGACGATGACCGTGGCGCGGCGGCGCAGGCAATAGGCGGCGGTCAGGCCGGTCCAGGTGTCCACCTCGACATTGCCCCAAGCTGCCGGCATAGCGTCGCGCACGTTTACGGCCCTGGTCGTGGCCTCAGCGGTTGGTTGCTTGTCGGCGTTCACGGCCACCAACGCGATGATCTGGTCAAACATCACCCGAGCACGGGCCACCAAGTCGAGGTGCCCCGGGGTGAACGGATCGAACGTACCGGGATGGACCGCCAGCGAGCCGTGTACCGGCACCGCTCCACGGTCCGACGTAGCCGTCACCGCGACTCCCACCACATGGCCACGATCATCCCAGCCCCACAGGTGCCGACCCGACTTTGGCGTGTCGTCACCGTCAACCACCGCCTACATCTGTGCCGCCGACAGTACGCGCAGCGTGCACTTCTTGGCGGCAACCTGCGGCGGTAGGACGTGACGGTCGCGAGTGGCGTGCCGTCTGCCAGCGACCACGCGTGGCCGCGTCGCAGAACGCGCTTCCCGCGCGCAGGAGACGGCGTGTTCGACGCGAACGCGGGTCGTGCTCGATCGGGTCGCGGGGACCGGCCATTGCTTTACCGGAATCGCGACGGTGGCCAGCCGTTCGCGGCGGCCCCGGACATTGGCCCGGGGCAACATGTCCTCGGCCAGCCAGCCAATGATCGGCATCGACCTGACGCCGCTCGGCCAAGGAGCCCGGGCTCGTGGCCACCAGTCAATCGGGCATCGTCGATCATCTTTGACAAGCCCGACCCAAGACCGTGCAGGCAGGTGGCCGCTTGCCTACGGCTCCCGCATCCAGGTCTTCGGCTCGGTGATGAAGATGCCCTTGCCCTGATGGCGTCGGATGACACGCAGGGCTTCGAGCCGCACGTAGACCATCTGGATGGTGGACGTGCCGACCTGGTAGTCCGTTGCCATCTGCGCGATCGGCGGCAGCTTGTCCTCGGGCTTGAGCCTCTTTGCCTTGACCCCAGCAATGATGTCATCGGCAATGCGGATGTAGTCAGGTGTTGTAGGCATGGCGCTCCTTGCGTGGCTCGCCAATTCGATCACGAACCGCCCACGAACGACAACACCCCGTGGTTGGTTTAAACGAATAGGTCGTTACTCTTGAGCCTGAGCTGCTCCTCGCGTGGCAACGAGTTCGGCTCATCCCCTGGTCGGGGCGGGTGCGTGTGCCCGTCCCGACCGCACCGGACTGCTCTGCTGTCGTACCGCTGAATCGAGCTGCGGGGGCGGAGCGGGCGGGTCGCTCGCGGCCCCACGCGGGACGGCCCGCCCTTCCAGACCCACCACAAGGACCTTGCGCGCTCCCGCCTGCCCCAGAGAGGACCGTCGTGGCTCAGGTGTATCGAGGTGGCCAGCCCTACCCCGCCGGCTACCCGGCCCGGCTGACCCCGCACGAGGTGCGGACCCGTGAGTTCGCCGCGTGCCGGCGCGGCGTCGACCCTGTTGAGGTACGCGAGTTCCAGGCCCGAGTGGCCGACGAGCTGGCCATGCTCAACGAGACGGTACGGCTACTCAGCCAGGACAACGACCGGATCAAGCGGGCGCTGCGCGACTGGCAGAGCATGCACGCCCGGGAATGCCGGTCGCCGCAGGAGCACCACCACAACTCCGGCCGCTGGTGAGCGCCCGTCCCTCCCCCGGCGACCTGCTCGTCATCGACGGTCGGGCCTCGGTGCAGTTCGCCGGGGAGCGCGCCCTGACCTTCCGCGTCGTATCCGTGTCCGACCAGCCGACCTACGACGGCTGGATCTGGCTGACCGGCTACATCCTCAGCCGTCGCGGCGAGGCGACAGCCAAGCGCCGCCGTCCGCCTCGACGAACGGATCATGCCGGCCCTCCAACCGCACGTGGACCGCATGGTGAAGCTGGAGTACCAGTTCGACGAGCAGCTTCGCAAAGCGACGTACGCCGAGGAGCTAAGCCCCAGGTGGGTGACGATCCTGAGCGAGCACCCCGACATGGACGCCGACGAGGAGGTGGCCGAAGCCCGCCAGCACATGCGCGCCGCGCAGAAGGAGGCCGCCCGCTGGGTGAGCGAACTCGTTCACCGACGAGACACCACATCTTGATCCGGTGAACGAGGGCATTCGTACCGGTTGCTCCAGGTCCGTGTGTCCTGCCAGGACCGCCGGCGCATCCGAACCCCAGAGCCTGGCCACCTCCTACAGGCGTCACTGCGAGTGCCTTCGACCACCGATGACAACCGCACCAGACACGGTGCGAATCTACACCGACCCTCATGCCTTGTGTCCGCCGAAAGGACCGCTTCGGACGAAATTTCGGGCTCATGGCGGTTTTCCTATCCCCATAAACGCTTGGGTTTTGCCCCCGCTTGTGGGCACGTCGAGCGCGGTGCAGTTCGTCGGCATAGTTCTGCATGCTGTTCGCGTGAAGGAGTTGGGTTAGATGTAAAATATCATCGTCTGATCGCCGGGCAGGAACGATAGCCAGCAACCGGTCGACGCGATCCGCGCCTGAAGCGATGTCCAGAGCAATGATGATCGCAACGATTACCGTGACCGGCGAATGGTCGATTGCAGCCTCGACCAGCGCGTCAACGTCGTCGTGATTGCCAGATCTGGTTAGGCCCTTGACCGCTTCAATGAGATCATCGGCGTGGATTTCCAGAAACCTCTCAGCGAGGTGGCTGGCGTCACCGTCCATACCTGCTCGACGAAACGCACCTAACAGCACCGGAAGTTCTTTGACGGGGTGTTCGTTGAGTAACATAGCCATGGTTCCTGAGAAGCCGCTAGCGCCGACCGACAACGCTTGCAGAAGTTCGCGCAGCAGATCGGGAGTGGCCCGTTCGGAGACGACAGCCAGCAGGCGGCTGGCGGATGTATAGGTTAACTGGTTCCAGACGGCGATAGTTTCGACTGCCGGCAGATGCCGTACCATCCGTGCTAGGAGTTCTGTTGCAATGGCGTCGCGTCGCGCCTCGTGGAGTTGCGCGATGGTGGCGGCGAGACGGTCCGCCGGCTGCATGATTAGAGCGTCGAGTAATTGCGTTCGGTCCTGCTCGCCCAAGCGGCTCAGAATGTTTGGAATGTCGGTTGGCGGATGGTGGATGAGCTGTCCTGTCAAACGGCCCGCCTCGCGGTCGTGGCTTCGCTCGCGCAGAGCGGACGCGACGGCCGCGATTTCGGCTCCGGTGCGGTCCTGGATAACTGAATCCAGCACCCGATTCGCGTCAACTGGACGCCCCGCCTCATGTAGCCCTTGAAAGATCTGGATGACATCGGGCAATGACCGGCGTTCCGCAGCGGCCAGGCAGAGCCGACGTGCCTCTTCTGGCTGTTCGGCGGCACGTAGCTTCGCCGCGAGCTCCAGCACCTCGCCGACGGCCAATGTCGTGGCTGCGGTCGCCAGCGCGCGGCGACCGCTTTCCGGCTGACCACCAGTGTTGAATGTCTCGATCAGTGACAGGAGAGCGCCTAGGTCACGGCCGGCAGCGGCGGCAACTGCGGCGTCGATCAGGCGGTCGGAGCCTTGAGCGTGGCCGGTGTCGCGCATAGCTAAAGCCAGCTGGGCGATGCTATCTGCGGAGCGCCGCGCGGTGGTGTCAATAGCGGCGAGGTAAAGCCGAAAGGCTGCCTCCTGTCGTCCTGCGTCGCGTAGCGCGTCAGCCACGGCGACCGTCTCCTCGCCGTTGCGGTGGGTGGCCACTGCCTGCAGAACCTTTTCAGCAGCAGCCGTTTGGCCCGCCAACCAGAGTGCTGCCACCACGGAGATTAGCCGCGAGGTCGTAGAGACGGAAGCGAGGACGCCTTCGATGAATACGTCGATGTCCCGACTTCTGGCAGCCGTATCCAGCAAACCTGTGAGTGCCGCGATTTCATCGGCAGGTGCGCCAGCGGCGGCTTTAAGAAGGCCGGGTAGTTCGCTGGCTTGGCCAGTTTCGTCGAACACCTCAATCAATGCGAAGATCTCAACAGCCGGTCGCCGCGCGGCCGACCTGATCATCAAATCGACGTCGCCGTTCAGGCCAACTCCGCGTAGGTGTCGAACAACAGCGGCCACCTCCTGGTCTGGGCGCCGAGCTGCGGAAGCGGCCAAGACTTGCTCAGCTATCACTAGCCGCTTAGCCGCGCGGAGAGCCTCGATCTCACGAACGAGCGCAGCAGGAGGCAGGTGCATGGTTGTGGCGTGACCATCGGGAATTGGCGGTCGCGGAACGACTGAGGTCCGGCTTGAGTCCTGTTTCACTGAGCGTCCCCAGCGATTGCGGGCGATCGCGATGTCCTTGCCATCGTTGCGGGCGCGCTGCTGTGGTACCGGATATCGCTTCGCCTCAAGTTCAGATCGGATGTGCCAGTACAACGCTTCCATACCAAGCACGCTCGGCCCGTCTGCCAATCCTTCGGTGAGCGTGTCGATCAGCGCGCCGCTGAAGGCCGTGTACCGTTCGCCCGGGGGCGCAAGAGCGATTTTCGTCTCGGCCGACGCTGTCATCAGGTAGGTGCCATCAATCCGAGCCTGGTCCGCCACGTCCACTGCAGCGCCCATTCCGCCCAACATCGCCCGACCGCTGTAGCAGCAGTCCAAGATCATTATCTTCGCTCGGCACCGACGAGCAGTCGACACCATCTCCCGACGCACATCGTCGTACCGCACTGCTCGGTGAAGGCGGCCGTCGTCCGAGTCGCGTAACGCCAGGTAGAGATCCGATCGGTCGTCCACCAGGCCATGGCCAGCGAAGTACACCACGAGCGCCTCGGACGCTTCTGTCGCCGCAACATGAACCGCTTCCAGCACATCGCCAACGGCATACGGATTCGACAACACTATGCAGTGCTGGTCGGCGAGTCCCCATACCTCAGGATCTTTGAGCAAGGCGAGGAGGCTGCTTAGGTTGTTGTCAACAGCGGGGAGCGGATCCATGTGTCGATAATCCGACACCCCAATCAAAACAGCCCGAGATTCACTGGGGTCAGAGAGCTCCAGGCGAGCTGACGCATCAACCCTTGCCATGGCCAGCTCCTTGCTCGAGGTCGCGGCCCCGGTACGGTTGTGAAAGCGAGTCGGAGATCTGGCGAATATCAGCAGCTGATCCGCCACGCACAGTTACTTCCAAGCCGTCATCACGAGTGAACGTCACTGAGAGGTGTTGCCGCCGCGAGTTGCGCCATGAGGCGTACGCTATGGCAAGGCTGGCTAGCCCGACGGCATTCGAAACGACCACGTCGATAATCTCAAGCCCGCCCATCTGACCGGACTGACCGGACGTGCGCAGTGAAACATCGGCTGATTTTGCTACATCGTCGTCGTCGCGTAGCCAATGCCCGAGTCGCCGCAACTCATCATCCGACTCGTCCGCCGTGATCACAATTCGCATCAAACACGCCCTTCACAACAGCTGGAAAGTTCGCCAACGCTACCTGCACCAGTTCCCCGCCGTGGGTACAGAAACGATCTTGGCCGTTGTGGTCGACCGGTTAGAACGCCTGGGTCTAGCCGCCGAAGCTCAGCGCCTGCCGCAGGTCCGCGTCGAGGCTTTCGTTGTACTGCGGATCGGGTTCAGCCCCGGCAGCGCTGAGGACCGTGCTGAAGAAGCATCTGGCACCAACGGCGAGGATCACGCGGAAGATCTCCGTGTCATCAAGACCGTGACTGCGCAGGCCCGCGATGTCGGCCTCGATGACCGAGTTCGCGTCGGCCGCGACCTTTCCGGCGAAGTTGACGACTGCGACCTCCTGCGCGGAGAGGCCGGTGCTGCCGTGGTCTGACGCGATGGCGGCGACGGTCGGCGCGTCGAAGAACTTGTCTCGCAGGACCTTTCCGTGCGCCAGTCCGCAGTAGGAGGATTTTAGGGCCCGGGCCGCGGCGAGGGTCGCCAACTCGTAGCGGCGCAACTCCATCTCGGCTTTCACCGCACCGTTTAGCTGCTGCCAGGCCAGGTAGACGGCCGGGCTGTGGGCGAACAACCTGGTGTAGTTGGGCAGGTAGCCCATCGCCTTCGTGTCCGCGTCGAACATCCGCTCAGTGTCCGGCGACTGCTCAGCCTGCTCCAGATGGCTCATCCGGCTCCCCCTCCGCTCGACCGCGAACGGTACGCCGCTGGGACGGCGGACGCTGTCGGGAAAGTGGCGCACGCGGGGCGCGACGAGATCTGGGGACCGGGTAGCGGCGACCGGGACGGTCGACCCCAGCGCCTCCCGCTCGTACGCGAACGGCGACGGCGGGATCGTCGTCCACCCGGCCATCTGAGCACAGACAAGGGTGACCGCACCCCGATCCCCCTGCGATCGTCGATGAGCACGCCCGGCCAAGCCCGTCAGCCGTGCAGTTGGAGGGATCGATGGAGCACCCGCGCTGTCTGCTCGATGCCGCTGAGAAGTTCCGAACCGAGATGGTCGACCGACTGGGCGCGCTCGTCGCCTGCGAGTCGGCGCCGGGCTCGCTGCCCCACCTCGGGTCCTGTGCCGACCTGCTCGCCCGCTGGGGGGAGGAAGCGCTCGGCCGGCCCGCCCGTCGGGTCGTGGTCGACGGCCTGCCGCACCTGCTGTGGCCGGCCGCCGACCAGCGTGTGCTGCTGCTGGGCCATTTCGACACGGTCTTCCCGGTCGGCACGACCCGATCCAGGCCCTTCACCGTACGCGGGGACGTGGCGACGGGGCCTGGCGTGTGTGACATGAAGGCCGGGATCGTGCAGATGTTCACGGCGCTGCGCCTGATCGAGGACACCTCGGCGGTCGGCGTGCTGCTCACCTGCGACGAGGAGAGTGGCTCCGTCACGTCACGGTCCCTGATCGAACGTGAGGCGCGGCGCTCGGGTGCGGTGCTCGTCTGCGAGGCGGCCACCCCGGACGGGCACGTGAAGGTGGCTCGTAAGGGCGGCTCGGTCTACCGGCTCACCGTCTCGGGTCGCGCCGCGCACGCCGGTGTCGAACCGCAGCGCGGGGTCAACGCCACGGTGGAGGTCGCCCACCAGGTTCTCACGTTGGGTGCGCTCGGCGCGGCGGACAGCGGCGGCACCTCTGTCACACCGACCCTGCTCTCCGCCGGCACCACGACGAACACGGTGCCGGAGCGCGCCAGCCTGGCCGTCGACGTCCGCGCCTGGACCAGGGACGAGCTGGAGCGCGTCGATCACGCCATCCGCGGGCTGGTGCCGTTCCTGCCGGAGGCGACGCTGGCGGTGCAGGGCGGCATCAACCGCTACCCGATGTCCCCGGAGCTCGCGCGACCGCTTCTGGAGCTGGCCCAGTCGATCGCCTGCCAGCTGGGCATCCCGGGGCTCGTCGGCGCGTACGCCGCTGGCGCGTCCGACGGTAACTTCACCGCCGCGCTGGGTGTGCCGACCCTGGACGGCCTGGGCGCGGTGGGAGGCGGAGCGCACGCCGCCGACGAGTACGTCCGCCTCGACCGAATGCCCGAACGGACGGCACTCTTGGCCGGACTCGTCGACGCGTTGTCCACCATGGAGCGTTTCGAATCGCAACCCATCGACGAAATCCCGTAACGTGCTGACCGCCGGCGGACGACCGGCAGCGAGAGGTCGGCGTCGGCATGACTGTGGGACAGCGCTCGGGACCGCCCATTCCCCTGCTCGGTGTCGAGGAGGAGTTCCTCGTCGTCGACACCGATCGGGGTGAGGTCGTGCCGGAGGCGGCCACCGTCGTCGGCCGCGCGAGACCGGCCCTCGGCACCCGGGTGGGTGGTGAGATCACCAAGTTGCAGGTGGAGACCCGCACCGACCCGTGCCAGGGCGTGGACGATCTCCACGGGCAGCTCGTCGAGGGCCGCGCCGCCGTCCAGGCCGCGGCGCTGTCGGCGGGTCTGCGGGTGATCGCCAGCGGCTCGCCGGTGCTGGGCCGTGCCGTGCCGCCGCCCATCACCGAGGGGCCTCGCCAGGACCGGGGCACCGCCACCTTTCGTGGGCTGCACGACGAGCTGGCGATCTGCGCCGTCCACGTCCACGTGGAGCAGCCCGACCGGGACCGCGCCGTGCTGATCGGCAACCATCTGCGCCAGCACCTGCCGGCGTTGCTCGCCCTCACGGCCAACTCGCCCTACTGGCCCGAGCGCGACACCGGGTACGCGAGTTGGCGCAGCGTCACGTGGGGGCGCTGGCCGGTTGCCGGCCCGCCGCCGTTCCTGACGTCCGCGCGGAAGTACGACGAGCACGTGGACATGCTGCTCGACGCGGGCGCGCTGGTCGACCAGGGCACGATCTTCTGGGATCTCCGCCTGTCGACGAACCATCCCACGCTCGAGGTGCGGGTGGCCGACGTACCCCTGACCGCCGCCGAGTCCGCGGCGCTCGCGGCCCTCGTGCGGGCTCTGGTGGTCGTGGCCGGGGATGCCGTCGACGGCGGTGACGAGGGCCCGGAGCTGGTCCCCGAGCTGCTGCGGCTCGCGTACTGGCGGGCAGCCCGCGACGGGATGGGCGGCCACGGCGTCGACGTCACCACGGGCCGACTGCTGCCCGCGGCGGCCCTCGCCGAGCGGCTGGTGGCGCTCGCCCGACCGGCGCTGGACGAGGCGGGCGACGGCGAGCGGGTGGAGGCCTGGCTGGGGTGGCTCGCCGCGGACGGCGACGGGGCGACCCGCCAGCGGGCCGCCGCGGCGCTACGCGGACGCCTGACCGACGTGGTCGACGAAATCGTGGCGCAGACCGCGCCCAACGTGCCCATGTCTGAAGAAAGCACACTTGCGTAACGACAAGCCGCTCCGCCTCCGAAATGCTGGAGGAACCGGATGTCGGCGGCAGGCAGGCCCTCCCGTGGAAACCGGCACCACCGGATCAGGGGAGGTCCCAGGTGAACGACGCAGACCTGCTGTCCAAGGTCCCCATCCAACACGACCGTAGACCCCCGGCGGAGATGGTGCGCGACGCGGAGGCGTTCGCCGACCGGATGGAGCGACGCCGTTCCGTGCGCGACTTCGCCAGCGACCCCGTGCCCGACGGGGTGATCGAGGCCGCGATCCGGGCCGCCTCGACCGCGCCCAGTGGTGCGAACGTGCAACCGTGGCGGTTCGTGGTGCTGACCGACCCGGCCCGCAAACGCCGGCTACGCGAGGCGGCGGAGGCCGAGGAACGCGCGTTCTACGACCGCCGCGCCTCGGCGGAGTGGCTGGGTGCGATCGCCGGGCTCGGCACCGACTGGCGGAAGCCGTTCCTGGAGACCGCACCGGCCGTGATCGTCGTCTTCGAGGTGCACCAGGGGCCGCGCAGCCCGAAGCCGTACTACGTCAAGGAGTCCGTGGGCATCGCGGTCGGTCTGCTGATCACCGCGCTGCACCACGCCGGCCTGGTCACCCTCACCCACACGCCCAGCCCGATGCGGTTCCTCAACGAGGTGTGTGAACGGCCGCCGGAGGAGCGCCCGTACGTGGTGATGCCCGTCGGGTATCCCACGCCGGACGCCCACGTCCCCGACCTGACCCGCAAACCCCTCGACGAGGTCATGGTCCGCTGGTGAGGTCCCCGGTCAGGAACTCGACAAGCGGCTCGACGTGTCGGTCCGGGCGCCGCCACTCGGCCAGCAGATCCTCCAGCAGGTGCTGCTCGGCGAGCAGTTCCGTGCCCCGGTACCGACGGATGACCGGGTGGATGAAGGCGCTCTCCCGGGCCCGGTCGGGGGTCGGGTGCCGGTCGATAGCGAAGACGTCGCCGTAGTCGTCGCGGCCCCACCGCAGCGCGAGCGTGTACCACTGCGTGGCGTCCGCGAAGCGCTCCACGGCGTAGTCCTCCGGCAGGTCCTCGTAGTGGTGGAAGTCGCCGGTGGCGTCGTCGCGGACGAAGACGTCGCAGAGGTATTCGAACTGGGTCCACAGCGCCGAGGACCAGTTGACCCGGTCGAGCATCAGCTTGGTCAGTGACGCGGCGTCGGCCGGCGTCGTCGCATACGACAGCGGCACGTCGTCGTAGCGCTCACGCAGGATCCGGGTGAACGTGCGCAGGTTGTACCGGAAGCCGTCGATGAAGGGCGACGACGCGTGCTTGACGTCCCGGGCCTGGGCGATGGTGCCGGCGAAGTACAGGTCGTCGACGTTGCTGGACTGCCAGTCGGGGCGTAACCCGGGCATCCGGCCGTCCCGCACCATGTCGGGCCGGGCCGTCTCGTCGAACAGCGCCGTGTTCATCCGGAAGCCGGTGCACCTCAACACCGTGTGGTAGTCGAGAACGGCGGTCTCCCCCTGCGCGTGGGTGTAGGTGATCGACACCTGGAACCGCCCGTCGACGGGCCGGATCTCGTCGATCGTGCAGTCGAGCACCGAGTGCAGCGTCTTGAACTGGTAGCTGTCGAGGATCGCGCCGTACTGACCACGGACGTCGCCGGGGTGTTTGGTGTTCCAGGCCAGTCGCAGGGGTTGCCGGCTGGCCAGGTGCACCATCGACGCCCGGCCGAGGATGGACGACGCGGTCTCGAACGCGGAGTTGCCCTTACCGATGATCAGGACCCGTTGACCGTCGTACGCGGTGGGGTCGACGGTCATGTCCTCGTACCCGATGGCGTGTTCGATGCCCTTGATGGCGGGCACGAACGGCTGGCCCCAGCCGGTCGCGACGACCAGGCAGCGCGCACGCACGTCACCCTGGTCGGTGTTCACCGTGAAGCCGTCGTCGGTTCGGGTGATCCGCTCGACGGTCGTGCCGTAGCGGACGTTGAGCTGGTGGACCCGTTGGAACTCGGCGAGGTAGCGCACCAGGTCGTCGGCCGCCGGCAGGTACTCCTCGCTGAATCGCGGGAACAGCAGATCCGGGTGGTCGTTGAGCAGCGAGTTCCAGTCCCAGCGAAGGCGAATCTCAGGATCGGGGCTGTCGGTGTGCACCTTGTTCAGCGAGATGAGCCGGCGGTGGCGCGGAAACCGCCGGAAGAACCCGCCCGGCCCGTCGCCACTTTCGACCGTCAGGTAGTCGGCACCCTGCTGCTGGAGGTAGTAGCTCAGTTGGAGGCCGGCGGGTCCGGCCCCGACGATGACGTACCTGTGCTCGCTGCTGACCATCCTGCGGCCCTTCGACGGAGAAATGATCCATCGACGATGGGTTGGATTGTGGCGGGTGTCAATGCCGCAGGGTGGTCAACGGGTCACCGGACAGTCAGCTCGGGACGTCGCGTCGGCCGAACGCGACCACACCGGTCGCGACGAGCAGCGCGGCCACCGTGGTCAGCACCACCAGGGGCAGCGCCGCCGGGTCGGCGGCGGGCACGGACGGCACATGGGTGTACGGCGACAGGTCGAGCGCGGCCTGCGGCACCTTCAGCACCGCCCCGAGCTGCCCGAGGAGCAGGAAGACCAGCAGCACCACCCAGGACAGCACGACCGACCAGCGGGGCAGCAGACCGAACAGTGCCGTCACCACCCCGGCGACCACGAGCAGGGCCGGCAGTCGCAGCAGCGCCGCGCCACCGAGGTCGCCGGCCTCGCCGAGGGGGTCGCCGGTGACCAGGCCGTAGCCGAGGCCGGTGGTCAGGCCGGCGAGCAGGAGCAGGGCGGCAGCGCCGAGGGTGGCGGCGAGCACCTGGGTGCCGAGCCAACGGGTGCGGCTGACCGCCGTGGCCAGCGCCGCCTCCAGCGTCCCGTCGGATTCTTCGCCGCGTACCCGGAGCAGGGCCTGCACGACGTACGCGCCGAGGGTCAGGGCGAACAGGCCGAGCATCGCGGCCAGGTACGCGTTGATCAGGTCGCCTCCGCCGCCCATCGCGTTGATCGCCTCGGCGGCGGCCGGGTTCTGGTCGAGCATGGCGTTGAACTCGTCGCCGGCGGCACCCATGGAGAGGCCGAGCACCGCCACCCCGACCGCCCAGCCGAGCAGCGTGCCGCGCTGCGTGCGCCAGGCCAACCCGGCGGGGCTGAGCAGCCAGGACGCCCCGGTCGCCGGTCCGCGTTGGGGGGCGATCAGCCCGGCGCCGAGGTCACGCCGCTCGGCGAGGGCGTACGCCACCGCCACCCCGGCGAGCAGCAGCGCGACGGGCAGGGCCAGCACCCACCAGCGGTCGCCGGCGAAGGCGCGGACCTGGTTGCCCCAGCCGAGCGGGGAGATCCATGACGGCCAGGCGCTGCGCACCTGGGTCCCGTCGGCGCTCTGGTCGCCGAACATGTCGCCGACGGCGCGCAGCACGAAGGACAGCCCGACGGCGGTGGCGGCGAGCGCGTTGGCGCCGCGCGAGGTGACGGAGAGCTGGGCGGTGACCGCGGCGATCGCCGTGCAGGCGACCCCGACGCCACCGATCGCGGCTGCGGCGGCGACCGAGCCGGCGAGCGGCAGGCCGGCGCCGACCAGCGCGACGGCGAGCAGCGCCGCGGCCAGGGCGTTCGCCGCGACGACGACGAGGAGCGCGGCGGTGAGCGGCGCGTACCGGCCGACCACGGAGGACCCGAGCAACTCGGCCCGACCGGTCTCCTCGTTCTGCCGGGTGTGCCGGGTCACCGCGAAGGTGCTCAGCAGCGCGGCGATCAGAGCCAACGTCACGTACGTCTCGGCGACCACCACGGCGCCCAGATCGGTGCCGGCGATGGGGCCGTTGAAGGCGCGGGCGACCAGACTGGACGCCGAGGTGGTGGCGTAGCCCAGACGGGCGGCCTGGTCCGGGTAGATGTCGGCGACGCTGCCGGCGAGGGCGTAGCCGAGCAGCGGCGTGCCGAGGACCCAGATCGCGAGGCGGATCCGGTCGCGGCGCAGCACGAGCCGGGCCAGCAGGGGCGTGCCGGTGAGGCCGCTCATCGGGCGCCGGCCTGCGGGGTCGCGGCGGCCGGGGCGGCGGCCGGACCGTTGGCGGCGGGGTCGTCGCCGTAGTGGCGCAGGAAGAGCTGCTCCAGGGTGGGTGGGGTGCTGGTCAGCGCGCGGACGCCGAAGCGGATGAGCTGACCGAGCAGCTCGTCGAGGTGGGCCGGTTCGACCTCCAGGTGGGTGCGCCCGTCGACCTCGTGCACGTCGTGCACACCCGGCAGCGCCGCCAGGCCGGTGATGGGCCGGGCGGTCTCGACGGTCACCGCCGTGCGGGTGAGGTGGCGCAGCTCGGTGAGGGTGCCGGACTCGACGGTACGACCCTCGCGGATGATGCTGACCCGGTCGCAGAGCGCCTCGACCTCGGCGAGGACGTGGCTGGAGAGCAGCACGGTGGCCCCGGCCTGCTTGATCCGTCGGACCTCGTCCTGGAACACCGCCTCCATCAGCGGGTCGAGGCCGGAGGTCGGCTCGTCGAGCACGTACAGCTCGACCGGGGAGGAGAAGGCGGCGACGATGGCGACCTTCTGGCGGTTGCCCTTGGAGTACGTGCGGCAGCGGCGGGTGGGGTCGAGGTCGAAGCGGTGCAGCAGCTCGTCGCGGCGACGCCGGTCGAGGCCGCCCCTCAGCTGGCCGAGCAGGTCGATGGCCTCCCCGCCGGTGAGGTTGGGCCAGAGGCTGACGTCGCCCGGCACGTACGTCAGCCGGCGGTGCAGGCGGACCGCGTCGCGCCACGGGTCCGCGCCGAGCACCTGGGCCTCGCCGGAGTCGCGGCGGAGCAACCCGAGCAGGACCCGGATGGTGGTGGACTTTCCGGAGCCGTTCGGCCCGAGGAAGCCGTGCACCTCCCCCTGCTCGACGCGCAGATCCAGCCCGTCGAGAGCCCGGATGGCGCCGAACGTCTTGACCAGGTTGCCGATCGAGATGACGGGCATCGCCCCTCCTGCCGTTGGCTGCGTCGACCGTCCCCACTGTACTGACCGATGGTCAGTCACATCAACGGCAATGTCGCCCTCCGGTCAGGGCGTCGCTAGGCTGGCCGGCATGACCGCCGATCCCGCGGACGACACCCGCACCCGGATCCTGCGCGCCGCGCTCGACCTCTTCGCCGAACACGGCTACCAGCGCACCTCGCTGCGCCAGATCGCCGAGCGGCTGCGGCTGACCAAGGCCGCGATCCTGTACCACTTCCCGGCCAAGGAGCATCTGCTCGCCGCCCTGGTCGAGCCGTTGGTGGCGGACCTGGAGGCGCTGTTGGACTCGGCCCGGACGCAGCCCGCGGAGTCGGCCCGGTGGACGGTGGTGGAGGGCTGGGTGGACATCATGCTCGCCCATCGTCGGCCGCTCGGCATGCTCTTTCACGACATCGCGCTGGTCGGCCGGGGCGACACGTACCACCGCCTCATGGAGATCGCCATGCGGGCCAACGACCTCATCGCCGGACCGGGCGCGGGACGCCGCGAGCGGGTGCGGGCGGTGCAGGCGGTGGCCACGTGCAGCGACCCGGTCGTCTTCTTCACCGACGTGTCCGACGAGGTGCTGCGTGCCGACATGCTCGACGGCGTACGCCGGCTGCTGGCCCTGTCGCCGCCGGGCACCGCCACGGCTATCCCGACCGACGCGGCCCCGGCGGGCGAGGCGCCACCGTCGACGACGTCGCGGGGCGCGGCCACCCGCCGCACTACGGTCGACCGGCGTCGACAGCCGGGGCGGCCCCGGGCGCTGGGCCGGGAGCAGGTGGAGGCGGCCCGGCGGATGCACGCGGCGGGCACCCATTCGGTGGATGCCATCGCCGCCGCGCTGGGTGTCTCACGGGCCACCGTCTACCGGCACCTGACCGCACAATAACGAGACGGTTCTACGACAGTTTTGAGATAGTTTTGAGCCAGGCTCAGGCGGCCAGGGTGGCGTACCGGCCGTTGCGGTGCAGCAGGCTGTCGTGGTCGCCGGCCTCGACGATCCGACCGTGGTCGAGGACCGCGATCTGGTCGGCGTCGCGGACCGTGGAGAGCCGGTGCGCGATCGTGATCGTGGTACGGCCTTCGGCGAGCACGTCGAACGCCCGCTGCACGGCCCGCTCGGTCTCGGTGTCCAGCGCGCTGGTGGCCTCGTCGAGGACCAGGATGCGCGGGTCGCGCAGCAGCGTACGGGCGATGGCCAGCCGCTGCTTCTCGCCGCCGGAGAACCGGTGCCCCCGCGAGCCGACCATGGTGTCGTACCCGTCGGGGAGGTCGGCGATCAGGTCGTGGATCTGGGCGGCGCGGGCCGCGTCCTCGATCTCGGCGTCGGTCGCGTCGGGGCGGGCGTAGCGCAGGTTCTCCCGCACGGTGGTGTGCAGCAGGTACGTCTCCTGACTGACCACGCCGACGATCGAGGCCAGGTCGGCCAGGCGCAGGTCGCGCAGGTCGACGCCGTCGATGGTGATCCGGCCGGCGGTGGGGTCGTGCAGGCGGCTGATCAGCCCGGCGAGGGTGCTCTTACCGGAGCCGGTCTCGCCGACCAGGGCGAGGCTGGTGCCGGCGGGCACGTCGAGGGTGATTCCGGCGAGGGCGGCGGTGTCGCTGCCGGGGTAGCCGAAGGTGACGTCGTCCAGGCGCAGGTGGCCGCGTACCCGGGCGGGGTCGACCGCGACCGGTTCGGTGGGGTCGGCCACGTCGATCGGCAGGTCGAGGTATTCGAAGATCCGGGCGAACAGGGCCAGCGAGGCGGTCAGCGACACGCCCACGTTGAGCAGCCCCATCAGTGGCCGGAACAGGCCGCCCTGCAGGGCGGTGAAGGCGACCAGGGTGCCGATGCTCAGCGTGCCGGCGGTGCCGGGCAGGCCGGCGGCGAGGTAGATGACGGCCGGTACGGCGGCGAAGATGATGCTCATCGAGGCCATCCGCCAGCGGCCGGCGAGCTCGCTGCGCAGCTCCAGGTCGACCAGGCGGGCCGAGGAGGCGGTGAACCGGTCGATGAGCGCCGGGCCGGTGCCGAGGGTCTTGGCGAGCTGCACGCCGCTGATCGAGAGCCCCTCCTCGACTGTGACGTTGAGGTCGGCGAGTTCACGCTGTCGCTGGGCGGTGATCTCGCGGCGCATCCGGGCGACCCGGCGGGTCAGCCAGATGGCCGGCGGCAACACGACGAGGGAGACCAGGGAGAGCTGCCAGGAGAGCGCGATCATGGCGACCGCGGTGGCGACCACGGTGGTGAGGTTGGCGGCGACGGCGGTCGCGGTGGAGGTGACCACCGACTGCATGCCGCCGATGTCGTTGGTGATGCGGGACTGCACCTCGCCGGTGCGGGTGCGGGTGAAGAAGCCCAGCGACTGGCGCTGGAGGTGGCTGAAGACGTCGGTGCGCAGCCGGTGCATGACCCGCTGGCCGACCTGGGTGGAGATCCAGGTCTGCACGACGCCGAGGGCGGCGGTCACCGCGGCGACGGCGACCATGCCCAGGACCAGCCACACCAGCAGGGTCACGTCGCCCTGCGGGAGGGCACGGTCGATCACGGCGCGCAGGAGGAACGGGGTGGCCATCGCGATGATCGAGGAGAGCACGATGATCGCGGTGACGGCGGCCAGCGCGGGCCGGTGGGGGGTGAACAGGCGGCCGATGCGGCGCAGGGACACCTGGCGGGCCTGCGACTTCTCCTCGGCGCTGACGGTGTGGTGGCCGCGGTCGCGGCCCATGGGGGTGGGTTCCAAGGGGGTACCACCTCTCGGTCGGGGATATGCTGAGGTTACCTCAACATGAGGGAACAACAGCATTGGCTGCTACGGTATTCCGGTGACCGCGGACACCACCGACAGCGGCGAGGACGAGAGCCTCGCGGAGGCGTTCTGGGGTGTCGCGTCCCATTTACGCCGGCAGACCCGCGAGGCGCTGGCGCCGTGGGACATCACCCCCAGCCAGTCCCGGGCCCTGGGTGTGCTGGCCCGGCACGGCGAGGTCCGCCCCGGCACCCTCGCCGAGCACCTGCGCATCGCCCCCCGCTCGGCCACCGAGGTCATCGACGATCTCCAGGCGCGCGGGCTCGTCGAACGTCGACGCGACCCGGCCGACCGGAGGGCGACCCTCGTCGCCCTCACCGACGAGGGCAACCGGGTCAGCACCGCCATCCGGGCCGCCCGCCGCGCCGAGGCGGACCGCTTCTTCGGCCACCTGGACGACACCGACCGCGCCGAACTCACCCGCATCCTGCGCACCCTGCGCGGCTGAGCCGCAGCACCGGCCTGCCGTCAAGAACCAGCGGGTTTGCCCACCCCGCGCCCGGGTAGCCAGCGCCCCCGTCCGGTCGGCGGGACCGGCCACGACCGGCCGGGGACGCGACAGGAGGATGGCCGTGCCACTGGTGTCCCAGCTGACCCACCACCCCGCCTGATGTGCGGGATCAGCGGAGAGGCGCGATTCGACGGCCGGACGCCCGACGCGGAGGCGGTCACCCGGATGACCGAGGCGATGCGCTCCCGCGGCCCGGACGGCGAAGGGCTCCACACCGCCGACTGGGTGACGCTCGGGCATCGCCGGCTGACCATCATCGACCTGTCCGAGGCCGGCGGCCAGCCGATGGTGCGCGACGACCTGGGCCTCGCGCTGGTCTTCAACGGCTGCATCTACAACTACCCGGAGCTGCGCGAGGAGCTACGGAACGCCGGATACCGGTTCCACTCCACCAGCGACACCGAGGTGATCCTGGTGGCGTACGCCCACTGGGGTGAACGCTTCGTCGACCACCTCGTCGGCATGTTCGCGATCGGCCTGGTCGACCGAGACCGACGCCGACTGATCCTGGCCCGGGACCGGCTCGGCATCAAACCGCTCTACCTCGCCGAGACGGCCGGGCGGCTCCGGTTCGCCTCCACCCTGCCCGCGCTGCTGCGCGCCGGCGACGTGGACACCAGCATCGACCCGGTGGCGCTGCACCACTACCTGTCCTGGCACTCCATCGTGCCCGCGCCCCGGACCGTGCTGCGCGGTGTGCGCAAGCTGCCGCCGGCCACCCTGCGCGTGATCGAGGCGGACGGGCGCAGCCGGGAGGAGGTGTACTGGCGGCCCGACTACGTGCGGGAGCCCGCCGACGCGGGAATGGACGCCGCCGACTGGCGGGCCGCCGTCGGCGACGCGCTGCGCACGGCGGTACGCCGACGGCTGGTCGCCGACGTCCCGGTCGGCGTGCTGCTCTCCGGCGGTCTGGACTCCAGCCTCATCGTGGCGCTGCTCGCCGAGGCCGGCCAGCAGCACCTGCGCACGTTCAGCATCGGCTTCGACAGCCGTGGCGACGAGTCCGGCGACGAGTTCCACTACTCCGACCTGGTGGCCCGCGCGTACGACACCGACCACCAGCGGATCCGACTGTCGAACGACGACCTCGTGCCCGCCGTACGACGAGCAGTGCTGGCCATGAACGAGCCGATGGGCAGCCACGACGTGGTCGCCTTCCACCTGCTCTCCGAGCAGGTGGCCCGGCACGTGAAGGTGGCGCAGTCCGGGCAGGGCGCCGACGAGGTGTTCGCCGGGTACGGCTACCACCAGCCGCTCACCGAGGCGCCCCGACACGGCGCCGCCGAGACGTTCGCCGCCGCCTTCTTCGACCGCGACCACGACGAGCTGCGCAGCATGGTCGGCCCGGCGTACGCGCTGGACCACGACGCCAGCCGGGACCTCCTCGTCGGGCATCTCGCCGCGCCCGGCGCGCAGACCGCGCTCGACGCGGTGCTGCGCCTGGACACCCACCTGATGCTCCCCGACGACCCGGTCAAGCGGGTGGACAGCATGAGCATGGCGTGGGGGCTGGAGGTCCGCACCCCGTTCCTCGACCAGGACCTGGTCACCCTGGCCGCGCACTGCCCGCCGGAGCACAAGGTGGCCCAGGGCGGCAAGGGCGTGCTCAAGGAGGTCGCCCGGGAGGTGGTGCCGGCCGAGGTGATCGACCGTCCGAAGGGCTACTTCCCGGTGCCGGCGCTGCGCAACGTGGACGGGCCGGTCCGTGAACTGGTCGCCGAGGCGTTGCAGGCGCCGGCCGCACGCGAACGAGGGCTGTTCCGCTCGGAGTACGTGGCGCGGCTCCTCGCCGAGCCGGACCGGGCCGAGGCGGCGGCCGGCAGCAACAAACTGTGGCAGCTCGGCCTGCTGGAGCTGTGGCTACAGTCGCACGACATCCGCTGAGGCGCGCCGGTCAGCCGGCGTTGGTGCGCGCCACCAGGTCGTCGATCACCGCGCGCAGATCACCGGTACGCTCCAACACCCGCCGCTGCCGGGTCGCGCCGGTGCCGTCGCGGCGCAGCCGAGCCAGTTGCGCCAGCACGTACCCGAGGTCGCCGTGGCGCAGCAGAGCCGGGGCGATCATCGCCATCATCTCGTCGACGAGCGCCCAGGCCGGTCGGGTGCCACCGGCGCGCAGGTCGATCAGCTCACCGTCGAGACCGTCGTGGGCGGCACGCCAGTGCGCGGCGGCGACCAGGCAGTCGCGGGTATCCGGGGCGGTCACTCCGGCGCGTACGTCATCGGCGACGGTGGCGACCAGTGACCGGACCAGCGCGGCGACCAGCACCGTGTCGTCCACGTCCGGGCAGACATCGCCCACCCGTACCTCCACGGTCGGGTAGGCCGACGACGGGCGGGCGTACCAGTAGACCATCGCGGCGTCGAGCATGATGCCGGCGGCGATCAGCTCGTCGACGGTCCGGTCGTAGTCGGCGGCGGACGCGAAGTACGGCGTCGGGCCGATGCTCGGCCACCGCTCCAGCTGCATCGACCGCCAACTGGCGTGGCCGGTGTCCTGCCCGTCGTGCAGGGGCGAGTTGGTGGTGATCGCCTGCACCACCGGCAGCCACACCCGCAGGTGGTTGCAGACCTGCACGGCCAACTCCCGGTCGGGCAGCCCGACGTGCACGTGACACCCGCACACCGCCGGGTCGTGCGCCACCGGCCCGTACCGGCGCGACATCGCGTGGTAGCGCGGCTTGTCCGGCACCGTCCGGTGCGGCTCGGCCACCGGGGTGGCACCGACCGCCACCAGTCGGGCGCCGGCAGCGGCGGCGGCCTCGGCGGCGGATCGGCGCAGCGCCACCAGGTGGCCGCGCAGCTCGGTGAGGTCGGCGCAGACGGGGGTGACCATCTCGACCATGCTGTGCCGGAACTCCTGGCGGCTCTGGTCGCGGGCCGCACCGCGCAGCGCGGTCAGCACCTCGGCGGCCACCGGCAGGTTGCGCCCGCTGTCCGGGTCGAGCAGCAGGAACTCCTCCTCCACGCCGAGCGTGAGGACGCCGAGGTCGGGCACGGTGTCGACGGTCGTCGGACGGTACGCCATGGCCGCCTCCATCCGCTTTCGCGGCCACGGGTGGACCCGTGGCCGGGGCGCCTCGGTTTCCCGGGTTGGGCCCGCGGCAAACGCGCGAGCGAAACGGGACGGCCGAGACCACCGGCGAGGCTGGGAACAAGCGGGACGCGGTGGACGAGAACACCCGATGGCACCCCCCACCGCCACCGGCACGCCGCGTCGCTTGCCACGTGCCTCCGCAGTGGATTGTCTGCGACGATGCACGGATGCTGATGCGCTGGCGCACTTCTCGGTGGTTCAACATCGCCCTGGGTCTGGTCGTCGGTGCCGTCGTGGGGCTGGCGGTCTACCTGGCCAGTCGACTCACCGGCCCCGCACTCTTCGCGCTCTGCGGCACGACGGCGGGCGGCGTCGCGGCGGTGGTGGCGTCCACCTACTCGCGGATGTTCCAGTTGGCGGAGGTGACCGTCTCGGTCCCGCAGTTCAGCGAGCTGAAGTTCGCGGTCACCCGGGACAACAAGCAGACCGCGTGGCGGCTGTTCGTCGAGGCGGTCACCCGGGTGTCCGGCCAGCCGCTGGCCACCGGCACGGGCCTCGTCCGGGAGGCGCTGTCGTCGCTGTACCAGCTGTTCGGGATCACCCGGGAGATCCTGGGCCAGGCGGCACCCTCCATTCGTACCACCGGTCGCCCGACCGTCGAGCACCTCGCGATCGCCATGCTCAACAATGAGCTTCGGCCGTTCCTCTCGAAGTGGCATCCACGCCTGAGGGCGTGGGAGCGGTCCAATCCGGACGGGCCGGAGTCCGCCTGGCCGGACGACGCGGAGTGCCGCGCGGAGCTGGCGGCGATGCAGCGCCGGTTGCTGCGCTACGTGGAAGGGCTGGGCGAGCTTGCCCAGGTGCCCAACGTCGAGGACGTGATGCACGGCATCCTCGCCGAGGCGGCGACCGTCCCCGGCCAGCCGACGCGCCGCATGGTGACGGACCAATAGCCCGGCCGCCGCCGGCCCGCCGGTCAGTCCGGTGACACCGCCGCCGCACGGGCGGCGAGGAAGGCCCGCTCCGCCGCGTTGTCGGTCAGCGCGGCCGCCGTCCGGAACGCCTCGGCGGCCTCCCCGCCCCGACCGAGGCGGGCCAGGAGGTCGGCGCGGACGGCGTGCCGCACGTGGTAGCCGGCCAGGTCGAGGCGGTCCACCTCGGCCAGCGCCGCCGCCGGCCCGGCGACCTCGGCGAGCGCGACCGCCCGGTTCAGCGCCACCACCGGGCCGGGGGCGATGACCGTCAGCTGGTCGTACAGCCGCAGGATCTGACCCCAGTCGGTGTCGGCGGCGCGCGGCGCGGCGCTGTGCACGGCGGCGATCGCGGCCTGGATCTGGTACGGCCCCGGGCGGTCGCGGCGCAGGCAGCGGCGCACCATCGCCTGCCCCTCGGCGATCAACGCGGCATCCCACCGGCCACGGTCCTGGCGGGGCAACGGCACCAGCTCTCCGTCGGCCGTGGTCCGCGCCTCCCGGCGCGACTCGGTGAGCAGCATCAACGCGAGCAGTCCGAGGGCCTCCGGCTCGTCCGGCATCAGCTCGACGAGCAGCCGGGCCAGCCGGGTCGCCTCGGCGCACAGGTCGGCGCGGACCAGGTGCGGGCCAGCGCTCGCCGTGTACCCCTCGTTGAAGATCAGGTAGAGCACCGCGAGCACGGCGTGCAGCCGGTCGGGCAGGTCGGCGTCGCGCGGCACCCGGTACGGGACACGGGCATTGCGGATCTTCGACTTGGCGCGGACCAGCCGCTGCGCCATCGTCGACTCGGGCACCAGGAACGCGCGGGCGATCTCGGCGGTGCTCAGGCCACCGAGCAGACGCAGGGTGAGCGCGATCCGGGCGGCCGGGGCGAGCGCCGGGTGGCAGCAGGTGAAGATCAGACGTAGCCGGTCGTCGCGCACCGGTCCCTCCTCGGCGGGTGGGTCGACGGCGTACAGCAGGGCCGCCTGGGCGTGCCGGTCCGCCCGGGACGCCTCCCGGCGCAGCCGGTCGATGGCCCGGTTGCGGGCGGTGGTGATGATCCAGCCAGCCGGGCTGGGAGGTGCGCCGCCGCTCGGCCACCGCCGTGCCGCGATGGCGAACGCCTCCTGGACGGCGTCCTCGGCGAGGTCGATGTCCCCGAGGAGTCGGACCAGCACGGCGACCGCCCGGCCGTACTCGGCGCGGAACACCGCCTCCACGTCGGGCACGCTCAGGCCCCGGCTCCACCCTGGAACGGGCGGACCTCGATCGGCAGGGTGGTGGCCAGCGCGTAGCGACGACCCCAGGCCAGGGCGACGTCCAGGTCCGGCACGTCGATGACGACGATGCCGCCGAGGTGCTCCTTGCCCTCGACGAACGGCCCGTCGGTGATCTGCACGTCCCCGTCGCGGACGCGCAGCACGGTGGCGGTCTCCGGGCCGTGCAGGCCCTGCCCGAAGACCCACGACCCGCCGGCGGTCAGCTCGTCGTGCAGCTCGTCGACCTGACGCATCACCCCGGCCAGGAACTCCGGCTCCGGCGGCCGTTCGCCCTGGGGCTGGTGGATGCTGAGCAGGTACAGCGTCATCGTTTCCTCCTCGCGGCGGCGACCGGCCCGACGCCGATCTCCCATCCTCCACACGAATCGCCATCGCCCGCCTCGACAGGCCGCCGGCGGCAATTTCAGCCGGTCCGCGTCGGTCCAGGTCGCGGGCGTGCGCCGGGCCGTCGGGGCTGCGCCGGTGGTACGCCAGGTGACGGCCCGATGACCAGCGCGTACGGGCTGTGGTGTCGCGCCGTCGTGGGCCGGGTGCGATGGTGTAGAAAGGCGGAGTGAGCGCAGCGGTGACGCAGGTGCCGGCCTTCGACGGCAGGACGGTCCACGGTGGCTGACCACGACCAGTCGCCCACTCCCCTCACCGCCGGCGCCGCTCTGGTGCAGCTCGGCGACGTACCCCTGGCGGATCTGCTGGCCGGCGCTGGCGACGGTGTCCTGGCCCACGTGTTGGGCACGCTGGTCGCCGAGGGTGAGCCGGGCCGGCCCGGCGTCGTGTCGGCTTTCGAATCGAGCTTCTGACCGTGCCGGCCGACGCCTCGCCGTCGGCCGTTCGACACCGCCCTGACGTGGTCGCGCCGGTGCCCCGTGTCCGCCAACTGGTGTTGAAGGTCCACTCCCGCTGCAACCTGGCCTGCGACTACTGCTATGTCTACCGGCACGCCGACCAGGGCTGGCGGGACCGGCCCCGGGTCATCGGGCCGGGCACCGTGGCCCGGGTCGCCGACCGGCTCGCCGCACACGTCGAGCGGCACCGCACCGACCGGGTCCGGGTGGTGCTGCACGGCGGGGAGCCGCTGCTCGCCGGCCTGCCCACGCTCGACCGGACGGTCCGCACCCTGCGCGCCGCGATGCCCACCGGCACCACCCTCGACATGGCGATGCAGACCAACGGGCTGCTCCTCGACGAGGCGGCACTCGACCTGTGCCACACCCACGGCATCGACGTCGGCGTGAGCCTGGACGGTGACCGTGTGTCCAACGACCGCAGCCGCCGGCACGCCGACGGGCGGGGCAGCTTCGCCGAGGTGGCCGCCGCGCTGCGCCTGCTGGGCCGACCCGAGCACCGGCAACGCTACGCCGGCCTGCTCTGCACCGTGGACCTGGCCAACGACCCGATCGCCGTCTACGAGGGCCTGCGCGAGTTCGACCCGCCCCGGCTCGATCTGCTGCTGCCGCACGGCAACTGGAGCACCCCGCCGCCCGGGCGCCAGCCCGACGACCCCGCCACCCCGTACGCGGACTGGCTGATCACCGTCTTCGACCGCTGGTACGCGGAGACGCCACGACGCACGGGCATCCGGCTGTTCGAGTCGCTTATCGCGCTGCTGCTCGGCGGGCGCAGCGGCACCCGGGCGCTCGGCAGCGCGGAGCCGGACGTCATGACGATCGAGACCGACGGCACCATCGAGGGCACCGACACCCTCAAGACGACCACCGCGTCGGCGATGCGTACCGGGTTCGACGTGTTCCGGCACAGCCTCGACGAGGCGCTGGGGCACCCGTCGCTGGCCGGGCGTCCCACCGGGGTCGACGCCCTGGCCGCGACGTGTCGGGCCTGCCCGGTCGTCGGGGCCTGCGGCGGCGGCCTGTACGCACACCGCTTCCGCGACGGCGCCGGCTTCGCCCACCCGTCGGTCTACTGTGCCGACCTGTTCCGGCTGATCGGGCACGTACGGTCCACGGTGACCGCCGACCTGGGCACGCTGCGCCGCCGCGTCGCCGCCCCGACCATCCCAGCGGAGCGGTGAGGGCGTGGCCGAGCCCCTCTCTGCGGTGCAGCTCGCCGGCCTGGCCGGGGGGCACGGTGACGCCGACACGCTCGCGGTGCTACGCGGCGGGCAGCTTGGCCGCCGCCGGCTGTTGACAGTCGCCGCCGCTCGCGCCGCCGACGACCAGCCACTGGTGGGGCAGAGCCTGGCCCTGTTGACCCGGGCCGAGCAGGCCGACCCGGTCACGGTGGCCGACGTGCTGGCCCACCCACCGGTCACCGGTTGGGCTCGGGCCGCGCTCGACGGCACCGCCGGTCCCACCTACCTGGCGGCGCTCGCGGCGGTGGCGGCGACCCGCGCCGGCCTGACGTTCACGCTGACGGTGCCCGGCCCCGTCGACGGTGTGCTGCCGCTGCCGACCGTCGGCGCCGCGTCGGGTCTGCCCACCGGCCCGGTGCTGCTGCGCGGCGAGGCCGGCACACTGCGGATCGGCGCCGACCGTGGCGGCGCGGGCGACCGGGTGCGGATCGGCATCGTCGACGGCCACCGCATCGGCGCGGACGGCGGCGGGGTGTGCTGGTCGCCGGTGCGACGGATCAGCCTCGTCGAGGGTTTCGGGGTGGTGGTCGACGACCAGGACCCGTGGCGCCACTGCTATCACCGGCCGTCGGCTGCGCGACTGGACGACGCGGCGGCGGCCCGGTTGGGCCGGCTCACGGCCGACGGCTGGCAGTGGCTCCGGGCGCACCTTCCGGCGCACGCCGACGCGCTGACCGTTCTGCTGCGCTCGCTGGTGCCGCTGCTCCCCCCGCCGTCGGGAAACCCGGTGAGCGCCACCAGCAGGGACGCTCTGGGCGCCATCGCGCTCTCCGTGCCGGCCGACGCGCGGACCCTCGCGCTGCTGCTGGTGCACGAGCTGCAACACACCAAACTCGGTGCCCTGCTGGACCTGGTGCCGCTGTACCGGACGGGTGGGCCAGCCCGCTACCGGGCGCCGTGGCGGCTCGACCCACGTCCGGTCGGCGCGCTGTTGCAGGGCGCGTACGCGCACCTGGGGGTGGCCGAGGTGTGGCGCTGCCGGCGGCACGAGGGGGTCGCTGCCACCTTCGAGTACGCGTACTGGCGGGAGCAGACCACCCGGGCGGCCCGGCAGCTCGCCGGCGCGGCCGAGTTGACCGATGCCGGCCGGTCCTTCGTGGCGGGCATGGCGCGGACCCTGCGTGACTGGCGTGACCCGGTCGACGGTCGGGTCGAGGCGGCGGTACGGGACGTGGCCGACGCCGGCGCGGTGCGCTGGGGTCTGGCCAATCTGCTGCCCGACCCGGAGGGGGTGAGCCGGCTGGCGCGGGCCTGGCGGCACGGCGTGCCGCCCGAGGCCGGTGTGCCGGCTCCGACCGTCGTGCCGGCCCCGGCCCGCCCGGCCCTGGCCGCCGACAGTGGTCCCGAGGCGGCGGTGCGACGGCGACTCCTGGGTTCCGGCGGGCCATCCGGGTCGAACCCGAGCGACCAGGCCTACGCGGCGGGCAATCTGGAGAACGCGCTGGCCGGGTACCGCCGACGTCTGACCGCCGACCCCGCGGACGTCGACGCCTGGGTGGGCTTGGCCCTGGCCGCCCACCACACCGGGCGGCCGGGGGCGGCCGGGGCGCTGGTCTGCCGGCCCGAACTGGTGCGGGCGCTCAGTCAGACGCTGCCCGACACCGACCCGCTCGCCCTCGCGGACTGGCTGGCGCAGGCCATCCCCGCCGCCGATCCCGAATCACGGCGATAGCCGCGACCCGGCGCCGGGGCCAGGCTTCCTTGCGAGACAGACCGGCGGCCCACCTGCCAGCGCGAAAGCCGAGGCGCACACGCCACCGGCCGCGCCCTCAGGGCTCGGGTTGCGTCCTTTGCTCTGCTTCAACAGACGCAACACTCGTCGGCCACAAGTGTTGCGTGGGGTGAAGCAGAGCAAAGGACGCGCGAAGGGGGACGGGCCGGGGCGCGGAAAGTGATGCGACCCCGCAGCGGGCGCGGACGACGGCGGGGTGGCGGGGCGGTGGGGCCGGTCAGAGCAGCGCTGGCTCGATGTACGCGTTGGAGCGTTCCTGCTGGCGGGCCTGCACCACCCGGGGATTGTCCCCGCCGAAGAGCTGCACCAACTGCCCGAACGCCTCGTCGTAGAGGGCCCGCCCCGCGTCCGCCTCACTCTCGGTGGCGAGGCGGCTCAACGCCAGGTTGACCGACGCCGAGAGAGTGTCCGGGTGCTCGGCGCCCAGCGCCCGGGTCAACTCCACGTAGGCGGTGGTGTCGAGCAGCAGCGCGGTGTCCCGGTCACCGAGGGCGAACAGGTCGTTGGCCAGATTGAGGGTGGCCAACAGGGTGTGCGGGTGCCGCTCACCGAGGTTGGCGAGCAACTGGTCGCGGACCCGCTGGGACAGCTCCCGGGCCTGGGGGTGGTCGCCCTGCTTGCGCAGCAGCACGCCGAGGTTGTTCAGACAGGCCAGGGTGATGGCGTGCGTCTCGCCGAGCACCTCGTTGTAGCCGTCGCGCAGCCGGCGGGCCACCCGCAGCGCGGTCTCGTTGTCGCCCACCGCCGACCAGGTGGTGGCCAGGGCCATCTCGGCGGACAGGGTGTCGGCGTGGTCGCCGCCGAGGGTGCGCTGATATCGGACGACCGTCCGCTCGATCAGCCGGTGCGCGTCGGCGAACCGGCCGAGCTGGCGCAGGGTGAGCGCCAACTCCTTGGCCGTCCGCAGGGTCTCCGGGTGGTCCGCGCCGTTCACCTTCTGCTGGATGGCGTAGGTGCGTTGCAGCACGCTGTGCGAACGCCACAGCTCGCCGACGTCGCGCAGCCCGCGCCCGTAGTTGCTGGCCGAGGCGAGGGTGGACGGATCCTCCTCGCCGAAGCGGTCCCGCCGTCGCTCGTGGATGTGCTGGTCCAGTGCGGCGGCGCCACGGAAGTCGCCGACCAGCCGCAACGACACGGCGAGGTTGTTCTCCGCGACGAGCGTACGGCCGCTGTCGTCGCCGAAGCTGCGCACACTCAGCTCCAGAGTGCGACGGTCCTGCGCCTCGGCCTCGTGGTAGAGGCCCTGGGCACGCAGGTCCGCGCCGAGACTCCGGGCGGTCATCAGCGTGTAGAGGTGCTCCTGACCGAAGATCCGCCGCTGCCGGTCGTAGACGTCCCGGTCGATGTCGTACGCCCGGTCGAAGTGACTCTGCGCGCGGAGCACGTTGGCCAGGTGGAAGCGCATCCGCAGCTTGGTCGGGTCGTCCTCGTCGGTGTCCCGCCAGCCGGCCAGCGACTCCTCCGCGAGCGCCCGGCTGGTGTCGTAGTCGCCGCGCCGATAGAGGTAGCGCACGATGTCCACGACCAACTGCCGTGCCTCGTCCATGGTGGACAGGTGCAGCCCGCTGGGGCGTACGTGCGGCCACAGCTCGGCGTACAGGGGCCAGTTGACCGGCCTGTCGGGGTCGCGGGGGCTGGCGCCGGCCAGCAGCAACTGCGCCTGGCGGCGGGCCTCCTCCGGGTCACCGAGCTGGTCCTGGATGACCAGCTGGACCAGCCGGTGGATCCGCACCGAGTTGTTCTCCGCGTCGACCTGGGCCAGCCCGTACCGGCCCAGCTCGGCGGTGACCAGGCCCTGCAGGATCGGATCGGTCAGCGTCGGGTCGATCGGCGCCATGAAGCTGGCGAAGCGGTCACCGGTGAGCATGGCGACCGGGATGGGCTCCGGAGCGTAGAACGAACACAGCTCCAGCAGCCGGGCCGCCGCCGGTTTCTCCTCGCGCAACTGCCCCAGGGTGAAAAGCCAGGTGGCGGCGAGGGCCTTGGAGTAGCCGGCGGACTGCCGACCGTCGAGGATCCGCAGCAGGCCGGGGGTGTCCAGTGAGCTGAGGTACTTCTGGACCTGCATGGCGCTGGCCCGCAGATACGCCGCGCCCTGCTCCACCGCGAGCGGCAGGTCGCCGAGCTTCTCGGCCACCTGGGTCGCCTCGGCCTCGGTGAGCCCGCGCACCCGGTCGCGCAGCAGTTGGACGCTCTCGGCCCGGTCGAAGACCGTCAGCTCGGTCGCGGTGGCGTACTCGCCCCAGCTCTGGTCCCGGGTGGTGAGCAGCACGTGGCCGGGGCCCTGCGGCAGCAGCGCCCGGGTGGCCCGGGTGGGCTTGTCGGCGTTGTCCAGGATGATCAGCCAGCGCCGGTCGGGGCCGCCCCGACGCAGCGCGTCGAGCACCCGGCGGGCCGCGTCGGCGCCGCCGCCGGTGCCCAACCCCATCGCCTGGCCGAGGTCGGCGAGGCCGCCCCGGATGCGGTCCTCGCTGTCGGCCGGGACCCACCAGACCAGGTCGTAGTCGCGGCCGAAGCGCAGCGCGTACTCGGCGGCGAGCTGGGTCTTGCCGACCCCGCCGAGGCCGTGCACGACCTGCGTCGCCGAGTCCGGTGAGGTGGTGAGCCGGTCGCGCAGCGCCTCCAACTGGGCGGCCCGGCCGACGAACGGGGTGCCGTGCTGGCGGACGTTGGAGATCGCCGGGAAGGGGCCGGGGAACCGGCCGACCACGCGTCCGCCGACCGCGACCGTCGTGGCACCGGCCGCCTCCAACAGTCGGGTCCGCGCGGTGGACGGGTCGACGTCGGTGAGGTCCACGGGGCTGTGGTCGCTGTACGGGAGGGTGAGCCTCGACTCGTCCACCCGCAGCGGCACCAGGACTCCCCCACCGCCGAGCTGATCACGGCCGCTGGCGGTCTTCCACACCTCGCCGGCGAGCGCGGTGCCCGCGTAGTGCCGGGTGAGCACGGCCAGCACCCGGCTGGCACCGCTGAGGGCCCGCTCGAACTCGGCGCGTCCTCCGTCGCGCAGCGGCACGTCCAGCGCGCGGCGGTCCACCCGCAGGCCGGCGTCCTCCAACTGGTCGGTGATCCACTCGGCCCAGAGCCGGTCGGCGGAGGCGTAGCTGAGCAGCACGGCCTGCTCGGCGGTGAGCCGGCTGCGCTCGAACTCGGTCAGCGAGCGACGCCGGTCCTCCTCCCGCATCGGGTGCAGCGTGGTGACCCGCCCGCCGGTGATCACCGAGGCGAGCTGCTCGTACGCGGCGAGCAGGGTGCCGACCTGCTCGGGCCGGTCGCCGAAGGCGGCGAGGATCTCCTCGTACGCGTAGAACGTGCGGTAGGGCACCTCGATGGTGTTCCAGTAGCGGGCCGCCGCCGCGTCGGAGAGGTGGTCGAGGAACGGGGCGAACTCGGCGCGCACCAGGTCCCGGCCGGTATCCAGTTTGCGCAGTTCGGCGTCCTCGACGCGCATCGGCACCGGCAGCAGCAGCGGCGGGTCGTCCGGACGCTGACCGCGGATGGACCGGGCCACCGCCGCCGCGCCACGGATGCTCTGGGTGGACATGGTGAAGCAGTTGACCACCATGTCGGGCAGCTGCACGGTGCAGATGCCGGCGACGTCGCTGAGCCCGGTGCGGCTGTCGATCAGCACCACGTCGTACTCGGCGCGCATCTGCGCCCGGACCGCGTCGATGAACGACGCGCCGCCCTGCCGTTCGTAGAAGTTGGCCCAGTCGAAGGTGCTCACCAGCCGGGAGTACGCCGAGTCCTGCTGCCCGGCGGCCACGAAGTCGATCACACCGCCGTGGCTGAAGTCCCAGTTCAGCGAGACCGCCCGGCGTTGGATCTTGGCATGGCCGGCGAGCAGCTCCTGGGAGTCGTCGTCGCGGTTGCGCTGCATGGTCGCGATCGAGTAATCCCAGATCATCTCGATGACGCCGGGGGTGGCGCGGAGTTCCTTGTCCCGCAGGAACGGGTGGAAGTAGCGGTGCAGACCCGGGGACTCCAGGTCCCAGTCGACGACCAGCACCTGCAGGCCCTGGCTGGCCAGGATCCAGGCCACGTTGGCCAGCGCCATCGTCCGGCCGGTGCCGCCCTTGTACGAGTAGAAGGTCACGATCTGGCCGCGTGCCGTCTCGTTCACCGCCATGGCGTGCCTCCCCTAGGGACCTTCGAGGATCGGGCGTTGACCGGAGCCGTCGGTGGGCGGCTCCTGGTAGACCGTGCCCGTGCGGTAGATCCGGCCCTGCTCGACGACGAGCACGTCCTCCAACTCCTCCTGGAACTGGGCGGACGTCGCGATCTCGGTGCGCCACACGTCACGGGTGTTGTGCAGCACGTGATGCGGGAGCACCCGGGCCAGGGTGTCCCACATCTTGCGGTTGCCGCCCGCTGCCGTGTCGTCGGCGGCCGTCCAGGGCACCAGCACCGGCGCCCGTGGGGAGTCCACGTCACGGTCGTGGCGGATCAGGCTGACCTGGTAGCGCGGCAGGTCGGCGGACCAGACGTCGACCACCAGCACGACGATCTGGTTGTGGTCCCGGGCCCACTCCCGGACCACCGCCAACTCCTCGGCGTCCTCCACCGTCCAGCCGTAGCTCTTGGTGGTGGCGATGGCACCGGCCCAGCTGCCGATCGGCACCTCCAACTCGGGCCGGTACGGTCGCCAGTCCCGCGAGACCGCGCCGTAGCGGTCTTCGGCGCCGGGCCGACTGCCGGCCAGCTCGGCGGAACTGCCGGCGACCAGGACGATGTGCACGTGCCGCGCGCTGGTGGCCCGCTGCGCCGCGGCCGACGCGGTGGGGCCGTCGTGCGTCTGCGGCCGGGCCGGCAGGCCGAAGGCACTTGTCACCTTGGACAGCACCGGCCGCCGCACCGGGCGGTGCAGGGTGTGGTCGCGGGCGGTCTGCACGATGTGCTTGGCCAACGCGTCGACGAAGTCCTTGTACTCGTCCTCGTGCCGGCGGCGCTGCTTGAGCGTGAGCAGCCCGTCCTGCGCGTAGACGGTGCCGGTCGGGAAGTTGCGGTACTGGAAGTCGGCGACCACGTCGGGCAGCCGGTCGCAGGGGATCCACTGCACCGGCACCACCGCCGGTGGCCGCACGTGGAACTGCCGTTCATGCTCGTCGATGCGGTCCGCGAAGACCCGGAACTCCCGGCCGCAGTAGTCGCTGACGACGTACCGGGGGGAGGTCAGCGCGATCAGGCACGCGCTGGTGGTCAGCGCGTTGGACAGCGCGTCCGTCCAGGTGCTGCCGAGCAGCATCTGCCCGTCGATGAAGCCGGCCTTGTCCCAACGGACCCCGGCGAGCCCGGCCACCGCCTCACTGAGATCGCCGAAGAACGCCTGCACCTGACCGTTGCGGTTGTCCTCTTGGGCGTAGCTCAGGAAGAAGAGTGGCACGCCCCGCCTCCGCTCACGGGTTCCACGACCGATTGGCACCAAGTATAGGACCGTCGATGCCAGGTCAGTGGGCCGCGATCATCGCACCGGACGCGCCGAGAGTCGCATGCCCGACGCATTCCGGGTACGTCGTGCGGCGTCGGCAGCCTCCCGCGTTATTCGCCCCTGTATGTACCACTAGAGATAGCCTGGGCGGGTGCAGGGCGGACCCCGGAACGAGACGATCACCGACGAGCGACACTCGTCGGAAGTGGCGTTCGAGGTCAACGGCGCGTCCCGCGAGGTGACCCTCGACAACCGCACCACCCTCCTGGACGCGCTGCGCGAACACCTCGGCCTGACCGGGGCGAAGAAGGGCTGCGACCACGGCCAGTGCGGCTCCTGCACGGTGCTGCTGGACGGCCGGCGGGTGAAGAGCTGCCTCGTCCTCGCGGTCACCCTGGACGGCCGGTCGGTGCTCACCGTGGAAGGGCTGGCCGACCCGGACGGACTGTCCCCGCTCCAGGCCGCGTTCATCGCCCACGACGCGTTCCAGTGCGGCTACTGCACCCCCGGGCAGCTCTGCTCCGCCCGCGGCATGCTCGACGAGGTGGCCCGAGGCTGGCCCAGCGCGGTCACCGGCGACCTCACCTCCCCCGCCGAGCTGACCGACGCGGAGATTCGCGAACGGATGGCCGGCAACCTCTGCCGCTGCGCCGCGTACCCGCACATCGTCGCGGCGGTCCGCGAGACGGCGGCCACGCGGTGAGGCCGTTCCGCTACCACCGGCCGACCGACGTGGCCGACGCCGTCGCCGTGCTGACCGCCGAGCCGTACGCGGCGTACCTGGGCGGCGGGACCAACCTCGTCGACCTGATGAAACTCGGGGTGCAGCGGCCGGACCTGCTGGTGGACGTGACCCGGCTGCCCCTGGACACCGTCCAGGAACTGCCCGAGGGCGGGCTGCGGATCGGCGCGACGGTGCGCAACAGCGACCTCGCCGCCCACCCGGTGGTCCGCCGCGACTACCCGGTGCTGGCCCGCGCCCTGCTCGCCGCCGCCTCCGGCCAGCTGCGCAACATGGCCACCACCGGCGGCAACCTGTTGCAGCGCACCCGCTGTGTCTACTTCCAGGACACCGGCAAGGCGTGCAACAAACGCGACCCGGGCAGCGGCTGCGCCGCCCTGCACGGGCAGAACCGCGACCTGGCAGTGCTGGACTGGTCCGAGCAGTGCGTGGCCACCCACCCGTCCGACCTGGCGGTCGCCCTCGCCGCGCTGGACGCCGTGGTGGAGGTGCACGAGGCCGACGGCGCTCGCGACGTCCCGCTCACCGCGCTGCACCGCTCCCCCGGCGACCATCCGGAGCGGGAAACCACCCTGGCCCGGGGAGCGCTGATCACCGCCGTCCGCCTGCCGGCGCTGCCGGCTGCCCACCGCTCGACGTACCTGAAGGTGCGCGACCGGGCGTCCTTCGCCTTCGCCGCCGGCTCGGTGGCCGCGGTGCTCGACCTCGACGGCGACGTGGTCCGCGACGTCCGGCTGGCGTACGGGGCGGTGGCGCACCGGCCGTGGCGGGCGTACCGGGCGGAGGAGGAGCTACGCGGTCGGCCGTTCAGCCCGGAGCTCGCGGCGCGGGCCGCCGACGCCGAACTGGCCGAGGCGCGACCGCTGCGGCACAACGGCTTCAAGCTGCCGCTGACCCGGGCGATCACCGTGCGGGCGCTCACCGAGCTGGCGTCGTCGTGAGCGCCGACGCGGTCGGCCGGGCCCATCCCCGGCTGGAGGGCCCGGAGAAGGTCACCGGCACGGCCCGCTACGCGGTGGAGTACCCGGTGGACGGCGTCACCTACGGCTGGGCGGTGCCGGCGACGGTGGTCCGGGGCCGGATCACCCGGGTCGACACGGCGGAGGCGCTCGCGTCGCCCGGCGTGCTGGCGGTGCTGCACCACGGCAACGCGCCCCGCCTCGCCCCCGGGCCGGAGGCGGACCTGTGGCTGTTGCAGACCCCGGCGGTGCACTGCCGGGGGCAACTGGTCGCGGTGGTGGTGGCCACCAGCCTGGAGGCGGCCCGGGAGGGCGCCCGGCTGGTCCGGATCGACTACGACACCGGCCCGCACAGCACCGTGCTCACCGCCGACCATCCCGGCCTGTACCGGCCCGACCACGTCAACCCCAGCTACCCGACGGACACCGCCGAGGGCGACTTCGACGCCGGGTACGCCGCCGCGCCGGTCCGGATGGACGCCACCTACCGCACGCCGGCCTACCACAACAACCCGATGGAGCCGCACGCCACCACGGCGCGGTGGCACGACGGGCGGCTGCTGGTGCACGACTCCAACCAGGGCGCCACGCCGGTGCGGGCCACGCTCGCCGAGTTGTTCGAGCTGCCGCCGGACTCGATCCGGGTGGTCACCGAGCATGTCGGCGGGGGTTTCGGCAGCAAGGGGTACGCCAAGGCGGCGGTGGTACTCGCCGCGCTCGCCGCCCGGCACGTGGACCGGCCGGTCAAGCTGGCGTTGACCCGGCAGCAACTGTTCGGCCCCGTCGGCTACCGCACCCCCACCATCCAGCGGGTACGCCTCGCCGCCGACGCCGACGGGCGGCTCACCGCGATCTGCCACGACGCGATCAGCCAGACCTCGACCACGCGGGAGTTCGCCGAGCAGACCGCCGTCTACACCCGCAGCATGTACGCGGCACCGCACCGGCGCACCACCCACCGACTGGTCCGCCTCGACGTGCCCACCCCGTTCTGGATGCGCGCCCCCGGCGAGTGCCCCGGCGCGTACGCCCTGGAGTCGGCGATGGACGAGCTGGCCGTCGCCGTCGGCATCGACCCGGTGGAGCTGCGCGTCCGCAACGACGCCCAGGTCGACCCCGACCAGGGTGAGCCGTTCACCAGCCGCAACCTGGTGGCCTGCTTGCGCGAGGGTGCCGACCGGTTCGGCTGGGACGGCCGGGACCCGACACCCCGGGCGCGGCGTGACGGGCGTTGGCTGATCGGCACCGGAGTGGCCGGGTCGAGCTACCCGGCTCGCACCAGGCCCTCGTCGGCGGCGGCCACCGCCCGACCCGACGGTCGTTTCCTGGTACGCGTCAACGCCACCGACATCGGCACCGGCGCTCGGACGGCGCTCTGGCAGGTGGCCGCCGACGCGCTCGGGGTGCCGCCGGAGCGGGTGGACATCCGCATCGGCGACAGCGATCTGCCCACGGCCCCGCTGGCCGGTGGCTCGATGGGCACCGCGTCGTGGAGCTGGGCGGTGATCCGGGCCTGTCAGGCGCTGCGCGAGAAGCTGCGGGACGCCCCCGACGGCGAGGTGACCGCCCAGGTGAGCACCGAGGACGAGGTGGCCGGGCAGCCCGCACGGCCCCGATACGCGTACGGGGCGCAGTTCGTCGAGGTCCGGGTGGACGCGGACACCGGCGAGGTGCGGGTGAACCGGATGCTCGGAGTGTTCGCCGCCGGGCGGGTGGTGAACCCGACGACGGCGCGCAGCCAGCTCGTCGGCGGCATGACGATGGGGCTGTCGATGGCGCTGCACGAGGAGGGGCTGCTCGACGAGCGGTACGGCGACTGGGTCAACCACGACCTGGCCACGTACCACATCGCCGGCTGCGCCGATGTGGAGTCCATCGAGGCGTACTGGCTCGACGAGCACGACGACGAGCTGAACCCGGCCGGGGTGAAGGGCATCGGCGAGGTCGGCATCGTCGGCACGGCGGCGGCGGTCGCGAACGCGGTGCACCACGCCACCGGCGTACGGATCCGTGACCTGCCGATCCGGTTGGACAAGCTGATCTACACATCATCCCTCGCTTAAATAAGCCCGTGGTGATATAAAGGTCGTCGTGCACGCCTTCGACGTGCTGGGCGATCCGGTCCGGCGCCGCATCCTGGAGCTGCTCGCCACCGGCGAGCAGACCGCTGGCGCGGTCAGCGCGGTCATCCGCGACGAGTTCGGCATCTCCCAACCCGCCGTGTCGCAGCACCTCAAGGTGTTGCGGGACAACGGCTTCGCCACCGTGCGACCCGAGGGCACCCGGCGGCTCTACGCGGTCGACCCGCGCCCACTACGCGAGGTCGACGGCTGGCTGGAGCACTTCCGCCGGTTCTGGACCCCGCCCCTGGCGGCACTCGCCACCGAGCTGGCCCGGGGCCGACGCGAACGCCGGCTGCGCGAAGCCTCTGACCCACCTGACGAGAGGAACACCTGATGTACGACGCGACCGAGCAGATCAACGCCGTCCAACGGCAGGTCGGCAGCCGCATCCTGGAAGCCGGCGAGGCTCGGGTGTCCACGATCAGCCAGACCTACCAGACCACGGTCGAGGATCTGTGGGACGCCTGCACCAACGCCGAACGCATCCCCCGCTGGTTCCTGCCGATCTCCGGCGATCTGCGGCTGCACGGCACGTACCAGCTCCAGGGCAACGCCCACGGCACCATCGAGAGCTGCGAGCCGCCGCACCGCTTCACCGCCACCTGGGAGTACGGCGACGAGGTGAGCTGGATCGAGGTGCGACTCACCCCCGTCGACACCGAGCGGACCCGGTTCGAGCTGGAGCACATCGCCCACGTCGACCAGGACCGGTGGGCCCAGTTCGGGCCGGGCGCCGTCGGCGTCGGCTGGGACCTGGGGCTGCTCGGCCTCGCCTCGTACCTGGCCGGCGACGGCAGCGGAATCACCCCGGAGCAGAGCGCCGAGTGGAGCGCCTCCGACGAGGGGCGTCGGGCCATGGAGCTGAGCAGCCAACTGTGGGGTGAGGCGAGCATCGCCGCCGGCACCGACGCCGACGAGGCGAAGGCCGCCGCCGAGCGCACCACCGCCTTCTACACCGGCACCCCGGCAGCCTGATCCCCGCCGAAGCGCGAGCGGCGCCTCGACCAGCCGCAGGCAAGTGCGGTGACGGCCGCGCGAGCATCGTGACCGGCAGCGCAAGGGGTGGCCCGGGTAACGTGCTGCGGCATGACCGGTACGCCGTACTCGCACTGCTCCTACTGCGGCGCCGCCTACCCGGCGGACGCCGGGTGGCCGCGGGTCTGCGCGGTCTGCGGTGAGAGCGTCTGGCGCAACCCCCTGCCCGTCGCGGTCGCGGTGCTGCCGGTCCGCACCGCCGAGGGCCTGGGCGTGGTGGTGGTCCGCCGGGACATCGAGCCGGCCCGCGGGCTGCTCGCGCTGCCCGGCGGCTTCATCGAGTACGGCGAGGGGTGGTCCGACGCGCTGGTCCGGGAGCTGCGGGAGGAGACCGGGCTGATCGCGGCGGCCGAGGACGCCCGGCTCTTCGCGGTGCACAGCGCCACGGCGGGCGGCACGATGATGATCTTCGGGGTACTGCCCGAACGGGCCGCCGAGGACCTTCCGCCGTCCGCGCCGACCGAAGAGGCGACGGAGTGGCTGATCCTCACCGACCCGGTCGAGTTGGCGTTCTCCACCCACACCCGCGTACTCGCCGACTTCCTCACCCCCGCCCGCTCCGCCTGACCGCACACGGGCGGCCACAGTCACACGGCCTATCGGGTGTCAGCGGGGCAGGGCGTCGTCGGTGCCGGTCAGGTAGCCACTGGCCTGAAGGGCGAACAACTCGCGGTAGAGGCCACCGGCCGCCATCAACTCGTCATGGTTGCCGTCCTGGACGAGGCGACCACGCTCCATCACGAAGATCCGGTCGGCGTGTCGGACGTTGGCCAGCCGGTGGGTGATCAACACGACCGCCCGGTCGGGTCGGCGGCGCAGGTGCTGGAACAGGGCGTGTTCGGCGCGGGCGTCCAAGGCCGCTGACGGCTCGTCACAGATGAGCAGGGCGGCGTCGCGGTAGAGGCCGCGGGCGGCGACCAGCCGCTGCCACTGCCCGCCGGACAGCTCCTGGCCGTCCTTGAACTCCCGGTCCAGCAGGGTGTCGTAGCCGTGCGGCAGGCCGACGATCATCTCGTGTGCCGCCGCCGACGCGGCGGCCTCCTGCACGCTCGGGCCGGGTCGGTCCGGCGGGCGGTCGTGCCGGCCGACGCGGATGTTCTGCCCGGCGGTGAACGGGAACTTCCACCACTCCTGGGTCATCACGGCCACCTGGGCGCCGAGGGTACGCGGATCCAGCTCGGCGGCGTCGACGCCGTCCCAGCGGATCACCCCGCCGGTCGGTCGATAGAGCCCCGCGATCAGCTTGGCCAGCGTGGTCTTGCCGGAGCCGTTCTCACCGACCAGCGCGATCACCTCACCCCGGCGGACGGTCAGGCTGACCCGGTCCACCGCCGGGGCGTCGGTGTCCGGGTAGGTCAGGCTCACCTCGTCCACCTCGATGGCGTCGACGCCGTCGGTCACCCGGTCGCCGCCGATTGGCACCCGGGCGTGGGCGCGGGCCAGGAAGTCCCGGTAATCCTGGTAGTAGAGGGCGTCCTCGTAGAGCGAGTTGGTGGCGACAACCGCGACACCCAGGCTGGTCCGCGCCGACTGGAGGGCCAGCAGGGCGGTCGCCGCGGCGGCGAGGGCCACCATCCCGTTGAGCAGCAGGCCGCCCAGCACCGCGTACACCCCGAAGGTGGCCAGACCCGCGACGGTGGCACCGACCACCCGCGTGCCGGTCTGCGAACGGACCAGGTGCAACTGCGCCCGGGTCTCCACGGTCATCACCCCGCGGTACTCGGCGAGCAGAAAATCGCGCATCTGGTACGCGCGCACCTCGGCGGCGGTGCGCCGGTTGGCCATCAGATGGGCCAGCATCCACATCCGCCGTCGACGGGTGATCCGGGCCAACATCGCCAGGTACTCCCGGCGGGCCATCCGCACCGCCGTGATCGCCTGCGGCACCGCCGCGAGCAGCAGACAGGGCAGCAGCAGCGGCTGGATGACGGTCACCGCGACGGCGGTGGCGAGCATCCCGACCACGCCGGTGACCAGGTTGACGGTGTGGTCGACGATGAACGCCGCCTCGGCCATCCCCCGGTCCCGTGCGCGGTCCATCTCCTCGGCGAAGCCGGCGTCGTCGAACGCGGCCAGGTCCACCGCCGTGGTGGCCTCGAACAGCCGCAACTCCACCTGGTAGTTGATCTGCGGGATCAGCCGGGCCTGCGCCCAACCGGCCGCGATCGTCAGGCCGCCCCGGGCAGACACCGCCGCCGCGGCCACGATCAGCGCCGGCAGGGCCGAGCGGACCCGGTCCGGGGTGGGGCCGGCGGCGAACAGCTCCCGCAGCACGCTGGTGGTGGCGAGCAGGCCGAACGTGGTCATCACCCCGGCGGCGATGTTGAGGCCGATGGAGACGACCGTGTCGCGACGGTTGGTGGCCCAGGCCAGCCCCACCGCCTCCCGAACCAGCCGGGGCAGTCGGCGGGCCACCGCCCAGAAGCTGGTGTGCGCGAACTCCTGCGCGTGGTGCAACCAGTCGCGGTCCTCCAGCTCCGGCAGCATGGTGCCGCCGGATGGCGGGTCGACCGGCGGGTCGTCGTCCGGGCCAGCCGTGCGCTGACGGGCCATCGACTCCACGGACACTCCTCGGGGGGCGTGGGCACGAACGCCGCCCGAGACTACTGCCGGCCACCGTTCGATGTCTCCAGGTAGTCGGCGCGTCGTACGCGTGTGTCAGGAACCCGGCGACGCGTCCTCGTTGACCGGCAGCAGCACCCGGAACGTCGTCCGACCGGGCTCCGTCTCCACCCGGATGTCGCCGTGGTGCTTGTGCACCACGATCCGGTACGAGATGTCCAGCCCCAACCCGGTGCCCGCGCCGACGGGCTTGGTGGTGAAGAACGGTTCGAAGATGCGCGGGCGCACCTCCGGTGGGATGCCGGGGCCGGTGTCGGTGACCTCCACGGCCAGCAGGTCACCGACGCGCCCGGTGCGGACGGTCAGCACGCCCTTGTCCCCCATCGCGCCCAGCGCGTTGTCGATCAGGTTGGTCCACACCTGGTTCAGCTCGGCCGGGTACGCCGGGACCGGAGGGAGGTCGCGGTCGTACTCGCGGACCAGCTTGACCTCGGCGGGAATCTTCCCCTTGAACATCACCAGCGTGGCGTCGAGCAGGTCGTGTACGTCCACCACCCGGTGCGGCGCGCGGTCCAGCTGGGAGTACTGCTTGGCGGCGCCCACCAGGCCGGAGATCCGACTCACCGCGTCATCGATCTCGCGCATCAGCAACTCGGTGTCGACGGTGTAGGTGAGCCAGCGCACCGCGGCCTCCAGATCGGCCGGGCCGACCGCCGCCTTCACCTGCGCCAGCCAGGGCACGTCGAGCCCGCCGCCGACCAGGATAGGCGCCAGGTCCCAGGCGCCACCGACCCCGTGCTCCTCCAGCCAGTCGGTGAGGGTGTCCTCGGCGTCGGCGGTGGCCATCGGGGTCAGCTTCGGCGCGGTGGCGACCCGGGCCACCGCCTCCTCCTGCAACGCGACGAGCCCGTGCAGCGCACGCCCGTCGAGCCGGCCGTCGGCGATCATGGCGAGCTTGTGCCGCATCCCGGCGACCCGGTCGCGCAACACCGAGGTGGCCCGCACCGCCGCCGCCGCCGGGTTGTTCAGCTCGTGGGTCAGCCCCGCCGAGAGCGAGCCGAGCGCCAGCAGCCGCTCCCGCTCACCGACGATGGTCTGCGAGTCCCGCATGCCGAAGAACAACCCCTCCAGCAGGTGCATGGGCATCGGGAACCAGGACCGCAGGGCGTACGCGAAGTCCTCCGCCGGCAGCACGAAGAACTCCGCGTCCACCACCGCCCGCAGGCTGTTGCGGTAGACCTGGTCGACCTGGTCGCCCAGGTACGCCTGCGTGGCCCCGCCATACACGCCGCGCTGCTCGGTGCGGCTCACCTCCACGTCGTCGCCGCGCACCTGCCGGCTCAACGCCACCGCGCCGCGCACCAGGACGAAGAAGCAGGTCGCGGGCTCACCCTCGGCGTAGACGAGGGTGCCGCCGACGTGCCGCTCGACCCGGCCGTGCTCGGCCAGCCAGTCGAGCTGCCCGTCGTCGAGGGCCTCGAACAGGAAAAGGGTGCGCAGCTGCGCGGGTGTCAGCCGTTCAGACTCGGTGGTCACTGGGCCTCCTTCGATCGCGACTGCGGGGCTCGGCAACACCGGCTCACTGGGCCTCCAGGTAACGGTGCACGAGCGACACGGCCATCGCCCCCTCGCCGACGGCCGAGGCGACCCGCTTGACCGACTCGGCGCGCACGTCACCGGCGGCGAACACCCCCGGCACGCTGGTCTCCAGGTGGTACGGGTCGCGCGACAACGACCAGCCGGCCGGCCTACGGCCGTCGGTGAGCAGGTCCGGGCCGGTGACGATGAAGCCGCGCCCGTCGCGGACCAACACCCCGTCCAACCAGTCCGTCCGGGGCTCCGCGCCAATGAAGATGAACAGCCAGGACGTGTCGACCGAGCGGCTCTGCCCGGTGCGGGTGTCGCAGAGGGTGAGCTGTTGCAGGTGGCCCTGCCCGGTGCCGCCGACGACCGCCGTGTGCGGGTGCACGGTGATCCGGTCCATCCGTTCCAGCTGATCGATGAGGTAGCGCGACATCGACGCGGTCAGGTCCGCGCCACGGATCAACAGGTGCACGCGGGCGGCGTACCGGGAGAAGTGCACCGCGGCCTGACCGGCCGAGTTGGCCCCGCCGACGATGTAGACGTCCTGGTCGACGCAGCTGGGCGCCTCGGTGGCGGCGGCGCCGTAGAACACGCCCCGGCCGGTGAAGTCGGCCAGCCCGGGGGCGTCGAGCACCCGGTAGGAGACGCCGGTGGCCAGCACGACGGTGTGCGCGGCGATCTCGGTGCCGTCGCCGAAACGCAGCAGCCGGGCGGAACCGGCCTCGCTCAGGCCGACCACCTCCCGGGAGCTGAGCAGCTCGGCGCCGAACTTCACCGCCTGTCGCCGGGCGCGGTCGGTCAACTGGGCGCCGGATACGCCGTCCGGGAAGCCCAGGTAGTTCTCGATCCGGCTGCTCTGCCCGGCCTGCCCGCCGGTCGCCCGCCGCTCGACCAGCACGGTGCGCAGCCCCTCCGACGCGCCGTAGACCGCCGAGCCCAGACCGGCCGGGCCGGCGCCGATCACCACGAGGTCGTAGAAGTCGGACGCCGGCACCACGGTCAACCCGGCCAGCGCCGCCAACTCGGCCTGGGTCGGGGAGATCAGCGCCTTACCCTCGGCGGTCACCACCAGCGGTACGTCCGCCTCGGTGGCTCCCGCCGCGTCGAGCAGCCGGGCGCCCTCCGGGTCGTCCGCCAGCAACCAGCGGTACGGCACCAGGTTGCGGGCCAGGAAGTCGCGGACCTTGAACGACGGCGACGACCAGCGGTGCCCGACGACCCGGATCTCGGTGGACGCCGCGTCCGGGGTGACCGACCACGCCTCCAGCAGGCCGTCCACCACCGGGTACAGCTTCTCCTCCGGCGGATGCCAGGGCTTGAGCAGGTAGTGGTCCAGGTCGACCACGTTGATCGCCTCGATCGCGGCGTCGGTGTCCGCGTACGCGGTGAGCAGCACCCGGCGGGCGGCCGGGAAGATGTCCATCGCCGCTTCGAGGAACTCGACACCGGTCATCTCCGGCATCCGGTGGTCGGCCAGCAGCAGCGCCACCTGCTCGCCGCGCAGCTTGACCTCCCGCAGCGCGTCCAGCGCCTCCGGACCCGACACGGCGCGCAGCACCCGGTAGCGGTCGCCGTAGCGGCGGCGGATGTCCCGAGCCACCGCCCGGGAGACCACCGGGTCGTCGTCGACGGTCAGGATCACCGGGTTCGCCATGGCGCCCATGAAACCACCTGCCGGGGGTCGACCGCACCAGCGCCCAGCCCTCGGAGCCACGGTTGACCAGGCTCGGGATGGGTAAGCCGGTGAGCCGCGCGGGCGGACGCACATGCCGACCCGCCCGACTGCCGTGCACACCTCGGGGGGCCAATGGCGGACGCGTCGCCGACCGAACCGACGACGTCGGGCCAGGTCGTGGAGCTGCGTGTGCACGGCGTCTCCCGAGCGGGCGCCGACCAGGTGCTGAACCGACCGCACCTGGAACAGGTCGCCGGGGACCGCAACGGCGGTTTCTACCGTCCCCGCGCCGGCTATCCGGGCGCCACCGGACCCGGCGGCGTGACGATGGAGGCGTACCGCTGGAGTGACCTGCCGTCCGGCACGGCCGTGCGGACGCTGTCGCTGGTGTTCCTGCTGCCCTTCATGCTCTGCAACGTGGCGCTGTGGATGCGCCCGGGAAACCCCGCCTCGAAGCACGTCGTCCTCGCGCTGTGCCGGGTGCTCGCGCTGACCCTCACGATGCTCTACGTCCTGTCCATCGTCGGTGTGGCACTGGACCTGGTCGCCTGGCGCTGCATGGGCACCCCGTCCTGCATGGCCGGGCGGAGCTGGCTGTCCTGGCTCGGCGGGCGCTCGCCCGGGCTGCGCCTGGCGGTGCTGTCGGTGGTGCCGGTCGCCGCCATCGGAATCGTCTGGTGGCTGGGCTCACGCCAGGGCCAGACGTTCGACGCCTTCCGGACCCCGGTGGAGGAGACCTCGGCGCACCGGTTGAGCGGCGTCGGCCAGTGGGACGCCGCGCCGCTGGTCGGCCGGCTGCGCTCGGTGCACGTGGCGGGCGCGTTCGCCACCCTGGACGGCAGCCTGCTGGTCGCCCGGGCCAGCCAGCACTCCTCACCGGTGATGGTGGCGCTGCTGGTGGCCTGCGGGGCGGTGCTGGTCACCTGCCTGGCGCTGCTCACCTCCGTACGGATCATCGACCAGCTCGGTCGCGAACACCCGGTGGACGGGTTCACCCGCGCACTGCGCACTGTCACCTGCGGCCTGACGATCCTGGTGATCGTGCACGTCATCAGAAGTCCGGCACCGTGGCCGCAGGGCGGCTCACTGCCCGGGTACGGCGCGACCATGGCCTGGCTGTTCGTCAGCCAGACCGTACTGGTGGCCATCCTCGCCGTGGTGGTCATCGCGCGGCGGGGCGGAGGGCGGCGAAGCAGGGCGCTGCGCGCACTGGGCGCGCCGGTCTTCATGACGATCGCCGCCGGGCTCGCCGTGGCGTTCTCGGCGGAGCTGGTCTACCGGGTGTCGGACCTGCTGGACCGTGAGGGGGAAACCGCCGATACCCTGGAAACCAGCCCGCCTCTAGCGTACAAATGGGCGATCTTCGGGTTTTTCCTGGCGGTGATGACCGCGTTGCTGGTCGCCGGGGTGATCACCGTGCTGACCCGGCGCAAGCGGCGGCGCGCGGCGGCCGCCATCGTTGCGGCCGACTTCCCCGACGCGCCGCCAGCGGCGGCGCAGCGGCTGCGGCAGGTCGAGCAGGCGGTGGCCCGAGCCCGGTTCACCGAACGGCTGGAGCCGCTGACCGTGGTCTACGCCTGTCTGGCCGCGCTGGGCCTGGCGACCAGCGTGCTGGGCCTGATCCAGCTCTTCCCCGGCGACGAGCTGCAACACTTCATCGGGGTGCCCGCCGACCTGATCAACTTCATGATCGGGCTGGGCAGCTACCTGATCGCCGCCATCATTCTCGGGCTGGTCCTCGGCGGCATCTTCGCCTACCGCACGGCGCCGTTCCGCCGGTACGTGGGCGTGCTGTGGGACCTGGGGACCTTCTGGCCCCGGGCAGCGCATCCCTTCGCACCGCCCTGCTATGCCGAGCGGGCAGTGCCGGAGCTGACCAAACGGATCACCTACCTCGTGGACCAGGGCAACGGGGTGCTACTGGCCGGGCACAGTCACGGCTCGGTGCTGCTCGCCGCCACGGTGCTGCAACTGCCGCACCGGGTCACCGACCGGGTCGCCCTGCTGACCTACGGGTCCCCGCTGAAACGGCTGTACTCGCCGCTGTTCCCCGCGTACGTCGACGACGCGGCGCTGCACGAGATCGGCCAGCGGGTCGGCTGGCGCTGGCTGAACCTGTGGCGGGACACCGACCCGATCGGCGGCTGGATCTTCGCCGCGCACCGCCCGGGCGACACCGAGTCGTTGACCGGCCCGTCGGCGACGGTCGACCGCCGATTGAAGGACCCGCAGGGGGTGGTGCCGCCGCCCAGCGACAGCGTGCCGCCGCCGATCCTCGCGCACCTGCCCTGCGAGTCGCAGGAGGCGTTCGCGGTGGCCGTGCGGGACCTGGCCGACCGGCTGCGAGCCGGACGGCGGCGCACCGACTGACCCGGCGCCCGGATATCGTCACCGCGTGAGCAGGTCCCAGCAGCCGCAACGCCGACTGATCGCCTCCAACAAGAAGGCCCGGCACGAGTACACCGTGCTCCGCACGTACGAGGCGGGCATCGTGCTGGTCGGCACCGAGGTGAAATCGCTGCGCGAGGGGCGGGCCTCGCTGGTGGACGCGTTCGCGCACGAGCGCGACGGCGAGATCGTGCTGTACGGCCTGCACATCGCCGAGTACGCCTACGGCACATGGACCAACCACGCCCCCCGCCGCAACCGCAAGCTGCTGCTGCACCGCGCGGAGATCGACCGGATCCTGGACAAGGTACGCGAGGGCGGGGTGACCATGGTCCCGCTGTCGATGTACTTCGAGAACGGCTACGCCAAGGTCGAACTGGCCCTGGCCAAGGGCAAGCGCTCCTACGACAAGCGGCAGACGCTGGCCGAGCGGGACGCCAACCGCGAGATCGCCCGCGAACTGGGCCGGCACCTCAAAGGCCATCCCCGCCGCCCCTGACCGCCTTCCGCCCGCGCCCCGCGCCCCGCGCCCCGCGCCCCGCGCCCCGCGCCCCGCGCCCCGCGCCAAGATCGTGCACAAACCAGGAAGTAGTGGCCTCACCAACGCACCGACACCACTACATCCAGGATCGAGCACGATCATGCGGGGGCGCCGGGCGCGTTGTCGCAAGCGGCGGGAGATGGCTGCCCTGCGGCGCAATTGCTGGCTCTGATGCCTGAATTCTCCTGCGGATGCCGGCCCTGAGGTTCTTTTGTGCTCGCAGATGCGGGCGCTAGGGTGAGCCGGTGACGATGTTCCGGATCGGCGAGGCGGCTGGCCTGCTCGGCGTCAGCGCCGACACGATCCGCCGCTGGGTGGACGCGGGGCGGCTGCCCGCCGGGCGCGACGAGCACGGCCACCGGGTCATCGACGGCGTCGACCTCGCCGCCTTCGCCCGCGCCCAGGCCGCCGATCCGGACGCGGGCGCCGAGCTCTCCTCGGCCCGCAACCGGCTGCGCGGCATCGTCGTCGACGTCCGCAAGGACACGGTGATGGCCCAGGTCGACATCCAGGCCGGCCCGTTCCGGATCGTGTCGCTGATGAGCCGGGAGGCCGTCGACGAGCTTGGCCTGCGGGTCGGCTCGGTGGCCGTCGCGGTGATCAAGTCGACCACGGTGGTGGTGGAGCGGGCCGCATCCACGCCGGTCAGGGGACGGTCGGGCGGATGAGCGTACGGACGATGCGCGCGGCGGTGGCCGTCCTGGTGGCGGTGGCCGGGCTGGCGGCGGCCGGTTGCGGCGGAGGCGACGACCCGGCGTCGGGCGGCACCGGAGGCGGCCGGGTCACGGTGTTCGCCGCCGCCTCGCTGACCGAATCGTTCACCCGGATCGGCAAGGATTTCGAGGCCGCCAATCCGGGCAGCACCGTGACCCTCAACTTCGCCGGCAGCTCCGCCCTGGCCAACCAGGTCAACCAGGGCGCACCGGCGGACGTCTTCGCCTCGGCCGCCCCGAAGAACATGACGACGGTGACCGAGGCCGGCAACGCCGACGGCACACCGGTGACCTTCGCCCGCAACCAACTGGTGATCGCGGTGCCCGTCGGCAACCCGAAGGCGGTGACCGGGCTGGCCGACCTGACCCGTCCGGGCGTGAAGGTGGCGATCTGCGCCGACCAGGTGCCGTGCGGCGCGGCGGCCCGCACCGCCCTGGACGCCTCCGGGGTGAAACTGACGCCGGTCACCCTGGAGCAGGACGTCAAGGGCGCTCTGGCCAAGGTAAAGCTCGGTGAGGTCGACGCGGCCCTGGTCTACCGCACAGACGCGCGGGCGGCGAGCGCGGACGTGACCGGCGTGGAGTTCCCCGAGTCGGCGCGGGCGGTCAACGACTACCCGATCGTCGCGCTGAAGGACGCGCCGAACCCGGCCGGCGCGCAGGCCTTCGTCGCGTACGTCCGTTCGGCGCCGGCGCAGGCGGTCCTCGCCGAGGCGGGGTTCCAGGCTCCGTGAGCCGGGTCCACACCGTCGCCGTGCCGCGCCGCAGGGGGCGGGTGCCGGCGGCGCTGCTGATCCCGGCCGGGCTGGGCCTGCTGTTCCTCGTCCTGCCGCTGGCCGGGCTGGTGATCCGGGCACCGTGGACGACCCTGCCGCAGCGGCTCACCGAGCCGGGCGCGCTGACCGCGTTGCGGCTGTCGGTGCAGACCGCCACCCTCGCCACGGTGCTCTGCCTGCTGCTCGGGGTGCCGTTGGCCTGGCTGCTGGCCCGGGTCGAGTTCCCCGGCCGCCGGCTGGTCCGCGCGCTGGTCACCGTGCCGCTGGTGCTGCCACCGGTGGTCGGTGGCGTGGCGCTGCTGCTGGTCTTCGGGCGGCGCGGGCTGCTCGGGGGCTGGCTCGACGCCACGTTCGGCATCACCCTGCCGTTCACCACGGCCGGTGTCGTGCTGGCCGAGTCGTTCGTCGCCATGCCGTTCCTGGTCATCGCCGTGGAGGGTGCGCTGCGCGCCGCCGACCACCGCTACGAGGAGGCCGCCGCGACGCTGGGCGCCAGCCGATGGACCACCTTCACCCACGTCACGCTGCCGCTGGTGGCACCGGGTCTGGCGGCGGGCGCGGTGCTGTGCTGGGCGCGGGCGCTCGGCGAGTTCGGTGCCACCATCACCTTCGCCGGCAACTATCCCGGCCGGACGCAGACCATGCCGCTCGCCGTCTATCTGGCGTTGGAGACCGACCTGGAGTCCGCGATCGTCCTCAGTCTGGTGCTGCTCATCGTGTCGGTGGGGATCCTGGCCGCGCTGCGGGACCGTTGGATGACCAGCGCATGAGCGGCCCATTGCTCGACGCCCGGCTCGTCGTCGACCGGGGCGCCTTCCGCCTCGACGTGCCGCTGCGGGTCGCGCCCGGCGAGGTCGTCGCGCTGCTCGGCCCGAACGGCGCCGGCAAGACCACCGCGCTGCGCGCGCTGGCCGGCCTGCACCCACTCACCGACGGGCACGTCACCCTCGACGGCACCGAGCTGGACCGCCCGTCGACGCGCGGCTGGGTGCCCACCGAGCGCCGGTCGGTCGGCGTGGTCTTCCAGGACTACCTGCTCTTTCCACACCTCAGCGCGCTCGACAACGTGGCGTTCGGGCCGCGCCGGCACGGCGTCGACCGGCGGACCGCCCGCGCCACGGCCCGCGACTGGCTCGGCCGGGTGGGCCTGACCGGGCAGGAGCACCGCCGGCCCCGGCAGCTCTCCGGCGGTCAGGCGCAGCGGGTGGCGCTGGCCCGCGCACTGGCCCTGGCACCGTCGCTGCTGCTGCTGGACGAGCCCCTCGCCGCCCTGGACGCCCGCACCCGGCTGGACACCCGCGCGGAGCTGCACCGGCATCTGTCCGCGCACCCGGGCGCCACGGTGCTGGTCACCCACGATCCGCTGGACGCGTTGGCGCTGGCCGACCGCCTGGTCATCGTGGAGGGTGGCCGGGTGGTGCAGGAGGGGGACGGGCCGAGCGTCACCGCCCGCCCGCGCACCGACTACGTGGCCCGGTTGGTCGGGCTGAACCTCTACCGGGGTCGGGCCGAGGGGCACGGGGTACGGGTCGCGCCGGAGTTGACCCTCGCCGTCGCCGATCGGCTGGATGGCGAGGCCTTCGTGGCGTTCCGCCCGGCAGCGGTGGCTCTGCACCCGACCCGCCCGGAGGGCAGCCCGCGCAACACCTGGGCGGGCACGGTGGCCGGCGTCCAGCGCCACGGTGACAACGTGCGGGTGCAGGTCGACGGGCCGATCGGGGTGGCCGCGGACGTCACACCCGCCGCCGCCGCCCAACTGCGGCTGATCCCCGGCCAGCCGGTCTGGGTGGCGGTCAAGGCGGCCGAGACAAACGCGTACCCGGCCACCGGCTGACACCCGACACCACCGGCAGGGACAGGGTCACCAGGCGCGGCACAGACCGCACGGACACGAGCCCCCGGCACGGACCCGGCACAGGCCGCCCGCGAGCACGGCCGATTCGGCGTCGGGTCAGCCGGCGAGCAGGTCGGCGTGCGCGGCGCGCAGTCGGGCCAGTGCCGGATCGCTGCCCGGCGTGACCCGGCGATCCAGCTCGGCCCAGACCTCGGCCAGCGCCGCACGGACCGCACCCAGCTCGGCGGCGTGCCGATGGGTGCTGCGGCGGTGCTGTTCGTCGAGGCGGCGGGCCCAACCGGCGGTGACCGCGGCGAGCCGGTCGGCGTCGGCGCGGGCCTGCGCGCCGCTGCGGGCGGCTGCGGCGGGGACGATCGCGGCGACCGGGCGGGGATCGCCGTCGCGGGTGACGACGGTGACCGCGTCGGTCAGCTCGGCCAGCGCGACGAGCTGGCTGAACCGGGTGCGCGCCTCACGCAGCGGCACGGAACGCGGCGGGTCGGGATGCGGGGTGAGCGCGGGGACGGCCATGGATGCATGGTGCCGCCCGGGTACGACACTAATCCGCCGTCGTCAGTGGACAGTGGGCCGTGATTCGCTCGACTCGGTCAGCCACTCGTCGGCCAGCACCGACCAGACCTCGAGGTCGATCCGGCCGTGCGGGCCTGGGCTGACCTGGCGCAGGGTGCCGTCGAGGCGCAGACCGAGCCGGCGGGCAAGCGCCTTGCTGCGGGTGTTGTCGGCGTTGGTACGCCATTCCACCCGTTGGATGCCGCGCTCGCGGATTGCCCAGTCGACGATCCGGCGGACGGCCGGAGCGACCATGCCCCTCCCCTGCGCCTCCGGCTCCACCCAGCAGCCGACCTCGCAGACGCCCCGGGTCACGTCGAACGACACGAACATGACCCCGCCGACGAGTGTGCCCCGCCACCACAGCCCCCAGATGCCGCCGTTGTCACTGGCCCAACGGTCGGCGTACCGCTGCAACACCGCACGGGCCGACGGCAGGTCGGCGGCGACGAAGGACGGCGACACCCAGGGCTGGATGTGCTCGCGGGAGCGGTCCAGGTTGGCGAGGAACTCCTCGGCCCGCCACGGGTCGAGCGGGCGCAGTTCGACCTCGTCGGTCAGCGGCAGAGCGAACACCGGGCCTCCAGTCGGGGTGCGCTTCGAACGTCGGTAGCAGGCTCGCACAGGCCCGACGCCGGGGCGGCGCCGGCCTCGCGCTCAGCATCGGCGGGCGGAGCGGTCCGGGATCAGATGATCATGTGGGTCCAGTAGCTGAGCCAGAGCGCGAACAGCGCGCCCTGCACCACGGCGAGCACCGCGGTCAACCACACGTCGACGGTGGCCCGACGTGCCCAGCGGGCCAGCACCAGGGCGACCGGGAACACCGCGAGCAGGTAGCGCAGCAGGCTCTTGTAGACCGGCGGCCCCATCGACAGCGGCACCAGCACCATGAGGACGCCGTAGACCACGTACGCCACCTCCCGGCGGCGAAACCCGGCGGCCAGGACGGCCAGTACGGCCACGGCGAAGGCGACCCGGGCGGCGTCGCGCGGCTCTCCGGCCAACCCGCCCAGCAGCACCGGCACCGGGTTCTGCACCTCGATGCCCCAGCCGACCCGCTGGGCGTGCTGGTAGGCGAACCAGTCCCCGCCGCGCCACCGGCAGAACGCCATGAAGGTGAACCAGCCGGCGGGCAGCAGCAGTAACGGCCAGCCGAGACGCAGGTACCCGAGCAGCGCGCGGGGGCCGAGCCGCCAGTCGTGTTGGCGCAGCAGCACCAGGGCCAGCGGCAGCGCGACGAGCAGGCCGACCGACCGGCTCATCGCCAGGAAGTAGCCGAGCACCCCGACCAGCAGCCACCGCCGCCGCTCGGCGTAGTAGAACGCGGCCAACGCGAGGCAGACGAAGAGCGACTCGGTCAGCGCCGCCTGGAAGAGGAACGCGGTCGGCAGCAGCACCAGGTACCGGGTGAACCGGCGGGCCGCGTCCGCGTCGCCGAGCAGCACCTCGGCCAGCCGGTAGCCGTACCAGAGGGCCAGCAGGAACGCGACGTTGCTGATCAGCAGCAGGGCCAGGGCGTTGTCGCCGCCGAGCAGCGCGCCGACCGGTCGGGCCAGGAACGGATACAGCAGCGGAAAGCCGAAGTCGTTCCACGGTCGTCCGGTCAGCGGCAACTCGCTCAACCGCAGGTAGAGCAGCGCGTCCCAGGCGAACCAGAACGAGATCCACCGGTGCCCGGAGATCTCCCGCTGCTGCGCCCACATCAACGTCTCGTCCGGTGGCGGCGCTCCGGGGATGCCGTCCCAGGCGTGCAGGACCAGCAGCCCGAGCAGGGTCAGCAGCACCTTCGCGCCGACGAACAGCCCGATCACGTACGGCCAGGGCGCCGGCACCCGGCGGGCCACGCGCACGCCGGCGTGGGCCACCAGCGCGGCCAGCGCCGCCGCGCGCCGCCGGCCGCCTCGCCACCGGTGCATCCGCCCCGCTCCCCCGGTCCGACCGGCCCACCCGCCGCGCGGGGGTTCGCCCCCCCCGTTGTACGCCCCATCACGCCCCGCCGGAGCGAAAACCCCGGAGCGAAATCCCGGAGTGAAAACTCAGGACCACCGGGGTCGCGAAGGTGACATCTGCCGCGGAACGGGTACGCGCCGCGCCTCAACCACGGCAGTGACCAGGGAGTACGGCGGCATGAGTGAGCAGCACGGCACGGTGGTCATCGGTGCGGGGCCGGCAGGGCTCACGGCGGCGTACGAGCTGCTCCGGCACGGCCGGTCCGTCCGGGTCTTCGAGGCCGACGAGGTGGTCGGCGGGATCAGCCGGACCGTGGAGCGCGACGGGTGGCGGTTCGACATCGGCGGGCACCGGTTCTTCACGAAGGTGCCCCGGGTGGAGGCGTTCTGGCACGAGATCCTGCCGGACGAGGACTTCCTGACCCGGCCGCGGATGAGCCGGATCTTCTACCGGGGCGCCCTGTTCAACTACCCGCTCAGCGCCACGAACGCGCTGCGCAACCTGGGGCTGCCGGAGGCCGTCCGCTGCCTCGGCTCGTACGCCCGGGCGCGGCTGCGCCCACCCCGCGACCAGTCGCACTTTGAGGGCTGGGTGTCGGCCCGGTTCGGCTGGCGGCTGTATTCGATCTTCTTCAAGACGTACACCGAGAAGGTCTGGGGGATGCCGGCGGACCGGTTGCAGGCCGACTGGGCCGCGCAGCGGATCAAGAACCTGTCGCTGGCCACGGCGATCCGCAATGCGCTGCTGCCCCGGCGGCGGCCCACCGACGTGACAAGCCTGATCGAGGAGTTCCAGTACCCGAAGTTCGGGCCGGGAATGATGTGGGAACGCTGCGCCGAGCAGGTCCGCCAGCGCGGCGGGCACCTCTCGACCGGCACCTGGGTGACCGCCGTGCACCGCGACCCGCAGCGGCGGCGGGCGATCAGCGTGACGGTCAACGGCGCGGGCGGGCAGCGCACCGAACCGGCCGACGACGTGATCTCGTCGATGCCGATCTCGGAGCTGGTGGCCGCGCTGCGTCCGCCCGCGCCGCCGGAGGTGCTGGCCTGTGCCGCCGACCTGCGCTACCGCGACTTCCTGACGGTCGCCCTGGTGGTGCCGGCGGAGTTCTCGTTCCCGGACAACTGGATCTACGTGCACGACCCGGCGGTGCGGGTGGGTCGGATCCAGAACTTCGGCTCCTGGTCGCCGTACCTGGTCAAGGACGGCCGCACCTGCCTGGGCCTGGAGTACTTCGTGTTCGAGGACGACGAGATGTGGCGTACCCCGGACGCCGACCTCGTGGCGTTGGCCACCGCGGAGCTGGAGCGGTTGGGGTTGGTCCGGCCCGGCGTGGTCGAGGCCGGCCACGTCGTGCGGATGCCGAAGGCCTACCCGGTGTACGACGAGCGCTACCAGCACAACGTGGACGTGATCCGGGCGTGGCTGGCCGAGGCGGTGCCGAACGTGCACCCGGTGGGGCGCAACGGCATGCACCGCTACAACAACCAGGACCACTCGATGCTCACCGCGATGCTCACGGTGGAGAACATCGCCACCGGCAGTACGCACGACGTCTGGTCGGTCAACGTCGAGCAGGACTACCACGAGCAGACGACCCCCGGTGGCGGCGGCCGACGGGGCACGGGCCGCGACGCGCCGGTGCTGCCCAGCCGCATCGTCACCGCACCGATCACCGTGCCCAAGGGTGCGGGCGTGGCCACCGACGGCGGCCGGTCGGCACAGCCGCTGGGCTGACGAGATGACACCCCGGTGGGGTGGTGCGTCCGGGACGCACCACCCCACCGGTCGGTACCTGTTACTCCCAGGCGTCTCGCCGCGTGTAGACGAGGTTTCCGGGGATGACCGTGCCGTTCGTGCTCCACTCGGTGTAGCCCCAGACGTCGCCCTCCGGCAGCGACGTGTTCGGCTTCAGAGTGAAGTTGGTCGACATGCCGCGTTCCGCCGTGCGAGGGACGGTCAGCGTAGCGGCCGAGTACGTGGCGTTACGACCGATGATGGCGTGGCCCAGTTCGAAGTTGACGACCGGGCCACCGGGCACCTGGGCGAACACGTACGCGGTGTAGCGCCCCGGCTCGGGCAGGAACTTGTACGCCTGCTCCGCGCTGGTCCAGGATCTGTCACTGCGGTGGATCAGGGTGTCACCCTTGTACAGGTAGAGATCCAGGTTCGCGTTCGGGTTGTCGGTGTTGACCTCGACGACGATGCCGGCGGTGTTCGCCGGCACGGTGAAGTCGACCTTCTTCACGCCGGTGGCGTTCGGGTCGAACACCCCGCCGTCGACGCCGGCCGGCATCGAGTACGCCGTCCGCACCATCGGCGTGTAGCCGGTGCTGCGGCCGGCGAGTGGCCCCGTGAAGCCCGGCTGGAGGGCGCCGAACGCGCCGTTGACCATCCGGCCGTACTCCTCACCGTCGTCGGCGTAGGGCCGAGGGCTGATGCCCCACGGTCGGGCGGCGACCGGGATGCGGGCACTGTGGGCCTTGCCGCGCCAGGTGATCGACCCGGTCACGTACCGGTCCCAGGGCGCGTTGCCCCGGCGCACGGTGATGGTCACCGTGGCGGACTTGCCCGGCTCCAGCGTCACCGATGCCGGCGTCACGCTGACCTTCATGTCGTCCAGGCCGGACACCGACGAACGGTAGGTCTCCCGCGCCTTGCCCACGTTGGTCAGGGTGCGGGTGAGCGTCACCGGGCGGGTGCCGTCGTACTCGCGCAACGAGATGGCCGGCAGGTTGAGCTCCTTGCCGTCGGGCTGGGCGGTCTCACTGAACGTGACCAGTTCCGCCGCCGTCGGCTGGATGACCAGGCCGGGGTCGGTGGCCTTGGCCAGGTTGATGAACCCACTGCCCTGGTCCAGGGGGTTGCTGGTGCCGACGGTGTCGGTGGCGGTGGTCCGCAACGCCGAGGCGACCGCACCGGGTGACCAGTTCGGGTGCGTGGCGCGCAGGATCGCCGCCGCTCCCGCCACGTACGGCGAGGCCATCGAGGTGCCGGAGTACGCGTCGTAGTCCCGCCCGAAGTTGCCCGCCGGCGAGACCGCGGCGATGATGTTCGACCCCGGCGCGACCAGGTCCGGCTTGAAGACGCCGAGCGTCACCTTGTCCGGGCCGGTCGAGGAGAAGTCCGCGACGCTGGGAATGCCCGGGACGCTGGAGCCGTCACCGCCGCTGCGCAGAGAGACCGTCGCGTCGGTAGGGTGGCGCATCAGGTAGGTGAACAACGTGCCGGCCTGCTTCTTGGTCGGCAGGTAGACCACCGGGAAGTTGAAGATGGAGTTGATCCGGTAGTTGCCGGCCGGGTCGAACACCACCATCCCCACGCCGCCCTTGGCCTTGATCTCGGCGACCGATCCGAACAGGTCGGACAGCGCGCAGGCGACCACCTTGCCCTTGATCTTGGCAGGGTCGAGGCTCCCCGGTTCGCAGTACGCGGCCCACCGCTCCAACGACCCGGCCTGCTCGCCGAAGACGAGCGGGCGGGAGGTGCCGTCGGGCAGAGCGTCGAGCGAACCGCCGACGAGCGTCGTGCCGTCGCCCAGCTTGAGCGTCGCCTCGTCGAGCTTCGTCACCGCCGCGCCGACAGTGGTCACCCACGGCGCCGCGTTGCTGATCGCCCCGCTCACGATGCCGGTGTTGCCCGCCGACGCGGCCACGAAGACCCCGGCCAGCGAGGCGTTGAGGAACGCGATGCCGATGGGGGTGTTGGCCTCCCAGTCACCGAGTTCGCTGCCGATCGAGAAGTTGAGGACGTTCACCCCGTCGGCGACCGCGGCGTCGATGCCGGCGATGATGTCGGCGTCGTAGCCGGTGCCGCCCCAGAGCACCTTGTAGACGGCGATCTGGGCGTCCGGGGCAACCCCGGAGACGGGACCGAAACGGCGGCCGTCGATCGTGACGTTCGGCAGTGGCAGACCCGCCGCGGTGGAGGCGGTGTGGGTGCCGTGCCCGACCATGTCGCGGGGGGACAGCATTTCACCCTCGGGTACCGAGCCGCCGTAGGCGAGCCACGAGTCGGCGAAGTACCGGGCGCCGACGATCTTGCCGTTGCAGTGCTCGGCCACGAAGGCGACACCGGTCTGGCAGGTGCCGTGCCAACCCGCCGGCGGGGGCATCTTCTTGGCGAACGACGCGCTCTCCGGCCAGATGCCGGTGTCCAGGACACCGATCACCATGCCCGCACCCGTGTCGGGACCCGGCTTGGCCGGCTTTCCAGGCTTACCCGGCTTGCCGGGCTTACCCGGCTCGGGGTGGTCCGCACCCGTGGTCGGCGGCGGCGGCGCGACCCCCGCAGCCCCGGTGGGGGTGGCAGCGGTCGGACCGGGCGACGTCGTCCGGGTGCCGAGCGCCTGCGCCGCGGTGACGGCACGGACGCGCTTGTCCGCCCGCAACGCGGTGGCCTGCTGGGCGGTCAGCCGTGCCGAGAATCCGTTGAAGGCCGCGGTGTAGGCCGTCTTGATCTCGACGCCGGCCGCGCCGGCGACGGCGGTCCGCTGCGCGTCGAGGTGTCGGCGGTACGCCTGCGCCGGCGTCGACGTCACGTCCAGTCGGGTGCCCGGCTCCGGACGGGTCCGCGTCAGCCCGGACACTCCCCCGGCGTACCTGGTCAGCGGGTCCTCGGCCAGTTCGACGACGTACAGGCCGGCTCCGGTCGAATCCACTGCGGACCTCGGGCCGACCGCTTGGCTGCCGTCGGGGCGACGGTCGGCGCCGTCGGTCAGGGTGACCTTCCGGTCGGACCCGGCGGAGAAGTAGCCCGGGCCGCTGTTGGCCGGCTGTTCTCCGGGGGCTGCCGATGCCGCGACACCGGTTGTGCCGGTGATCATGGCGACGACCAGCGTCGGTATCGCCAATCTTCGCAGCCTGGCTCTGCTCGTGCTGTTAGCCACGAGACTCCTTTCGCGTGCTCCCCTGTGGAGCGATGATCATTCTGCACAACTTCCGCGTTGTTAGCGCTCCCATACCTAAGGCAGCCATGGTTAAACAGGGGTTTGCGCGGTGTTACGGAACGCCGGTACCTGCAAGATCACCGTGCGTGCGACCAGGTCGAGCCGGACCTTCGCGATCCACGGCTTTGCCAGGACCCGACCCAGCCAGGCATCAACCCTCTGCCGTTAGGGCGCCTCAGCACCCGGGGTGGCGGCGGCAGCTACGCGGCGATCCTCACGGCCGCAGGTGAGGGCGGCCGGTCGGCGCGGATGCCGCTGGCCTGACGGCGGTCAGCGCGTTCAGGACGTCCGCAGCGGCCGGAACGCGGCACGCACCTCGCTCGCGAACAGGTCGGGTTGCTCCCAGGCCGCGAAGTGGCCGCCGCGGTCGACCTCATTGAAGTACGCCAGGCCGGGGTATACCGCCTCGGCCCAGCCACGCGGGGCCGCCCAGATCTCGCCGGGGAACGTCGTGAAGCCCACCGGAACCGAGACCGGCGGAGGGGTCTGGCCGGAGGCCAGCGCGCGTCCGTTCTCCCAGTACCACCGGGCGGCTGACGCGCCGGTGCCGGTCAGCCAGTAGAGCGTGATGTTGTCGAGAATGGAGTCCCGGGTGAACCCGGCCGCCGGCTCGCCGTCGACAAACACCCGGGACATCTTGTAGTAGCTGTCCGTGTCGTGGTCGAGCATCCAGGAGGCCAGCCCGACGGGTGAGTCCAGCAGGGTGTAGCCGATCGTCTGCGGACGCGTGGACTGCTCCAGGAAGTAGCCGAAGCCGTCCTGCATGAACAGGTTGAGCGCGTCGAGCGCCGCGCGTTCCTGCGGGGAGGTCGCCGGCAGCTTGTCCTTGATGCCGATCGCGCCGGCGAGCAGGTTGAGGTGGATGCCGAGCAGTCCTTCGGGTCCCTGGCGACCCATCGCGTCGGTGATGGAGGCACCCACGTCGCCTCCCTGGGCGACGTAGCGCGAGTAGCCGAGACGCTTCATCAGCTCCGCCCACGCCCCGGCGATGCGGGCGGAGTTCCAGCCGAGCTCGGTCGGCTCACCCGAGAAGCCGTAGCCGGGCAGGGACGGCAGCACCAGGTGGAAGGCGTCCTCGGCGCTACCGCCGTGCGCGGTCGGGTCGGCGAGCGGGCCGATGACCCCGAGCAGCTCGACGACCGAGCCCGGCCAGCCGTGCGTCATGATCAACGGCAGGGCGTTCTCGTGCGGTGACCGCACGTGGATGAAGTGGATCTCGACGCCGTCGAGGTAGGTCGTGTACTGCGGTAGCGCGTTGAGCGTCGCCTCGACCGGTCGCCAGTCGTAGTCGGTCCTCCAGTACCGGGCCAACTCCTGGATCGTCGCCAGTTGCACGCCCTGCGAACGGTCGGTGACCAGCTCGCGGGTGGGCCAACGGGTCGCCTCGATCCGGCGACGCAGATCGGCGAGCGTCTCTTCCGGCGCGTCGAGTCGGAAGGGGCGGATTTCGGTGACGTCGGACATCTCTCCCACTTACCGGGTCGGGCCTGCGGGCGCTGAGGCACCGTCGGCGGTGGCACCGGGCCAGTTTCGCACCTGACCGACGGCCAACAGCCCAAAAACGGCAATTCGGGCAGGGTGCTGGGCTCTCCAGTCCGCCCCGATCACCGCGCCCGAGGGCGCTGGCGCGGCGGCGGTCGAGCGCCTCAGACGACGTGGCGCAGGTAGCCGGTGATCGCCGCGTCCAGCACCTCCGCGCCGGGACGCTCCCAGATCTCGGCGGAGAAAACCTCCACCTCGATCGGGCCGGCGTAACCGGCCGCGTCGACCGCCTCCCGCAGCCGGCGCAGCTCGATGCACCCGTCACCGGGCAGCGCCCGCCCGAGCAGCACCCCCTCCGGCAGCGGCGTCACCCAGTCGCAGACCTGGAACGCGGCGATCCGCGCGCCGGCACGCGCGATCTGCGCGTACACCGTGTCGTCCCACCACACGTGGTACGCGTCCACGACCACGCCGACCACCGCCGGGTCGAACCGCTCGGCGATGTCCAACGCCTGGCCGAGGGTGGCGATGACGCAGCGGTCGGCGGCGAACATCGGGTGCAGCGGCTCGATCGCCAGCCGTACGCCGGCCGCCGCCGCGTGCGGAGCCAGCTCACCGATCGCATCGCCGACCCGACGCCGGGCGCCGTCGATGTCCCGACCGCCCGCCGGCAGCCCGCCGGAGACGAGCACCAACTCGGGCGCGCCCAGCGTGGCGGCCTCCTCGATGGCCCGCAGGTTCTCCGAAAGCCAGTCGTCGGCGGCGAAGAAGCCACCCCGGCACAGCGAGGTGACGGTGAGGCCGGCGTCGCGGACCAGCTTCGCCGAGCGGGCCAGCCCGTACTCCGCGACGGGCTCGCGCCACAACCCGATCCCCGGTACGCCGGCGGCCACGCAGCCGGCCACCACGTCGGGCAGCGGCCAGCGCTGGGCGGTCGCCTGGTTGAACGAAAACCGTCGCAGACTCACTGGGCCACCCCCGCGACGGTGAACAGCGCCCGCGCGCGGGCGGCGGCCAGGTCGGCGTCGGGCAGCAGCCCGGCCGCGTCGGCCAGGACGAGCAGGGTGGCCAGGTGCGCCGGGGACCGCCCGGACTGCGCGCCGCCGACCATCGTGAAGTGGTCCTGATGCCCGGCCAGCCAGGCCAGGAACACGATCCCCGTCTTGTAGTGCCAGGTCGGGGCCGCGAACAGGTGCCGGGCCAGCGGCACGGTCGGCGCGAAGATCTCGTCGTACGCCGCGGTGTCCCCCCGGTCGAGGGCCGCCAGCGCGGCGGCGGCGGCCGGTGCGATGGCCGCGAACACCCCGAGCAGCGCGTCGGAGTGGCCCACCTCGTCACCCCGGATCAGCTCCGGATAGTGGAAGTCGTCGCCGGTGTAGAGGCGTACCCCCGCCGGCAGCCGGCGGCGCAGCGCGACCTCCCGGCCCGCGTCCAGCAGCGACACCTTGATGCCGTCCACCTTCGACTGGTGCGCCTTGATCAGCTCGACCACCGTGTCGGCGGCCAGGTCCAGGTCGGACGCACCCCAGTAGCCGGTCAGCGCCGGGTCGAACATCGGGCCCAGCCAGTGCAGCACCACCGGTTCGTCGGCGGCGGTCAGCAGCTCGTCGTACACCCGCAGGTAGTCCTCGGGGCTGCGGGCGGCGGCGGCCAGGTGCCGGCTGCACATCAGCACCGGGCGGGCGCCGGCCGCGCGGACGTCGTCGAGCTGCTCGGTGTACGCGGCGGTGACCTGGGCGAGGGTGGCCGGGCCGGCCGGCAGCTGGTCGGTGCCGACCCCGGCGACGATCCGTCCACCCACCGCGCGGGCCTCGGCGGCGCTGCGCCGGATCAGCTCCCGGGTCGCCGGGTAGTCCAGCCCCATCCCGCGCTGGGCCGTGTCCATCGCCTCGGCGACCCCCAGCCCGTACGACCACAGGTGCCGCCGGAACGCGAGGGTGGTGTCCCAGTCGACCCCGGCCGGGGTACCGGGCACGTTCTCCGCGCCCGGGTCGGCGACCACGTGCGCGGCGGCGTACGCGATCCGGCTGGTGGCCGGCGCGGCCGGACGGGCGAAACCGCTCCCCCCGGCCAGCCGGTGCCGCCGCCCGCCGGGCAGCACCACGTCGGCAGCGCTCATGAGTGCAGCTCCGGCACCTCGACGCGGACGCCCTCGCGGGCCGCGCGCAGCCCCAACTCCGCGAGCTGCACACCGCGTGCCCCGGCGAGAAAGTCCCAGCGGAACGGCTCGCCGGCCACGACGTGCCGCAGGAACGCCTCCCACTGCACCTTGAACCCGTTGTCGAACTCCTCGTTGTCGGGCACCTCGGCCCACTGTGCCCGGAAGTCCTCGGTGACCGGCAGGTCCGGGTTCCACACCGGCTTCGGCGTCACCGCCCGGTGCTGCACCCGGCAGTTACGCAGCCCCGCCACCGCGCTGCCCTCGGTGCCGTCGACCTGGAACTCCACCAGCTCGTCGCGGTAGACCCGCACACTCCAGGACGAGTTGAGCTGCGCGATCACACCGCCGTCCAGTTCGAAGACGGCGTACGCGGCGTCGTCGGCGGTGGCCGGGTAGGCGCGGCCACCCTCGTCGACCCGCTCCGGCACGTGGGTGGCGGTGACGCAGGAGACGGCGTTCACCCGCCCGAACAGCTCCTCCAGCACGTAGTGCCAGTGCGGGAACATGTCGACGACGATGCCGCCGCCGTCCTCGGCCCGGTAGTTCCACGACGGACGCTGCGCCGGCTGCCAGTCGCCTTCGAAGACCCAGTAGCCGAACTCGCCGCGCACCGAGAGGATCCGGCCGAAGAAGCCGCCGTCGACGAGCCGCTTGAGTTTGCGCAGGCCGGGCAGGAAGAGCTTGTCCTGGACGACGCCGGTGCGGACCCCGGCCGCGTCGGCGGCCCGGGCGAGGTCGAGCGCTGCGGCGGTGTCCTCCGCGAGGGGCTTCTCCGTGTAGATGTGCTTGCCGGCCTCGATGGCCTGCCGGATCGCCTTCTCCCGCTGCTGGGTGACCTGCGCGTCGAAGTAGATCTCGACGTCGTCGCGGGCCAGCGCGGAGGCCAGGTCGGTGGTCCAGTCGGTCAGGCCGTGCCGCTCGGCGAGCTCCCGGAGCTTGGTCTCGTTGCGGCCGACCAGGACGGGCTCCGGCCAGATGGTCGTGCCGTCGGCCATTGTCACGCCGCCGGCTTCACGGATCGCCAGCAGCGACCGGACGAGGTGCTGGCGATAGCCCATCCTGCCGGTCACACCGTTGACGATGATGCCGATCGACCTGCGGGTCATGGTCACGCGGAACCTCCTCTGAGCCCGGCACGGCAGCCGTGGAGCGGGCCGGATGGCGTATCAGGCAAACGCTTTCCCGCGAGCGTAGGCGGGCCTCCGACGGCAGGCAAGGCCTTTCCTCCATCCACGTCACACCCTGGGGGCCTCCCGACGGGAAAGGGCTTTCACTGCGGTACCGTGACGCTGACCGGCACGGCGGAACGCCGGCGACAGACCGAGAGGGCGGCCATGGCGACCCTGTCCGACGTGGCACGGCGCGCGGGCGTCTCACCCGCCACCGCCTCCCGCGTGATCAACGGCAGCAGCAAGCCGGTCACCGACGAGCTACGCGAACGGGTGCTCGCCGCCGTCGCCGAGTTGCAGTACGTGCCGAACGCGCACGCCCAACTGCTGGCCCGTTCACACCGCAGCGCGGTCGGCGTGATCGTGCACGACGTCTCCGACCCGTACTTCGCCGAGATCACCCGTGGGCTGCAACGGGTCGCCACCGACCAGGGCCGGCTGCTGATGATCTGCAACAGCTACCGCGACCCGGACCGCGAGCTGGAGTACGTGGAGCTGCTGCGCGGCCACCAGGTGGCGGCACTGATCCTGGCCGGCTCCGGCTACCACGACGACGCCTTCACCCGGCAGCTCAACGAGAAGCTCGCCGCGTACGAGGCGACCGGCGGGCGGGTCGCGGTGATCGGCCGGCACGAGCACTCCGGCGACGCGGTGATGCCCGACAACCGGACCGGCGGCCACCTCGCCGGCCGGGAGCTGTGCGAGCTGGGGCACCGGGCGATCGGCGTGGTCGCCGGCCCGCGCATCCTCACCACCACCACCGACCGGCTCGCGGGGCTCCGGCAGGCACTCGGCGAGCAGGGCCGCGAGCTGCCCGAACGACGCATCCGGTACGCCGAGTTCGACCGCGACGGCGGCGCCGAGGCCACCGCCCGGCTGCTCGACGCCGACCCGGACCTGACCGCGATCGTGGCGCTCAACGACTCGATGGCCATCGGCGCGCTCGCCACCCTGCGGTCCCGCTCGCTGGCCGTGCCGCAGCAGATCTCCGTGGTGGGCTTCGACGACATGCCGATCGCCCGGGACGTGACTCCGGCGCTGACCACCGTGCGGCTGCCGCTGGTCGACATGGGAGTCCGGGCGATGTCCCTGGTGCTCGGCGCGCAGGGGCCGGCGCCCCGGGTCGAGGTGCTCCCCGCCGAGCTGGTCCGCCGGGGCACCACCGGCCCCGCACCGCATCCCGGGTGGGACACGGCCGGTTCGCCGCCCGACGCCCGCCGGGCCGACGCCACCTCGTGACCAGCCCGACGCAGCGTCCCCTCACGACAGACGACGTGACGTACCTGGTCCGCGCGTCGTTCGGGTCGTCGACCCGGGTACGCGACACCGGCCCGCTGACCGGCGGCGGGTACGCGACGGTCTGGTGGGTTCTGCTCGACGACGACCGCCGGGTGGTGCTGAAGGTGTTCCCGCCGGCCGGAACGCGCCTGCTGCGCTACGAGCGAGGGCTGTGCGCGGCCGAGGCGCGCTACTTCCGGCTGGTCGCCGAGCGGGTGCCGCACGTTCCCGTACCCCCGGTCCTGCACCACGGCACCGACCCGGCGTACGGCGAGTGGCTGGTCACCGGGCTGCTGCCCGGCCGCTCGCTGCCGGACCTGGCCGCGGGCGGTGTCCCGGTGGACGACGGCCCGGCGCGGTACGACCTGGGGACTGCGCTCGCCTCGCTGCACGAGATCACCGGCGACCGGTTCGGCTACGAGGGTGGTCGGGCCAGCGGGGCGACCTGGCGGGCGGCGTTCACCGCGATGCTCGACGCGCTCTTGGCCGATGCTGCCGACTGGGACGTCACGCTGCCGGTCACCCCGGACCAGCTACACGCGCTGGTGGGACGGAACGCCGACGTGCTGGACGAGGTTCGCCGGCCGGCGCTGCTGCACTTCGACTGCTGGGACGGCAACGTGCTGGCCGCGCCCGACGCGGAGGGCCAACTGCGGCTGTGCGGTCTGGTGGACGGGGAGCGTTTCCTGTACGGCGATCCGCTGCTGGACCTGGTCTCGCCGCTGCTCTTTCGCCGTATCGAGGACGAGCCGGAGCACCCTCTGCTGCGCGGCTATCGCAGCGCGGCCGGCACGCCACTGCTGTTGGACGGCTCCGCCCGGCGGCGGCTGGGCCTCTACCGGCTGCACCTGTACCTGCTCATGACGGTGGAGATGCCCAGCCGAGGCATGACCGAGCGGAGCCACCCCGGGCGGCACGCCCGGCTGTCGGCCCTGCTCGACGAGGAGATCGCGGCGCTCGGCCGGGCCTGACGTCTCGTCACGATCGACGCTTCGCACCGGAAATCCGTTGTCCGCTCCGGAACGTCTGCGTAGCCTGCGCCGGTGGTGATTCGCGAGTTCGTCGAGCAGGACTGGTCGCAGGTGTGGCCGATCATCCAGGAGGTGATCGGGGCACAGGAGACCTTCCCCTACGACCCGGCGATGACCCCCGACGCGGCGTACGGCATGTGGGCGGAGGCCCCACCCGGGCGGACCGTCGTGGCGGTGGACGGCACGCGGGTGCTCGGCACCGCGAAGATGGGCACCAACCGGCCCGGGCCGGGCGCGCACGTGTCCACCGCGAGCTTCATGGTCGCCGCCGACGCCCGGGGCCGGGGCGTCGGCACCGCGCTGTGCCGCGACGCCCTGACCTGGGCCCGCCACCAGGGGTACGCCGGCATGCAGTTCAACGCCGTGGTCGAGAGCAACCGGTCGGCGGTGGAGTTGTACCGGCGGGAGGGCTTCGACGTGGTCGGCACCGTGCCGGGCGCGTTCCGCCACCCCACCCTCGGCCGGGTCGGCCTGCACGTCATGTACCAGGAGTTCTGACCGGCCTGGCCCTTGACCGACTCCATTTCGGCGATGTCGGGGTGTCCAGGCGCACCGGATACCGCGACATCGGGGAGACGCCTGGGTCAGGTGGTCGGTCGCCGGTGGCGGACCCCCGGCGTGCCCGGCGCGGATGCCGGGCGGCCGCCGGGCGACTCGCCCCGGGCCTGGTAGCACTGCCGCCTTTGGAGCTGATGTCGTAGACGAATCGGCTGCGCGCGCCGCGTGAACCGTTTACGACATCAGCTCCAAAGCGTCTCAACCCCACTACCGGTGCCGCCTCGAGCGTGAACCCTCCGGTGGGGACGGGGTCAGCTCTGGCGCAGCGGTGCGAGCGCGGTGCTCCAGGCCACGACCTGGTCGAGAGTCACGCCAAGCGCGTCCCGCTGGTGCTGGTTGGGAGTGAAGACGCTGAAGTTCTCGAAGTCGGTGAAGAGCGAGAGCGCGACCTGCGAACGTACGTCGGCCATCTGGAGCTCGCCGGCGATCAGCCGCAGGTGCTCGACGGCCCGCGCCCCGCCGACCGAGCCGTAGCTGACGAAGCCGACAGCCTTGTTGTTCCACTCGGCGTAGAGGAAGTCGATGGCGTTCTTCAGGGCCCCGGAGGTGGAGTGGTTGTACTCGGGGGTGACCATCACGAACCCGTCGAACGACGCGATCGTCTCGGCCCACCGCAGGGTGTGCGGCTGGGTGTACTGCCCCATCGCTGGCGGGTACGCCTCGTCGAGGTGCGGCAGCTTGTAGTCGAGCAGGTCGATCAACTCGAACTCCGCGTCGGAGCGCTGCCGGGCGACGTCGAGGACCCAGCGGGCCACGGCCTCACCGTTACGCCCGGGGCGGGTGCTTCCGAGGATGATCCCGATCCTGGTCATTGGTTGGCGCCTTTCAGAAGGGGTCGTGGCCTGTGTGCCGCCGGAACGCTAGCCACTCCTTGCTTGGTCAAGCAAATATACATCCCATGACCGTCGTCACACCCGAGCGTGAGCAGTTGCTCAGTCAAGCAACTAGGCTGGGGGGATGCCGGACCGCACCGCCGACGCGCCTCGCCCCCTCGGCCCCGACGAGGAGGCCCTGGTCCGCGCCGTGGTCAAGGTGATGTACGTGCTGCCCCGCACGATCGACGCCGACATGGCCGGCGACCGCCAACTGCCGCTGACCGAGTACACGACCCTCATGCACCTCTCCGAGGCGCCGGAGCGGCGGATGCGTATGCACGAGCTCGCCTCGGCCTGCCATCTCTCGCTCAGCGGCATGACCCGCACGGTGGCCCGGCTGGAGACCCAGGGCCTGGTCAAACGGGAACGGTGCGAGGAGGACGCCCGCGGCTGGAACGCCATCCTCACCGACGCGGGTCTGGCCCGCCTGGAGGAGTCGTGGCCGAGCCACCTGGCCGCCATCCGCCGGCGGTTCCTGCGACATTTCGAGGGCCTCGACCTGGCTCAGCTGGCCCGCGCGTTCGAGCGGGTCGGCACGGCCGACTGAGCCAGGCCGAACCCTGCGCTCAGGCGTTGGGCACGAGCCGCCAACGGTTGTCCGCGCTGCCGTTGTCCGAGTCCTGCACGGCCTGCGCTCCCCACGCCGTCGACCCGTTCAGGATGCCCAGCAGCTTGCCACTGTTGACGTTGCGGATCCGGTAGGTGCCGTCCCCGTTGTCCACCAGGATCCACCGGTGGTCGGCGGTGCCGTTGTCGGCCCACTGCAGGACCCGGGCATTGTCGGCGGTGGACATGTTCTCCACCCCGAGGACCTTGCCGCTGTTGACGTTGCGGAACCGCACGGCGTTGCCGTCGGTCACCACGACCCAGTTGTGGTCGGCGGTGCCGCTGTCGCCCCACTGCACGGCGAGCCCACCGTCGGCGGTGGACATGTTCTGGATGCCGAGGACGAGGCCGGTGCCGACGTTGACCAGCCGGTGACTGCCACCGCCGCCGCTGCTGGCGGTGTTCCAGTAGACGGTGTAGTTGTAGCCGTGGGCGTCCTGGAACGGCCCGAGGTTGACGGTCGCCCCGTTCGCGGTGGCGGTGAACGCGAGCGAGCTGGTGCTGGTCCGGGCGATGGACGAGACGGCGAGTGACGGCAGCGCGTTCAGCGTGGTGTTGCCGTAGTTGCCGCAGAGCACGCTCGGCCCGTAGGTGACGGCCGCGACCGACGCGTTGTCGTTGGTGGCTCGCATGATCACCCGCATCGGCAGTCGTACGGTGATGGTGTCGCCCGCGGCCCAGGCCCGGGTGACCGTCGCGTAGCTGCCAGGCGTGCTGGTCACCGACTGCGCCACACCGTTGACGCTGATGGTCGCGCCGCTGGTCCACGCCGGGATGCGGACCCGGATGCTCCACGAGCCGCTCATCGTGCCCGACAGGGTGAGGGTGGTGGTGTCACCCACCGGGTAGCTGGTGGTCTGGGTGACCGTGACACCGCGCTGCGACCAGGTCAGCACCGATGGCACGAACAGGTTCACCGTCAGCGTCGTGCCGTTGTGGAAGTAGATGGAGTCCATCAGCTTCGTGTTGATCTCCAGGCCGGTGCCCTGACAACACCAGAACGAGTTGTAGTCGGTGCTCCAGGTGCCGCCGCCCCACGCTGGGCCCACGCCCCGGCGCCCGCCCGGCCGCAGTGGAGTGAAGTAGGTGATGTGGCCGTGGCTGTCGGCCGGGTTCTGACCGCCGATCAGGTGGTTGATCAGGGCGCGCTCGTAGAAGTCGAAGTAGTCCGTCCGGTTCGGGTCGAGCAGCCACAGCTCCCGGGTCAGCTTGAGCATGTTGTAGGTGTTGCACTGCTCGCAGGTGTCGTTGCTGAGGTACCCGGCGATCGCGTTCGGCGCCCGGAAATGCTCCGCCTGGCTGTTGCCGCCGATCACGTAGGTGTGCGCGCCGACGGTGATGTTCCAGGCGTTGGCGGCGATGTCGCGGTAGCGGGTGGTTCCGGTGGCCTTGAACTCCCGGGCCGCGCCCACCCACTTGGGCACCTGCGTGTTGGCGTGCAGGCCGTTGAGTTGGTCCTGGTTGGAGGCCAGCGGGTTGAACACGGCGGCGTGGTCGAACCGCTGGGCGGTGGTGAGCCACCGCGCGTCGCCGGTCTGCTGGTAGATGTCGGTCAGCACCTCGTTCATGCCACCGAACTCGGTGCCCAGCATCGACTGCATCTGGCTGGCGCTCAGTCGACTCGTCCGGGTGTCGACCCAGCCCGCCAGCGCCAGCAGCACCGAGCGGGCCTGCGTGTTGCCGGTGTAGCGCCACACGTCGAGCAACCCGGCGAGGGTCTTGTGGATGCAGTAGTAGGGCACGTTGCCGTTGGACAACGTCCGCGCCTCGAGCGCGGTGAAGTCGGACTCCGGGAAACCGGAGAGGTATCCCGTGCCAAACCCGGCAGAGGCGTTGTTCGCCTGGCACTTCGCCAGCTCGGCCACCATGTAGTTCGCCTTGTCCCGGCAGGTGGTGTCGCCCAGCACGGCGTAGCCATGGGCCCAGGCGGTCAGGAAGTGCCCCTGCATGTGGGTGCGGAACGGGAACGACGGGGCGTCCCAGCCTCCGTTGGCCGCGGCACCGTTGGTGGACAGCCGGTGGTTGGCCCGGAAGTTGTAGAGCAGCCGGTCGACGTCGACGAAGCGCAGGTAGTTGAGGGTCCGGTTCTGGTTGTCCAGCCAACGACCGGCGGTCAGTCGCACCTGACCCAGGTCGAAGGGGTACGCCCCGACGCCGAGGTCCGACCGCGCCGGAGGGACCACGGCAGCGGCAGCGGGGCCGGCGGTGAGGAGGGTGCCGCCGGTGGCGGAGACGACGGCGGTGGCGCCGGCGGCCTGCAGCACGCGGCGACGACTGATGGGCAGGGGTGACATGGGACCTCCACGGTGAGCGCAACAGGCGACGGAGCACAGCCGGGCGGGACGGGGCTCGACAGGACGGTCAGATGTGAGCGTTAACGCTCACATCCGTGTCCGGCATGTTACGGCGGAGGGCCACTTCTATTCAAGATGATGACTGCCGTGCGGCCGTTGATCAGCACTGTTACCGGTCCTGATGCGCTGGTGCCGCCGGTGTTATCGATAACACCGGCGGCCCAGGCGGCGTCAGCGGCGTGGAGCGTGGGCGGCCAGCGGGTTGGTCAGGGTGCCGACGAACTGGAGCGCGGCCGACGGGTCGGCCAGATCGATCATCTGCTGATTGTCGCGCAGTTGCAGCCGGTTGAGGCAGGACAGCGTGAACTCCGGTGCGAACAGGTCGTAGTGGCGGATCCGCTCGGCCAGGTGCGGCACCCGGTCGAAGTAGTCGGACGCGCAGCCCGCGACCGTACGCCAGAAGTCGTCCTCGGCGAGCACGCCGGCCTCGACCAGCACCGCGTTCAGGTGGCGCAGGAAGCAGTCGACCACGTCGGTGACGATGGTCAGCAACTTCGTGTCGTCGGGCACCTCGATCCGAATCCGCTCCACCGCCTCCGGCAACTCGACGTCGGCGCTCATCACCGCGATCTCCTCGGCGATGTCCTTGAAGATCACCCGTTCGACGGTGGACTGCTCGTCGAGGACCAGGATGACGTTCTCGCCGTGCGGCATGAAGGCCAGGTCGTGGGCGTAGAAGCTGTGCAGCAGCGGGGTCAGGTAGGCGTCCAGGTAGCGACGCAGCCACACCTCGGGCGCCAGCGGCGACCGGGCGATCAGCTCCGCCGCCAGCGAGCCGCCGTCACTGTCGACGTGCAGCAGCGCGGCCATCGTGGACAGTCGCTGCCCCGGCTCGAGGCCGGGCAGCGGGCTCTCCCGCCACAGGGCGGCCAACATCTTGCGGTACGGGGAGGTGCGCTCGGTGGCCGCCTCGTACTGTCGGTGCCGGTAACCCACCGCGGCCCGTTCCCGGATGACGGTCAGGCCGGTGCCGGCCAGCACCTCGTCGTTCGCGATGAGGTCGGCCAGCCAGTCGTTGATCGCCGGGGTGGCGGCCATGTACGCGGCGGACAGCCCGCGCATGAAGCCCATGTTCAGCACCGACAGCGCCGTCTTGACATAGTGCCGGCTCGGCTCGGTGACGTTGAAGAAGGTCCGGATGGACTGCTGGGCGAGGTACGCGTCCGGCCCGGGGCCGAGGTGCACCAGCCGGCGCTGCGCCAGTTCACCGGCGAAGGTGACCGCCAGTTTGTTCCACCACTGCCACGGGTGCGCCGGGATCAGGTGGTAGTCGGCGAGGTCCAGGCCGAGACCGGCCATCGTGGCCGCGAACCGGGCTCGGGTCTCCGGGTCCAGCTCCCCCTCGATCAGCGTGTCGTAGTCGAGGTCGGCGGCACTGCTGAACGCCGAGTGGTCCCGGTGCGCGGCCAGCCACTCCAGCCGTACCGGGGAGGCGGTCTCCGGGGCGTACCTGTGGTATTCGTCGGCGCCGAAGCCGAGCCGGCCGTTGTTGGCCACGAAGCAGGGATGCCCCTCGGTCATCGACGTCTCGATGGTCTGGAAGTCCGCCCCGGCCAACTCGGCGGCGCTCGGCCCGGCCTGGGCCAGCTTGTACGCGGTGCCGGCCAGCGTGGAGGTGATCTCCTCCAGGTAGACCGGCAGCACCCGCGCGGAGAGTCCGAGGGTGCCGCGCAGCTCGACGATCAGGTCCACCGCGTCCGGCGGCAGCGGGGTGCCGTCGCGCCGCCGGGTGATGCTGTCCACGTCGATCTGCCAGTGCTCCAGGGCGAGCAGGCGGGCCGCGAACCGGTAGGTGACCGTGCCGTCGTCGCTGCCGACCTCGTACCACTGCCGGTCGTCCTCGCCGGGCACCGGCGCGGGCGTGATCAGCCGTTCGTGGGTGAACTCCGCGAGCGCCTTGCGGACCAGCAGCCGGTTGGCCCGCGCCCAGCGCCGCGGGGTGAGATGCCCGACCGGGTCGGACGTGGTCGTCGGGGTGGGGACGGCGGTGGCGGTCACGCCTGGGCTCCTTCGACGGTGGTGACGGCGGCCTGGAACTGGGCTCGGGTGCAGACGCTGAGCAGCGCTTCCTTCTCGGGCTTCGCGACCGGGCCGACGACCTCGAAGCCGACGGCGGCGTTCAGCGCGTGCACGGCGGTGTTGCGCACGTCCGGCTCGACCACCACCCGCCGCGTCGCCGGATCGGCGAACAGCCAGGCCATGACGGTGGTGATGACCGCCCGGGTGAAGCCGTGCACGGGTGTGCCGACCGGCGCGCAGAGGAAGTGCATGCCCACGTCGCCGGGCTGGTTGTCGTAGAGGCCGACCAGTTCGACGTGGGCCGGGTCGTACCGCTCGGCCAGGAAGGCGGGGCTCCCCCGCCACAGGCCGAGGTACGCGTCGTGGTGCGGATGCTCGGCGATCCGCCGGTACTCCTCGACCACCGCGGCCTCGTCGGCGTCCTGCATCAGCCAGAACGCCGCCTTCGGATGGGTCACCCAGGTGTGCAGCAGCGCGGCGTCGGCGGCCGGGTCGAGGGTACGCAGCGCGAACTCGCCGAGCCGCTCGTCGGCGCGCTGGAAGACGACGCTCACGACGACACCCCGGCGGGTGCGCCGAACTCCTGGAAGGTGATGCTCTTCTCGACCGGGTAGTGCTCCCGGCCGAGCAGCTCACGGATGATCCAGGAGTTGCGGTACGGGCCCATGCCCAGGTCGGGCGAGGTGATGCTGTGCGTGTGGGTGCCCGCGTTCTGCAGGAAGATCCCCCGCCCGGTGTGGTCGATGCTGTAGTTGCGGGCCACGTCGAACCGGCCGTGCGCGTCCCAGCGGATCCTCTCGCGCACCGGGGCGAGGAACTCCGGCACCCGGTAGTGGTAGCCGGTGGCCAACACCAACCCCTCGGTGCGCAGGGTGAAGGCCCGCTCCTGCTCCACGTGCCGCAACCCCAGCGTGTACGCGCCATCGTGGTGCTCGGCACTGACCAGCTCGGTGTTGGTCAGCAGCCGGGTGTTCACCGGCCCGTCGACGCTGTGCGCGTAGAGCAGGTCGAAGATGTCGTTGATCAGGTCGGCGTTGATGCCCTTGAACAGGCCCTTCTGCTCGGCCTCCAGCCGGTAGCGGGTCTGCTCGGGCAGCGCGTGGAAGTAGTCCACGTAGTCCGGTGACGTCATCTCCAACGTCAGCTTGGTGTATTCCAGGGGAAAGAACCGCGGCGAGCGGGTGACCCAGTTGAGCTGGTAGCCGTACCGGTCGAGGTCGCCGAGCAGGTCGTGGTAGATCTCAGCGGCGCTCTGCCCGCTGCCCACCACCGTGATGCTGCGCTTGGTGCGCAACACGTCTCGGTGCTCCAGGTAGCGCGAGTTGTGCACCGCGTCGCCGGGCAGCCCGTCCACAGCGGCGGGCAGGTGCGGTGGGGTGCCGGTGCCGAGCACCAGGTGCCGGGCGCGGTACTCGACGCTCTCCCCCGCGCCGGTGTCGGCCCGCACGACGTACCGCTCGTCGGCAGGGTCGTACTCCACTGTGGTCACCGACTGGCCGAAGCGCAGGTTCGGCAGCTTGGCCGCCGCCCACCGGCAGTACGCGTCGTACTCGCTGCGCAGCGGGTAGAAGCTCTCCCGGATGTAGAACGGGTAGAGCCGGCCGATCTCCTTGAGGTAGTTGAGGAAGGAGTACGGCGACGTGGGGTCGGCGAGGCTGACCAGGTCGGCGATGAACGGGGTCTGCAACCGGGCCGACTCCAGCAGCATGCCCGGATGCCAGGCCAGGCTGGGCCGGGCCTCCAGGAACACCCCGTCCAGCTCGTCGATCGGCGCGGTGAGACAGGCCAGGCCCAGGTTGTACGGGCCGAGCCCGATGGCGATGAAATCATGGGTGGACATCGTCCGGGCCTCCCGGCGCGGTTTCGTGGTCACGGCGTCAGCCGACGTGGCAGGTCAGGTCGGCGGCGGTGCGCTCCTGCACGTACCGGCCGGCGTGGCCGGCGATCAGTTCGAGCACGTGGCCCACGTCCGCGACGGTGGTGGCCGGGTTGAGCAGGGTGAACTTCAGGAAGTGGCGGCCGTCGACCCGGGTCCCGGCGACCAGCGCGGCGCCGGACGCGGCCAGCGCCTCCCGGGCGTGCAGGTTGGCCGCGTCGGCGAACTCGCGGCCCGGCCCGGTGGGCAGGTAGCGGAAGACCACCGTGCTCAACTCGGAGCGGGTCACCACCTCGAAACGGGGATCCTCGCTGACCAGTTGCCAGGCCTCGGCGGCCCGGTCGACCACCTCGTCGAAGAGCGCGCCGAGCGCGTCCGGGCCCATCACCCGCAGCGTCAGCCACAGCTTCAGCGCGTCGAAGCGGCGGGTGGTCTGCAGGCTCTTGTCGACCTGGTTGGGGATCTGCTGCTCCACCATCCGCGCCGGGTTGAGGTAGTCGGCGTGGTAGGTGGCGTGTCGCAGCATCCGCCGGTCGCGGACCAGCAGCGCGCTGGAGCTGACCGGCTGGAAGAACGACTTGTGGTAGTCGACGGTCACCGAGTCGGCCTGCTCGATGCCGTCGAGCAGGTGCCGGCGCGTCGGTGAGACGAGCAGCCCGCAGCCGTACGCGGCGTCCACGTGCAGCCAGACGCCGGCCGCCGCGCAGATCCCGGCCAGCTCGACGAGGGGGTCGATGGAACCGAAGTCGGTGGTGCCGGCGGTGCCGACGACCGCCATCACCACCTGCCCGGCCTGCTGGCACCGGGCGATCTCGTCACGGACGGCGGTGGGTCGGATCCGCCGTCGCGCGTCGGTGGGCACCGCGATCACCGCGTCCGGGGCGAGACCGAGCAGCTTGGCCGACTTCTGCACGCTGAAGTGGCCGGCGGCGGACGTGAGCACGCGCAGCCGGGGCAGCAGCTCGGCACGGGCGGCCGGCGAGGTCACGGCCGCGCACGCCTCCTCCCGGGCCAGCAGCAGCGCCTGGAAGTTGGACTGACTGCCACCGCTGGTGAACACGCCGTCGGCATGCGCGCCGAGGCCGACCCGCGCGGCGGTCCAGTCGATCAGTCGTCGCTCGATGAGGGTGGCGCCCGCGCTCTGGTCCCAGGTGTCCAGGGAGGAGTTCACCGCGCTGAGCACCGCCTCGCCGAGCAGCGCCGGGATGACCACCGGGCAGTTGAGGTGGGCGAGGTAGCGGGGGTGGTGGAACCAGACGGCGTCGCGCAGGTAGACGTCCTCCAGCTCGTCCAGGGCCGCGCCGGCGTCACCCAGTGGCCGGTCCAGGTCGACCCGGTCGACCAGGGGGGCCAGCTCGGCGGGGGCGATGCCGGTGCCGGGCTGCTGCACGGTGGCCACCCGTCGGGCGACCCGGTCGACGCCGTCGGCGATGGCCCGTCGGTACTGCTCGACCGAGCCGTCGTGCAGCAGCTGCGCCCGCGCGGCGGCTGGTGCCGCGGGCACCGGTGGCGGTGTGACTGGTGCCCGCGGCGGCGGGTCGGCCTCGACAGGGTGCGTCGGCACGGTCACGCGATGTCCTCCACGTTCTCGGCGGTGGGCAGCCAGAACCCTCCCCCGTCGCGGTCGCGCCCGGGGGCCGTGCTGTCTCTCGGTTGGATCGCCGCTCAGACGCTGGGGCTGTCGCGCACCGCCGGGCCGAGCCGCGGCACCCGATCGCCGGGAGCGGCCACGGCGGTGCGCGCCCTCATGGCGTCAGCTGACCTTCTTGGCGTTCTTGATGGCGGTGGCCAGGTTCTCCAGCAGCGGCGCGGAGCCGGCGTACGAGAAGCGGGGCACCGCGTCCCACGGGCTCACCTGGTTGGCCTTGACCGCCGGCAGCTGACCCCAGGTGGGCTTGGCGGCCAGGTCCTTGGGCTGCAGCGCGGTGCTGCGGTTGTCCAGCAGGATCAGGTCGGCGGGGAACTTGGCGGTGTTCTCCCAGCTCAGTGCCTCGAAGTAGTCGCCGGCTTCGAGCTTGGTGGGGACCACGATGTCGACGCCCAGCTCGGCGAAGTACATCAGGTCGGTGCTCACCTTGGGGTTGGAGACGTAGAACAGGTCGGGGCTGCCGGAGCAGGCCATCACCTTGATGCCGGGGTTGTCCTTGACGGCCTGCCGGACGCTCTCGGAGGCGGCGTCGAAGCGGGCCTTGGCGTCGGTGACCTTCTTGGCGGACAGGTCCGCGCCGAGCGACTCGGCCAGCGCGGCGTACCGCTCGATGGGCTTGGTCATCGGCACCCGGGCGGTGGTGATCGCGACGCTGGGCGCGAGCGGCAGGATCTTGTCCTTGCTCTCGTCCGGCACGTACCAGAGGGCGTCCGGGTCGTACATGTGGGTGACGAGCAGCTCGGGGCGCAGGGCCGCGTACTTCTCCAGGCTGAACTCGCCCCACACGTTGCCGAGGATTTCCACCGACTCGACGCTCAGGTCGCCGGCCTGCGGGTCGGCCGTGCCGTCGGCGCGCTTGGTTTCGCCGAACACGCCGACGATCTGCTTGTCGAGACCGAAATCGACCAGCGCCGCCGCCACCCCGGTGAAGGCCACCACGCGTGCCGGGCGGGCTGCCGCCTCGACCTTCTTGTTGCGGTCGTCCGTGAACGACCAGGGGCCGCTTCCGCTGTCGGAGGCGGGCTTCGCAGTGTCGTCCTTGCCGCAGCCGGCGAGGAGGGTGGCCAGCGTGGCGGCGCCACCGGCGGCGAGCAGGCCGCGACGGGTCAGGCGACGGGCGGACAGAGATTCGGGCATGGTGTCGTCTTTCGATCAAGGGACGGCCGGGGTCGACCGGACAGCGGGGCTTAGGTTAGCCTAACCTCGGACATTGTCAACAGCGGTTCGCCGTGTCGCCACACCTTCGGAGCCCACACTGGACGCCACACCGTCCGTCAGCACCCGAACACGAATAGTGCTCGGGTCGGCGGAACCACCCCCCGCGCCACAGCCGGCGCGGCGCTCCCGCCAGGCCGCGCGTGCCGCCGGTTTGGTCGCCGCCGTGGCGCTGCTCGGCGTGATCCTGGTGCTCAGCATCGCGGTCGGCGCCAAGTCCCTGCCGCTGGCCGACGTCTGGTCCGGGCTGCTGGACCACGACGCCACCGAGTACGCCGTGGTGCACCAGATGCGCCTGCCACGCACCCTGCTCGGGCTGCTCGCCGGCGCGGCGCTCGGGGTGGCCGGCGCGGTGATGCAGGCCCTCACCCGCAACCCCCTGGCCGATCCCGGGCTGCTCGGCATCAACGCGGGCGCGTCCGCCGCCGTGGCCACCGCCGCGTTCCTGGGCGTCACCGCCATCGGCGGGTACGTCTGGTTCGCGCTGGCCGGCGCCGCAGTGGTCACCGCTCTCGTCTACGCCGTCGGCGGTGGACGTGGTGCCACCCCGGCCCGCCTCGCGCTGGCCGGCGCGGCGCTGAACGCCACCCTCTACTCGTACGTGAGCGCGGTCATGATGCTGGACACCGCCTCGCTGGACCGGCTGCGTTTCTGGACGGTCGGCTCACTGGCCAGCGCGGACGCCGCGACGGTGAGCCGGGTGGCGCCGTTCATCCTGATCGGCCTGCTGGTCGCCCTCGGCGCCGCCCGCCCGCTGAACGCCCTCGCGCTCGGCGACGACGCGGCCCGCGCCCTCGGCGCCCGCCCCGCGCTCATCCGGGCGGCCGTGATCGTCGCGGTCACCCTGCTCTGCGGCGCGGCGACCGCGGCCTGCGGCCCGATCGTCTTCGTCGGTCTGCTGGTGCCGCACCTCGTCCGCGCCCTGACCGGGCCCGACCTGCGCTGGCTCCTGCCGTACTGCGCGGTGCTCGCGCCGGTGCTGCTGCTCGGCGCCGACGTGCTGGGCCGGGTGCTCGGCCGACCGGGCGAACTCCAGGTCGGCATGGTGACCGCCGTGCTGGGCGGCCCGCTGTTCCTCTGGCTGGTCACCCGCTCACGGGTGGCGCACCCGTGAGCGAGCGTAGCGAGCGAACCAGCAGGCACAACAGCATGGCGCGTCGCGCCATGGCGGAGCGAAGCGGAGCGGTGGCGTGACAGTCATCCGTACCCCCGGTGGGTTGTCCCTGCGGTTCCGCCCCCGCGCGCTGGCCGTCGGCGCGGGCGCCGCCCTGCTCGCGGCCGGGCTCGGCCTGGTGGCCGTGGGCAGCGGCGACTACCCGATGGGCGCGGCCGACGTGCTGCGCACCCTGGCCGGCGGCGGCACCCCGGCGGAGCAGTTCATCGTGACCGAGCTGCGGCTGCCCCGGCTGGTCACCGCCCTTCTGGTCGGCGCTGCGCTGGCGCTCGCCGGCACGATCTTCCAGTCGCTGGTGCGCAACCCGCTGGGCAGCCCGGACATGCTCGGCTTCACCCAGGGCGCGTCGACCGGCGCGCTGGTGGTGGTCGTCCTCGGTGGCAGCAGCCTGGCCCTGGCGGGCGCGGCGGTCGTCGGCGGGCTCTGCACCGGCCTCCTGATCTACGCGCTCGCCTGGCGACGCGGCGTGCACGGCTTCCGACTCATCCTGGTCGGCATCGGCGTCGCCGCGATCCTCACCGGGGTCAACGGCTATCTGCTGACCCGGGCGCCACTGATGGACGCCGCCCGCGCGGTCCTCTGGCTCACCGGCAGCCTGGACGGGCGTGGCTGGGCCAACGCCGGGCCGCTGCTCGCCGTCACCGCCGTGGTGGCGCCGCTGGTGCTCGTCGCCTGCGGTCCGGCGCTGCGGATGATGGAGTTGGGTGACGACACGGCCGGTGCCCTCGGTGTGCCCGTGCGCGCGTTGCGTCTGGTGCTGCTCGCCGCGGCGGTGCTGCTGGTCTCGTTCGCTGCGGCCGCCGCCGGCCCGGTGTCCTTCCTGGCGCTTGTCGCGCCACACCTGGCGAAGCGGCTCACCCGGGCGCCCGGCCCGAACCTGCTGCCGTCGATGGCGGTCGGGGCGGCCCTGATGGTCGGCGCCGACCTGCTGGCCCAGCGCGCGTTCACCGGGCACCAGCTTCCAGTCGGCGTGGTGACCGGAGTGATCGGCGGCGGCTATCTGGTCTGGCTGCTGGCCGTCGAACGCCGGGCGGGTCGGCTGTGAACACCCGCGACGCCCTCGAAGGAGCACCCATGCACGGCAGTTCCCGGCTCGGTGGCACCGGGCTGACTCTCGCCTACGACCGGCGCACCATCGCCGAGGACCTGACGGTGGCGGTGCCCGACCGGTCGTTCACGGTGATCATCGGCCCGAACGCCTGCGGCAAGTCGACGCTGCTGCGCGCCCTGTCGCGGATGCTGCGCCCGAGTGCCGGCACGGTGCTGCTGGACGGTCGGGACATCCACGACCTGCCGGCCCGGAAGGTGGCCCGTACCCTCGGTCTGCTGCCGCAGTCGTCGATCGCGCCGGACGGCATCAGCGTCGCCGAGTTGGTCGCCCGGGGCCGCTACCCGCATCAGGGGCTGCTGCGGCAGTGGTCGCGCGAGGACGAACGGATCGTCGAGGAGTCGATGGGCGCCACCGGCGTCGCCGACCTCGCCGACCGGCCCGTCGACGAGCTGTCCGGCGGGCAGCGGCAGCGGGTCTGGATCGCCATGGCGCTGGCCCAGCAGACCCCGTTGCTGCTGCTCGACGAGCCGACCACGTACCTCGACATCGCCCACCAGATCGAGATCCTGGACCTCTGCGCCCGGCTGCACGAGGAGCAGGGGCGCACGCTGGTCGCGGTGCTGCACGACCTGAACCACGCGGCCCGCTACGCCACCCATCTGATCGCGATGCGCGACGGACGGGTGGTGGCCTCCGGCGAGCCGGCCTCGGTGGTGACCGCCGACCTCGTGGGCGAGGTGTTCGGGCTGCCCTGTCGGGTGATCGACGACCCGGAGACCGGCACCCCGCTGGTCGTCCCCGCCGCCCGCCGCCGGGTCGCCTCGACGGTGCCGGAGCTGGCGTGAGCGAACGGGCCGGGCGGTTCCGCGACCGGTGGGGTGTGCCGCACCTGCGCGCCGACGACCCGCTCGCCCTCGCGGCGGCGCAGGGCCGGGTGACCGCGTACGACCGGGCGTGGCAGCTCGAGGTGGAACGGCACCGGGCGCAGGGCACCAGCGCCGCGTTCCTCGGCGTCGACGCGCTCGGCTGGGACCGCTTCGCCCGGCAGGTCCGGCTCGCCGACACCGCCCGCCGCTGTCACGCCGCGCTCGACGCGGCGACCGCCGAGTGGGTGGGCGCGTACGTCGACGGGGTCAACGCCGGTCTCGCCGCCGGGGCCGAGCGGACACCGGAGTTCGCCGCGACCGGGCTGACCCCGGGCCGCTGGGAGCCGTGGACGCCGCTCGCGGTGTGGCTGGGCCACCACATCCTGTTCGCCGGGTTCCCCGGCAAGCTCTGGCGCGAACACGTCGCACACCAGCTCGGCCCGGCCGCCGTCGACCTGTTCGCCACCGACGGGCCGGCCGTCGCCGGCAGCAACGGCTGGCTGCTCGCCAGCGGGCGCACCGGCACGGGCGCCGCGCTGCTCGCCGGCGACCCGCACCGCTTCATCGAGGACCCGGGCGTCTACCAGCAGATCCGGATGGCCTGCCCGGAGTACGACGTGGTGGGGCTGGCCGTGCCGGGCGTGCCGGGCATCGCGCACTTCGGGCACACCGGCACGGTGGCGTGGGCGATCACCAACGCGATGGCCGACTACCAGGACCTCTACGCCGAGCGGCTGCGCCGGCACGGGACGCGGGTGCAGGCGCTCGGCCCGGACGGCTGGCGGGAGGTCCACCACCACGTCGAGACGATCGAGGTGGCCGGGGCCGACCCGGTACGCGTCGAGGTGGTGGAGACCGACCGGGGTCCGCTGATCGTCGGCGGGCCGGACGACCCGACGGGCATCAGCCTGCGCTATCCGCCCCGGGTCCGCGCCGAGTTGGGCTTCGCCGTCCTGCCGGCGCTGCTGCGCGCCCGCACCGTGTCCGATGTGGACCGGGCGGTGAAGCGCTGGGTGGAGCCGGTCAACGTGGTGCTGGCGGCGGACACGGCGGGCGGGCTGCTGCACCGGGTCGCCGGTGCCGTTCCGGTACGGCATCCGGACAACGGCCGACGGGTGGTCCCGGCCTGGGAGGCGGCACACGCCTGGCGCGGCTGGCACGCTCCGATGCCCCGCGCCGAGGTGACCGGCCGGGCGGTGATGGCCAACGAGCGCGGGTTGGCGGCGCCGCTCGGGGTGGAGTTCGCCCCACCGCACCGGGCGCACCGGCTCGCCGAACTGCTCGACGCCGGGCAGAGCTGGACGGCCGACCAGATGGCCACGGTGCACACCGACACGTACCTGGGCTCGGCCGGCCCGCTGCTGGCTGTGCTGCGGGACCTGAGCGGGCTCGGCCCGGCCGCCGCCGCGCTGCGCGAACGGCTGCTGCGCTGGGACCGGCGGATGAGCGCCGACAGCACCGACGCCGCGGATTTCGCCGCGCTGCGGGCCGCCGTCGTCCGCCGGTTCGCCGCCCATCCGGCCCTGGCCGCGCTGGCCGATCCGCCCGCGTACCCCGAGCTGTTCGCACCCTGGCTGGCGCTGACGCCGCGGGTGGGTTACGCGCTGGAGCACCTGCTCGGCACCACCGCGCTGCCCGGCGTGGACGCGGCGGCGCTGGTCCGGGCGGCGGCCGAGGAGGTCGCGGGCGCGACGGACGGGCCGGCGCCCTGGGGGGACCTGCACCGGCTGGCGCCGTGGCGGGCGTTGCCCGACCCGGCGGCCGTGCCCGGCCCCCGGCTGGACGGCGACCACGACTGCGTGCTGGCGACGTCCAGCGTGCCCGGGGTGACCCACTGGTGCTTCCGGGGGCCGGCAGCGCGTTTCGTGTGGGACCTGGCCCGACGCGAGGACAGCCGCTGGGTCGTCCCGCTGGGTGCCAGCGGGGTGCCCGGCGACCCGCACCACGACGACCAGAGCCCCGCCTGGCTGGCTGGCGACCTGCTGCCGGTGACCACGGACTGGACCCAACTCAGCGAGGAGCCAGATGAGCACTGACGGGCAGCACTTCCGGCAGGACGTCGCCGGGTTCGGGGTGGTCACCATCCGGCCGGTGCGGCCGGACGAGGACGCCGACCTGCTGCACGGCTGGGTCACCCAGGAACGCGCCCGGTTCTGGGGGATGCTCGACGCGAGCCGCGAGCGGGTGCACGAGATCTACGCGTACCTCGACTCGCTGGACACCCACCACGCGTACCTGGTGCACCGCGACGGTGTGCCGGCGGCGCTGGCGCAGACCTACCAGCCCGCGGCCGACCCGGTCGGCGAGTGCTACGAGGTACGCCCCGGCGACATCGGCGTCCACCTGCTGATCGGGCCGCCCGTCGCGGTCGAGCCCGGCTTCACCGGCGCGCTGTTCGGCGCGATCCTCGACTTCGTCCTGGCCGACCCGACGCGGCTGCGGGTCGTGATGGAGCCGGACGCCCGCAACGACCGGATGACCGAGCGCCTGCTGCGCACCGGATTCCAGGCCGGCCCACTGATCGACCTGCCGAACAAACGCGCCCGGCTGTTCTTCCTCAACCGACCGGCGACCACCCCCCGCTGACCCCACCCCGTCGATCTTGCACTTATGGTCGCCGATCTGTCCCGATTGGCAGCTTTCGACGGGGCAGTACGTGCAAGATCAGCGCGGATGTGTCGCCAGCTTGGCCAACTGGTCGAGCTGGGTCGGGTCGGACAGGGCCGAACCGACGGCTGCCACCCGTACGCCTGCTTCGAGGAACGCGGCGGCGTTGCTGGCGTCGAGGCCGCCGGTGGCGACGAAGCGCAACTGTGGCAGCGGGCCGGCGACGGCCTTGAACCAGGCCGGGCCGAGCGAGATGGCAGGGAACGCCTTGAGCCAGGTGAGGCCGTGCCGCAGCGCCTGCTGCGCCTCGGTCGGCGTGGCCACGCCGGGCAGGTGCGGCAGGCCACGCGCGGCGGCGGCGTCGACGACCGTGAGGTCGAGGCCGGGCGCGACGGTGAACGCGGCACCCGCGTCCGCCGCCGCCGCGACCTGGTCGACGTCGAGCACGGTGCCGGCGCCGACGATCCGGCCTCGCGCGCGGCCCGCCTCGACGGCGGCGCGCAGCGCCGGCACCGCGTCGGGCGTGGCCACCGGGACCTCCACCACGTCGATGCCGAGATCCCAGGCGCGCTCGGCGAGCCGGACGGTCTCGGCGACCGGGAGGCCGCGCAGGATCGCCATCACCCGGGCACCGCCGAAGATGTGGTCGAAATCCGTCGTGGTCATGGTGCACTCCATCCGAGGTCGCGGGAGATCTGCTGGGTGGTGGCCAGCAGCCGGGGCAGCAGGCGGCGCAGGTCGGCGAGGGTGGCGACCACCGTCGGCGCGGTCACAGACACCGCCGCGATGACCGACCCGTCGGCCTGCCGCACGGGTGCCGCCACGCAGGTGATCAGCGTTTCGAACTCGCCGTCGTCGGCGGCCCAGCCTTGCTCCGCGACGGTCGCCAGCTCCGCGCGCAGGGCGGCCGGGTCACAGATGGTGGCCGGCGTGTACGCCCGCAGCTCGGCACCCTCGACCAGCCGGGTCAGCCAGGACTTCGGGCCGTACGCGAGCACCACCTTGCCCACCCCGCTGGCGTGCAGTGGCGCGGTGCGACCGATCCGGGAGTACATCCGCACCTGACCACGGGCCTCGATCTTGTCCACGTAGACGAGGTCGTCGTCGACGAGTTGGGCCAGGTGGATGGTGTGCCCGCAGTCGCGCCCGAGCGCCGCCAGATGCGGGCGGGCCACCGCGCGCACGTCCAGGGAGTCCAGTGCCTGCTGGGCGAGATCGATCAACCGCAGCCCGACCGCCCAGCCACCGTCGCTGCGGCGCGCGAATCCACCCGCCTCCAGGGTCTGCAACAGGCGCAGCGCGGTGGACTTGTGCACTCCCAGGTCCGCGGCCACAGCCCCGAGTGGGGCCGGCTCACGCGCCAGCAGTTCGAGCACGCGCATCGCCCGGTCGACGCCCTCGGACACGCCTCAGCCCTCCGCCCGCGCGCCGGTCAGGTCCGGTGGTGACCAGGGGTCGCCGAGCAGCCGCTCGAACCACGACCACGGCGGCACCGGGGCGTTGTCGCCGCTGCTGCCCAGCGCCTGCGCGGCGACCAGGTGACCGAGGCGCAGCCGGCCGACGGGATCGAGGCCGCGCAGCACCCCGGCCAGGTAGCCGGCGGCGAACGCGTCCCCTGCGCCGACCGGCTCCACCACCGCCACGCGGGGCGCCGGGACGAAGACCGGCTCGGCGTCGCGGAACAGGGCCGTGGCGCCCACCGCGCCGTCCTTGACGACCACCGTCCGCGGCCCGGGCAGCAGCCGGCGTACGGCCAGCGGGTCTGCCGTGCCCCACAGAGCGTCGGCCTCGTCCTGACCGACGAAGACGAGGTCGCTGCGGTCGGCGAGGTCCCGCAGCACCGGCGCGGCCCGTTCGGCCGGCCAGAGCCGCGCCCGGTGGTTGACGTCGAAGCTGACCAGCGCGCCCGGCAGCGGCCGGTCGGTGACCGCGTGGGTGACCAGCGCCCGGCACGAGTCGGAGAGCGCCGGGGTGATGCCGGACAGGTGCAGCACCGCCGCACCGATCAGCCGAGGGTCGGCCAGCGCGTCGGCGTCCATCCGGGAGGCCGCCGAGCCGGCCCGGTAGTAGTGCACGGTGGTGGCCGTGGCACCGGGGTCCTTGACGTACAGGCCGGTGGGGGCGGTCGGATCCACAGTCACCAGGTCGACGTCGACGCCATCAGCGGCGACATGCCGCACGACGGCCCGGCCGAAGGGGTCGTCGCCGACCCGGCTCACCCAGGCCGCACGGTGCCCCAGCCGGGCCAGGTAGCCGGCCACGTTGGACTCCGCGCCGCCGACCGAGAGGGCGACCCGCTCGGCGTGCTCCAGCGGCTCGCCGGGGGCGGGGCAGAGCACGACCATGGTCTCCCCCACCGTGACCACCTCGGCCGGCGGTGAGCCGGCCGGGGAGGCCGCGTCGTCGGGTCGGGGCTCGGTCGGCATGGGGGCACACGTCCTCGCGGAGGGGGTCCGGGGTGCCGCCGAGCCTAGGCCCGTTGCGCTGCCTGAGCAACCGTTGCGCTGAGCGCAACGGCGGTCAGGGCAGCGTCAGCCCGTACGCGGCCAGCACCTCCCCGATCGGCTGGTAGTAGGAGACGCCGCCGGAGGTGCAGTTGCCACTGCCACCGGAGAGGATGCCGAGGATGACGCCGGTCGACGCCACGTAGAGGGGCCCGCCGCTGTCACCCGGCTCGGCGCAGATGTTCGTCCTGATCAGACCGGAGACACTGTTGCCGCCGCCGTAGTTGACGGTCTGGTTGAGGCCGGTGACCGTGCCGCACCGCACTCCCGTGGTCACACCGCTGCGGCACACCGCCTGACCCACGTACGCGCTGCCGTGGCTGTTGATGGTCAGCAGCCCCGGATAGGTGTAGACCGCGCTCGGGTGGGCGATCCGGCCGGTGTAGCGGATCAGCCCGTAGTCGTTGCCGGGATAGCTGGTGGCGGTGCGGGTGCCGAGCACGGTGGTCTGCGCGCTGTCGGCGTACCAGGCGCTGACGGCAGTGGTGCAGTGCCCGGCGGTGACCACGTAGTAGGTGCTGCCGCTGCGCACGTTGGCGCCCAGCGAGCACCGGGCGCCACCGCCGTAGATGCCCTGCCCGGCGGCGATCAGGGTGCGCAGCGTGCCGGGCTCCCGGCGCAGCAGGGCGCCGGCCCGGTCGGCGACCGCCCGCAGCGTCGCCACCTCGGCGGGGGCCACGGTGTCGTCGACGGTGAGGGTCATCCGGCCGGTGGCCGGGTCGAGGCCCCAGGCGGTGCCCGCCGTGCGGACCCCGGCCAGCACGGCGGCCGGGTCGGCGGTGACCCGGTCGGGCACGGCGGCCTGCGCGGCGCCGGGCGCGACGAGCAGGAGGGCGGTCAGGACCAGAGCGACGAGCGGGGAGCGACGCATCCGAACCTCCGAATATGATCGAAATGTGTGGATGCATGAAGCATCGCCCGGTAGCCGTGGCCAGGGCAACACCGGGCCGACCGGAATCGTTGATCCCCGGACGGGCCGCACCGGTGCCGCTGATAATTCCGGAGACACGGGAGGCCGGCATGACCACCGGAGACACCGCGGCGCTGGTCCGCGACCAGGATGGGTCGACCCGGGCCACCCTGTTGGAGCTGCTCTTCGACGTGGTCTTCGTGGCGGCGCTCGCGATGGTGTCGCGGCTCGTCGCCGAGCACGACGGCTGGCCCGGTGTCGCGTCGGTGCTGCTGATGCTGACGGCGATCTGGTGGACCTGGGCGGTCACCACCACCACCACCGAGTTCTACGACCCGCAGCAAGGCCCCATCCAGGCCATCCTCATGGTGGCCATGGTCGGGTCGGTGGGCATGGCGGCCGCCCTGCCCAGCCAGTACGGGCTCATCTTCGCGCTCTCGTACGTCGCCACGCACGTGGTGCGCGGCATCATCCTGATCACCACGCTGTCCCGGCATCGGCACCGGGCGGCCACCGCCCGCGCCGCACGATTCCTGTTCTGGTTCCTGGTGTCCGGCGTCTTCTGGATCGGCGGGGGGATCAGCGGCACGGTGAAATGGCAGCTCTGGACCGTCGCGATGGCCATCGACCTGACCGCCGCCGCGCTGCGCTACCCCACCCCCCGTCTGGGCCGCGTGCCGCTGCAGCAGTACAAGGGGACGACCGAGCACCTGGGCGAGCGCTACCAGCAGTTCGTCATCCTGGCCCTCGGCGACATCATCCTGATGCCCGTCCTACAGGTCGGCCGGAGCGGTTTCGATCACCTCCCGGCTGGTGCCCTGCTCTGCGCGTTCGCCACCATGCTGCTGCTCTGGCACATCTACGTCTTCCGGGCCGGGCAGTTGCTGGAGGCCGGCATCACGGGGCGACGCGCCGCCCGGATCGCCCCGTACACCCATCTGGTGATGCTGGTCGGCGTGGTCGTCACGGCGTCCGCCTTCCACCTGGTCGTCGAACACCCGGTCGGAACGACACCTGTGCGGTTACTGGTACTGATCATCGGTGGCCCGATGCTGTTCGTGCTCGGCCGCGCCCTCTTCGCGCTGGTCGTGGCCGGCCACGTGCCGTGGTGGCGGGCAGGGTGGCAGCTCCTGCCCCTGCTGGCGCTGCCGTGGGCCGGCGGCTGGCCACCGCTGCTGGTCAGCGTGGTCGTGGCCCTCGCGCTCGCCGGCCACGTGATGATCCCCCCGGAGCAACGCGATACCAGGCCGGGGGCGTTGGCGCCCGGGGCCGGCACCTGACCGCACCGGTCAGGCGAGGTGTCGACCGGCCCACTCGGCGAGGTCCCGGGCGCACGCGTCCACCGACTCTCGCCAGGTCCGGGCCGCACCCTCGCCCGCCTCGTCACTGACCTGCTTGATCAGCCGGCACGGCACACCGGCCTGCGCGGCGGCCCACGCGATCGCGTACCCCTCCATGTCGACCAGGTCGGCGCGCTGCGCCAACCGGTCCCGCGCGTCGTCGTCGGCCACGAACGTGTCGCCGGTGGCCAGCACCGCCCCCTCGGCGGCCAGCGCCAGCGGCGCCCCGTAGGTCTCACCGGTGAGCGTGCGCAGCAGGGCCGTGTCCAGGTCGTGCTGGAGCACGGAGGCGACCTCGTGGATGCCCGCCCAGCCGGGGCGCAGCGCCCCGGCCGTACCCAGGTTGAGCAGCAGGCTGGGGCGCGGCCCGGCGGCCAGCACCGCCGCGACCGCGCTGGCGGCGTTCACCTTGCCCATCCCGGTGAGCAGCACCGGCAGCTCGGGCGGCAGGTAGCGGGCCTCCTCCCCCACGGCGAGCACCACCAGCGGACGATCGGCGCGGACCGTACCCCGAAGAATCATCGGAGCATCGTACGGGCCGCCGCTGGGAGCCGCTCCGCACCCAGCCAACGTCCAGGTTCGTCGCATCGCGCGTCCAGCCGGGTGGGGCAGGCTGGTCCGGCGAGCACGGGACGCCGCCGGCGGTCCGGGCCGCGACGAAAGAGGTGACGACGGTGTACGACGGGCAGGAGTTCCTCCGCGACAAGCGCTGGTGCCTGAGCAGGCGGGCGCTGCTGACCGGGGCCGGCGCGATCGGCGCGGCCGGAGTGCTGAGCGCCTGCGGCGCCGATGACAGTCCCTCCGCTCCGGCGGCCGCCGAGCCCGGCAGCGTGCTGGCCAGCACCGGCGACGTGCCGGTCGGCGGCGGCACGATCGTCGGCGGGGTGCTGGTCGTGCAGCCCGAGGCCGGCACCTTCACGGCGTACGACGCGACCTGCCCGCACCAGGGCGTGCGGGTCGGCGCTCCCCGCGACGGGGTGATCACCTGCCCGGCGCACAACTCGACCTTCGCGGTCAGCGACGGCGCCCGCCTCGGTGGCCCCGCCACGCGAGGGCTCACCGAGATCCCCGTTCGGGTCGACGGGACGAGCATCGTCCGCGCCTGACCGTTGCGGGGCAGCGCGTCAGGCGTCGGTGAAGCGGTACAGCACGAAGTCCTTGTCCGCACCGCAGGCGATCACCCGGGTGTTCCAGGAGCAGGACGCGCTGCGGACGTCCCGCAGCTCGCCCAGCTCGTCGAACTCACCCGACCCGGCCCACACGCCGGCCACGCTGCGGTTGTCCGCCACCATGCTCGGCGCCTCGGCGAAGACCAGCAGGTTCCCCGCGTCCAGCCGGGCTGCCACGCCGGGGCGGTCGCGCAGCGCCAGCGGCTTGCCGGCGGCGTCGAAGAGGGTGACCGTCGGCTTCGGGTACTCCCGCTGGGTGAGCACGTGCTCGCCCAGCGGCACCAGGCCGGTCGTGCCGGGCGCCGACCAGCGGACCGGGGTCTCGCCCTCGGCAGCCGCCACCACCTCGGTACGCTCGGCGTCGCTGCTCTGCGTCTGCATCAGGCACGCCCGCCGTTCGCCGCAGGCCACCAGCCCCTTCGGCCGATGCTGGTCGTTCCCGGCCCGGTAGAGGACCACCGGGGCGGCATCGGAGCCCAGGTCGTACGCCAGCAGCTGGAACCCACCCTCGTTGGCGGCCACGAAGAGCCGGTCCTCGTGCGCCACCACCAGGTCGTCGAGGTCGGCGACGTTGCCCCACTCCCGCAGTACGGCGCCGGAGGCCATGTCGAGCAGTCGCGCCGAGCGGTCCGCGCCGATCTGTACGAGCCGCCGCCCCTTGCCGGCCCACGGGTCGCGAGGTGTGCCGTCGAGGAAGGCCGGCCCGCCGGCGGCCTTGTCGCTGCCCACCGGCCGGACGACGGTGCGGAATCCGCCGCCTTGGTCGCGGGGGTTGGGCCTGTTCCACTTCTCGGTGCCGTCGCCCATGCGCAGACCAACCAACTGGCCGGCGGCGCGGTCCACCACCACCGCCATGTCGTCGGAGAAGTAGACGTCGTCGTCACCGCGAATCGACCGGTGCCAGCGCTGCGCGCCCGAGCGGCCGTCGAGGACGGCCAGCGCGCGCGGCGTGCTGCTGCCCGAAGCGTTGGCGAGGACCGCGACCGCCCCCGGGACGGCGACCAGCCCCGTCCAACTGTCGGCGGTCACGCCGGTCGGCTTGCGCCACAACTGGTCGCCGGTGCCGGTGTCGACGGCGACCACCTCCAGCCGGTTGTCCGGCAGCGGGTACCCGAGGTAGGCCCGGTCGCCGAGCACCGCCGTCCACATGCCGCGCGGGCGCTCGGCGCCGGCCTGGTGCCGCGCCACCTCACGCAGCGACCCGAACTCCAGATCCGGATAGCGGTCCCGGGTCAGGTAGAGCGTCGCCGCCGTGGCCACCCCGGCCAGGGCGAGCACCGCGCCGAGCACCACCCAGCGGGCCCTCCGCCAGGACGTCGCGGCGGGCGGCGGGGTCGGCGGGGTCGCGCCCGATCCACCGACCAGGGTTCGGGGTACGCCCGCCGGCCCCGGCACGGTCGCCGCCGGCCAGCCCGGCCCAGGTTGCGACGGTACGGTCGGCGCGGTGGGCACGGGTGACGACGGCACGGCCACCGCGGGCGGACTCACCGGCGACGGCACGGGCGACCCCGGCGGGGCCATGTGCGGCGCTGGCGGGGCGGCGTGCGGCGCTGGCGGGGCGGCGGGCGGTCCCGCGTACGCCGGTGCGGGCAGCTGACGACGCAGCGGCAGGTCCGTCAGCGCGCCCTCGGCCACCGGCAGCTCCGGCTGGTCGAGCACCGTCGGCGCCACCCCCAGCTCGGCGTGCAGCAGCCGGGCCACCAGCGGGATCCGCGACGAGCCACCGACGAGGAACAGCCCGGCGAGCTGGTCGGGGCTGAGCCCGGCGGCGCCGATCACCTCCCGTGCCCGGTCCACCGCGCGGCGCAGCAGTGGCGTGGCCACCCGCTCGACGTCCGCCCGGGTCAGCTGCACCGCCTCGGCCACCCCGGGCACCGCGACCGGCGCCACCGTGGACCGGGACAACGTCTCCTTCGCGCCCCGGACCTCGTCCCACAGTCGGACCTGGTCGCGGCGCTGCTCCGGGCCTGACGGCCCGACCAGCCGGGCCCACTGCGCGGCGTGCCGCTGGCCGAGCAGCTCACCGACCCGCCGCACCAGCGCCGCGTCGAGATCCAGGCCACCCAGGTCGGGCAGGCCGCCATCGGCGATCACGCTGAAGCCCGAGTCGCCCCACGGGTCGGCGCCCTCGTTGCGCAGCACCGCGACGTCGAGCGTCCCGCCGCCGAAGTCGAACACCGCGATCGCGCCGCCGACCGGCACCGGTCGGTGCAGCACCTGCGCGTAGTAGCGGGCGGCGGCCACCGGCTCGCGCAGCAACCGGGTGCCCGGCGGCGTCGGCCCGGCGAGCGTGTGCTCGGCGGCCTGCGGCCAACCGGCTTGCAGCAGCGCGTCGGCGAGCACCTGCCGCCGCGTCTCGTCCCAGGCCGCCGGGCAGGTGAGCACGGCCGGAGGCAGGAAGCCGACCGTGTTGACCGCGGCCCGTCCGACCGCCGCCAGCACGGCGGCGAGCAGTTCGGCCGGGAGGTACGAGCGGTCACCGAGCAGCACGGCCGGCTCGTCCACCCGGCGCTTCGGGTTCGGCTCGAACCGGGCCGGATCGGCCTGCGCCAGCCGTCGGGCGTCCCAGCCGGCGTGCAGGGTGCCCTCCGGATCGGCGTACACGCCGGACGGGCTGACCGGCTGACCGTCCATCAGCAGTGGACGGGTCCGCCCGTCGGGCCAGCGCAGCACCGCGACCGTGTTGGACGTACCGAGGTCGACGCCGAGGGCGAAACCCTCGTGCTGGCCTGCCATGTGCCCGATACCTCCGCCGCGACGAGGAAACCCAGCCCCGCATGGTACGCAGCCGACACCGGTGTCCTGATCACACGGTGCGACAGGCACTTCTCGGCCGCCCACGGCCCGGTTCCGCGTTTGAGGGCGATGTCGCTGAGACATATTGATGTCTCAGCGACATCACGCTTACGCCAGGGCTGCCCGTCGGGCCGGGCACTGTCGGGCCTGCTGCCCCGATCGGGTCAACCGTCGGTGTCGGTGAACCGGTCGGAGAGGGCGTAGCGCAGCAGCACCACGTCGCCGATCTGGCGGGCCTCGGCCAGTCGGGCGCGACGACCCGGATTCCAGGGAAAGCGCCCCTCGCCGACGAACCGGGGCGCCCGGCCGTCACCGACGAAGAACGGGGCGACCACCAGGTGCAGTTCGTCGGCGAGACCCGCGGTGAGGAACTGGGCGTGCACCGTCCCGCCGCCCTCCACCATCAGCCGGCGCACACCCCGACCTGCCAGATCGGCCAGGATCCACGCCGGCTCGACCGGCTCACCCGCGTCCACCACTGTCGCCAGCCGGCCGAGCCGTTCCGTGGCCTTCTCCACCGCGCCGGTGGCGCAGTAGACGAGCCGGGCCGGGTCGCCGGCGGTGAAGAACCGGGCGGTCGGGTCGAGGTCGCCCCGGGCTGTCAGGGTCACCTTGGTCGGCGTGGCGGGTCGGCCGCACGCCAACCGCTCGGCCCGACGCGCCGCGGAGCGCACCAGCAGCCGGGGATCGTCGCGGCGGACCGTCGCGGCGCCGACCAGGATCGCGTCACAGGACGCACGGACCGCGTCGACGCGGTCCAGGTCGTCCTCGTTGGACAGCAGCAACCGCTGGTCGGAGGCGTCGTCGATGTACCCGTCGATGGAGGCGGCGCAGCTCAGCAGCACGTACGGCCGTGGTGGCGCCGGGCGGCAGCTCACCGGGAGACGGACCGGTCAGGGGTCCGGCCCGCCCGCGCCTCCGCCGCCTCGGTCTCGGCCGCCTTCGCCGCCTTCGCCGCCAGGTAGTCGGCGTTGGCCGGGGAGAGGAAGACGCCGGTGGGGACGCGCTCGGTGACCGCGACACCCAGCCGGGTCAGCTGCTCTTCCTTGTCGGGGTTGTTGCTGAGCAGCCGGATGCGCGGCACGCCGAGGGTGGCGAGCATCTGCGCGGCGGCGCTGTAGTCCCGTTCGTCCTCGCCCCGGCCGAGCGCGACGTTGGCCTGGTAGGTGTCCAGTCCGGCGTCCTGCAGGGCGTACGCGTCGAGCTTGGCGTAGAGGCCGATGCCCCGGCCCTCCTGCCGCATGTACAGCAGGAAACCGCCGGTGTCGGCGATCCGCTGCACCGCCTCGCGCAACTGCGGCCCGCAGTCGCAGCGCTGGCTGCCGAACACGTCACCGGTCAGGCACTCGCTGTGCGGGCGGACCAGCGGCGGCTCACCACCGGCGGCGAGCCGGTCCAGCGCGCCGGTCCAGTCACCGAGGCCGAGGGCGAGGTGTTCCCGACCGTCCACCAGTCCCTTGAACGAGAACACGCGGACGGTCGTGGCGTAGCCGTCGGGGAACGCCAGAGGCACCGTGACCTGGGTTCGGATCGTGGCGACCGGGAGTGCTTCGAGCATGGGACTCCTTTGTCCGGCGCCACCGTCCCACGGCGACGCGTAACCGTCTCACCAACGGTTCAACCGCCGCCACCGGCGGCGGCTTCCCGAACGGTGGTGGGATTGCGGGCGCGGCGGGCGAGTAGCACGGCGGCGCCGGGCAGGCTGGCGACCAGAACCAGGGCACCGTAGACAGTGGCGGTGGCGACGCCCTCGGCGGCGGTGAGCCCGGCCGCGCCGAACGCCCAGGCGGCCACTCCCTCGCGCGGGCCGAAGCCGGCGACGTTCAGCGGCAGGCCCATGGCGAGCAGGGCGAGCAGGGTCAGCGGCAGCAGCCGCGACAGCGGGGCGTCCGACCCGGCGGTACGTGCCGCCACCAGGAAGGTCGCCAGGTGGCCGGCGACCATGACGGCGGAGGCGATCAGCACACCGAGCCAGGTCCGCCGGGACAACAGCCCGGACCGCACGTCCGCGACGGCCGTCCGCATCCCCCGGGCCCACCGGGACCGGCCGGTCCGGGGCAGGACCCGCGCCAGCAGTACGGCGACCAACCCGCCCGCCAGCAGCAACGCGGCGGCGGCCGGCAGGTAGGGCCGCACCGGGGACGGGAACGCGGCGAGGACCACCAGCGCGACGCCCACCAGGACCACCTGGCCTGCGGCACGTTCCCAGACCACCGCGCGGATGCCCCGGCTCACGTCGCCGGCGTCGCGGCCGTGCCGCACCGCCCGGTGGACGTCGCCGAGCACCCCGCCGGGCAGCGTGGCGTTGAGGAACACCGCTCGGTAGCAGTGCGCCACCGCGGTCACCAGCGGCAGCCGCACCCCGAGGCCGTCGGCGACGAGACTCCACCGCCACGCCGCGCAGACCGTCGTGAGGACACCGATGAGCAGCGCCGCGGTCAGTGCCGGCGCGTCGATCAGCCGCACCCCGGCCAGGAACGGACCGCTGCCCACCTGCCACAGCAGGACGGCGAGCAGACCCACCCCGCCGACCACTCGTGCCCAGGCCCACACCATCGGCGCCGGTCCTCCCTGAAGATCGTCCACTTGCCCTAGTGCACGTACCCAGGGTGCCGGCGGTTCATCCGCCCGCGAGGAGATCCCGGTGCTCGACCAGCACGGCGAGCCGGCCGGCGGCCGCGTCGGCCAGCCGGCGCTCGGCGTACGACCGCGCCGGGTCGGCCAGTTCCGGGCGCTGCTCGCAGGCGGCGCCCAGCCAGCCGCGGAACCACTCGGCGGCCAGGCCGGCCTGCTCCGGGCCGAGCCGCCACGGGGTGAGCCGCTCCCGCACGTCCACGCCCCGGCGGGTGAACGCGGCGGCGGTGGCCGTCACCGCGTCCGGGCCGAGCAGCCGACGGCCGTCGACGGTACGCCGCTGGTGGTCGTTGAACGCGTCCTGCACGGCGGCGTCCAACGGGTCGGCCGGGGTGAACCGGACCCGCCCGGTCACCGAGACGGCGAACAGGGTCGGGCAGCCGGCACCGACGCAGGCGTCCACCACCCGCTCGACCTCCTCGGTGGTCAGCATGTCCAGCAGCGCGGACGCGGTGACCAGCGCGCCGTCGGCCAGGTCGGCGGCGGTCAGCCGGGTGAGGTCACCGCATCGGGTGTCCACGGTGACCTGAGCACCGTCGGCGGCGGCCACCCCGGCCATGCCCTCCGCCGCCCGGGCCAGCAGGTCCGGGTCCCGGTCGTACAGCACCCAGTGCTGCGGGCCGGGCAGTCGGGTCGCCAGCCAGCGGCTCATCGAGCCGGTGCCGCTGCCCAGGTCGTGGACGATGATCGGGGCGGCACCGGTCAGCCGGGGCCGGACCGCGTCCACCAGGTCCTGCGCGCGGGCGGAGGCGTCGGCCGGCTCACGCAGCCGCAGCCAGTCGGCGAACGGCAAGGTCTCCTCGACGGTCAACGTGCCACCTCCCGCAGTACGGCGGCCAGCGACGCGACGGTCACCGACCAGTCGGTCAGGGTGTCGCGGCGGGCGAGGGCCGCACGCCGCAACCGGGCCCGCAACGCGTCGTCGCCCAACCACCAGCTCAGCGCGCCGGCCAGGGCGGCCGAATCGTCCGACGGGACCAGCAGCCCCGGCAGCTCACCGCCGGGCGTACGGCCGAGCGCCTCCGGCAACCCGCCCACCCGGGTGGCCAGCACCGGCAGGCCCCGGGCCAGCGCCTCGGTGACAACCATGCCGTACGTCTCGCCTCGGGACGGCAGCACGAGCAGGTCGGCGGCGGCGTACGCGCCGTCCAGCGCCTCGCCGGTCAACGGGCCGGCGAACGACACCCGATCAATCAGGCCGGCACCCGCGAGCCGCTCGCGCAGCCGGTGCGCCAGCTCGGGTTCCCGGGTGAGCGTGCCGGCGCAGACCAGTGTCCACGGCACGTCGGCCAGGACCGTCAGGGCGTCGACCAGCACGTCGTGCCCCTTGTGGTGGGTGACAGCCGCGACGCAGAGCAACCGGTCGCCGGCGGCGGAACCACTGTTGACCGGTGCGGGAGTCACCCCCGGCGGCGCGACGTGGACCCGGCTGGCGGTGAGCGGGTGACGGGCGAGCAGCCGGCGGCGGGTCCACTCGCTGGTGGTCACCACGGCACGGGCGGTGGCCAGCGCGCGGGCCTCGGCCTCGTCGTCGAGCGGCATGTGCACCAGGACGACCAGGCGCAGCCGCTCGGCGTGCGGGCTGAGCAGGTCCGGCACGGTCGAGGCGATCAGGCCGTCGAGCAGCACCACCGCGTCGTCCGGCGTGGCGGCGAGCAGCCGGGCCAGCGCCGTCCAGGCGGCCGCATCGGGGTGCGGCCACGCACCGGGCAGCTGGTGCTCGCGCACTGTCCAGCCCTGCTCGCCGAGGCCCGCGCAGACCCGCCGGTCGTAGGTGTTGCCGCCGCTGGGCGTGCCCGGGTCGTCGATGTCGCCGGGCAGGACCACGTGCACCACGCGGCCGTCGGCGTCGGCGTCGGCCGCGGGCCGATCGTGCGACGCCCGGCCGGCACCCGTCACAGCGACCGTTCGTAGCTGGCCCAGGCGACGTGTGACTCGTGCAGGGTGACGGTGATGCCGGCCAGGTCGCGTGCCCCGTCGCCCAGCGCACCGGCGTGGACCCGCTCGGCCAGCCGGTCGGCGACCGTACGCGCCAGCACCTCGGTGGTGGTGTTCACCCCGGCGAACGCCGGCTCGTCGTCGAGGTTGCGGTAGGACAGCTCACCGACCACCGCCCGCAGCTGCTCGGTGGCCAGGCCGATGTCGACCACGATGCCGTCGGCGTCCAGGTCGGGCCGGCGGAACGTCGCGTCCACCACGAACGTCGCGCCGTGCAGGCGCTGGGCCGGGCCGAAGACCTCGCCCCGGAAACTGTGGGCGATCATCATGTGATCTCGAACGGTCACGCTGAACACGGTCACTCCCCGTCGTCGTAGGTGATGAGGTGGCAGAGCGCGGGCAGGTCGCCCGTGCTCAGTCGGGCGAGTACGTCGGGCAGTTCCCCGAACCGGGACGCGCCGGTGATCAGCGCGTCGAAGGCCGGATCGTCGAGCAGGTCCAGGGCCAGGGCCAGCCGATCGCTGTAGCTGCGCCGGCCCCGCCGGGCGGGTGCGACCATGCCGACCTGGCTGCTGCGCACGGTCAGCCGTCCGGAGTGGAAGGCCCCGCCCAGCGACACCTGCACCGGGCGGTCCCCGTACCAGCTCAGCTCGACCACGGTGCCCTCGGGCGCGAGCAGGTCCAGCGAGCGTTGCAGCCCGGCGGCGGTGGCGCTGGCGTGCACCACCAGGTCCCGGTCGCCGGCCGCGTCGTCCGGCTGGGCGAACCCGACACCGAGAGCGCCGGCCACCCCGGCCCGACGGGCGTCGGTGTCGACCAGTTCGACGTGCACGCCGGGGAACCGGGCCAGCAGCGCCGCGACGCAGCAACCCACCATGCCCGCGCCGACCACGGTGACCCGGTCGCCGACCAGCGGCGCGGCGTCCCACAGCGCGTTCACGGCGGTCTCCACGGTGCCGGCGAGCACCGCGCGGGCGGGCGGCACGTCATCCGGCACCGGCACCACGGCGCTGGCCGGCACGACGTACGCGCTCTGGTGCGGGTGCAGGCAGAACACGGTCCGCCCGAGCAACTCCGGCGGGCCCTGCTCGACCACGCCGACGCTGAGGTAGCCGTACTTCACCGGGCCGGGGAAGTCGCCCTCCTGGAACGGGGCGCGCATCGAGGCGTACTGGTCGGGGGGCACCCGGCCGGCGAAGACCAGCGTCTCGGTGCCCCGGCTGACCCCGGAGTAGCGCGCCCGCACGAGCACCTCGTCGGGCCCCGGCTCGGGCAGCGACAGCGGCCGGATCTCCGCCGCGCCGGGCTCGCGCACCCAGCAGGCGTACGCCTCGCGGATCACCGTCGCGCACCTCACCTTCGCTGCGGGCCGAACCGAACGGCCACATTTTCCGTGTTCCCTGTCGGGGTCGTCGATCATAAACACGGAGGTACGGTGCCCACAGTTCGAAGTGGTCCGATGATCGGGCTGAGCGCCCAACTGGTCGTGCTGGCGGCGTTGGCCGCCACCGTGGGTCTGACCTGGGCCGGCTGGCTGGTCGGGGTCGGCTACGCGACGGTCACCTGCCTCGCGCTGAGCAGGGGTCTGCGCCGGGCCGGCGCGTCAGGTCTCGGCCCGGCCGACCGGGTGACGCTGACCCGGGCCGTCCTGGTCGGCGCGGTCACCGCGCTGGTGGTGGACTCGTTCTCCCGGCCCACGCCGGTGGGGCTGCTGGTCACGGTGACGGCGGTGGCCCTGCTGCTGGACGCGGTGGACGGCCAGGTCGCGCGGCGGACCGGCACGGTCAGCGCGCTCGGCGCCCGCTTCGACATGGAGGTCGACGCGTTCCTCATCCTGGTGCTCAGCGTGTACGTCGCCCCGGCCGCCGGTAGTTGGGTGCTGGCCATCGGCCTGATGCGGTACGCGTTCGTCGCGGCGAGCGCGGCGCTGCCCTGGCTGGGTGGGTCGCTGCCGCCGCGCCTGTGGCGCAAGGTGGTGGCCGCAGCACAGGGGGTGCTGCTGGCGGTCGCCGCGGCGGGGGTGCTGCCGCAGCCGTGGACCACGCTGGTGCTGGTGGCGGCCCTGGCGCTGCTGGTCGAGTCGTTCGGCAGGGACGTGGCCTGGCTGTGGCGACGCCGCCCGATGCCTCACCGGCGACTGTCGGCACCCGCCCGACTCGCCACGCCGGTCACCTCGACGCTGGCTCCCGCGCCGGCCGCACGGCGGGTCGCCGCGCAGACCGCGACCACGCCACCCGTCCGGGCACCCGGCCACACGCCGGTGGCGCCACCCCTGCTGCCGACCGGTGGGCAGACACCGCTCATCGTGCTGCCGCTGTTGCCGGTGCGGGCGATGGCTGCCCGCTCGGGCGGGACCGTCCACTCCGACTGGAGGCGGTAATGACCCTTCCCGCCCGGCTGCGCCGGCTGGCCGGCCCGCGTGCGGGGGCGGCGGACGACGCGCGTACCCCAGCGGTGTCGTCGGTGCCGCGACGCCGGACGCGGCGGGCGCTCGGTGCGGCGCTGGCGGTCCTGCTGGTGTACGGCGTGCTGGTCGGCCCGGACCGGCTCAGCGAGCTGACCCCCGGCGCGTTTCTGCGCATCCCGCTGGAGGGGCTGCTCATCGCCGCGCTGCTGCTGGCGTTGCCGGCGCGGCCCCGGCGGGTGGTGGTGGCCGTCGTCGGGCCGCTGCTCGGTCTGCTGGCCGTCGTGAAGCTCGCCGACCTGGGCTTCCGCACGGCTCTGGACCGCCCGTTCGACCTGGTGCTGGACTGGCTGCTGCTCGATGACGCGTTCGGTTTCGTCCGGGACTCGGCCGGCCGGGCCGGCGCCCTCGGCGCGGCGGTCGGCGTCGTGCTGCTGATCGGCGTGCTGTTGCTGGGGGTGACCGTGGCGCTGCGGCGGTTCGCGGCGCTGCTGGTGGGCCACGAGCGGGCGGCGACGCGGGTGGTGGCCGCGCTGACCGTCGCCTGGGTGGCGTGCGCCGTGGTCGGGGTGCGGATCGTCCCCGGCGTGCCGGTGGCCGACGCCGGTGTCACAGCGCTCGTCGGCGCGCACGCCGCCCAGGTGGACGACCGGCTGCGCGACAGTGGGCGGTTCACCGCGAAGATCGGCAGCGACCCGTTCCGGGAGGTACCGGGTGAGCAACTGCTGACCGGGCTGCGCGGCAAGGACGTCATCCTCGCGTTCGTGGAGAGCTACGGGCGTGACGCGGTGGAGAACCCGGCGCTGGCGCCACAGGTCAACGCGGTGCTGGACGCCGGGACCGAAACGCTGCGCTCAGCCGGGTACGGCAGCCGCAGCGGCTTTCTCACCTCCCCCACGTTCGGCGGCGGCAGCTGGTTGGCGCACGACACCCTGCTGTCCGGGCTGTGGACGGACAACGAGCAGCGGCACCGCGCCCTGCTGTCCAGCGATCGGCTGACCCTCAACGGCGCGTTCCGTCGGGCCGGCTGGCAGACCGTCGGGGTGCTGCCGGCAGCCACCCAGCCGTGGCCGGAGCAGGGCTTCTTCTCCTACGATCGCTATTACGACGCCGAGGCGCTCGGCTACCGCGGTCCGAATTTCAGTTACGCCCCGATGCCCGACCAGTACACGCTGTCGTTCTTCCAGCGGCAGGTCCGCGCGAGGGCGGACCGTCCGATCATGGCGCAGATCCCGCTGATCTCCAGCCACTCGCCGTGGACGGCGGTGCCTCAGATGATCGGCTGGGACGAGGTGGGCGACGGTTCGATCTACCACGGTGACGCCGCCGCGGCCGACGACGGCGAGACCGACGAGCGGGACACCGGGCGGGCTCGCGCGGGCTACCGGCAGGCCATCGCCTACTCGCTTCGGACGCTGATCTCGTACGTGCAGACGTACGGGGACGACGACCTGGTGCTCGTGTTTCTCGGTGACCACCAGCCCTCCCCGGTGGTGACCGGCGAAGGTGCGAGCCGGGACGTGCCGATCACCATCGTCGCCCGGGACCGGGGCGTGCTGGACCGGGTGGCGGGCTGGGGCTGGCAGGACGGGTTGCGGCCCGGTCCGCAGGCTCCGGTGTGGCCGATGGACACCTTCCGCGACCGTTTCCTGACCACGTTCGGGACGGCGCCGCCGCCGCTGGCCGCACCGCGCTGACCGGGCCGGACGCGCCGTGGCACGCAGGGCCACGGCGCGCACATCGGCGCGTTCAGGACGGCGAAGGAGGTGCCATGACGTGCCGCAGGGAGTATTCCGGGCTGGTGTAGGCGCCGCCCTGGAATGCGGTGGCGTCCGAGGGCGCCTCCGAGCCGGGTACCCGCGCGGCGTACCGCTCGGCGTCGTCCACCGGCAGGTATCCGAGTTGCGCTCCGGCAGCGGTGTCCCAGAAGGCGCGGGTGTTTGCCGAGACGGCGTAGGCGGTCACGAAGTGCACGTCCGGCACCGTGATGGCCGCGCGGATGAAGCCCACACCGTCGCGCGGGCTCAACCACGTTGCCAGATAGCGGGCCTCGGTCGGCTCGTCCTCGAAGCTGCCGATGCGCAGGCACACCACCGAGAGTCCGAACTTGTCGGCGTAGAGCCGGCCGAGTGCTTCGACGGCGACCTTGCTCACCCCGTAGAAACCGTCAGGCCGTACGGGTGTGTCCGGGTCGACGACCTGCCCCACCGGGTAGAACCCGGTGACGCGGTTGCTGCTGGCCAGGACGACCCGCCGCACCCCGTGCCGGCGGGCCGCCTCCAGCACGTGGTAGGTGCCCAGCACGTTGCTGTCGAGGAGGTCGGCGAACGGCGCCTCGTCCGCAAGGCCGGCCAGATGCACCACGGCGTCCGCACCCTCCAACGCGTCCACCACCGCGTCGAGGTCCGTCAGATCCAGTTGGATCGCCCGCTCTGTCGGTGCGGTCGGCCGCACGGGGACCCGGTCGACAAGCACGAGCTGCGTGACCTCGCCGCGCAGGTGTTCGCGAACTGTCGAACCGATGCGCCCGGCGGCGCCCGTGACGATGACAGTGCCCAGTTGTACGACCATCCGCCAATTGTGGTCGGATGCACCGACAGAACCGTCGATGTGCCGTGGGTGCGGGCGCTGTGTCACAACAGGCGGCGGATCGGTGTCTTATGCGGAGACGTCCCGATCGAGGAGACAGGAGCCGCGCGTGACCAGCACGTCGGATGGGCAGTGTCCGGACCCGGCCGTCGAGGCGTTCGTCGACCACCGCAACCTGCTCTTCACTGTGGCGTACGAGATGCTCGGCTCGGCCGCCGACGCCGAGGACGTCCTCCAGGAGACGTGGCTGCGGTGGGCGGACGTCGACCTTTCCACGGTGCGGGACCAGCGCGCCTACCTCGTCCGGATCACCACGCGTCAGTCGCTCAACCGGCTGCGGACCCTCGGCCGGCGCCGGGAGTCCTACGTCGGCTCGTGGCTTCCCGCGCCGCTGCTGACCGCGCCCGACGTCGCCGAGGACGTCGAGTTGGCCGAGAGCGTCTCGATGGCGATGCTGCTGGTGCTGGAGACGCTCGGCCCCACCGAGCGGGCCGTGTTCCTCCTGCGCAAGGTGTTCGACCTGGCCTATGACGAGATCGCCGAAGCCGTCGACAAGAGCCCGGCGGCGGTCCGCCAGATCGCCCACCGGGCGCAGGCACATGTAGCGGCACGTCGGCCGCGCGGGATCGTCTCCCGGGCCGAGGCCCGACAGGCGGTCGAGGCGTTCCGCCGGGCGGTCGAGACCGGTGACCTGCAAGGGCTGCTCGACATCCTCGCACCGGACGTCGTGCTGATCGGCGACGGTGGTGGGATCCGGCAGGCGATCCCGCGGCCGATCATCGGAGCCGTCAAGGTGGCCCGCCTGCTGACCGCGAGGCCGGACCTGGTCGCCGACCTGTCGGCGGAGCCGGTCGAGGCCAACGGCTATCCGGCATTGGTTCTGCGACTCGACGGCGAGATCGACGCGGTCGTAGCGCTGCGCATCGACGACGGGCTCATCACCGAGCTGTACGCCGTGCGCAATCCGGAGAAGCTCTCGCACATGCGGCAGGAGACCGCCCTGCGCCGCTGACTCCGGCCGGGCCAGCGCCCCGACCCGCGCTACCGCTTCTCGGCGGCGGCGGGGCGGGCGCGGACGTGCAGCCGCTCCCCCTGCGGCCCAAAGAGAATGAGGGCCTCGGCGGCACCCGGGCCGGGATTGAGAATGCGGTGCGGGATCCGGGTGTCGAACTCGGCCACCTCCCCCTCGGTCAGCGTCAGGTCGTTTTCACCGAGCAGCAGGCGCAACCGGCCGGAGAGCACGTAGAGCCACTCGTAGCCCTCGTGCGACTGCTGGTTCCGCTCGCCGGCCGGGCCTTCCGGCGGGAAGATCACTTTGAACGCCTGGACGCCACCCGGTCGGCGGGTCAGCGGCAGGAACGTGATGCCGTGCCGGACGATCGGCTTGGGGCGTACCCGGGGGTCACCGGTGATCGGTGTGTCCACCAGCTCGTCCAGCGGCACCTGGTGGGCCCTCGCCAGCGGGAGCAGCAGCTCCAGGGTGGGCTTGCGGGTTCCGGACTCCAACCGGGAGAGGGTGCTCACCGAGATGCCGGTCAGCTCGGCGAGCTGGGTCAGGGTCGTCCCACGCTGGTGGCGCAGGGCGCGCAGCCGGGGGCCGACAGCGGCCAGCGCCGCACTGTCCTCGTTTGCCATAACGGCAAGGATAGTTGCCGCCGGGGCGACGGCGGCGGATGGTGGAGGCCAGCCGACAGCTAAGGGGAAAAACCGGTGAGCGAGACATACGACGTAGTGGTGGTCGGCGGGGGCGCGGCCGGGCTCAGCGCAGCCCTGTCGCTGAGCCGGGCGCGACGGTCGGTGCTGGTGATCGACTCGGGCGAGCCGCGCAACGCGCCGGCCGACCACGTGCACAACTACCTGGGCAGGGAGGGCACCCCGCCGGCCGAGCTGATCGCGGTCGGGCGTGCCGAGGTGGCCGGGTACGGCGGGCAGTTCCGCGCCGGCCGGGTGGAGGCCGTCACCCGGGACGACGACGGGTTCCGGCTCACCCTCGACGACGGCGCGACGGTGCGGGCCCGCCGGCTGCTGGTGGCCACCGGGCTGAAGGACGAGCTACCCAACGTGCCCGGGGTGACCCAGCGGTGGGGCCGTGACGTGCTGCACTGCCCGTACTGCCACGGCTGGGAGGTCCGGGACCGGCGGATCGGCGTGCTGGCGACCGGGCCGATGGCCGTATACCAGGCCGAGATGTGGCGACAGTGGAGCCCGAGTGTGCTGCTCCTGCTGCACGACGCCCCGACTCCGGACGAGGAGACGGCCGAGCGGCTCGCCGCACGGGGCATCGCCGTGGTGCCGGGGCCGATCGCCGCGCTGGAGGTGACCGGGGACGCGCTGACCGGCGTACGCCTCGCCGACGGCCGGGTGGTGGCGCTGGACGCGGTCGTGGTGGCGCCCCGGACCGTCGCCCGCGCCGACCTGCTGGTCGGGCTGGGCCTGGCCCCGGAGGAGGTGACGATCGCCGGGCACGTGATCGGCACCCAGATCCCGACCGACGCGGTCGGAGCCACGACGGTGCCGGGCGTGTGGGTGGCCGGCAACGTGGCCGACATCCGCGGCCAGGTGATCACGTCCGCCGCGAACGGCCTGATGGCCGGTGCGGCGATCAATGCGGACCTGATCGCCGAGGACACCCGCGACGCGGTGGCCGCGTACCGGCAGACGGTCGCCACCGCCTTCGAGGAGCCGGCGTGGGAGGAGCGTTACCAGTCCAAGCCGGTGGTGTGGAGTGGTCGGCCGAACCCCCAACTGGTCACCGAGGCCGCCGACCTGACCCCCGGTCGGGCGCTGGATGTGGGCAGCGGGGAGGGCGCCGACGCGGTGTGGCTGGCCGAGCGGGGTTGGCAGGTGACGGCGGTGGACATCTCGACCACCGCCCTGACCCGGGCGGCCGAGCACGCCAAGGCCGCCGGGGTCGGTGACCGGATCGAGTTCACGCACGTCGACCTGCGCGAGAAGCCGCCGGCCGAGCAGGCGTACGACCTGGTGTCGGCGCAGTTCATGCACCTGCCCCCGGAGCCCCGGCGGGAGTTGTTCGCCCGACTGGCCGCCGCGGTGGCCCCCGGTGGCGTCCTGCTGATCGTCGGGCACCACCCGTCGGACCTGTGGACGTCGGGGCACCGCATGCACATGCCGGACATGATGTACACCGCCGAGGAGGTTGCCGCGTCGTTGGACCCGACCCAGTGGGACGTCCTCGCCAGCGAGGCCCGACCCCGCCCCGGACCGGAGCCGGACGTCACCTTCCACGACGCGGTCCTGGTGGCCCGCCGCCACTGACCCGTCCACCAACCCGTGACATCGATCATGGCGTCGTGCTACACGACAAGAGCGGCGGATCAGGGCCTTCCGGGCACCACGACGCCATGATCGACCAGGGCGGGGACGGTTCGGAAATCGGGATCGGGGCGGGCCTTCGCACGGGGGCGGGTGCGGCGGTAGCGTTGCGCGACACTCGCGGCCCGCGGGGGGTGCACCGCCCGCCCCGGCGCCCCCGATCGTACGGAGGATGGTGCATGACCATCGGCGCTGAGCCGCTCGCAGCACGCGACGACGCGGCCTCGCGGCCGAGCTTCGAGCTCGCCCTGCGCGGCTACGACAAACGCCAGGTGGACCGGCACCTGGAGCAGCTCGATGGTCAGATCGCGATGCTCAGCGGTGAGCATGGACGGTCCGCCGTGCGGGTCCGCGAGCTGACCGCCGAGGTGCAGCGACTGCGCGCCGAACTGGCCGAGCTGCACGAGCAGCCGGTGCAGGTGGACCGCGCCTCGTTCCAGGATCTGGGCCCGATGGTCGCGGAGATCCTGACCCTCGCCGAGAAGCAGGCCGCTCTCATCACCGAATCAGCCACCGACCGGGCGAACGAGCTACGCACCGAGGCGGAGCGGATCCTCACCGACACCCGCGAGCGGGCCGCGCAGGCACGCCAGGACCTGTCCGAGGAGGTGGCCGCGCGACGCGCCGAGCAGGAGCAGGCGTACGAGGAGCGGCGCAGCGTGGCCGAGGCCGAGCTGACCACGATCCGGGAGCGCGCGGAGCAACTGCGCTCTGACGGTGAGGCCGCGTACGAACGCGCGCAGCACGAGGCGAAGCGCATCACTGAACAGAGCGCGCAGCAGCTCAACCAGACCCGGGTCGCCGCCGACGCCCTGATGAAGTCGGCGCGCACGCAGATCCAGCAGGAGGTCCAGACGGCCCGGGCCAAGAGCCAGCAGGAGATGGCCCAGTGGCAGGCCGGGGTGGAGCGTGAGGTCGCCGAGCGGCGCACCGCCGCCGAGCAGGAGATCGCCGAGCTGAAGGCCGCCTCCCAGGAGGAGCTGGCCGAGCAGCGCCGGTCGACCGAGCAGCAGATCGCGTCGCTGCTGGCCGAGGCGCAGCAGCACGTGACCGAGCTGCGTAACCGGGCCGACGAGCAGGCTGCCAGCCACCAGGAGCAGCTTGCCGCGCTGCAACAGGAGATCGAGGAGCGCCGGCAGGAGTCGACCCAGCTGCACGCCGAGTTGGAGACCGCCGAGCGGCAGCTCGCTGAGATCCGCATCGAGGGCGAGACCCTGGAGAACGAGCTGTCCCGCATGCAGCAGCGGCTCGTCGAGGTCCGCCGGGACCTCACCGCCGAGGCGACCAGGCTGGACGAGGCCCGCCGGGCCGGAGATTCCGCCGAGCGGCACGCCAAGGACGTCCGTGCCCGGGTGCAGCGGGAGGCGAAGCGGGTGGCCGACCTGGCCGCCGCCGCCGTGATGGCCGCCGCCGCCGGTGGTACGGAGACCGCGGAGTACCCGATGGTGGGCGCCCGCCCCCACCCCGGGCCCTCCATCGTCGACCGGCAGAGCGCACCTCAGGCCGGTGTCGAACGCCTGGGCCCGGACCGGCCCGCCGACGTCGCCCAGACCGACGGCGACCGGCCCGACGGCCAGTTCGCCGGCGACGCGTCGCGTACCGGCCAGTTCGGTGACGACCAGCCGCGTGCCGACCAGATCGGCGACGACCAGTCGCGTGCCGACCAACCCGGTGGCGAACGGTCGGACGCGCCGACCGTCGCGGACGACACGTCCGACCGCACGGTCGCGTCCGAGGAGCCCGGCGACGACGCCGACCGGTTCCTGTCCCGGCCCGACGCCGACCCGACGCCGGTGCCGTTTCTGGCCTTCGGGCAGCCGGTCAGCGAGAACGGCGCCGGACGGCACTGACCTCGACGACGGTCGGCCCGGTCCGCGCGCGAGGCGATGACGCGCGGAGCCGGGCCGCCGGCCGCGTCGAGGCTGGCGGTCCTAGCCGGCGTAGAGCAGCAGCAGGCCGGCGACGGTGTAGGCGACCATCAGCGCGAGCAGTGGGAGCTGACCGGCCACCGCTCGCGCCCGGGGGAACAGATACAGGGCGCGGTCGTGGGCGAGCAGCGTGCCGAGCAGGTGCCCGAGGATGATGACGGTGATCTGGAGACTGGCCACCCCGGACGGGGTGACCAGCGCGGTGTGCGGCTGCCAACCGGCGGTGCCGAGCCAGTCCGCGCCCGTGTCCAGGGGGTCGGAGAGCAGGGCGACGGTGCGCTGACCCTCCAGGATCAGCAGCGAGTAGTAGTGCGCCACCACGTACCCCACCGCGATCGGCACGATCGAGTGGGCGATCTCCCCAGCCGCTCGCCGAGCCGAGGCCGCACCATCGGCCGAGGCCGCGCCGCCGCCCGGACCGGCCCGGCCGATGCGGGCCGCGGCGGCCACCGCGACGAGGTACGCCACGGCGACCACACCGATGACCAGGACCAGCCCGGCGCTGCCGGTGACCGCCGGGGGCAGACCGTTCTCCTGGACGAAGCGCAGCCAGGCCGGCGCGTTGGAGAGACTGTCGAACATGGTCGAGCCGAGCAGCACGATCACCACGGCGACCAGCCCGGGGCGGGGTCGTAACCCGGCGATGCCGTCGAGCGGATTGCGCCACACCAGCACCCCGTCGGCGGCCCGGCCGATCGGGGCGAGCCGGCCGACCAGCGCGCTGTAGACCTCGAACGGGTCGGCCCGGTCGAACCAGGTCGCGCCGAACAGCACCGCACCGGCGAGCATGACCACGGCGTACCCGGCGAGCCACGCGCCGATCACCGGCAGGGTGGCCCGGTCCGGCGCGACCAGCTCCAGCCAGACGAACGAGAACAGGGTGACGGCGGCGGGCCAGAGGCCCAGACCGGGCGGCAGGTCGCGGACGCCGCGCGCCGGATCCCGCCGCGCCGCGAGCGCGACGAGAAGGTGCACCGTACGCAGTGGATTGACCGCACGCCAGACCGGGCCGAACAGCAGCGAGACGGGCACCAGACCGACCCAGAGCAGCACGTAGAGGGCGCCGGCCGTCGGATTGTCGGCCGTGTCCGGCCCTCTGAGCAGGCCCACGCAGAACCAGCCGGCGGCGAGCAGCCCCAGCCCGCGCAACACCCCCAGGAACGCGGGGGCGTCGACGAGTCGGGCCAACCAGTCCGGCACCGGTCGGCCGCCGGTCGCGTCCCGGTCCAGGCGCGGCTCGCGCCAGAGCACGCCCAGCGCGACGAACGTGACGACGAGGGTCAGGGCCGCGGCGACGACGAGCTGCGCCAGCGTGATCGGCAGGTCCTGCCGGCCGCCGACGCCGTGCGCCAACAGCACCGGAGCGCCGCTCATCCGCTCAGCGCACGACGAGCTGGAACAGCACCAGCTCGGTCTCGTGCGTCTCCACCTCGAACAGTCCGGTCTTGTCGGCGCGGAACTGCACGGAGCCGGGTACGCCGGCCGGCAGCCGGGCACCCAGGTCGTACCCGTGCACGTGCAGTTCGTCGGCCGTGTCCGAGGTGACCGTGATCCGGACCAGCTCGCCCTTGCCCACGGTGACCCGGCCGGTCGGCGGGTTGACCCGTCGCTTCGCGATGGTCACGGTGATCTCCCGGTCGACCGTGGGCGTGCTGGCGGTGGGGCTGTCCGCCGCGGTCGGGGTGGTGCTCGGTACGGCGGACGTCGGTGCCGCCGAGGGGGTGGCCACGGACGGGTCGTCGCCCTGCCCGCACCCGGTGGCGAGCAGCGCGGTGACGAGACCGGTGGCGAGGGCGGCGGAGAGGCGGGAACCGGGGGCACGGACGTACACGGGCGGACTCCGAACGACGCGAGGGGACGGGTGTCGAGATGATCGTCGGGGAGGTGAACTCTACGTCTTGTTCGGCACCTGGGAAATGACCATGATGAACGAATGCGATCGAGGTTGGCCACTGCCCGTCACGTCCTGAGCCGTGCCGCCGCGGCGCTGGTCGCGGTGCTGGCGGTGTCGCTGCTGTTGCCCGCCGCTCCGGCGTCCGCCCACGGGCAGTTGGCGACCTCCACCCCACTGACCGGCACCGTGGTCCGGCAGCCGCTGGCCCAGGTCGGCTTGTACTTCACCGAGAAGCCCGCCGCCAACGCGCACTTCACCGTCACCGGGCCGGACGGGAAGCGGGTGGACAACGGCTGGTCGTTCGGCGAGCCGAAGCGACTGGACAAGCCGGTCCAGGAGTACTTCATGGTCAACGGCGTCTTCGAGCCGCGGCTCTACCACACCGGGTTCCCGGCCATGGTGGCCGTCGCGCACTGGCCGGCGAAGGGGAGGTACACCGCCACGTACCTCTCCGTCGCCTCCGACGGCGAGGCGGTGCGGGGCAACGTCACGTTCGACTACCAGGGTCCGGGCACGGCGGCTCCGGCCGGTTGGACGGCCCCCACGGACGAGCCGGCCCCCGCCCTGCTCGCCCTGATCGAGGGCACCGCATCGGCGTCCCCCGCGCCCGGTGCGACCGGCACCCCGGTGGCCCAGCCTGCGGCGTCCGAGCCGGACGGAGGGGTTCCGCCATGGCTGTTGCCCGCCGCGGTCGTGGTGGTCGTCGGCGCGATCATCGTGGTGGCGGCCCGCCGCAAGCCGGCACCGGCCCGGTCCGGTGGCGCCGCCCGCCCGGGTGGACGAACGAGCCGCAAGCCGGCACCGCGCCGATCCGGCACCGCTGCCCGCCCGCGAGCGGGAACGAGCCGCCGACCGGCTCGCCGCGGCCGCCCCCAGGGCTGACACACCGTCCGGGGCCGGCGAGACCGGCCGGCCCGGTCAGGGCCCGTGCGGCAGCGGCTGGGCCAGAGCCCGCAGGTCCGCCGGGAGCTGGGACAGTGCGTCCTCGAACTCCCGGTGCCCGACCACCCGGTGCATCGTCTGGAGCACCGCCCGCACTCCCCGCTCGGCTCCCGGCCGGTCGGTGCCGGCGCGCTCGGCCACCCGCCGCAGGAACTCGTCGAACCCGAACGCCTCCGGCGGTTCGGCGGCCTTGACCAGCAGCGGGCTCAGCTCGGCGGCCAGGTGGGGAGCCAGCGCGGCAGCCTCGCCGCCGCTGAGCCGCTCGGTGAGCGTACGCAGAACGGCCTCGGTCAGCGGGCGTGCCTGCGCCGGCGGGACACCCGCCCGTGCCGCAACCTTGTCGACGAACGTCAGCTCGGCCATGCCCCCGCCCTTCCCGTTCCGGAGACGCGTGGCTACCCGGGCGCACCTGCGGCAAACCCCGGTGCGACCGGCACGGTTCTGTCGGTTGCTCCCCGCCCCGCCAGCCCCGTCTCGTACGGTGAGGTCGGACCGGGACCACGGCGGCCGCCCAAAGCGGCCCGCGCCGCAGGAGGAGTAGATGGCGGTCGACCTGCCCGACGTGATCGACCGGTACTTCCAGGCCATCGGCGACGGCGACGTGGACGCGTTCGTCGCCTGCTTCGCGGACACCGCGAGCGTGGCCGACGAGGACCGGCTCTACGACGGCCGCGCCTCGATCCGCTCCTGGCGGGAACGAACCGTGGCGGCCTACTCGTACACCGCCGAGCCGGTGCGGGTCACTCCCCAGGCCGGCGACTCGTACCTGGTCCTCACCCGGGTTTCGGGCGACTTCGCGGGCAGCCCGATCGAACTGCGGTACCGGTTCACGCTCCGCGGCGACCTGATCGGCGCCCTCGACATCCGCCCGTAGCGACCGGCTGACCGGCGCGAACGGCCCGTTTGCGGAACGTCGCCGAACGGACGAAGCGCCCCACCGGCAGACGGGTGACATGATGTGCCGACAACAGCTGTCACGACGAGGAAGGTGCTGCTGTCTCATGGCGCACTTCGAGGCCCGCACGTCCGCGGCACCCGGGCGGATCGTGGTCGAGCTGACAGGTGAGTGCGACCTGGCGGCCCAGGGTGAGCTGACCACCGTGCTGTCCGCGGCGGTCCGCGCCGCGCCGGTGGTGGTCGTCGACGTGGGTGGGTTACGGTTCCTCGACTCCACCGGCCTGCACGGCCTGGTGACCGCCTATCAGGCGGCGCGGGCGGAGGGCCGGCATCTCTACGCGGTGAACGCCGCCGGGCCGGTCGCCGCCGTGCTGGACATCACCGGCATCGGCAACCTGCTGCGCCCGCCCGCCGACGACCCGCGGTTGGCGGGCTGATGCCGGCCGACCGGCGGGAGACCCGCACCGTGGCCGGGCAGTCGACACCCCCGATCGTCGACACCATGACGTACGAGGTGGCGACCGACCTGCGGGCGCTGCGCACCTTCGTCGGCGCCGAGGCCCTGGCCCGGGGCCTGTCGCCGCAGCGGGTGGAGTTGCTGACGCTGGCGGTCAGCGAGTTGGCCACCAACACGTTGCAGCACACCACCGGTGGGGGTCAGGTCCGGCTCTGGGCCGAGGGGGGCCAACTGTTCTGCGACGTGGTCGACCAGGGGCCGGTGCGGGCGCTCGGTCGCGGGATGCCCACCGCCGACGCGGTACGAGGTCGAGGGCTCGCCATCGTCGAGCAGGTCTGCGACGAGGTGGCCGTGCTCAGCGACCCCGACGGGACCGTGGTGCGGATCCGTCTGGGCATGTGAGCACGGCCCGCGCCGCGCCGCACCCGTACGAGCCGGGCCGGCTGCCACAATGCGGTCAGCCCGGAGGACGCAGACCAGGAGGGATGGCACCATGCCGGACAGCGAACGCGAGGCGGAGCTGCTCGACGCCGAGCGCACCCTGCAGGCCGCGCAGCGGGCCGGCGACGTCGCCGCCCTCGACCAACTGCTCGTCGACCAGCTGATCGCGGTCGGCCCCGACGGCCGCCAGTTCACCAAGCGGGAGGACCTGGCCGCGCACCGGGACCGCACCTCGGTCATCGAGGACCTCGTGGAGGAGGAGCTGGATCTGCTCGTCGCCGGGTCGACCGGGGTGACGTTCTTCGTCGGCCGGGTCACCGGGAGGTTCAACGGTGAGCCGGTCACGGCGCGCCTGCGCTACACCCGGACGTGGGTCCACGACGACCCGCACGGATGGCGCGTGCTGGCCGCACACATCAGCCCCGTCTGACCCTGGGGCGTGGACGCTAGGACGCGGGCGCCCGTTCGACGGTGACGTCGATCGGGCCGACGCGCAGCAAACCGTCGTTGAGGGGCGTACAGCGGACGCCACCGGTGGTGCGCAGCGCCTTCCACGCCCCGGGGCCGACCGTGACGTCCATCCACGCGCACGGGCGGGCCGCGCGGTTCACCCGCAGGCTGACCGGGCCGTCGCCGGAGTCGAGGACGAGCACCTTCCCGATCAGCTCGTCCACCGCGATCCCCGTGGTGAGGACGTTGCGCCGCACCTGCGCCAGGCCGATGCCGGCGGGCAACGACTCCTGGGCGATCACCGTCACGCTGGCGTCGCGGTGCGCCGGCTTGCCGAAGTAGCGGTCGCCGACGATGCCGAGGCCCGCCCGGATCTGGACGACGTCGACCAGCTCACCGGGCGGGGCCGGCGCCGGGCCGTCGGCAGGCCGGCCCAGGAAGCGATGCACCGGCGAGGCCAGCAACTCGACGATCCGCGACATGGGAGGAATTCTACGAACCGGGCACCCGTCGCCGCCGGGATGTGGGCTGACGGGTGACGGCGATGCGCCGCGCGACGGCCACGCCGGCCTCGGCTCAGACCGCCAGGGCCGCCCGGACCTCCCCTTCCGCCGTGACACCGCCGTCGCCGCGCGAGGTGACCCGACCGGATTCCAGCACGTGGTAGCGGCTCGCCACCCGCAGCGCGAAACCCAGGTGCTGCTCGACGAGGAGCACGCTGAAGCCGGGTTGCCGGGTCAGCTCGACGATCCGCTCCTGGATCTCCGCGACGACCGACGGCTGGATGCCCTCGGTCGGCTCGTCGAGCATCAGCAGCCGCGGCCGGGTGATCAGCGCGCGGGCGATGGCCAACTGCTGGCGCTGACCACCGGAGAGCAGCCCGGCCCGTCGGCGCAGCAGCGGGCGCAGCGCCGGGAACAGGTCCAGCACCTCCGCCGTCGCCACCGCCCCGTCGCGCCTGCCGTCGGCGACCAGGCGCAGGTTCTCTGCCGCCGTCAGGTGCGGGAAACACTGCTGACCCTGCGGGACGTACGCCATCCCGCGCGCCACCCGCTCGTGCGGGCCGAGCCGGGTGACGTCCTCGCCGTCCAGCTCGACGGTGCCGGCGCTCGGGCGCAGCAGGCCGGCCGCGACCCGGAGCAGGGTGCTCTTGCCGGCGCCGTTGTGCCCGAGCACCGCGGCCACCCCGTCGGGCGGGACGGCGAGGTCGACCCCGTGCAGCACCCGACTGCGCCCGTATCCGGCGTGCACCCCACGCAGGGTCAGCATCATGCCTCCAGACCGCTGGGGGCCGACCCGGCGTCGACCGGGTGACCAAGGTAGACCTCCTGCACGCGCGGGTCCGCCTGGACCTGCGCCACCGTGCCCTCGCTGAGCACCCGGCCGGCGTGCAGCACTGTGACGCTGCGGGCGAACCGGCGCAGGAAGTCCATGTCGTGCTCGATCACGACGACCGTGCGGTCCCGGCTCACCGTCTCCAGCAGCGTGCCGGTCGCGTCGCGTTCCTCGTGGCTCATCCCGGCGACGGGCTCGTCGAGCAGCAGCAGCCGCGCGTCCTGCACCAGCAGCATGCCGATCTCCAGCCACTGCTTCTGGCCGTGCGCGAGCGTCCCGGCGAGCTGCTCGGCCCGCCCGGTCAGTCCGATCGTGTCCAGCGCGGCGGCAACCTCGTCGGGGATGCCACGGCGGCGACGGGCCAGGGTCGCCCAGCTGCGCCGGGCGCCCGCCGCGATGTCGAGATTCTGCACCACCGACAGCTCCTCGAAGACCGTCGAGGTCTGGAAGGTCCGTCCGATGCCCAGCCGGCTGATCCGGTGCACCGGGCGACCGAGCAGCTCCTGGTCGCCGAACCGGACCGAGCCGGTCGCCCGGACCAGGCCGGTGACCGCGTCGACCAGCGTGGTCTTGCCGGCGCCGTTGGGCCCGATCAGAAACCGGATGTCACCGGCAGGCACCTCCAGCGAGACGCCGTCGACGGCCGTGAACCCGTCGAAGCTCACCCGTAGGTCACGGACGGACAACCCGTCCAGCCGGTCGCCGATCATGCCGTGCTGGCCGGGCACGCGCTCACGGCCCTCGCTGCGCTCGGTGCGCTCGCTCATGCCGTGCTGGCCGGGCACGCGCTCACGGCCCTCGCTGCGCTCGGTGCGTTCGCTCATGCCACCGGCACCTCCGTCCGCTCCGCGCGCCGTCGGCCCTGCGGCGACCACCCGCGCCGACGCGGTCGCGCGCCGTCGTCGCGGCGGCGGGCCAGCGCCCACAGCGACGCCAGGCCGCCGGGAAGGAACGCGACCACCACCACGAAGAGCAGCCCCTGAAGGTACGTCCAGGTGCCGGGAAAACGCTCGGAGAGGGCGGTACGCGCCCACGCCACCGCGACCGCGCCGAGCACCGGGCCGAGCAGGGTGGCCCGGCCACCCACCGCGACCCCGATGACGAACTCGATCGACGGGACGATGCCGATCAGCGCCGGCGAGATGATGCCCACCGCCGGCACGAACAGCGCACCGGCCAGCCCCGCCATGCCGGCCGCGACGACGTACGCGACGAGTTTGACCGACGCCGGGTCGTAGCCGAGGAAGCGGACCCGTTCCTCGCCGTCGCGGACCGCCACCAGCAGTTCGCCGTAGCGGCTGTGGATGAGCTGGCGCGTCAGCGCGAGCAGCGCCAGCAGGACACCGGCGATGATGAAGTAGACCATCCGCTGGTTGACCGGGTCGTCCAGGTCGTAGCCGAAGAAGCCCTGGATGTCGGTGAGCCCGTTGGTGCCGCCCGTGGTGCCCTGCTGGCCGATCAGCAGGATCACCATCGCGGCGGCGAGGGCCTGGCTGAGGATGGCGAAGTACGCGCCCCGCACCCGGCGACGGAACACCAGCGAGCCGAGCCCGAACGCGACAGCCATCGGCAGCAGCACCGTGGCGGGCAGCGCGAACCACGGGCTGGCGAACGGCCGCCACCACACCGGCAGTTCGTCGAGCTGCCCGTACAGCTGCATGAAGTCGGGCATCCCGCCGGGACCCGCGTCGGCGAGCTTGAGGTGCATGGCCATCGCGTAGCCACCGAGGCCGAAGAAGACGCCCTGGCCGAGCGTCAGCATCCCGCCCCGGCCCCAGGCGATCCCGATGCCGACCGCGACCATGGCGACGCAGAGGTACTTGGCGAGCAGGGACAGCCGGAAGTCCGACAGCACCAGCGGCGCCACGGCGAACAGCAGCGCCGCGCCGAACGCGAAGCCCGCCGCCGTCCGCAGCCTTGACCGGCCGCCTCGCCGGCCCGGCGGTACGGCGCTCACGGGGGCCGGGCGGGTGGCGGTGTCCGGCGGCGCGGGTGTCACGGCGGTCATGCGAGGCTCCTGGTCCGCAGGGTGAACAGGCCCTGTGGTCGCCACTGGAGGAACGCGACGATCGCCACGAACACGATCACCTTGGCGACACTGAGGGTGGTCAGGTACTCCCCCGTGGCCTGGAGCACGCCGAGGGCGAAGGCGACGATCACGCTGCCCTTGAGCTGGCCGATCCCGCCGACCACGACGACCAGGAAGGCGTCGATGATCAGGTTGGTGCCCATGGTCGGGCCGATCGGGCCGAGCAGGGTGAGCGCGACCCCGGCGAGCCCGGCCAGGCCGGAGCCGATGAAGAAGGTCGTCCGGTCGACGCGGGCGGTGGGGATGCCGGAAACTGCCGCGAGGTCGCGGTTCTGCACGACGGCGCGGATCCGACGCCCGAGCGGGGTGAGCCGCAGCGCCAGGGTGAGCGCCGCGACGGCGGCCAGCGCCAGGGCCAGGATGAACAGCCGGTTGTTGGCGACGGTCAGCCCGCCGGGCAGCGCCACGTTGCCGGTGAGCAGCTCCGGCGCGCGGGTCTGCACGTTCGGGCTGCCAAAGACGTCGCGGGCCAGTTGCTGCAGCATCAGCGACACGCCCCAGGTGACCAGCAAAGTGTCCAGCGGCCGGGCGTAGAGCCGGCGGATCAGCAGGACCTCCAGCAGCACACCCATCGTGCCGGCCACCACGAATGCCACCGGCAACGCGACAAGCAGCGACCAGCCGGCGCCGGTGATGCTCTGCTGCAACACGTAGGTGGTGTAGGCGCCGGCCATGATGAACTCGCCGTGCGCCATGTTGATCACGCCCATCTGCCCGAAGGTCAGTGCCAACCCGAGCGCGATGAGCAGCAGCACCGCGCCGATGCTGATGCCGGTGAAGAGTTGACCGAAGAGGACTGTCACGGTGCGTACTCCGAACTGCTGGTCGGGTGGCCCGGGCGGGCCGCGCGGCAACACGCCCCGCCCGGGCCGGCGTCGTCAGCTCAGGCCGCTCGCCCACGGGTAGCTCTTGAGGTACGGGTCCGGCTCGACCGGCTTGCCGGAGTTCCACACCTCGGTGATCAGACCGTCGGCGCCGATCTTGCCGATCCGGGCGGTCTTGGAGATGTGCTGGGTCTCTCCGTCGACGGTCACCAGGCCCTCGGGCGCGTCGAAGGTGATCCCGTCGGAGGCGGCACGGACCTTCTCCACGTCGAACGCGCCGGCCTTCTCGACCATCGCCTTCCACAGGTACACCCCGACGTACGCGGCCTCCATCGGGTCGCTTGTCGGCTTGTCCGCGCCGTACTTCGCCTTGTACGCGGCCACGAACTTCGCGTTCGCCGCGCCGGGCGTGGTCTGGTAGTAGTTCCAGGCCGTCAGTTGGCCCTGCAGGTACTGCGTGCCGATGCCCTTGACCTCCTCCTCGGCGATCGACACCGACACCACCGGCATCGCGGCGGCGGTCAGGCCGGCCGACTTGTACTCCTTGAAGAAGGCCACATTGCTGTCACCGTTGAGGGTGTTGAACACAGCGGCGGCACCGGACGACTTGACCTTGTTGACGATCGTGCCGAACTCGGTCGAGCCCAGCGGGGCGTAATCCTCGCCCAGCACGCTCATCCCGTTCGCCGCCGCGTACGCCTTGATGATTTTGTTGGCCGTCCGGGGAAAGACGTAGTCGCTGCCGACCAGATAGACCGACTTGACCCCTTGCGCCTTGAGGTAGTCGAGCCCGGGAACGATCTGCTGGTTTGTCGTCGCTCCGGTGTAGAAGATGTAGGGCGACTGTTCCAGCCCCTCGTACTGCACCGGATAGAACAACAACGCCTTGTTCTTCTCGAACACCGGCTTGACCGCCTTGCGGCTGGCCGACGTCCAGCAGCCGAAGACGGCCGCGACGCGATCCACGGAGACGAGTTTCTCGGCCTTCTCGGCGAAGGTGGGCCAGTCCGAGGCGCCGTCCTCACCGACCGGCTGGATCTTCCTGCCGAGGACGCCACCGGCCGCGTTGATCTCCTCGACCGCGAGCATGATGGAGTCGCGGACGGTGACCTCGCTGATCGCCATGGTCCCGGAGAGCGAGTTGAGCAGGCCCACCTTGACGGTGTCGCCGGAGATGTCGGCGCTGACGCCGGCCGCGCCGCCCTCGTCGCTGGTCTTGCTGCCGCACGCGGTCATCGCTGCCGCGGCGACCAGGGTCATGGCACCCGCCAGGATGCGGCGGCCCCGGAATAGTGACATCAATTCTCCCTGCGATGCAGTTGAAGTGGCGAATGGACGGTCGGTGCGGTCCGTGGAGCTGAGGCGGGCGATGCCGGGTGCGACGGGTGGACGCCGACCGGGCACCGACTCGGATATGGGCACCGAAAGCGTTGACCGGCATCATTGCGCCAATGTTTCCCGGTCCTTAATTGACTGTTTCCGCGCTGGTGGACGGTACGCACGCAAAAACGGCCGACACCGCGACTGGAAAAGCGGTGTCGGCCGTTCAGGAATCTAGGGAATAGCGTCGCCACAATCGTCGGTGATCGTTTTCACCGATGGGCGAGCACATTGGCGACATCCGGCCTCGCAGACCGGATACTTCACGCAGGAAGCATCTTAGGGCGCGGTTGGGTGCGGCTGTCAAGGGCCTGCCGCACGGGCGGGGGCCGCCGGTCAGAGTTGGGCGAGCACGGTGAAGTCGAGCCCGTCGGCCTCGGCCAGGTAGATCCGCTGGCGCACGTGCCGCCGCCGCAGCCGCAGTCGCCCCCGCGGCCCGTGGTAGGCCACCGTGTCGGCGGCCGTCTCGATGGCCCGCACGTCCAGGGTGCGCGCCTGTCCGATGAGGGCGGCGAGCAGCATCACACCCTCGTAGCAGGACTCCCCCAGGCTGCCCAGCGGCGGCGCCTCCACTCCGAAGCGGCGGGCGAACTCCCCGTGGAAGTCGAGGTTCTCCTGGGTCACCAGGCCGGCGAAGAAACCCGCCGTGCTGTAGAGCCGTCTCGTCGCGCCGACGCCGCTGGCCAGCAGCATGTTCTCGTCCATGAGGGTGCTCAGGCGCAGACAGCGCTGGTCCAGACCGGACCGGGCGAACGCCCGGTTGAACCGCACCGCGTCCGCGCCGACCAGCAGCATCAGCACCGCGTCGGCCTCGCTGTGCTCGATACGGCGCAGCACCGCGTCGAAGTCGTGCGCCTCCAGCGGCAGGAAGCTCTGCCCCACCACACGACCACCAGCACGCAACGCGTACCGCTGCGCGGCCCGCGCGGTGCGCCGGGGCCACACGTAGTCGTTGCCGACCACGAACCAGCGACGTACGCCCTGCTCCCCGGCGAGCAACCGGATGGCCGGCCACAGTTGAGCGTCCGGCGTCTCGCTGGTCAGGAAGACCCCCTCGGTACGTTCACCGCCCTCGTACAGGGCGGTGTAGACGTAGGGCACCCGGTGCGCGACCCGGGGCGCCAGCGCCTGACGCACCGACGAGATGTGCCATCCGGTCACCCCCTGCACGGCCCCCACCGACACCAGCGCCTCGACCTCGGCGGCCACCTCGGCTGGCGGAGCGCCGCCGTCGACCGGGATCAGCCGCGCCTCCCGGCCCAGCACGCCACCGCACCGGTTGATCTCCTCGACCGCGAGCTGGGCGCAGAGTTCGCAGGTCGGGCCGAACATTCCCGCCGGCCCGCGCATCGGATACACCAGCGCGATGCTGACCACCGCCGAATCGACGGTGAGCCACGGCGCTGCCAGCGCGGACATGAGCACATGATTGCCCGGTCCACGTCGGAAGACCAGAGCTCGGCACTGACCGGGATCACTCGGTAACATGACGGTGCCACCGGACCAGGGAGATCCATGTCAGACGTGCCCGGGGCGCCAGCCGACCTGCTGCGCTCGCTCACTCGCGCCGAACGGCTGCTCTCCCGCCGCTTGGGTGCCGTCCTCGCCGACGACGGGCTGACCATCGAGGCGTGGCGGGTGCTCTGCCTGCTCGCCGACGGTCAGGGCCACCCGATGAGTGAGGTGTCCGCCGAGGCGTCACTGCCGCCCGGCACCCTCACCAAGCTGGTCGACCAGCTCGTCGACCAGAACCTCGTCTTCCGCCGCGTGGACGCGCTGGACCGTCGGCGGATCCGCGCGTACCTGACGGCCCGGGGCCGGCGTGAGCACGAGCGCCTCGATCAGCGGGTCCGCGCCAGCCTGGCCGAGCTGGGCGCACCCGAGGGCGCCGACCTGATCAACCAGCTCGACGACCTGATCGGCCGACTCGACCCGGCCCGCCACCGCGACCGCGCCGACACGGTCGGCTCGCACTGACCCACACCCGCACCGACGGGCGACGCCCGGCGCACCTGCGGCCGGCGTCGAGGGCGGACACCACCGGGAGCGATATACCTGTGGGTCATAGTTATGACCCACAGGTATATCGCCGTTGAGGGGTACCGGCCTCGTGGGTCCCCGGGCGAGCCAGCGCGCGGCGAGCCAGCGCGCGGTCAGCCCTAGACGGTGAGCTGCGCCCGCAGGGTGTGTGCGTCGGGGGCCGTCGCGCTCCACAGTGTCGCCGGGCCACCGGCCAGCGGTAACCGGGCGACGCTCCGGTAGGCCCGCACCTGTGCTGGTTCGGCGGGGCGCGACGGGTCGACCACCAGCAGCGAACCGGTGGCCGGCGCGCCGCCGAGCACCGCAGGGCCGGCCCAGCCGGGCGCGTGCGGCCCCACGGCCAGCGACTGCCGCAGCAGCGGCCGGTCGTCGTAGTCGACCCGCGTGTGCACGACGGCGCTGCCGGGCTCCTCACCGAACCGGCCGCAGATCAACTCGTCCCGCCAGCGCAGGCTCGCCCCGGCGGCCAGCTCCACGTGGGACTCGGCGAGGTGCGCGCACCCGGCCGCCGCGACCAGTTGCTCCGGCAGCCAGTGCAGCGTGGCTCCGGCGTGCACCACCGCCCGCACGACCATCCGGGACACGGCGCCCGGACGGCCGGGTAGGGCGACCGACGCGGCGACCGTGTGCAACCGGACCGCCGCCCCGGGCCCCACCTCGATGTCCAACCGGAGGTCGTCACCGGCCAGCGGGCCGGCGGCGCCCCCCACGACGTACACCGTGGGGGTGCCGTTCCGGGCCGGGGTCTGACGCAGCAGCAGCGGCGTCTCGCCGTGCACCTCGACCAGCGCCGTGCCACCCCTGCCGTCGGCCCGGGCCACCAGTCGAGCGAGCGCACGCATCAGGTCCGGCGGCCCGGTGCGGCAAGCGGGTGCAGTGCCGCGTGGTGGGCCAGCTCGTGCCGGATCCAGTCGGCGACCCGACCCGCTGTCGGATCGGCCACAATGGACAGGAAGAGGGTCGGCAGGTCGCCCCGCCGGGCGCGGGCGTCCCGGTCCATCACCGCCAGGTCGGCGCCCACCATCGGCGCCAGATCGGTCTTGTTGATCACGAGCAGGTCGGCGGCGGTGACTCCCGGCCCGCCCTTGCGCGGCACCTTGTCCCCGCCGGCCACGTCCACCACGAAGATCTGCCGGTCGACCAGGCCCCGGCTGAAGGTGGCGGTCAGGTTGTCGCCGCCGCTCTCCACCAGCACCAGGTCCAGCGGGCCGACCGCCTCGGCCAACTCGTCCACGGCATCCAGGTTGGCGCCGATGTCGTCCCGGATGGCGGTGTGGGGGCAGCAGCCGGTCTCCACCGCGCGGATGCGCTCCGGATCGAGCACGCCGGCCCGCTTGAGGAAGTCGGCGTCCTCGGTGGTGTAGATGTCGTTGGTGACCACGCCGAGCCGCAACTCGCTGGCGAAGGCCCGGCAGAGCGCGGCCACCAGGGCGGTCTTGCCGGAGCCCACCGGTCCCCCGATGCCGACCCGCAGGGCCCGACCGGCTCGCGCCAGCGGCGGGTGCGGGTCCACCCCCGGTTCCGGATGGGTGTGCGGCACGGACTCGTCGTGCGGCACAGCGGTCGGCCCGGCGGCGGGCACAGCAGTCGGTACAGCGATGTCAGGACGCAAAGAGACGCACCTCCCAGGTGGCATGCACTTCGGCATGGATGTCGGCGAGCGGAGCGGCGGCGGCCGGCAGCCGCTCCGGTGGATCGTCGGCGGACCGGGCCGCCTCGGCGGCGGTGCCGTCGCAACTGTCGGCGAGGCCGACCAGCAGGGCCTGGACCTGGTACGGGTCCAAGCCGAGCAGGCGCACGCCGGCACTGGCCGCACCGGTCACCGTGCCGTACGCGGCGATGGTGGCGGTTTCGGTGCGACTCAACCCGGCGGCGGCGCAGAGCAGCCCGAGGACCAGCGGCTGGTGCGCTCCCCCGGGTGTCGTGGGCAGGTCGGCGAACGCGGCGTCCGGCCAGATCGTCCGACCGGCGCGCAGCAGCGCCCGGCCCTGCCTGCGGGACACCGCGCGCAGCGCCGGGGAGGCGGTCCGCGCGTCCAACTCGGCGTCGAGCCGCGCCAGGATGGCCCGACGGCGGACTGACCCGGCCGGGGTCGACGCCGCGACCGGATCGGCGCGGTCGGCCGCCCCGGCGCCGTCGGCCGCCCCCGCGCCGTCCGGTGCCACCGCCCGGTGTGCCGCCGCAGCGAACGCCGCACCGACCAGCCCGGCGGTGGCCAGGCGGCCGAGCAGGAACGCCCCCAACGAGGCCAGGTCGCCGACCCGGCCGGCGGCGACGGCCGCCTCCAGGCCGCCGGAGTGCGCGTGCGCGCCGGCCGGGAAGCGCCCGTCGGCCAGTAGCAGGAGCAGGCTGGACGTGGCCATCAGAACAGGAAGTACCGCTGGGCCAGCGGCAGCCGGGACACCGGGTCCGGTTCCACCACCTGCCCGTCGATCCGGACGGTGAACGTGTCCGGGTCCACCTCGATCCGGGGCATCGCGTTGTTCTCCGGCAGGTCGGCCTTGCCCCGGGACCGTACGTCGGCGACCGGCACCACCCGACGCCGCACGTCCAGGCGCAGCCCGGCCTCCAGCGCCGCCGGAGCCACGAAGGTCAGGCTGGTGGCCGCCGCCGCAGCCCCGTACGCCCCGAACATCGGGCGCGGCAGCATCGGCTGCGGGGTGGGGATCGACGCGTTGGCGTCACCCATCTGGGCGTACGCGATCATGCCGCCCTTGATGACCAGGTGTGGGCGTACCCCGAAGAACGCCGGGTCCCAGAGCACCAGGTCGGCGAGCTTGCCCGGCTCGACGGAGCCGATCTCCCGTTCCAGCCCGTTGGCCATCGCGGCGCAGATGGTGTACTTCGCGACGTACCGTCGGGCGCGGTGGTTGTCCGCCGCGCCGTCGCCCGGCAGCGCGCCCACCCGCTCCTTCATCACGTGCGCGCTCTGCCAGGTCCGCAGGATCACCTCACCGACCCGGCCCATCGCCTGCGCGTCGGAGCCGATGATGGAGATCGCCCCGAGGTCGTGCAGCAGATCCTCGGCGGCCATCGTGGACGGTCGGATGCGGCTCTCGGCGAAGGCCAGGTCCTCCGGCACCGACGGGTTGAGGTGGTGGCAGACCATCAGCATGTCCAGGTGCTCGGCGAGGGTGTTACGGGTGTACGGCCGGGTCGGGTTGGTCGACGACGGCAGCACGTTCGGCTCGCCGGCCACCGTGATGATGTCCGGCGCGTGCCCGCCTCCGGCGCCCTCGGTGTGGTACGAGTGGATGGCCCGCCCGCCGATCGCGCGCAGAGTGTCGGCCACGAAACCGGCCTCGTTGAGCGTGTCGGTGTGGATCGACACCTGGACACCGGAGGCGTCCGCCACCCGCAGGCAGGCGTCGATCGCCGCCGGGGTGGTCCCCCAGTCCTCGTGCAGCTTGAAACCGCCCGCCCCGGCCCGCAACTGCTCCCAGAGCGCCTCGGTGGAGACGGTGTTGCCCTTGCCGAGCAGCAGGACGTTGACCGGCAGGGTGTCGAGCGCCTCGTGCATCCGGGCCAGGTGCCACGCGTTCGGGGTGACAGTGGTGGCTCGGGTGCCCTCGGCGGGGCCGGTGCCACCGCCGACGAGCGTGGTGATGCCGCTGGCCAGCGCCTCGGTGACGATCTGCGGGCAGATGAGGTGCACGTGGGTGTCGACCGCGCCCGCGGTGAGGATCCGACCGTTGCCGGCGATCACCTCGGTGGCCGGGCCGATGACCAGGTCGGGGTGGACGCCGGGCATGGTGTCCGGGTTGCCGGCGCGGCCCAGGGCGACGATCCGGCCGTCGCGTAACCCGACGTCGGCCTTGACCACTCCCCAGTGGTCGAGCACCACGGCACCGGTGATGACGGTGTCGAGGGCTCCCTCGGCGCGGGTGGCCCGGGACTGCCCCATCGACTCACGGATCACCTTGCCGCCGCCGAAGACCACCTCGTCGCCGCCGACACAGTGGTCGGTCTCCACCTCGATGAGCAGGTTCGTGTCGGCGAGCCGGATGCGGTCGCCGGTGGTGGGCCCGTACAGGTCGATGTAGCGGTCCCGCCGCACGGCGCTCACCGCGCCACCCCCGGGGTCGTACCGGCGTCGTCCAACTGCCCGGCGCACGCGCCACGCAGACCTGGCACGATGCGCGCACCGCCGAGCGGGACGAGGTCCACACTGCGGTTGACGCCCGGCTCGAAGCGGACCGACGTGCCCGCCGGCACGGCGAGCCGCTGCCCCCAGGCCGCGTCCCGGTCGAAGGCCAGCGCCGGGTTGGTCTCGGCGAAGTGGTAGTGCGAGCCCACCTGCACCGGCCGGTCGGCGGTGTTCACCACCAGCAGGGTGGTCACCGGACGGCCGGCGTTGATCTCGACCGGGCCGTCCGCCGGCAGGATCTCCCCGGGGATCACGGGATCGGGTGGTGCACCGTCACGAGCTTGGTGCCGTCCGGGAACGTCGCCTCCACCTGCACCTCCCTCAGCAGCTCGGGGATGCCGTCCTGGACGTCGTCGCGGTCGAGCACGGTCCGGCCGGCCGACATCAGGTCGACCACCGACCGGCCGTCGCGGGCGCCTTCGAGCAGGAACACGGTGATGAGCGCGACGGCTTCGGGGTAGTTGAGTCGCAGGCCGCGCTCGCGGCGACGGCGGGCGACATCGGCCGCGACGTGGATGAGCAGGCGGTCCTGCTCGTGCGGGCTGAGGAACACGGGATCTCCCGGTGGGATCGGCGTGCCCGGCTCGCCGGCTCCGCGCGGAGCCGCACCGGGCAGCGACACACCCCGGGGTACGAGCTGGAGTCACACGACCGCCAGGCCCGCTGCCGACGGGGTGACCCGGGACTCCACCATCCCGGCCCGCGCGACGAGCACCCGGCGGCTTCCGGTCGGATGCGGACCGCACCGCCCACCGCTTGAGCAGACCGTAGAGGACCACCACCGGCCGGGGCAACAGTCCGCTCGGGATCACGGCCGCCCCCGCGACGGTGGGTACGGGTGCTCATCGCGTACGGCGTCGCACAGGGGATGATCACCCGGTGACGACGACCAGAGGTACCCAGAAACTGCTCGGCGCGTTGTTCCTGGCGGTGGCCACCGTCGGGGTGTGGCTGCTCTGGCTGGGCTGGGACACCGAGTACACGGTCGACCCGGAGACCAACTCGACCAGCGGCCCGTACGAGCCGTGGCAGGTGATCGGCTGCGTGGTGACGCTGGTGCTGCTCGCCGCCCTGGCCGGAATGCGGCTGAGCCCGTGGCTGGTGGCGCCGGTGATGACTGTCGCCTTCACGGCGGCCTGGTCATGGCAGGCCGCGTCGACCGACGACAGCGGGTTGTGGGCGGTCGGTGCCGTTCTGATGCTGATCGGCATGGCGGCCGGCAGCACGGCGGTGAGCCTCGCGGGGCGGCGCATCGGCCGACGGCGGGCCAGCCGGAGCCGCTAGGGCACCGGTTGCCCGGCGAAGGGCACGTCGACGTGCTCCGCTGCCGGCTGGCCGTCGGGGTGCCGCCACAGCCCGCGCTCGTGCAGGATCGGCAGCACCCCCTCCCCGAACCAGTACGCCTCCTCCAGGTGCGGATAGCCGGAGAGGATGAACTCGTCGATGCCGAGGGCGTGGTATTCGGCGATCCGGTCGGCGATCTCGGTGTGGCTGCCCACGAGGGCGGTGCCGGCGCCGCCACGGACCAGCCCGACGCCGGCCCACAGGTTGGGTGCGATCTCCAGTCCGTCGCGGGAGCCGCCGTGCAGGTCGAGCATCCGGCGCTGCCCCTCGGACTCGCTGCGACGTAGCCCGTTCTGCACGGCCTGGATGTCGGCCTCGGCGATGCCGTCGAGCAGGCGGCGAGCCTGCGCCCAGGCCTGGTCGGCGGTGTCCCGGGCGATGACGTGCAGCCGGATGCCGAAGCGCAGCTCGCGCCCGGCGGCGGCGGCCAGCGACCGGACCCGGTGCAGCTTCTCGGCGACCAGGGCCGGAGGTTCGCCCCAGGTGAGGTAGACGTCGCTGTGCCGCACCGCCACCGGTAGGGCGGCGGCCGACGAGCCACCGAAGTAGACCGGCGGCGTCGGGTCGGGCAGCCGGTGCAGCCGCGCCTGCTCGACCCGCAGGTGGGTGCCGGTGTGGTCGACCGTCTCACCCCGCCACAGCGCACGCACGATGTGCAGGAACTCGTCGGCCCGCGCGTACCGGGCGTCCTTGTCCAGGAAGTCGCCGTAGGCCCGCTGCTCGTGGGACTCGCCGCCGGTGACCACGTTGAGCAGCAGCCGGCCCCGGGACAGCCGCTGGAAGGTGGAGGCCATCTGGGCGGCCAGGGTGGGTGCCAGCAGCCCGGGTCGGAAGGCGACCAGGAACTTGAGGCGTTCGGTCACCTCGGTGAGCATCGCGGTGCTCAGCCAGGCGTCCTCGCACCAGGCGCCGGCCGGGGTGAGTGCGCCGACGAAGCCGAGTTGCTCGGCGGTGCGGGCGATCTGCCCGAGGTAGGCGACGCTGGCCGGTCGGGCACGCCCGGCGGTGCCGGCCGGCATGCCGTGTCCGCCGCCGACGATGTCCCTGCTGTCGCCGTTGGTGGGCAGAAACCAGTGGAAGGTGAGGGTCATCTCGGCTCTTTCCTTCGGTGGTCGGGGCACGCGCGGCTGGCCCCTCCTGAGGTTTGGGACGATCGCGCCGCCACTCTACCCATAAAACCTATCGGGTTAGTAGGCTACCGACCGCCTACCCGCACCGGTCGACGTGGCCCGGCTTACCCGCCCGACCCAAGGAGTCGCCATGCCCACCCTTTCGACGAGTCGCCAGCCGCACCGCCGCCGACTCGCCACGGCCGCCCTCACGGCCGTGGCCCTGCTCGCCACGGCCGCCGTGAGCGCCTGCGGCGGGTCCGCCGACGCGAAGGACGACGCCGGAGCGCTCCGGATCGGCTACCAACGCTTCGGCGGGCTGAGCCTGGTCAAGGCGCGCGGCGCGACGCCGGGCGTCCAGTGGTCGCTGTTCGAGAGCGGCCCGGCGCTCACCGAGGCGCTCAAGGCCGGCTCCATCGACATCGGACAGGTCGGAGAGGCGCCGCCGGTCTTCGCCGCGGCCGGGAAGATCCCGTTCTCCGTCATCGGCACCTCCGAGCCGATCCCGCAGGGCGAGGCCGTGCTGGTCAAGGCCGACAGCGGCTACCGCACCTTCGCCGACCTGAGGGGCAAGAGGGTCGCCCTCAACAAGGGCTCCAATGTGCACTGGCTGCTGGTCCGGCTGCTGGAGGCGAACAACATGACGTTGCGGGACATCGACGTCACGTACCTCAAGCCCGCCGAGGGGCGACCCGCGTTCGACAGTGGGCAGGTCGACGCCTGGGTGATCTGGGATCCGTACTTCGCGCTGGCCGAACAGCCGGGCGTCCGGGTGCTCGCCGACGCGACAGGCCTGGCCAGCAACCGGGAGTACGTCCTGGCCGCCCCGGACGCGGTCGAGCACCGCACGGACGAGGTCCGCGCGTTCCTACAGCGGTACCGCGAGGTGACCGACTGGGGCATCGCCAACCCGCAGGAGCGGGCCAGCACCCTCGCACCGGAGCTGAAGATCCCCGAGGACGTCACCAGCCGCGCCCTGGCCCGCAGCGCCAAGCCGCTCGCACCGGTCAGTCCGGCCATCGGCGACGAGCTCCAGGCGATCACCGACAGCTTCATCGCCCTGGACCTCATTCCGGGCCCGGTCGACATCCGGTCCCGGATCGACGACCGGTTCAGCGAGGTGTTCCGGTGAACCGTACGACTCTCGTCGAGGCCCCCGCCGAGGTCGCCGCCGCGCCGGTCACGGCCCCCCGCCAGCGGCCGGCCCGGCGGTGGCGGCGGCTGGTCAGTCCGGTCGTGCTGGTGGTGGGCTGGGAGCTGGCCGCCCGGGTCGGGGTGCTGGCGCCGGAGAAGCTGCCCGCGCCGAGCGACGTGCTGGCCGCCGGCTGGCGGCTGAGCCGCGACGGGACGCTCGCCGTGCACCTGGTCGACTCGCTCACCCGCGCCGGGGCCGGGCTGCTCATCGGCGGCGTCCTGGCGCTGGCCCTGGGCACCGTGGCGGGCTTGCTGCGCCTCGGCGACGACCTGGTGGACCCGCCGGTGCAGATGGCCCGGATGCTGCCGCACCTCGGCCTGGTCCCGTTGCTGATCATCTGGGTCGGCATCGGTGAACCGCTCAAGATCAGCCTGGTCGCCCTCGGTGCGTTCTTCCCGATCTACTTCAACACGTACGCCGGCATCCGTGACATCGACGAGCGGCTGGTCGAGGCCGCCCGTACCTGTGGACTGGGCCAGGCCGCCCGACTGCGCCACGTCGTGCTGCCCGGGGCGCTGCCCGCGCTGTTCCTGGGCCTGCGACTGGCCATCGGGGCGGCCTGGCTCAGCCTCGTCGTCGGCGAGCAGGTCAACGCCCAGACCGGAATCGGTTTCCTGATGATGGAGGCGCGGGAGTTCAGCCAGACCGATGTGGTGGTGCTCGGCCTGCTCGTCTACGCGCTACTCGGACTGATATCCGACCTTGCCCTACGCGTTGCGGAGAGGAGGATGTTGACATGGCGTCGCGGACTGCGGGCCACCTGACCGACGCGAAACCCGTGCTCACCGCCCACGCGGTCCGCCGGGCATTCGGGCCGACGGTCGTGCTGTCCGGGGTCGACCTGAGCATCGCCCGGGGTGAGGTCGTCGCGCTGCTGGGCGGCAGCGGTTCCGGCAAGAGCACCCTGCTGCGGATCCTCGCCGGGCTGGACACGGCGGCCGGTGGCGAGATCGCCGTGCACGGCACCGCCGCCGTGGTGTTCCAGGAACACCGGCTGCTGCCCTGGAAACGGGTCGCCGACAACGTCGGGCTCGGGCTGACCGGCCCGGACCGCGCCGGACGCATCGAGCGGGCGCTGACCGAGGTCGGGCTGGCCGACCGGCACCGGGCCTGGCCGGCCGAACTGTCCGGCGGGCAGGCGCAGCGCGTGGCGGTCGCGCGTGCCCTGGTCCGCGAGCCGGACCTGCTGCTGCTCGACGAGCCGTTCGGCGCCCTGGACGCGCTGACCCGCCTGCGGATGCAGGTGCTGTTGCGCCGGTTGCGCGCCGAGCACGGCTTCGCCGCCCTGCTGGTCACCCACGACGTGGAGGAGGCCCTGCTGCTCGCCGACCGGATCCTGCTCCTCGACGCCTGCCGCATCGCCGCGGACCTGCCCGTCGACCTGACCCCCACCCGTACGCCGGACGACCCGGCCTTCGGCGCGCTGCGCCGCCACCTGCTCGACCAACTCGGCGTTCCCACCACCTGACGAGCGGAGACCCCCGATGACTCGCTGGACCCCCGATCCCACCTTCTACCCCTCCCCCGGCCAGGCGGTGACGGCCCCGGCGGAGAAGCTCGCCTACGTGGCGGCCTTCGACCGGACGGCCAGCCGCCCGGACGCCATCGTGGTGCTGGGCACCGACCCCGACTCCCCCGACTACGGCAAAGTCGTCGGCTGGACCGACCTGCCGCACCTCGGCGACGAGGTGCACCACTTCGGCTGGAACGCGTGCAGCAGCGCGCTCTGCCCGACCGCCCCGCACCCGCACGTCGAGCGGCGGTACCTGATCGTTCCCGGTCTGCGCTCGTCGCGGATCCACGTCATCGACACCCAACCCGACCCGCGCCAACCCCAGGTGGTGAAGGTGATCGGGCCGGAGGAGCTGGCCAAGCGCGCCGGATACTCCCGCCCACACACCGTGCACTGCGGACCGGACGGCATCTACGTCTCCGCTCTCGGCGGCGCGGACGGCGCGGAGGGTCCGGGCGGCATCGCCATCCTGGACCACACCACCTTCGAGGTACGCGGGGCGTGGGAGGCCGACCGGGGGCCGCAGTTCCTGGCGTACGACCTGTGGTGGCACCTCACCCAGGACGTGCTTGTCACCAGCGAGTGGGGCACCCCGTCGATGGTCGAGGACGGCATCATCGGTGAGCTGCTGCTGGGCCGGCGCTACGGTCACGCCATCCACTTCTGGGATCTCGCGAAGCGTCGGCACGTGCAGCGGGTCGACCTTGGCGATGCGTACCAGATGCCGCTGGAGCTGCGCCCGGCACACGACCCGACGAAGTCGTACGGGTTCGTCGGGGTGGTGATCAGCGTCGAGGACCTGTCCGCCTCGATCTGGCTGTGGCACCGCGACGGCGACGCCTGGGCGGTCACCAAGGTGATCGACATTCCGGCCGAGCCGGCCGACCCGGCGGACCTGCCCGACCTGCTCAAGCCGTTCGGCGCGGTGCCGCCGCTGGTGACCGACATCGACCTGTCGGTCGACGACCGCTTCCTGTACGTCTCCTGCTGGGGCACCGGGGAGCTGCGCCAGTACGACGTCAGCGACCCGCTGCACCCGGTGCTGACGGGCTCGGTGCACCTCGGCGGGATCGTCCGCCGTACCGCCCACCCGACCGCGCCGGACGAGGCGTTGGCCGGCGGCCCGCAGATGGTCGAGGTGAGCCGGGACGGCCGGCGGGTCTACGTCAGCAACTCCCTCTACGGCGCCTGGGATGACCAGTTCTACCCCGACGGGGTGGGCGCGTGGCTCGCCAAGCTGGACGTCGACGTGGACGCCGGCGGGCTCGCCCTCGACCCGAGGTTCTTCCCGCACGGCGACGAGTTCCGTGGCCTGCGGGTGCACCAGACGCGGTTGCAGGGCGGGGACGCGTCCTCCGACTCGTACTGCTTCCCGTGACCGTCGGCACCTGGGTGACGCTCGCCGCGCTCGGCGCGTTCCATGGCCTGAATCCGGCGATGGGCTGGCTGTTCGCGGTGGCCCGCGGCCTACAGGAGCGCAGCAGGACGGCCCTGCTGCGCTCGTTGCCGCCGATCGCGGCGGGGCACCTGGCCTCGGTGGGGATCGTCGCCGCGTTGGTCACCGCGACCCGGTCGGTGACGGCGAGCACCGCCCTGGCGGTGGGCGGCGGCGTGCTGCTGGTCGGTTTCGGGCTGTGGCGGCTGCTCTCCGAACGGCACTTCCGCTGGGCGGGGATGCGGATGTCCGCGGCGCAGCTCGCCGGCTGGTCGTTTCTCATGTCGTCGGCGCACGGCGCGGGGTTGATGCTGCTGCCGGTGCTGGTCAACGAGCCGGTGAGCGGGGGCCACGCCGGGCACCTGTCCGCCGCGCCGGTGGGCGCGCTGCCCGGGCTGGCGGCGGCCGGGGTGCACACCGTGGCCATGCTCGGCACCGCCCTGGTCGTCGCGGTGCTGGTCTACCAGGTGCTCGGGGTCGGGGTGCTGCGCCGGGCGTGGTTCAACGTCGACAGGCTCTGGGCGGGTGTGCTGGTCGCGGCCGGGCTGGTCACGTTGATCCGGGCCTGACCGCCGAGCGTCCGACCATCGTGGATGGCACGAACGGGGCGGCCCGACCCGCGCCGGCCGGAGGCCAGCACGGGTCGGGCGTGGCGACTACGTCGCCGCGCTGGTCGCGCCGATCCGGAGCGATCAGGCGCGAGCCTTCGCCGGCTGCTTCAGGAAGTCCATGATCGCCTTGTTGACGTCGTTGGCGTTCGTCCACGGGATACCGTGCGGCGCGCCCTTGAGGGTAACGAGTTGGGCGGTCGGCATCATGGGCGCGAGCCGCTGACCGGTCACCGGGTAGGGCAGCACGTTGTCCTTGTCACCCTGGACGATCAGCACCGGCACGTCGATCTTCGGCAGGTCGGGGCGGAAGTCCTCCTGCCAGGCGTCCACGCTGTCGTGGGTGGCCTTGGCCGAGCCCATCGCGCCGATCTGCCAGTGCGCCCGGTACGCCTCGTCGCTGACCAGCTTGCCCTTGTTCTCGCTGTAGTTGAAGAACGCGTCGCAGAACTGGGTGAGGTACGCGAAGCGGTCCTTGATGATGGCGTCCTGGAAACCCTTGAAGAGGCTGGTGTCCACGCCCTCCGGGTTGTCCTTGGCCTTGGCCAGCATCGGTTGCAGCGGGCTGAGCAGCACGGCCTTGCTCACTCGCTGCGAGCCGTAGTTGCCCAGGTAACGGACGACCTCGCCGGTGCCCATCGAGTGACCCACCAGGATCGCGTCACGCAGGTCCAGCTCGGTCATCAGCACGTCGAGATCCGCCGCGAAGGTGTTGTAGTCGAATCCGAACGCCGGTTGGGCCGAGTTGCCGAAACCGCGCCGGTCGTAGGTGATCGTCCGGTATCCGGCGTTCAGCAACGCGCTGGTCTCCTTCTCCCACGTCGCCCCGTTGAACGGGAAGCCGTGGATCAGCACCACCGGCTGACCGGATCCGTGGTCCTCGTAGTACAGGTCGATGGGCGCGGAGTTTTCGGTCCCCACGGTGATGAAAGGCATGTTTGTCTCCTGCTCCGGATCGGGGCTGTCGGACGTCGGGTGCGTTCCCGCCGGGTCGCCGGATATGCGGGCCACCGGATTCGCCCGGCAGGGCAGGAACAGGGGTTTTCCGATCGGGTGGCGCCGCCTAGCGTTGGGGCGTGACTCCTTCCCCTCGGCTGCGGGCCGTCAGCGACCTGCACATCGGCTATCCGGAGAACCGCGCGTTCGTCCAGGAGCTACGCCCGGAGCACGACGGCGACTGGCTGCTGGTCGCCGGTGACGTGGCCGAGCGGTACGCCGACATCGAGTGGGCGCTCGGGCTGCTGAGCAGTCGCTTCGCGAAGGTCGTCTGGGCGCCGGGCAACCACGAGCTGTGGACGCCACCCAACGACCCGGTGCAGCTGCGTGGCGAGGCGCGTTACCAGGAGTTGGTGCGGCTGTGCCGGCGGCTGGGGGTCGTCACGCCGGAGGATCCGTACCCGGTGTGGGACGGCGTGGGCGGGCCGGCCACGATCGCCCCGCTCTTCGTGCTCTACGACTACACGTTCCGGGTGCCCGAGGCGCGCACCAAGCAGCAGTCGCTGGACCTGGCGCACGCGGCCGGGGTGGTGTGCACCGACGAGGCGCTGCTGCACCCCGACCCCTACCCGAGCCGGGAGGCATGGTGCGACGCCCGGGTCACCGAGACCGAGCGCCGGCTGGCCCTGCGCGACCCGGCGCTGCCGACCGTGCTCGTCAACCACTACCCGCTGGTCCGGGAGCCGACCGACGTGCTGTGGTACCCGCTGTTCGCCCAGTGGTGCGGCACGGTCCGCACCCGTGACTGGCACCTGCGCTTCGGCGCGGCCACCATGGTCTACGGGCACCTGCACATCCCTCGTACGACCTTCCACGACGGGGTGCGTTTCGAGGAGGTCTCGCTGGGCTATCCGCGCGAGTGGCGTCGGCGCGGGCCGACGCCACGTCCGGTACGCACCATCGACCCGGCGGAGGACCTGCGCCGGATGCGGCAGACGGCCGGCTGACCCGTCGTTGCGTGGTGTCGCACCCGCCCTCGGGCAGTGCCGGAGGGCGGGTGCGACGGTGGATCAGACCGAGAAGTTACGGAACAGCAGGGATGCCAGGCCGAGCGCCAGTGCCAGGTTGAACACGGTGGCGCTGGCGAAAACCGCGACGGGCCGCCAGCCGGCCTCCCGCAGCGACGCGACCCGGACCTCCAGGCCGATGCTGACGAAGGCCAGGATGAGGAACCACACGCGCAGGTCGTTGACGATGGCGATGGTGGCCTTGCCGTCCGCGCCGGCCGTGTCGAGATACCAGGTCGCGATGACCGAGGCGGCGACGAAGCCCAGGACGAACTTGGGGAAACGCCGCCACACCTCACCGAGGCCCGGTCGGGCGGCGCCGGGCCGCCGCTCCACCTTCAGCGTGAAGTACGCGGTGAGCGCCACCGCGACCACACCCATCAGGGCGTTCTGGGTGACCTTGACGATGCTGGCGATCTGGAGCGCCTCCTCGCCGGCGAGCGCACCGGCGGCGGTGACCGCGGCCGTGGTGTCGATGTTGCCGCCGATCCACGCGCCGGCCACCGCGTCGGAGAGCCCGAACACGTCGGCCAGCCAGGGCAGGATGAAGATGGACGGCAGCGCGAAGACGATGACCAGACTCGCCGTGTAGGCCAGTTGCTCACGTCGCGCCCGCACCGCGCCGGCGGCGGCGATGGCCGCGCTGACCCCGCAGATCGACACCGCCGCGGCGAGCAGAGCACGCAGCTTGTCGTCGAGCCCGAACCTGCCGGCCAGCCACCAGGTGAACAGGAACACCCCGCTGATCAGCAGGATCGCCTGGGCGATCGCCGGGCCGGCGGCGCTGGCGATGACTGCCAGGTTGATCGACGCCCCGAGCAGCACCAGACCGGTCTTGATGAAGAACTCGGTCCGGAACGCGGCGGCGATCCGGTCGCGCCACCCGAGCAGCGTGACGGCGACGTTGCCGAGCAGGCCGAGCAGGATCGCGTAGACCGGGTACTCGACGGCCGCGCCGATGTCCTCGACGGCGGTGCCCTCGGCCCATTCGGGGACGTTCTGTTCCAGGTAGCGGGTGAGCGCGGCGAGACCGACCACGACCACCAGACCGAGGGCCGTCCAGGCCCAGAACCTGCCGTCGCGCACGACGCCCACCGGGCCGGCGGGGTCGTCGGCCGCCGGTGGCCCGCTGGCCGGGGTGGTCTCGACGGCGTCGGCGGGCGTGTCGTCCGCGCGGGTGCCGTCAGTCGTACGGTTCTCGTCCCCCGTGCCGGTCGGATCGGCGGCGCGGGTCTCGTCCCCCGTGCGGGTCGCGTCGGTGGCCATCAGGGCACCAGCCCGGCGGGGATGGCACCGAGCAGGACGAGAGCGAGCAGGGCCAGGCCGAGGATGGTCGCCAGCCAGTCCTCGTTGAACGCGAGCCGGGAGTCGCCGGCGGTTGGCGGGGTGGACGGTGGCTGATCGGCTGTCATGACGTACCTCCATGGGGGTGGACCGATCCGGCACGGCCGGATCGGTGGAGAGGGCGTTGACGTGCGTGCGCGGTGACGCCGGTGACCAGATGGGTCACGCCTCGGCGGGCGATCCGGCGGCGGGGCCGGACGCGGATGCGGTGTCTCGGGTGTTCAGCAGGCCGCCGGGGAGCCCGGACAGAGCTCGGAGGCGACCCGCATCAGGTCCACGGCCAGGCGGGAGGTGAGGAGTGGACCGGCCGGCATTCACCCATTTTCCTACCGACCTAATAGGAATTCAAGACCGTGGACGCGAATTTCCCGGGCCTTGACACGACAGTGGGGGTCGGAGCCACGCCGGGCTCCGACCCCCATTCGGTACGCCTGAGCCGTTACGGGACGGGGTACCCCGCGAGGTAGACCGGCGCGCCGACCTTCGTCATGTCGGCCGCGTCCCCGACGCCGTTGACCACGTGGTCGATCGTTCCGGCGCTGAGGTTGACGGTCATGATGTGGTGCAGCTTCACGCCCGGCCTGTTCGGCACCTCGAAGCCGTTCTCGGTGCGGATCGACGGGTTGTTCTGGTTGAAGACGTAGACGCCGCCGCCGTACAGGGTGTGGTGCCGTACCCGGTCGCCGACCTTGTAGCCGGCCCACCCCTTGACCCGGCCGTTCATCCAGTCGGCCTGCGTCGGCGGGTCGTACGGCAGCTCGTTCTGGTAGAGGATCGTGGTGCCGTGCTCGCCGTTCCAGATGGTGTTGTAGCGCTGGAAGTGCTCCACGAAGAGGCCGGTGGCGGTCACGTGGTCGCCGTTGATGACGGCGCCGTAGCGACCGGTGTTGGTACGCCAGCGGTCGGTGTCACCGTTGACGCCCTCCGTGAAGCCCTCGACGCCGTGGTCGCCGCGCCACACCCAGGTGTGGTCGATGAGCACGTTGTCGCTGTTGACCTCCAGCGCGGTGTTCGTGCGGCCGATGTGCGGGCCGCCGACCCGGAAGTACACGTCGGAGAGCGTTGTCGGGTTGGCCGCGCTGCTGGCGTTGTGCCCGTGCTGCCGACCCACCCGCAGCAGGACCGGTGACTCGACGCGGCCGGCGTCGATGGTGACGCCCGCGACGATCACGCCGGGGACGCCGGCGACGTCGAGCGGGACGGCGCCGTTGACCGCGGTGAGCGTGGCGTGCCCGATGCCGAGGACCACCGTGTTGGCGCGGCGGATCTCGATGCTGCGGGCGATGTCGTACACGCCGGGGGTGAGCAGCAGGTGCTTGCCGCGTGCGAGTTGGCTGTTGATGACGCGCACCGGGTCGGACGGCTTGGCGACGAAGAAGTCGCCGATCGGGATGGTCCGCCCCGGCGTCATGCCCTTGGCCCAGGAGACGCCCCGGCTGTCGCGCTGCGCCGCGGGCACCCGCACGTTGTAGCGGCCCTTGCCGTCGACGTACAGGTACGGCTTCTCCCGGCTCAACGGCGTGGTGTCCAGGGTGGTGTACGGCGGGTCGGGGAACGTGGCGTCGTCGGGCGCGCCCTCGACCCCGGCGAAGACCTGGTTCCACACGGCGTTGGACCAGCCTGCGACCTCGCTGTTGCGGGTCAGCCACTGCTGCTGGGACCCGTTGGTGGTGGCCGGCAGCCGCGAGTCGGCGATGAAGCCGCCGCTGGCGTACTGCGGGCCGGCGGTGCAGTAGTCCATCAGCGACAGCCCGCCGCCGCCGATGTTGAGCCGGCGCATCGACACCGCCTGGGACACCGCCCAGAAGTTCGCCGTGGCCCGGCAGTCGTCCTGACCAGCCGCGTTGATGGTGAGCGACAGGTTGGACAGGGTGCGCCAGAAGTTGACAAGCGCGAGGCAGTTGCCGGTGCCGCCGTCGGCCAGGCAGCGGTTGTAGACCTCCAGCTTGCCGTTGACTGTGACGTCGGTGGGCGAGGCGCCCAGGCCGGACACCTCGGTGTAGTAGCCGACCTTGGCCTGCAACGGCTGCCCGGCCGTGCCGTAGGTGCCCGGCTTGAACAGGTAGGCGTGCCGCTCGGTGCCCATCTCGTTGTCGACCTGGCGGGCGTGCGCCGCGTCCAGGGTCCGCTGGATCTCGCCGACCGGCGTGGCCGGGTCGAAGATCGTCACGTTGGGGCCGAAGTCGGGTGCGCCGTGTGTCGGGCGGCCGGCGGTGGCGGCGGTGCTGGTCAGGGTGACCGCGGCGGTCACCAGCAGGGCGAGCAGGAGGGTACGACGGGACGGGGTTGTCATGCGGTTCGTCCTCTCCGCTGGCCGGATCGTACTCCCGGCGCAGCTGGGGGCGGGCTGTGAGAGCGCTCTCTGATCCCGTTTGTACCCGGTGAAGCGTCCGCACGCCATGCCCGAAGCCGGGAACTTCGCCCGGACGGGTGGGAGGCGCACCCGCGCCGTGCTGCGGTCAGCGTCGTCGACAACGGGTTCGACGACGACGATGGCGGCGGCGGCGGAGGCGACGGGTAGGTGTCCGACCCCGCCAGCCGTCCGACCTCCGGGCCGCCGGTCGTGTTCGCCGGTGACATTCAGGACCGTGCCGTCCCGCGCCGACGTTCCGTCTCAGGTGCCGGTATCCGGGTCGGTCAGCGGGATCGGCAGCGCCTGCGTGGCAGCCGTGCCGCCGCCGGCCGAGTGTGCCGGCGCGGGGCGGTCGCCGGTGCGGCTGTGCAGGCGTCCGCGCCCCGCCGGTCCGGCACGCCGGGTCACCTCGACGGTCACCATCCGCACCGGCGGTGGCGGCGCGGTGAAGCGCCCGACGCCCCAGCGCACCCAGATCGGGATCCGGCCGGCGTCCGCCTCCGCCCGCAGTTTCTGCACCGTCCGGGCCCGGTCGGTGTGGTCGACCTCCACGACGACCGGCGGCCCGTCCGGGCGGGCGCACGCCACGTCGAGAACCGAGTGTCGCTCCTGCAGGGGCGGCGGCAACGGCAGGACGCTCGGCGCCCGCCGGTAGACCCGCCAGCCCTGCGCCTGCGCCCAGCCTTCCACCGACTCGATGACCCGTGCGGTGACCTCGTCGGTGGCCAGGTCGACGAAGGTCAGGTCGACCAGCCAGCGGCCCAGGTCCGCGGCCAGCCGCTCACCCTGCGCCGTGACCTCCACCGGCGCAGGATAACGCCTCGACCGACGGCGGTCGCGGTCGCGCCAAGGTGCCGGGACGCCTCAGCCGACAGCGGTCGCGGTGCCGGACGCCTCAGCCGACAGCGGTCGCGGTCGCGGCGAGGTGCAGGGTCAGCCACGCGGTGGTGGCCGTCCGTGCCGCCTCGGCGTTGACGCGGGCCAGGAAGTCGTGCCCCTCGCCGGCCAGGACCAGGTGCCCGTGCGGGGCGTCGCGGGCGGCGAGGGCCTGCGCCACCTGCGCCGACTCGCCGGCCGGCACGTTTGTGTCGTTGGCGCCGTGGATGAGCAGCACCGGCACGTCGAGCCGGTCGAGGTGGGTCATCGGTGACAGGTCCCGCAGCAGTTCCGCGTCGCGCACCGGGTCGCCGTACTTGCTGACGGCGGCGGCGGCGATCCACGGCTCGGTGCCGGCGAAGAACGTGCGGAAGTCGGAGATGCCGCACTCGGCCACCCCGGCGGCGAACAGCCCGGGGAAGTTCACCAGCACCGCGAGGACCAGGTAGCCACCGTAGGAGCGGCCCAGGCAGCCGAGCTGACCGGGCCGGGCCACGCCGCTGTCGAGCAGGAAGTCCGCGCACGCGGCCACGTCGGCGATCGCGCCGTACCGGCCGGCCAGGTTGTCGGCGGCGACGAAGGTACGGCCGAAGCCGGACGAGCCCCGCACGTTCGGCGCGAAGACCGCGACGCCCTGCGCGACGAGGGACTGGAACAGCGGGTTGTAGCAGGGCCGTTCCTGCGCCTCGGGGCCACCGTGCAGGCTGATCGCCGTCGGCCACGGCCCAGGGCCGGCCGGGCGATACAGCCAGCCGGACAGCGGCAACCCGTCGCGGGCGCGCAGGTCGACCAGTTGCGGCGCGACACCACTGCCACCGGTACGCGGGGCGCCGGTGTCCGGCCGCAGAGGACGCGTCGCGGCGGTCGCCGGGTCGACGAGCCACACCTCACGGGGCTGCACCGGCCCCTGCGCGGCGAGACAGAGCAGGTCCCCGCCGGCGGCGAAGACGGCGCCATCGAGCACCTCACCCGGGGCGGCGACGGCCCGCTGCACGCCACCGACCAGGTCGAACAGGCTCACCTCGCTGCGCCCGCCATAGGTGTTCCAGAGCAGTGCGGCGCGGCAGCGGTCGGTGCTCACCGCGACGTGCTCCAGCTCGGCGTCCGGTCGCCCGGCGAGCCGCACCGGCACGCGCTCCGCTCGCGTCAGGTCGACCCGCACCAGCGCGGCCAGTTCGGAGAACGCGTCGGTACGGGCCAGCACGCTCGTCCCGTCCGGGCCGAACCAGCCCTGGTCGGTGCTGCCCCGGCCGGTGTCCGGCAGCAGCCGCCGCCGGACGCCGGTCGCCACGTCGAGCAGTTCCAACCAGCGGGCGTTGCGCGGGCCACGGCGCAGCAGCGCGGCCCCGGCATCCGGGGTGACGTCCAACAGGGTGAGCAGGTCGTCCTCGACCAGCACCCGCCGGTGCCCGGTGCCGGCGTCGATCAGCACGGCCGCGCCCCGCTCGGCGGTCTCGGTGACCACCATCAGCGCGCAGCCGGGCAGCCACCCGGACAGGGACGCGCTGCGGCGGCCGAAGCCGGCGACCTGCCGGCGGCGCGTACCGTCCGGGCGCAGCACCCACAGCTCGGTGCGGGGCGCGCCGCCGGGCGCGACGACGCAGGCCAGCCACCGCCCGTCCGGCGACCAACTCACCGCCAGCACCGGCTCGTCCCCGGTGGGCACCACGACGGCTTCGGCGGCGCCGACGTCGCGGATCCAGACGCCGGGCGTCCCGGCCCGGTCGGACAGGAACGCCACCCGCCGGCCGTCCGGCGAGGGCGCGGGTGCGAAGTCCGCGCCGACGGGCGGCGGCGACACCGGCAGCCGACCGGTCGGGCGGCTCCGACGACTGGTGCGCAACGCCTCGGTCCGTACGCTCATCTAAACCCCGATCCGCTGCAACCAGAGCTCCAGCAGCCCGAGCTGCCAGAGCGCGTTCGAACCCAACGTGGTCCGCCGGGCGTTCGGCGCGTCCAGCAACTCCTCCAGGTAGTCCTTGCGGAACAGGCCCCGCTCGCGTGCCGGCCGCGCGGTCAACGCGTCCCGGACGTCGTCGAGCAGCGGGCCGGAGAGGTGCCGGATCGCGGGCACCGGGAAGTAGCCCTTCGGGCGGTCGATCACCTCGTCCGGGACGATGCCCCGGCTCGCCGCCTTCAGCACGCCCTTGCCGCCGTGCGCCAGCTTCAACGCCGGAGGGCAGGCGGCGGCCAGCTCGACCACCTCGTGGTCGAGGAACGGCACCCGCGCCTCCAACCCCCAGGCCATCGTCATGTTGTCCACCCGCTTCACCGGGTCGTCGACCAGCATCACCAGGCTGTCCTGGCGCAGCGCCGCGTCCAGCGCGGTGTCCGCGCCCGGCGCGGCGAAGTGCGCGGTGACGAACTCCAGGCTCGCGTCGTGGTCGAGCATCCACTCCGGTGCCAGGTGCCCGCCGAGCTCGTCGTGGCGGCGGTCGAAGAACACCCGGGCGTACGCCTCGACGGCGTCGGCGCGGGCCACGTTGGCGATCGGCGGGTACCAGTCGTAGCCGGCGAAGATCTCGTCGGCGCCCTGGCCGGACTGCACCACCGTGATCCGCTGCGACACCTCCTCGGAGAGCAGGTGGAACGCGACGCAGTCGTGGCTGACCATCGGCTCGCTCATCGCCCCGATGGCGGCGTGCACGGCCGGCACGAACCGGTCCCCGCCGATACGGATCTGCTGGTGGTCGGTGCCGAACTCGCGGGCCACCAGGTCGGAGTAGTGGAACTCGTCGCCGCTCTCCCCCGCCTTCGCCTCGAACCCGATGCTGAAGGTGGCCAGCCCTTCCTGACCCTGCTCGGCCAGTAGGGCGACGATCAGGCTGGAGTCGATGCCGCCGGAGAGCAGCACCCCGACCGGCACGTCGGCGACCATCCGGCGGCGTACGGCGGTGCGCAGCGCCGACATGATCCGCTCCTGCCACTCGCCTGTGGACATCGGCGGCGCGGCCGCGCGGGTGAACTCCGGCCGCCAGTAGACGGTGTCGGTGCTGCGGCCGTCGCCGGTGATCACGCGTACGGTGGCCGGGGGCAGTTTGCGGACGCCGGCCAGGATGGTGCGCGGCGGCGGCACCACCGAGTGGAAGCTCATGTAGTGGTGCAGCGCCACCGGGTCGATGTCGGTGTCCACGTCACCGGCGGCGAGCAGCGCCGGCAGGGTCGAGGCGAAGCGGACCCGGCCCGGCCTCTCGGCGAGATAGAGCGGCTTGATGCCGAGCCGGTCGCGGGCCAGCACCAGGGTGGACGTGGTCAGGTCGACCAGGGCGAAGGCGAACATCCCGTAGAACCGTTCCACGCACGCGGTCCCCCACCGGTGGTACGCCTTGAGGATCACCTCGGTGTCCGAGGTGGACCGGAAGGAGTAGCCGGCGGCGGTCAGCTCGTCGCGCAGTTCCCGGTAGTTGTAGATGCAGCCGTTGAATACCAGGGCCAGGCCCAGCTCGGAGTCGACCATCGGTTGGGCGCCGGTGTCGGACAGGTCGATGATGCGCAGCCGGCGGTGCACGAGCGCCGCCGGCCCGTGCCGCCACCGGCCTTCGCCGTCCGGGCCCCGGGAGGCGAGGGCGGGGAGCATCCGCTCGACGGCCGCCATGTCCGGGGGCGCCCCGTCGAGGCGGAACTCGCCTCCGATACCGCACATGGCACTCACCTCTCATCGGCTCGGTCGCTCGGGCCGCTGACCGGTCCAGATTTGGCGGACCGGGTTGCGTCCCGATGACATCTGGGTCAAGCGTGAGTTACGCCGGGAGCTGATCGGCTCCGCCGAGCAGCCAGGTGTCCTTCGACCCACCGCCCCGCGACGAGTTGACGATCATGCTGCCGGCCGGTGCCACCCGGGTCAGCGCCACCGGCGCGACCTCGGCCGTGTCGCCGAGGAAGACGAACGCCCGCAGGTCGACGTGCCGGGGTGCGAGGGCGGTGCCGTCGAACACCGGGTGGGTGGTGAGCGCGACCATCTCCTGGGCGATCCACCGGTGCGGCGCGGCGAGGATCTGCTCCCGGACGGCGTTCAACTCCTCCGCCTCGGCGCGCGGGCCGATCACCACCCGGTCCCCGCCGTACCCGTCGACCGGTTTGAGCACCAACTCGTCGAGCCGGGCCAGCACCTCGGCGCGCTGGTCGGGCAGCCCGCACAGGTATGTCGGCACGTCCGGAAGCAGCGCCTTCTCCCCCAGGTAGTACTCGATGAGCCGGGGCACGTACGCGTACAGCGCCTTGTCGTCGCCGACGCCGTTGCCGAGCGCGTTGGCCAGCGTGAGCCGTCCGGCGTGCACCGCGGCGAGCAGCGGCCAGCCCAGCGGCACCCCGTCGGCGCCCGGCGCGTGCAGCAGCGCCTCCTCGTCCATCCGCAGGTAGATCACGTCGACCTGGCTGCGGCGGCCCTCGCGCACCAGGCACACCCGGCCGTCCTCCACCAGCAGGTCGCTGCTCCCGGTCAGCGGCACGCCCATCTCGTCGGCGAGCAGCCGATGCTCGAACCAGGCCGGGTCGCCGGGGCCGCTGCTGAGCACCACCACGGCGGGGTCGTCGACGGCGGCGGGCGCGGCGGCGACAAGCGCCCGGTGCAGCATCGCGGGGGTCTCGTCGGCGGGCAGCAGGTCGTCGGGCACCGGCAGCTCCGGCAGGACCGCCCGGGTCAGCCGGCGGTTCTGCACCGCGTAGCCGAGGCCCGAGGGCACCCGCAGGTTGTCCTCCAGCACGTACCAGCCGCCGTCGGGGTCGCGGACCAGATCGGTTCCGGACACCTGGGCGCGGGTGCCGCGCCGGCCCATGAGCGCACCGGTGGGGCGCAGCCCGGGTGAGGACTCCACCACCCAGGCCGGCACCACGCCGTCGGCCACCACGGCCCGGTCGCCGTAGACGTCGCGCAGGAAGGCGTCGAGCGCGCGGGCGCGCTGCACCAGGCCGGTGCGCAGCGTCCGCCAGTCGTCGGCGGGCACCACCCGGGGCACCAGGTCGACCGGGAAGAGCCGGGTGCTCGCCTCACCAGCCACGCTGAAGGTCACGCCCCGGGCGCGCTGCTCCTCGTCGCGGTCGTGCTCGCGTTGGCGCAGGCCGCCGGCGCCGAGGCCGCGCAGGGCGGCGAGCAGCGGACGGTACGTCGGCTCCGGTCCGGCTGGGCCGAAGACCTCGTCGGCGGCGTCGACGTAGGTGGGCAGGGCGGGCGGTGGCGGCGCACCGGGGCCGGGTGCGCGGATCCTGCCCCGGGTCTCGTCGAGCAGCAGGTCGACCACGTCGGCCAGCCGGCCGCGCCGCTCGTACGCCCGCCGCTGCCGTGCCGCGGAGCTGCCGCGCCGCAGCGCGTACTCGGTCAGCTCGCGGATCTGCGCCCAGTCGCCGGTCGCCTCCAGCACCGGACGCAGGTCGGTGACCAGACGGCGGACCGCCTCGGCGGCCGGCACCGGTCGGGCCGAGCGGGGCAGGTCCAGCAGGTCGCCCTCCAGGCCGGAGCGGGCGGCCCGCCACACGGCGGCGCGCAGCACCGGTGGCCGTACGGCCGTGCGGTGCACCCCGGCGCGCAGAGCGGCGACCTCCCGGCGGACGATCGCCCGGAACAGGCCGGTGAGCAGGACGATGGTCTCGACGTCGGAGTTGGCGTCGGTGATGCGCAGCTCCACCGTGGGCACGTGGGCCGACGGCCGTACATCGAAGTAGATCATGGCGGGGTCGGTGATGGTGCCCGAGGAGATCAGCTCCGCGACCAGCGCCTCGTGGTCGGCCGCGCTGGTCACCTCGCCCGGGTCGCCGGCCGTGGGCCAGCGCTGCCAGACCAGCGAGCGGACACTGGCGTAGCCGCTGTCCTGGCCCATCCAGTACGGCGAGCTGGTGGACAGGGCGAGCAGGACCGGCAGCCACGGTTGGACCCGCCGGGTGACGGCGACCGCCAGGTCCCGGTCGGACACCCCGACGTGCACCTGCGCGCCGCAGATCAGCTGCTCCCGGGCGAGCAGCTGGTATTCGTCGACCATCCGCCGGTAGCGCGAGGTGGGGGTGACGCTCGGGTCGCCGTCGGCGCGCAGCGGCACCGTGCCGGCCGCGACGATGCCCAGCCCGGCCCGGTCGGCGACCTGGACCGCCGCCTGGCGCAGCCGGGTCAGCTCGGCGCGGATCTCGTCCAGGGTGCGGCAGACCGCGGTGTTGGTCTCCACGACACTGCGATGGAGTTCGGCGGTGAACGAGGTGGCCGGAAGCCGGTCGAGCAGCTCGCCCGCGCGGGGCACCAGCTCGCGGGTGTGCAGGTCGACGACGTGGAACTCCTCCTCCACACCGATCGTGGCCAGGTCCGCCGGGTCGGCGTCGCCCACCGGCGTGACCGGCTGGGCGCGGGATGCGGGCACCGTCCGGCCGTTGCCGGACCGGCCCACCGGCCCGTCGAAGGTCGCCGCGTTCGTGGTGTTGTCGGCCATGGTCACCCCGGTTCGCGTGTCGGTGTGTCGACTTGTCCGACGAGCGTTCCCAGGGTTGGTACCGGGGGTGTTTCCTGCGCGTTAAGGTGACGCGCCGTTCTGCCTGGGCCTGTTCAGCGAGATCGACACGAGATCGGCGATGTCGGGGTATCCCAAGGCGCGGATACCCCGACATCGCCGATCTTTGATCACGCCGAGCGGATCACCTCATGTTCTGGACCACGAACGGCGCGTGGCCGTGCAGGTAGTTGTTCCACCCGCCGGTCACCGGGGCGCCGGGGCTGAGCAAATTGGTGGTGTCGGTGCCGACGTCGAGCTTCCAGGCCGTCCAGGAGATGCCGTTGGCCTTCATCCAGTCGATCCACGACTGCGCCTCCGGCAGGCAGGCGCGGCCGTCCAGGCCACCGTCGGCGTGACTGGCGCCCCACTCGGTGACGAACAGCGCCAGGCCGGCCCGGATCGCCGCGTCACCCTTGGCCCGCAGCGACGCCCCGTGGGTGCACGAGTAGAAGTGCAGCGTGTACATGAGGTTGGTGCCGGAGAGTGGGCTGGCCGCCGCGACGTCGACGTCCTGCGACCAGGTCGGGGTGCCGAGCACGACGATGTTGTCCGGGTCGGCGGCGCGGATCGCGGAGACGACCGCCTGGTGGTACGGCTTGATGACGTTCGTCCAGCTCACCTGTAGTGGCTCGTTGTAGGGCTCCCAGATGACGTTGGGCAGGTGGCCGTAGCGGCGGGCCAGGTCGCCGAAGAAGGCGACCGCCTGGGACTGGTTGTTCTGCGCCTCGTGCGCGTGCCAGTCGACGATCACGTACACGCCGGCGGTGACCGCGTTGTTGATGATGGTCTCCACCTGGTTACGTGCCTTGACCGGGTCACTGAGGTACGCCCCGGCCGGCTCCACACCCATCGCCGCGCGGATCACCTGGAGGTTCCAGTTGTCGCGCATCCACCTCAGCGCGGAGAGGTTCTCGGCGTACGGGGCGGTCTCCCAGTTGAGCCACATGCTGCTGATGCCGCGCAGCTGCACCCGCGCGCCGGACTTGTCGCACATCGTCGTGCCGCACACCCGCAGCTGCCCGTGCCGCTCGACAGGCGTGCCGGTGGTCGGCGGCGGGCTCGTGGGCGGCGGGGTGGTCGGCGGCGGTGTCGTGGGCGCCGGAGTCGTCGGCGCGGGAGTGGTGGGCGTCGGGGGTGGGCCTCCGGCGCAGGACGTGCCGTTGACCGTGCAGTTGACCGGGGTGCCGGAGCCGTTGACGAGGAAGCCGAACGACGTCGACGCTCCGGCGGCCAGGGTGCCGTTCCAGGACACGTTGGTGAAGGTGTAGTGGCTGCCGGAGGTCGTCTGCTGCGCGTTCCACGACTGGCTGACGCTGGAGGAGGCCGGCAGGTCGAACTCGACGCGCCAACTGGTGATCTGCGCCGAGGTGTTGTTGGTGACGGTGACCTGGCCCTGGTAGCCGCTGCCCCAGTTGTTCGTCACGGAGAACACGGCGGTCGCGGCGCTGGCCGGCGTGGCGGCGATCGCCACCGCGCCAGCGATCAGGCCGGCGACGGCCAGCGACGTGACAAGTCTCAGTTTGCGCATGCTGAACCCGCTTCGGATCGACGGTGATGGTCTGAGGCGGGGCGGCGCCAGAGCCGACAATATCGATCTTCTGCGATACGTTCAAGGGTGCGCGGCCGCCCTTGAACGCGCCGGGGAGCGCGTGGGCGGAGCGCGAAAGCTCAGTTGGCCTTCATGAGCTCAACCAACTGGTCCAGTGCCGCACCCCATCCCTCGTGGAAGCCCATCTCCTCGTGCGACTTCTTCGCCGACGCGTCGGCGTGGATCGCGATGGCGGTGTACTTCGTGCCCGCACCGTCCGGCTCGATCCGGACCACCGCGGTGAACGGGAAGCCGTCCTGGGCGACCTGCGGGCGGAAGCCGGGCCCCAGGCCGGAGGTGAAGACCAGCATCGAACCCTCCTCGGCCACCAGGATGCAGCCGCTGCTCGGATATTCCTCGCCCTCGGGCGAGCGCATTGTCGTGTCGAACCTGCCGCCCGGCCGCAGGTCGATCTCACAGGCGACGGTCGACCAGGGCTTCGGGGTGAACCACCGCATGAGCAGCTCGGGCGTGGTCCAGGCCCGCCAGACCAGCTCCGGCGCCACGTCGACGGTGCGCTCCAGGACGAGATCGAGTTCGGGGTTCACGGTGTAGAAGGTCATCGCTGTTGCTCCTTCAGGTCGTAGAGAAGCGAGTCGAGTTGGTCGAGGCGTCGGGTCCACCGCGCCCGCTGCGCGGCGAGCCAGGTGTCGAGGCGCTCCAGCGACTGGGGCGCAAGCCGGTAGGTGCGAACCCGGCCCTTCTTCTCCGACGTCACCAGACCGGACTTTTCGAGGACGTGCAGGTGCTGAGTGAACGACGGCAGTGCCATGTCGAACGGACGAGCCAGGTCACTGGTCGTGGCCGGGCCTTGGCTCAGGCGTTCGACGACCTGCCGGCGGGTGGGGTCGGACAGCGCGTGGAACACCCGGTCGAGAGCGCTGCCCTCCTCCCCCGCACGCTTAGCCATGTGCCTAACTATGCAGAGCCATATTACTTAGGTCAAGGGCTAAGTGAGTTCGACGCGCCAGAGCGCCGCCGTCCACTCCGTGGGGAGCGGATCAGGCAGGACGCAGGGCGTTGAGCACCATGTCCGCGTACCGGCGCCAGACCGCCGGTTCGCGCTGATCCAGCACGATGAGCTGCCGCACCGCCCCGCAGAGGATCACCCGAATGTCCCGCTCGTCGACGTCCGGACGGATCAGACCGGACGCCCCGGCCGCCGCCACCAACCGTCCGATCTGATTCAGGATGCGCGCGGCGGGCAGCAGCCTGCCCTCGAAGAAGACATCAGCGAGGACCCTGTCGCGCGCGAGGCGTTCGAACAGGTCGGGGACGTAGGAACACAGCTCCCGGTACGCGTCCGCGCCGTCGAGCGCCGCGTTCGTGCGCTGCTCCAACTCCTGGAACTGCTCCCGTACGACCGCGATGATCAAGTCTTCCTTGCGGGGGTAGCTGCGGTAGACGGTGGCCCGGCCCACCCCGGCGCGCTCCGCCACCTGCGGAACGGTCACCTGGAGCCCTTGCTCGGTGAACAGCTCCCGGGCCGTCGCGATGACCCGCTCCTGGTTGCGGCGGGCGTCGATACGCCGACGCGGAGCGTCCGGGTCACTCGCCATCTGCGCGGCGTCGGGCGGGGTCATTGTCACAGTCTGCCCGGTCGGTAGTCGGCGATCAGCGGCTCATCGCCGTACACGGCGGTGACCTCGACGTTCAGCGCCGTGGCCACTCGGCCGAACGACCAGTAGTAGCCCACCACCTGGAGCACTTCGACGATCTCGCGCTCACTGAGGATGTGTCGCACCTGCTCAAAGAGGTCGTCGGGGACACGCGGCGACCGCACCACCTCGGCGGCAAACCGGATGAGCGTCCCGTCGTACGCCGAGAGGTCCGGACTGTCGATGTCCCGGCTGCCGATGATCTCGCGGGTGCGCTGGTCGACGCCGACCGCCTCGGATATCGGGCGGTGCTGGGCCGCCACGAACTCACTCTCCGCATACTCGGCCACGGTCAGGATGACGAGTTCCCGCGAGCGGGCGGGCAGCTCCAGTGAGGTGAACTGCGCCCTCGCGAGCTGGATGAACAGTTTCACCGTGGCGACCGAGTGGGTCATCATCTTGACCATCGGATCGGGTGGCAGCGCGGACAGGAAGTCGCGGACGTCGGCAGGAACCGCGTTCGGGTCGGGATCGGTAAGTCGGGGCATGGCTGTCTCTCCTGTGTTGTCGTCGCTCGCGTGCTGTCGTCGAGATGGGGTTCAGGCCGGGAGGTCGAACCCCGTCTCGCTGAGGTGGCGGAAGCGGCCGTCCTCGGCGTACGTCCCGAAGATCGCGATCTCCCGCTTGGCGGTCGATCCGTCGACCATGGTGATCTCGAAGACGTGGCGTTCGGCGTAGTGGAGGCCGTCACGCTGCTCGTCCAGGACTGTCACTGTGGCGCTGACGATCTGGCCGCGCACCTCTGTCACCATCTGGGCGAATTCGGCCCGGTTGATCGTCTTTCCGTCGCTGCGGTGGGTGTAGTCGGGGGCGTAGAACTCGTCCAGCGCCTCGGTCAGGTCGCGCGTCGGCTCGAAGGCCACCGCACGGAGAGCGTCGCTGATTCGCACCTGGGTCATGGGAACTCCTCGTCGGTCGGTGCCGGTCATATTCGGACTCCTGGGTCCGGTTAGCCTCGACCGTACCGGACTCCTGAGTCCGCATCCGGTGAGAGTCGTCACCGCCCCGCACGTCGGGCGGTCGCCGGACTCCGCGTCATGCGCCGCCGGCAGAGGGCACCCTCCGGCGTAGCGTGTCGCGTATGCGAACCACCACGCTGGGCAGTGCGGGGCCCGAGGTCGGCGTCATCGGCCTCGGATGCATGGGCATGAGCCACGGCTACGACATCACCGGCCCCCGCGACGACGACACGTCGATCGCCGTGATCCGACAGGCGCTGGACCTGGGTGCCACGTTGATCGACACGTCCGACGTGTACGGGCCGTACACGAACGAGGAGTTGGTCGGCCGGGCGCTGGCCGGCGGCCACCGGGAGCGGGCCGTCCTGGCCACCAAGGTCGGGCTGGTGGCCACCTCCCCGACCGGCGGCCCCGGCAACTCGCCGGCGATCGGCAACAACGGCCAGCCGGAGCACATCCGGGCGGCGATCGACGCCAGCCTGCGCCGGCTCGGCACCGATCACGTCGACCTCTACCAGCTGCACCGCGTCGACCCGCAGGTCCCCATCGAGGAGTCCTGGGGCGCGATGGCGGAGGTCGTCGCGGCGGGCAAGGCGCGGCAGATCGGGCTGTCCGAGGTGACCGTGGAGCAGATCGTGCGGGCTCAGGCGGTGCACCCGGTGGCGTCGGTGCAGTCCGAGCTGTCGCTGTGGACCCGTGACCCGTTGACCGAGGTGCTGCCCTACTGCGAGCAGCAGGGCATCGCCTTCCTGCCGTTCTCGCCGCTGGGTCGGGGCTTCCTCACCGGCCGGTTCGCGTCCTTCGACGACCTGCCCGCCGACGACTTCCGCCGTGGCCTGCCGCGTTTCCAACAGGACGCGCTGCGCGCCAACCTGGCCATCGTCGCCCGGGTCCGCGAGATCGCCGACCGGGCCGGGGCCAGCCCCGCGCAGGTCGCCCTCGCGTGGGTGGTCGCCCAGGGCGGCCAGGTCATCCCGATCCCCGGCACGAAGACGCCGAAGTACCTGGAGGACAACTGCGCCGCCGGCGACATGCGGCTCGGCGCCGAACACCTGGCCGACCTCGACGCCCTGCCCGCGCCCCAGGGAAGCCGCTACTGAGCATCCCCGCCCCGCCCGGCTGATCGCGGGCCGTCCTGATCAGCCGGTCGTCCGTGGCTCGGCTGATCGCGTACGCACGCGGTCAGCCGGGCGCGGCGGCGACGGCCGGCGAGCCGAACCGCACCCCGACACCGGGGGAATACAACACGCTGACCGGCGGCCCGTCCGGTGCCGGCAGCCCGGCGGCGGTGACCAACTCGTCGTCGAGGTGCAGCAACTCGGCCCGGTGCAGCGGCCAGCGTGGGTGCCAGTTCGGCAGGTGCAGGGTGCGCCCGTACGCGCGGGTGTGCAGCCCCCAGCGGGCGGTGACGAAGTGCTCCAGGGGCGTCGGCTCGGCGATCGGCTCCCCCACCCGCACGTCCATCCGGCTCGTCGTACCCGCCGGGCCGGGCCAGCGCCGCCGGCACCGGTAGGTGAGCCGGTCACCGTCGCGGGCCAACCGCATCGAGGACCAGAGGTACGGCAGGCGCAGCGTCGCCCGGGCGACCAGCACCGGCACCAGGCGGGACGCGTCCAGCGACCGGAACACCACCGCCCGCCGGCCGCTGTCGTCGACCGAGTAGAGCCGGACGTTGGTCTCCCAGAACGTGCCGAAGTACGGCACCCCCGGCCCGCGACCGAAGCCCAGCCCCACCATCCGGAAGCCGATCAGGCCGACGTAGCTGACGCCGTCCACCGTGTCCGGATGAGTGCCGGCGGGTAGCAACGGCGCGACCACCCCCGGTGCCACGGCCCAGTGCAGGAAGGTGAGGTCCTCCCAGCGCTGCCGCAGGACCGCCCCGGTGAACGTCTGTCGGGGCGCGCAGTCGACCGGTTCGATGTCCACGCCTCCATCCTGGCCCAGGGGGTCGACAGCGGCCTCACGCGTGCGGGCCGACACTCACCGTCCCCATGGTCAGCGAGGCTCTGCCCTCCAGGATCTGGCCGACCCGCTCGACCTCCTCCTCCAGCGCCCGCTGCCGGCCCGAGTCGAGCGCCCGCAACGGCTCGACCGTGACGTGGATCGCGCGGCCGGAGCGGCGTTGGTGCCACACTCCGGCGACCACCCCGTCGACCAGCAGCACCGGATAGTTGCCGGCCTGGCCACGAGACAGCGCCCGCTCGGCCGCGCCGCCGGGATAGAGCCGCTCACGCGGGCGGCAGCCGACCGCGTACGCGTCGAAGTAGGGCAGCAGCCGCAACCCGGACGGCCGGTCGTCCGGGAAGTCGGCGTCATCGGCGGCCACCCACGCCGGTGTGCCCTCCACCGTCACCTCGGCCAGGTCGACCGAGTCGAACAGCCACGTCGCCCACCGCACCGGCGCCGAGAGCCACTGGGCGAACTGCGCCGGGGTCGCCGGCCCGTACGCGAACAGGTAACGGCGGACGAGATCGGCCAGCGCGGCGCGGCCGGCCATCGGCGTGAACCCCGGCAGCCAGCGCGTCGGGCTGGTGTAGGTGGTGGCGCGGCCCCTGTTCGGGCCGAAGCAGATCACCCCGCCCCGGGTGGCGGCCGTCATCGCCGCGATCCACCGTGGCCACCGGTCCTGGAATGCCTCCATGACCCGTTCGCCCGCCCACGGGCCGGTGCGGGCGACGATCTCCTCGGTCAACTCGGCGGTCGTCAACTCGGCCTCGGCCAACGCGTCACCCATGGCGGCGAGGACCTGCTCGGTCTGCTCGGGCGTCAACAGGTCGCGGCTCTGCTCCCACGCCGGAGCCGGCAACGCGGTAAGCGCGCCGATCCACATCGGCAGGTCCGCGGCGGCGAGCAGATGCACCGTCCCGCGCGGCCCACGGGTCTTGACCAGGGTGCGATCCCTCCAGAGCGCCTGTCGCACGTGGGCTCGGGTGGCACCCGGGACCCGCAGCCCGACGGACAACTCGGCGGCGGAGGCGACCTGGGCGTGCGCGCCGCACATCGCGGACACCACGTCGGCGACGCCCTCGGCATCCGGTGCCGAGGGTGACCCGGGTGACGCCGACGCCGAGAGCCCGTGCCGGGCAAGACGCCGGGCGGACACCCGCGCCCAGCTCAGGTCGGTCATCGCGGGCTCTCGCGGAAGGCGCGGGTCCTCATGCCGCCACGCTACGAGCGGGGTACGTCAGTTTCCGACCGGTATCGCCGGCAGGGGCGCTGGCCTGGGCCGCAGCCCATCACCCGCCGTAGGCTGGTACGGCGGCGCGGCCGAGCAAAACGCCCAGACCGCCATAGATGGAACGCCTCGGAACGTACAGGAGGACGTAGCGTGACGCAGGGTGACGCAGAGCTGGTTGTGCTCGCGCAGGCGGGCGACGCGGCGGCGCTCGGCGCGCTGCTGGCCCGCCACGAAGCCGCCATGCGGGCCGTCGCGCTGAGCATCCTCGGGTACGGACCGGACGCCGAGGACGCGGTCCAGGACGCGATGGTGGTGGCGTTGCGCCGCATCGGGGAGGTCCGCGATCCGAACGCCGTCGGCCCGTGGCTGCGTGCCATCGTCCGCAACAACAGTCGGACGACGCTGCGCCGGCCCCGGCCGGTCCCGGTCGCCGAGCCGGAGTGGTTCGCCGGCCCCGCCGACACACCCACCCCAGAGGAGGCACTGGACCGGGGCGCGATGCGCGACTGGGTGTGGCACGCCATCGGGCAGTTGTCCCCGACTGACCGGCTCGTCACCCTGCTGCGGTATTTCAGCGACGCGTCGTCGTACGAGCAGATCGCGGCCGTCTGCGGCGTGCCGGTCGGCACCGTCCGCAGCCGCCTCAGCCACGCCCGCCGTGCGCTCGCCGGCGGTCTGCGATCGGAGGCGACCGCGGCGCATGCCGACGTCACCGCGTCGAGCGACGCCCGGTGGCGCGAGGGCCTCGACATGATCGCCATGGCGATGAACGGCGACTTCGACCAGGTGGTCCGCGAGAGCTGGTGGGCGGACGCCGAGATGATCGTGCCGGGTGGCCGGCGCGGCGGCCGTGACCTGGCGGTCGCCGGCATGACCCGCGACCTGACCGCCGGGGTACGCCAGCGGTTGCGCAACGTCGTGGCCAGCGGCGACGTGCTGATCTGGGAAACCGACCTGATCAGCCCGCCCGACGACCCGGAGCACTGCCCACCCGCAGCGCTGTGGTTGCAGGAGTTGCGTGAGGGCCGGGTGCGCCAACTCACCCTCTTCCACCCCGTCGCGCCTCGGGAGATCCGCCAGCCGGCGCTGGCCTGAGAAAAACTCTTCCATCCGAGCGAACTCTTGGCCCGACCCACGCGTCTGGTCCGCGTCATTCACCAGCCGCCGTGTCGGCACGCGCCACACGGGTCTCGGATCGGGAGATAGCTCATGGGTTCCATCAGCCACGACGTCAGCGCCCTCGCACCGGGCGCCCACACCTTCACCGTCGACGGCGTGCGGCAGGTCTACCACGTCGCCGGCACCGGCCCGGTGTGCGTGGCGCACTCCGGCGGCCCCGGCATCGAATGGGCCTACCTGCGGACGCCGAGCCTCGAAGAGCACTTCACGATGGTGTACGTCGAGCCGGTCGGCACCGGCGCCTCGGGGCGGCTCGACAACGCCGACGACTACCGCCTCGACACGTACGTCCGGTTCCTCGACGCCGTCGTCGAGCACCTCGGGGCGCCCCGGGTGTACCTCCTCGGGCACTCGCACGGCGGTTTCGTCGTCCAGCGGTACGCGCTGACGCACCCACTCCGGGTCGCCGGTCTCGCCCTGTACGACACCTCACCCGTCACCGGCGCCGAGTTCTGGGCCGAGGCGATGGACGCTCTCGCCGCGTACCCGCAGCGGCACCCGGATCGGCCGGAGGCGGCGGCGATGCCGGCTGCCTTCGCTCAGATCGGCGCCGCCACCGACGACGAGACGTTGGGCGCCGCGCTGCGTGCGGCCGTGCCGGTCTACTTCGCGGACTTCTGGGGCCGGCGGGACGAGTTCGCCCCGTTCCAGGCGGCCGTGCGGATCTCGGCGGCCCCGGCGGGCGCGCAGGACCCCACCGGATTCGATGTGCGGGGCGACCTGGGTGAGATCACCGTGCCCGCCGTGGTGGTCGTGGGCGCGCACGACTTCATCTGCGGCCCCCGCTGGGCCGAGCAGCTGCACGCGGGTCTCAAGGACTCCCGCCTGGTGGTGCTGGAGAACAGCGGTCACTTCGGGCACATCGAGCAGCCCGCGGAGTTCACCGCGGCCGTGGTGGAGCTGCTCCAGCGCTGAAAGCACACCGCCGCGCCCGACACCGCAAGGGGCGTCGGGCGCGGCAGTGCGCTCGCTCAGTGGATGACGACGGGCGGCCTGGCCGGCTCGGCCTGGTCGTCGAGCGGCTGCGCGGGCCGACGCCGCCGCTGCAGCAGGGCGGCCGGGATGAACGTGGCCACCACCAACGCGAACGCCACCCAGAACGTGTGGGCGAACGACTTCGCGGCGAAGTCGAGCCCGCGCTCGATGACCGACGGGTCCACCGGGAACTGCTGGAGCACCTCCGGCCGCTGCTGGGAGGCGATGGCCAGGCCGGCCTCGGTGATCGGCTTGCCGTCCGGGTCCACCGCACCGGGGATCGGCCGGGAGCCGTTCAGCTCGTTGGTGAGGATCACCGACATCACGGCAGCGCCGATCGACCCGCCGATCTGCTGGAGGATGTTGACAAGCGTCGAGCCGCGCGCCACCTCCTGCGCCTGCAATGTCCGCAGCGCCGACGTCATGATCGGCATCATCGTGCCGCCCATGCCCAGGCCCATCACGAACAGCGACGCGCCGAGCAGCCAGTACGAGGTCTCCGGGTCGACCTGCGTGAAGCTGAAGAACCCGATCACGATCAGCGCCAGCGCGAACGGCACGGTGCGACCGATCGGCACCCGGTCGGCGAGCGTTCCGGCGATCGGCATGGTGATCATCGCGCCGAGCCCCTGGGGTGCGATCAGCAGGCCGGCGGCCAGCGTCGACTCGCCCCGCACCTGCAGGAAGTAGCTCGGGAACAGCAGGCCGGCACCCATGAACGCGATGATGAACACGAACAGGGTCAGCGAGGCGATGGTCAGGTTGCGGTTGCGGAACAGCCGCAGGTCGAGCAGCGGGTGCTGGGGCTTGAAGGAGTAGAGCACGAAGGCCACCAGCAGCGCGCCGCCGACGAGCATCGGCCCCCACACCTTGGTCTCACTGAAGGTGCCCGCCTCCGGCAGCGACGAGACGCCGTAGAGGAAGAGGGCGAGGCCCGGCGAGAGCATCAGCATGCCGAGGAAGTCGAACGACTCCGACGGCTCGGGCGCGTCCTTCGGGAGCGCGACCTGCGCGTAGATCAGGGCGATGACACCGATCGGCAGGTTGATCAGGAAGATCCAGTGCCAGCTCGCCACGTCGATCAGCCAGCCGCCGAGGATCGGGCCGCCGATCGGGCCGAGCAGCATCGGGATGCCGAGGACGGCCATCAGCCGGCCGATCCGGTGCGGCCCGGCCGCCCGGGTCATGATGGTCATGCCCAGTGGCATGAGCATGCCGCCACCGAGGCCCTGCAGGACGCGGTAGGCGATCAGCTCGCCGATCGAGTCGGCGGTCGCACAGAGACCGGACCCGATGGTGAACAGCGCGAGCGCCACCATGTAGAGGCGTTTGGTGCCGAACCGGTCGGCCGCCCACCCGCTGAGCGGGATCACCGTGGCCAGCGCGAGGGTGTAGCCGGTCATCGTCCACGCGACTCGCGCGAGGGACGCGTCGAACTCGCTCTGGAACGTGGGCAGCGCGACGCTGACCACCGTCACGTCGAGAATCGACATGATCGCGCCAAGGACGACGACGCCCGCCACCTTGAGCACCGCGGCGTCGAGTCTGTCCGATGTCGCGACAGATTGCTGTGTCACAAACTCTCCTGAGGTCGGTTGAGCACGCGTTGGTCGGCGGTGGCGGCGATGCCGCGCCCACCAGGCGCGGAGCGCGACGTACCGAGGCGACGACGCGCGCAGGCAGACTAGCCGTCAGTTGTGACGGTTCGCCGCCAGGTTTCGTGACGCCGAGCGGCGCCGGATCCGTCCGGCCGTTCGATTACGGTCGGTTGTCGGGGTGTCAATCAGTCGGCGAGGCGATCAAGCCGTCGGCCAGCACCGAACGGCAGGCGACCCGAGGCCCAGCGCTCAGCCAGGGACCGCGAATCCGTGGATGAACCGCACCTGGTTGGGGGTTCGGGACGGTGCCACGGTCGGTGCATGACCACTTCCACCCACACCGTCACCGGCCACTGGATCGGTGGCGAGACACTCGCCGGCTCGGCCGGCACCCTTCCCGTCGTGAACCCGGCGACCGGCGACCTCGTCGCCGAAACCCCGGCCGGCACCGCCGCCGACGTCGACCGGGCCGTCGCCGCCGCCCGGGCGGCCTTCCCCGACTGGGCGGCGACCGCCCCGGCGCAGCGGGCCGAGGTGCTGCGCCGCCTGGGCGCCGGCCTCGCCGCCCGCAAGGAGGAGATCGCGGCGGTGATCACCGCCGAGATGGGCTCCCCGATCGGGATGTCCCGGACCGCTCAGGTCGCCTTCCCCGCCGCGGTGATCGAGTCCGTGGCCGGCCTGGCCGACGACTTCGCCTGGACCGAGGAGGTCGGCAACTCGCTGATCGTCCGCGAGTCGATCGGCGTGGTCGGCGCGATCACCCCGTGGAACTTCCCGCTGCAGCAGATCGTCTCCAAGCTGGCGCCGGCGCTGCTCGCGGGCAACACGATGGTCTTCAAGCCGTCCGAGAACGCCCCGTTGACCGCGCGGATCCTCGCCGAGGTGGCCGCGGAGGCGGGCGTACCGGCGGGCGTGTTCAACGTGGTGTACGGCACCGGGGCGGTCGTCGGTGAGGCGATCTCCGCCCACCCGGACATCGACATGATCTCCTTCACCGGCTCCACCCGGGCCGGACGACGCATCTCCGAGGTGGCGGCGCAGACCGTCAAGCGGGTCACGCTGGAGCTGGGCGGCAAGGGCGCGAACATCATCCTCGACGACGCCGACCTGCCCGCTGCGGTCACCACGGGCATGCTGATGGCGTTCGCCAACGGCGGGCAGGTCTGCGGCGCGTGGCCCCGGATGCTCGTGCCCGCCTCCCGGCAGGACGAGGTCGTCGCACTGGCCGTCGAGGCGGCCCGGCAGCACACCGTCGGCGACCCGACCGACGAGACCACCCGGATCGGGCCGATGGCGTCCGAGGCGCACCGCCAGAAGGTGCTCCGGTACATCGAACGGGGCATCGCCGACGGTGCCCGCCTCGTGTTCGGTGGCCCGGACCGGCCCGCCGGCCTGCCGAACGGCGCCTACGTCCAGCCGACGATCTTCGCCGACGTCGACCCGACGTCCGCGATCGCCCAGGAGGAGATCTTCGGCCCGGTGCTGACGATCATCCCGTATGCCGACGAGGACGAGGCCGTGGCTATCGCCAACGGCACGCTGTACGGGCTGACCAGCGGCGTCTTCGGAGAGCCGGAGCACGCGCTGGCGGTCGCCCGGCGGCTACGCGTGGGCCAGGTCGACGTCAACGCCGGCCACTGGAACCCGCTCGCGCCCTTCGGCGGCTACCGACAGTCCGGCAACGGCCGCGAGTTCGGCCGCTTCGGTCTGGAGGAGTTCCTGGAGATCAAGTCCATCCAACGCTGAGTCGCCGGGTACCCCGGAACACCACACCGGGGTACGCCTGTTGCAGTCGACGTGCCGGTCCCGCCGGTCCGCCCGGGTGAAGGAGAAGCCAGCCGTGAACCGCGCCGAACTCGCCAGTTTCCTGCGGACCCGACGCGAGGCGCTCCAGCCCGAGGACGTGGGGCTGCCCCGGGGCCAGCGCCGGCGTACCGGAGGGTTGCGGCGCGAGGAAGTCGCCACGTTGAGCGGTATGTCCACCGACTACTACAGTCGGCTGGAGCAGCAGCGGGGTCCGCACCCCTCCGCCCAGATGCTCGCCGCGCTGGCCCGGGGCCTGCGGCTCTCCCTGGCCGAGCGGGACCACCTGTTCCAGCTCGCCGGCCACGCCGTCCCGCACCGGTCGGTCCGGGCCGACCACGTCAACCCGGGGATGATGCGGATCCTCGACCGGTTGCAGGACACCCCCGCCCAGGTGGTCAACCACCTCGGCGAGACCCTGGCCCAGACCGCGTCGGCGATCGCGCTGCTCGGTGACGAGACCCGGCACACCGGGCTGGCGCGCAGCGCGCACCACCGCTGGTTCACCGACCCCCGGGTTCGGCAACGGCACCCGGCGCAGGACCACGAGACGCAGAGCGGCCTCCTCGTGGCGCACCTGCACGCGGCGTACACCCGGGATGGCCGGGGTTCGCGGGCGGCGACGATCGTCGACGACCTGCTGGCCCGGAGCCCGGAGTTCACCCGGCGGTGGCAGGAGCACCCGGTGCCGGGCGGCTACTGCCCGGCGAAGCGCTTCCTCCACCCGGAGGTCGGGGCACTGGAGCTGCACTGTCAGACCCTGGTGGATCCCGACCAGTCCCAGACGCTGCTGGTCTTCACGGCCGTGCCCGGGTCGGAGAGCGACGAGAAACTGCGGCTGCTCTCCGTCATCGGCGCCCAGGTCGTCTGAGACCGCACCCAGCGGGTCGGCACCGAGAGACTCGGCACCGACCCGCCACCGTGGCTCAGCCATCGGCCCCCAGCGCCACCACCGGGCTGACCCGCGACGCCCGCCGGGCCGGCAGGACCCCGGCCAGCGCGGTCAGCACGACCAGCGTCACGAAGAGCCCGACCAGTGGCAGCACCGGCACGGTCAACGGGGCGTTGATCCCGAGGGACTGCACCGCGACCCAGGCGTACGGGACGCCGAGCAGCAGGCCGAGGGTCGCACCGACCACCCCGTAGAGACCGGACTCGACGGTCAGCATCGTGCGCAGGCCGGTGCGGGACAGACCGATCGCGCGGAGCAACCCGGATTCGCGTACCCGTTCCACCACCGAGAGCGCCGTCGTGGAACCCACGCCGACGACCGCGATCAGCACGGTCAGGCTGACCAGACCGACGCCGAGCCAGACCAGGGTGCGCACCACCTCGTCGTTGCGGTCCCGTTCATCGGCGAGCACCACGAGGCCCACCCCGTCGTTGTCCCCGATCGCGGCACGCAACGCCCGCACACCCGCGGTCCGACCGTCCTCACCGGACTCGGCCGCGTCGGCCAGCAGACCCGTGTACGCGGCCGGCACGCCGAGCTGGTCCAGGTCGGCCGGGTCGGTGAGAATGCCGGCGCGCAGCGGGCCGTCGCCGCCCAGGACCGCCGCCACCCGCACGTCGACCCGGCGCGTGGCGATGGCGAGGGTGACGGCGTCGCCGGCCCGCAGACCGGTGTCCCGGGCAACCCACCTGTCGAGCACGATCCGGCCGGGGCCGCGATCGGCCAGCGCGCCCTGGGCCACGTCCAGGTCACCGGTGGTCGGCAACGCGCTCAGGTCCAGGTCGTTCGTCACATAGCTGGACTCGACGTCGCCCAGCTTGTCGGCACCGCGCATGAGCGTGACGTCGCCGACCCGCCGGTACGGCACCACCCGGGCCAGCGTGCCCCGCGCCGCCTCGACCCGGGTCACGACATCCGCCGGCAACGGCTCACCGTTGCCGACGACCTCGAAGTCGGTCGGCGCCGACAGCGCCAGCTCGCGGTCGGCGAGGACCTGCAACGACGCACCGCCGATGATCACCCCGGAGATCAGGGTCACGCCGAGCGCCACCACGACGGAGACCGCCGCGGCCCGACGCGGCGCCCCGCCGACCCCGCCGACCGACATCCGCCCGAGCGGCCCGAGCTGGCGCAGCGGCCAACCCACCACGGCCAGCACGGGACGCACCAGCAGCGGCCCGAGGGCCACCAGCGCGAAGAATGCCAGCGTGCCGGACCCGACCAGCAGGAGCAGTGGCACTAGCGGGTCGTACGTCGTCTGCTCAGGCTTCGGCAACCGGCTGATCGCCACGACGGCGGCCAGGACCGCGCCGGCGACCAGGAGCAGCCCGGACACGAGGCGCAGCACCCCGATGCCGCGCCGGCCGGCCGTGATGCTCGCCGTCCGCAACGCCTCCAGCGGGGACACACGGGCCGCCGAGAGCGCCGGTGCCAGGACGGCCAGCACCGTGATCACGACCGCGCCGATCACCACGGCTACCGCCGCCGCGAGCGGCGGGGCCGGCGACGAGACGGCGTGACCGGCGGAGCGCAGGATCGCCGGCAGCGCGACGCCGAGAGCGAGAGCAGCGGCGACCCCCGTGACGCCGGCCACGAGCCCGGTCAACGCTCCCTCGGCGGTCATCGCCACGGCCAGGGTGCCTCGGCCCGCGCCGACCGCGCGCAGCAGCGCGAGCTGCCGCATCCGCTGGGCGAAGACGATCCGGAAGGTGGAGGTCACCACCAGCGCTGCCGCCACGACCGCGATCGACACGAACACGCCGACCAGGATGAACAGGGTCGCGACCTCTGTGGCCGCGGCGTTGGCCTCCGCCTCGCGTACCTCGTCGCCGGAGCGGATCGGCTGGCCGGCGACCGCTGCGGTCACCCGCTGGTGCACGGCCTCCGTCGACTCGCCGGGTGCCACCCGAACGTCGACGCGATCGACGGTGTTCAGGCGCGCCCAGGAGGTCACGGCGCTGTCCGGGGCGTACGCGTCGAAACCGGAGTCGGCGTTGGTGTCCACGATGCCGGTCACGACGAGGCGGGCGGGCGCGGTGAGTTCACCGCCCTCGCCGCTGACGGTGCTGCCGACCGACAGCCCTGCCCGCTGGGCGGTACGGGGCGTGACCGCGATCTCGCCGGGCCGGGCCGGATAGCTGCCCTCGACGACGGTGACCCTGCTCAGCGGGCCGGTGCCCGGATCGGCCTGGAGGTTGACGTACCCGTCGTCGACGGACACCCCGATCTCCACCCGGCCCACCGCCTCGGCCACACCGGGCACGGCGCGCAGCCGCGCCAACTCCGCCACGGTGGGCGGGGGCTCGTCGTTGCTGCCGATCACCAGGTCGGTGGCGGCCGGGGTGCCGCTCAGGTTGTCCCGCACGGTCCGTTCGGTGATCCCCTGCACCAGCACGGTGCCGAAGACGACGAAGGACGCGACCAGGATCGCCAGACCGGTCAGGATCAGCCGGCCCGGCCGCCGGGCGGCGGCGCTCATCTGGCTACGCAGCACGGTCGCCCTCATGCGCGGGCCGCCAGATCACGCAGCGCGTCGGTGACCGACACCTGGTCCGGCTTGTCGATCTCGCCGGCGACCCGGCCGTCGGCGAGCAGCACCACCCGGTCGGCGTACGCGGCGGCGATCGGGTCGTGGGTGACCATGACGACGGTCTGGCCGAGGTCGCGGACCGAGTCGCGCAGGATGGTGAGCACCTCCGCGCCTGAGCGGGAGTCGAGGTTGCCGGTCGGCTCGTCGGCGAAGACCACCTCGGGCCGCGCCACCAGCGCCCGGGCCAGCGCGACCCGCTGCTGCTGACCGCCGGAGAGCTCACTGGGCCGGTGGCCCAGCCGCTGGCCGAGCCCCAGCACGTCGACCAGGTGCGCAAGGAGAGCAGCGTCGGGCTGCCGGCCGGCGAGATCCAGCGGGAGGGTGATGTTCTGCGCGGCGGTGAGCTGCGGCAGCAGGTTGAAGGACTGGAAGACGAACCCGATCCGGTCGCGGCGTACCCGGGTCAGCGTGCGGTCGGACTGCCCGGTGAGGTCGGTGCCGCCGAGCAGGACCCGGCCGGAGGTGGCCGTGTCCAGGCCGGCGAGGCAGTGCATCAGCGTCGACTTGCCGGACCCGGACGCGCCCATGATCGCGGTGAACTCGGCCCGGCCGAAGCCCACCGACACCCCGTCCAGGGCGCGGACGGCGGTGTCGCCGCTGCCGTACACCTTCACCAGGTCGACCGCGGCGACCGCGGCGTGGCTGGTCTGAGGCGGGGCGTGGGTTGTCATTGTTCCTCCAGTGGCTGCGATGTGACCGGGAAAGCGTCGCCGCCACCGGCGGGCGGGCGCATCGGTCCGGGGCCGGGTATCGCCGGCGTCGGGTCTGCCTTTCGGCTGATCTGTCATCTCCGCCCGGCTGGCTACGCTGGGTCATCATGAGCGCGCCGGATCTTCGACGTTGGTGGGTACGCCTGGCCCAGGCTGCCGGGCTGGTGGCCTTTGGGCTGCTCGCCCTCTTCGACCTCACGGTCAGCGCGACCGATGGCCTCGGCATCACCGCTCTCGTACTCCTGCTGGTGTCGATGGGGTTGGCGGTGGCGACGGTGCCGCTCTGGCTTCCGGTGCATCGGCTGGGTTCCCACCGGCTGCCGCTGGCCGCGCTGGCACTCGCCACCGTCTCACTGGCGGTGACCGCAATGCTGGTGGTTCTCACCGGCGGCACCGTGTTCGCCCGCACCTGGGGGCTCGCCGAGTCGGCCGGGTTGATCGGGGTGGTCTTCGTGGTGAGCCGCTGGGGCGCACCCCGGTTCGCCCTGTGGGCGGCGATGGCCGCCGGGCTCGCCGTCGCCGCGATGCCGCTGCGCATCGGCACCGACAGCCTGCTCGTGATCTTCGGTCTGCTCCAGGCGCTCGCGGCGGTCGCTGCCGCCGGGGTGGGGCTCTATCTGCGGGTGATCGCCGCCGGTCGGGACCGGGCGATCGCGCTGGTCAGGGCCGAGCAGCGTGCGGAGTTCGCGCGTGACCTGCACGACTTCATCGCCCACCACGTGACAGGCATCGTGGTGCAGGCGCAGGGTGCGCGGTTCGTCGCCGAGCAGGATCCGCGTCGGGTGATCGTCGCCCTGGAGCAGATCGAGCGGGCCGGCGCCGAGACGATGGCCTCGATGCGGAGGATGGTGGGGGTCCTGCGGAACCCGGACGCACCGCCGGACGCACCGCTGGCCCCGCTGGCCGGGGTGATCGACCTGGCGCCCCTGCTGTCCGGGTTCAACGGCACGGCGAGCGCGCCGGCACGGCTGCACGTCGACGGTGACCTGGAAGGACTGCCGGTGGAGGTGTCGACCTCGGCGTACCGGGTGGTGATGGAGGGGCTGACCAACACCCGCCAACATGCCCCGGATGCGCGATCGGTGGACGTGTCCGTGCGCCGTACACCGGACTGGCTGCTGGTCCGGGTGGCCGACGACGGCGCGACCCCCCGCACCGCGCCGGCCCGAGGGCACGGTTTCGGCCTGCTCGGCCTCACCGAGCGGGTACGCGCCCTCGACGGCACGATCACCGCCGGGCCGGGCGTCGGCGGCGGCTGGGTGCTCGACGCCGCGTTCCCGTTGCGCTCGGCGGTGGGGCGATGATCCGGGTGCTGATCGCCGACGACCAGGCGATGGTGCGGACCGGCTTCGGCATGATCATTGAGGCACAGCCGGACATGGCGGTGGTCGGCGAAGCCGCCGACGGAGTCGTCGCGGTCGAGATGGCCCGGCGCCTGCGCCCGGACGTGGTGCTGCTGGACATCCGGATGCCCCGCCTCGACGGTCTGGAGGCGCTGCGGCTGCTCGCCGGGCCGGGCGTCGCCGACCCGATCCGGGTCGTCGTGGTGACGACCTTCGACCTCGACGAGTACGTGCACACCGCGCTCGCCAACGGCGCCTGCGGCTTCCTGCTCAAGGACTCCGGCCCGGCGCTGCTGGTGGAGGCGGTCCGCGCGGCCGTCTCCGGTGAAGCGCTGATCAGCCCGTCCATCACGGTACGGCTGCTGGAGCACCTCAGCCGGCCCGCGTCGACGCACGACGACGCCGGGTTGTCCCCACGGGAACTCGACGTCGTGAAGCTGGTCGCCCGGGGCCTGACCAACGCCGAGATCGCCGCCCGACTCTTCATCGCCGTCGGCACGGTCAAGACCCACCTGGCCAGCGTGCAGATGAAACTTCCGGCCCGGAACCGGGTCGAGATCGCCGCCTGGGCCTGGGAGCGCCGCCTCGTCGGTTAGGGCGGGTCCGGCAACAGGGGCTGACCGGCACGCCGGGGCGCGGCCTAGCAGACGCGCGCTCGCGGACGCGGCCTCGCCGGGTGTGGCCTCGCCGACGCGGGCTCGCAGGGGGATGGATGTGGGTGCGGCGCCCTTTGGAGCTGATGCCGTAAACGATTCGGCCGCACTGTCTGGGATCGCGGATCGTGAACTACGCCCACCTGGTCCGGTCGGTGATGTCGGCCCCGCCGAAGTCCGCTGGCGGCGTCCGCCAGGGGTGAAGTCGGCCCGCTGACGTCCGCCCGATGACGTCCGGGTGAAGTTGGCCGGCGATGTCGCAAACGATTCAGCTCCAAAGGCAGCGACCGACACATCCCCCACCGACGCGAACGGCTCGTTCCCTGTGCCGGCTTTGGAGAGCGGCCCCCTCGGGCAACCGCGCGCCGCACCGGAGGAGGAGTGTCGGCGCCTGCGCGGGCGGACGAGCAACGATCGGCTCTGGCGCGCTCGCCGACATCTTGGGACGCTAGCGATCATGTATGACTACGACCTGTTGGTGCTGGGCTCCGGACCCAGTGGTCAGAAGGCCGCGATCGCCGCCGCCAAGCTCGGCAGGCGGGTCGGCATCGTGGACCGCCGCGACATGATCGGTGGGGTGTGCATCAACACCGGCACCGTCCCCTCCAAGACACTGCGCGAGGCCGTGCTCTATCTGACCGGCCTGAGCCAGCGGGATCTCTACGGCAGCAGTTACCGGGTCAAGGAGGAGATCACGGTCAGCGACCTGGCCGCCCGGACCCAGCACGTGATCACCCGGCAGACCGACGTCATCCGCAACCAGCTCGCCCGCAACCGGGTCGCGATGATCACCGGGACCGGGCGGTTCGCGGACGCCCACTCCATCTGGGTGGACGCCGGCTCGGGGCGCGAGTCCAAGGTGACCTTCGACAAGGCCATCATCGCGGCGGGCACCCGCCCGGCCCGGCCGGACAGTGTCGACTTCGACGACCGGACCATCGTGGACTCCGACGGCGTCATCAACCTCCAGGCCGTACCCCGCAGCATGGTCGTGGTCGGCGCGGGTGTGATCGGCATGGAGTACGCGTCGATGTTCGCCGCGCTCGGCACCAAGGTGACAGTCGTGGAACGCCGCGACCGGATGCTCGACTTCTGCGACGAGGAGGTCGTCGAGTCGCTCAAATACCACCTGCGCGACCTGTCCGTGGCGTTCCGCTTCGGCGAGGAGGTCGCCGCCGTGGAGAAGCACCAGACCGCCGCGCTGTGCATCCTCAAGAGCGGCAAGAAGATCGTCGCGGACACGGTGATGTACTCGGCCGGCCGGCAGGGCCAGACCGACGACCTGGCTCTGGAGGCGGCCGGGCTGGAGGCGGACCGACGCGGCCGGATCGCGGTCGACGCCAACTACCGCACCCCGGTCGACAACATCTACGCGGTTGGCGACGTGATCGGCTTCCCGGCGCTGGCGTCCACCTCGATGGAGCAGGGCCGGCTGGCCGCGCAGCACGCCTGCGGCGAGCCGATCCGCGAGATGCACGGCCTCCAGCCGATCGGCATCTACACCATCCCCGAGATCAGCTTCGTCGGGCAGACCGAGGCGCAGCTCACCGACTCCTCGACGCCGTTCGAGGTGGGCATCGCGCGGTACCGCGAGCTGGCTCGTGGCCAGATCGTGGGCGACTCGTACGGGATGCTGAAGTTGCTCGTCTCCCCCGACGACGGCCGGCTGCTCGGGGTGCACGTGTTCGGCACCGCCGCCACCGAGATCGTCCACATCGGGCAGGCCGTGATCGGCTGCGGCGGCACGATCGACTACCTGGTGGACGCGGTGTTCAACTACCCCACCCTGGCCGAGGCGTACAAGGTGGCCGCCCTGGACGCGTCCAACAAGATCCGCAACATCACCCGCATCGACGGCTAGTCTCCGCCGGTCAGCCGGGCCTGCGGGCCATCCCCGGTCACCCGTTGGCGGGATGCCCCGGCGACCGTCTCCGATGCCAGAATTTCCCCATGCGACACGCCATCGTCGGGCGGGACGAGGTGTTCGACCGGGCCTGGCAGCGACTGGGCCGACCGGGGCCGGTGCTGGTGGAGGGGCCGGCCGGCATCGGCAAGTCCGAACTCTGGCGGACGCTGGTCGCGCAGGCCGCGCAGGCGGGTTGGCTGGTGCTGAGCTGCGCGCCCACCGAGGCCGAGGCGGAGCTTCCGTACGCCGCCCTGGCCGACCTGCTGCGCCCGCTCGCCGACCGGGTCGCCGCGCTGCCCGAGCCGCAGCGGACCGCGGCCGAGGTCGTGCTCCTCGCCGGCGACGTCCACGAGGCCGTCGACGTACGGGTGGTCGGGGCGGCGACCCGCTCCCTGCTGGAAGCCGCAGCGCAGGACGGCCACCCGGCGACGCTGGTGGCCGTGGACGACGCGCCCTGGCTGGACCGGCCGAGCGAACGCGCGTTGCGGTACGCGCTGCGCCGCGTGGCGGGTCTGAGCGTGCTGGTGAGCCGCCGACGTGGCCGGGGCGACCCCGAGAGCGTGCCCCTCGGGCTCGACGATGGCCGCGACGGCAGCCGGCTCGACCGGGTGGAGCTGCCGCCACTCGACGTCGGCGCTCTGCACCACGTCCTGCGCGATCAGCTCGGCGTCACGCTCACCCGACCGATGCTGGTGCGGGTGGCGCGGGAGGCCGAGGGCAATCCACTGCTGACCATCGAGGTGGTCCGCGCCATGCAACGCCTGCCGCGCCACCCCTCGCCCGGCGACGACCTGCCGGTGGCGGCGTCCATGCACCACCTGCTCGCGGACGTGGTCGCCGGGCTGTCCCCCGCCAGCCGCGACGCGGTACGACTGGCCGCGCTGCTGACCGTGCCCACGCTGGTCGACCTGACAGCGGCGGGGGTGTCCGCCACCGCGCTGGACGCCCCCGAGGAGGCCGGGCTGATCGTCGTGACACCGACGGGCGTGCGGTTCACCCACCCGGTGCACGCCGCCGCCGTACGGGCCGGGATTCCGCCGGGGGTGCGCCGCCGACTGCACCGCAGGCTGGCCGACCTGGTGGCCGACCCGGACGAGCGGGCCCGGCACCTGGCACTGTGTACGACGGAACCGGACCCGGCGGTCGCGGACACCCTCGCCGCCGCTGCCGAGCGGTGGCACAGCCGTGGCGCGCCCGACCTCGCCGCCGACCTGCACGACCGCGCCGGCCAGCTCACCCCCGCCGACGACCAGGTACGGCTGGGCCGGCGGCGGCTCGCGGCGGCGCGCTGCCGGCTCGACAGCGGTGACCTCCCGGCGGCCCGGCAGGCGGCCGAGGCGGTCGCGGCCGACTTCCCCGGCGACGTACGGGCCGAGTCCCTGCTGCTGCGCGCCGTCGTCGCCTGGTCCAGCGGCGAGGCCGGCCAGGCGGCGGTGGAGTTCGGCACCCGGGCCCTGGCGGCGGCCCGACCCGACTCGGCCCTGGCCGGTCGCATCCACGCCCACCTGGCCGTCTTCAACGACCACACCGAGCCGGCACGGGCGCACGCCGAGGCCGCCGCCGCCCTCTTGGACGGTCGCGACGGCGAACACGATTTGCTCGCGGCCGCGCTGGTCCTGCTTTTCTTCCAGGAGGTACGCCTCGGCCGGGCACCGCGCACCGACCTGCTGGAACGGGCTCTCACCCTGGAGGGTGACGAACCGGCGTGGCTGGCGAGCACGGTGCCCGCGATCTGGTGGAAGTCGATGGACGACGCGGAGCGTGCCCGCAGTCGACTGCACCGGATGCTCGGGCGGGCGGAGGCACGCGGGGACGAGCCCCTGCAACACGAGTTGCTCACACACCTGGGCGAGGCCGAGTTGCTGGCCGGGCGGTGGGACGAGGCGGAACGGCACATCGCCGCCGCGCGGGACCTCGGTGACCAGCTCGGCAGCGGTCTGGTCGCCGAGACCTGGCTGGCCGCCCTGCTCGACGCCCATCGGGGCCGGCTGGACGAGGCGGCCCGGGTCGCCGAGTCCGGCCTGCGACTCGCCGAGGATCTGGACGACGACTGGTGCCGACGTATCCACCAGCAGTTGGCCGGGTTCGTGGCCCTGTCAGCCGGCCGGATGGCGGAGGCCGCCGCCGCCTACACCGCCCTGGCCGCCACGATCGACGCGCGGGGTCTGGTGGAGCCCCTCTCGATGCGCTTCGAGCCGGACTGGATCGAGGCGTGTGTCGGGGCCGGCGAACTCGACCGGGCGGGGGCGGTGCTGGAACGGCTGAACGCCCGACATCGCCGGCTGCCACGGCCCTGGACGACCCTGGGCGCCGCGCGGGCTCGCGTACTGCTGGACAGCGCCACCGGCCAGGACCCCGGCCCGGCGCTCGACGCGTTGGCGGCGGCGCGGGACGCCGTACCACCGGATGTGCTTCCGCTGGATCGCGCCCGCTGCCTGTTCGTGGCCGGGATGGCGCACCGGCGGTCCCGCCGGAAGCTGCCGGCCCGGCAGGCGCTGGAGACAGCGGTGGCGGAGTTCAGCGCGATCGGCGCGGCGGCGTTCGCCGAGCGCGCCCGGGCCGAACTGGCTCGCGTCGGCGGTCGCGCCCCGACACCACGGCACCTCACCCCCACCGAGGAGCGGGTGGCCCGGCTGGCGGCGCGCGGCAGGACCAACCGCGCCATCGCCGACGAGTTGTTCGTCAGCCCGAAGACCGTCGAGGCCAATCTCGCCCGGGTCTACCGCAAGCTCGGCATCTCCACTCGCGCCGAGCTGGGCGCGGCGATGACCAGGGCGGACTCGCAAGCATAGGGAAACGCCCGATTCCTCGCCGCCCGCCGGGACCTAGCGTCAGGTCATGGCCAACCACCTGTTCGTCCTGGAGCAGTACGACTGCTCCTCCGAGGCGGGCACGGCGGCGCCGCTGATCACCACTCCGGGCTGTCGGCTGGTCGCCGCCATCCGGTTGCCCACCGACGATGTCGTGATCGCGCTGGTCGAGGGCCCCGACGCGGAGGTGGTGGCCGCGGCCGCCGCCGACAGCGCGTGGCGGGTCGACCGGCTGATTCCGGCCCGGTGGATCCGTCCACCTCAGATCAGCTCCACCAACCCGGATCTCCCCCGACAGGTGAAGGAAGCATGACTGTGCGCCGACTGATCGCACCTCTGTGGTGCTCGCTGCTGCTGTTGCCGCTCGTCGCCTGCGGCCCCGACGACACCGGGAGCGCCGACCCCGCCGCCGGAGCCGGTGTCGGGGTCGACGCCGAGGGCGACGGCGACGGCGCCCTGCCCGACGCTCCACGGCCGGCGTGCCCGTTCAGCGCGGCCCAGGTCACCGACCTCGTCGGACAACCGATGGAGGACCAGGGCAACTGCCTGTTCGGCGACGGCAAGGGCGTCGCCTCGCTCACCATCACCGTCGCCTCGCCGCTCGCCGGTGAAAGCACCTACGCCTACCAGCGCCAGCAGGCCACCCAGATCTACCGGGAGGTGAAGGACGTCGACAAGGGCCGCAAGGCGTACCTCGCGGTGAAGGACATCGAAGGTGAGGCCGTCGTGGTCAGCGACAAGGGCAGCTACACCGTGATCCTCAGCAGCTTCCAGGCGATCAGTGCCAGCCCCGGCGGGTACGAGCCGACGCTGCGCAAGGTGCTCGACGCCCTCCCGCTGTGATGCACAGCCCCCGACCGGCCGACCCCGCGACAGGAAGTGGAGCCACGATGACTCACCTTGGAACCGGCAGGCGGCGGCGCGTTCAACTCCTGGCCGCCGCAGCCGCCGTGTCGACGCTCACCGCGCTCGGCGGCTGCGGGATGATCGGCGGCAAGGACGACGACGGCACCCCGGCGGCCGGCGCAGGGCAGAGCGGGGCCGCCACGCCCGAGGGCGACCCGGCCGCGCCGCCGTCGGCGGAGGCGCCGCCGGCCGCGGCGAAGGTCGACGCCTGCGCACTGGTCACGAAGGGCGACGCCGAGAAGCTGGCCGGCACCCCGCTGCAGGACCCGCTGGAGAAGCCGGAGGATCGGGACTCCTGCACCTACACCGGACCGGCGACCGGGCCGACCGCCCAAGTGGAGGTGTACGTCGGTGACGGCGCGAAGAAGTTCCTCGACATCGATCGCGAACTCGGGCACAAGCTGACCCCGATCAGTGGAGTGGGTGACGAGTCGTACGCCGAGGACGGCACGGTCTTCGTCAGCAAGGGCGGGGTGTGGGTCTGCGTCCGGTTGGTTCGCCTGGAGGATCCGGCCACCTACCGCGCGGCTCTGGAAACCGCGGCCCGCACGGTCGCCGGCCGCCTTTGAACGGCGAGGGAGGCGAGGTGGTGGCACGGGGATCGCGGCGTCGCCGGGCGGTGGCCGTGCTGCTCACGGTGACCCTGGTGCTTCTCGCCGCCTGCCAGCGGGGTGAGGCCGGCCCGAAACCGCCCCGCCCGCCGGCCGACGCCGCCGATGCGGACCAGCGGTACGGGGCGGCACCGGTGCCGGACCCGAAGGTGACCTACCAGCCCGACGTGGTGTTCGTGGGCGGCGGGGGCGGCTCGGTACGCGGGCTCTCCGAGGATGCGCTGACCTGGCGCATCGACCCCCAGGCCAGCGGAGCCGACAAGCTCGCCCGGGGGAAGGTCCTGTTCCTCACCGGGCGGGTGGTCGGGCGGGTGCTCGACGTCCGACGCGACGGCGACGACCTGGCGGTGGTCCTGGGGCCGGTGGACATCACCGACGTGATCCGTGACGGCACCTTCGCCAGTGACGGCCCGGTCTCCCTGGAGAAACCGGTCCGGTACGACGCGGGTACACCCTTCTGGGCCGAGTACGACGCGGCGGATGGCGGGGCGGGTGGCGGCGCGGCTGTGCCTGCGGCGTTGACGCCGCCCTCCTCGTCCGGGGTGCGACCGGTCGGCAGTGGTGTCGGCGTGTCCCCGGCGGTCCTCTCTGGCGTTCGGCGGATCGCCGGTTTCGACGTCACGTCGATCTGTTGCGTGAACGCGGTGGGCGCGCGGTTCAGCTATGACGGCGGCGGGATCCGCATCGTGGGCTTGGCGACATTGCTGATGAAGAGCCCGACGGCCCAGTTCTACCTCGAAATTCGCGGCGCCACGATCCGGAGGGCGGAGTTGCGGGTCAGCGGGATGGCCGGGCTGCGGATCGAGATCAAGGGGGCAACCGACAGGGGTCAGAACATCAACAAGCGCATCCCGATCCCGCTGGATTTCAGCGTGCCGGTGGGCAAGATCCTCGGGGTGCCGTTCTCCGTCACCGCCAACCAGGTCATCGGGATACAGACGGCCTTCAGCTCCAAGGAGGGCAACATCAAGGCGGCCGGCGAGTGGTCGCTGGAGGGCTCCGTCGGGTTCGGTTACGCCGACGGCGTGTTCGGTGTCACGAAGCCCTGGAACCTCACCGTCCACAACAGCATCACCGACTCGATCAGCGGACCGTCGGTTGGCGTGAACGGAATCATCATCTACTACCAGGCGGCGTTCCGGGCCGGCCTGGGTATGTTCGGTTTCACGGCCGGGTTGTACGCGATCGTCACCGCCTCTGCGGGGCTGACTGTCGGTTCCGCTCTGGGAGCGCCACTCGCGCTGTGCCGCAGCACCCAACTCGGCCTGTCCGTGGACTACGGCGTCGGTTACACAATCCCCGGCGGCCTGGCGAGGGTGATCAACAAGTTCCTGGACCTGTTCAACGCGGGGCCGATCGCGGCAAGTGCCGGCATCGGACAGGTCGACAACGTGTTCAACAAGCTGGACGTCCAGCCCGACAAGAAGATCTGCAAAGGCTGACCGGTGGCCGGTGCGGAGGACGAGCCTCCGCACCGGCCGGTGTCACGTCAGCCTCACGCGCAGGTCGCGCTCAGGTTGCCGGCGGTGCCGGTGCCCTGGAAGCCGAACTCGATGGTCTGCCCAGCGCCGACCTGACTGTTGTAGTCGACGTTCGTGAAGCGGACCGTGCCGCTGTTACCACTGCGGTTGGCGCTCCAGGCGTTGGTGACCGCGGCGCCCGACGGCAACGTGATAGTCGTCGCCCAGGAGTTGAGTGCCGAGGATCCCGCCGTCACCCGGACGTTGGCCACGAAACCGCCCGGCCACTGGTTCACCGACACCGTCGCGGTGCAGGAACCGGTGGGCGGCGGAGTGGTGGGCGGAGGCGTCGTGGGCGGCGCGGTGGTGGGCGGAGGAGTGGTCGGCGGCGCCGTGGTGGGCGGCGGCGTGGTGCCACCGGCGTTCAACGCGGCCAGGACCGCGTCGTACGCCGCCTTCTTCGCACCACCACTTGTGAACAGCAGCGGGCTCTGCTCGGAGCGCCACGAGTCGCTGTCGCGGATACCCCACACCGTGATCCCGTTGCAGCGGGGCACCGCGAGGCAGTCCTCGACCACAGCCCGGTACGTGTTCGCCGGCGCGTTCTGGATGTCCAGCTCGGTGATCTGCACGTCCACGCCGAGGGCGGCGAAGCTGGACAGGGTGGTGCGGTAGTTGCTCACGTACGGCGAGTCGTTGTTGAAGTGCGACTGGAGACCGACGCAGTCGATCGGCACGCCACGGGACTTGAAGTCGCGGACCATGTTGTAGACGGCCTGCGTCTTCGCGTGCGTCCAGTTGTCGGTGTTGTAGTCGTTGTAGCAGAGCTTCGCGCCCGGGTCGGCGGCGCGGGCGGCCCGGAACGCGGCCTCGATCCAGTCGTTTCCGGTGCGCTGCAGGTTCGAGTCACGCCGGGCACCCGAGCTGCCGTCGGCGAACGCCTCGTTCACCACGTCCCAGGCCGCGATCTTGCCCCGGTAGTACGTCGCCACCTGGGTGACGTGGTTGAGCATCGCCTGCCGCAGCGCGCTGCCACTCATGTTCTGCATCCAGCCCGGCTGCTGCGAATGCCACGCCAGGGTGTGACCCCGCACGCTCATCCCCTGGCTGCGGGCGTGGTTCACGATCCGATCGGCGTTGGTGAAGTTGAACTGCCCCTGCTGCGGCTCCGTCGCGTCGATCTTCATCTCGTTCTCGGGCGTCACCGAGTTGAACTCACGATTGAGGATCGTCGTGTAGGCGCCGTCGGAGAGCCGGTTGGCGGCCACCGCCGCTCCGAAGTACCGGCCCTTCTCGGCGGCGGACGCGCCCAACGTCGTCCCCGCGCTCGCCGTGCCGGGCAGGAACATCGCCATGCTGGCGGCGAGGGCAGCCGCGCCGGTCAGCGCGAGGGCGGCTTTCGTTGCCGCCCTCCATTTCGCGTTTCTCATCGTGCGACTCCGTTTCTGAACTGGTGGTGTGAAGGGGTGGTCAGGAGACCGAACAGGTCGCCCCGTTGAGGGCGAAGGACGCGGGCTTGCCGGTGCCGCCGCTGTGGGTGGCCTGGAAGCCGATCTCGACGGACGCGTTCGGCGCGATGCTGGCGTTGTAGGAGACGTTGCGGGCGGTCACCGCACCGTTGGTCGGGGAGTACTGCGCGTTCCAGCCGTTGGTGATGCTCTGGCCGGTGGGCAGCGTGAAGGTCAGCGCCCATCCGTTCACCGGGGCGGTCCCGGTGTTGGTGATGGTCACGCTGGCGGTGAGACCGGTGTTCCAGGCGTTGACCGTGTAACCGACCCGGCAGGCACCCGCCGTCGGCGGCGGGGTGGTCGGCTGTGGGGTGGTCGGCGGTGGCGTGGTCGGTGGCGGGGTGGTCGGCGGTGGGGTCGTCGGCGGTGGGGTCGTCGGTGGCGGGGTCGTCGGTGGCGGGGTCGTCGGTGGCGGCGTGGAGCCGTCCAGGCCGAAGAAGCGGATCACCTGCGCGGCGTCGACCGGCAGGTTGTGCGAGACGCCCTGCATGCTGATCGCCTCGACCGGCGCCATCGGGCCGCTGCTGCCGTACCGGGTGCGGGTGTAACCGGACTGCGGCGAGTCGGTGTACGTGGGGGTCTGGCTCAGCCCGTGCACGTTGGTCCACTGCTTGACCTGCTCACCGAAGTTCGGGTAGCGCAGCGTCTCGTCGTTGGTGCCGTGCCAGATCTGCATGCGTGGCCGCTGGCCGGTGTAACCGGGGTACGCCCCGCGGACGAGGTCCCCCCACTGCTGTGCCGTCCTGATGAGCTGGCCGTTGGCACACTCGCTGTTCCACTCCGAGCTGCCGCCGGTGGCGAAGCAGCTGAAGGGCACCCCGGCGAAGGACGCACCCGCCGCGAACACGTCCGGGTAGTCGCCCAGCATGACGTTGGTCATCATCGCTCCGGACGAGGTGCCGGTGGCGAAGATCCGGGCCGGGTCGACAGCGTACCGCTGCCGCACGTAGTCGACCATCGACATGAGCCCGACCGGGTCGCTGCCCCCGCCTCGGCGCAGCGCCTGCGGCGAGGCCACGTCCCAGCAGCGGCTGCTGCGGGTCGCCGACGGGTAGATCACGATGAACCCGTACCGGTCGGCGAGGGACGCGTACTGGGTGCCGGAGTGGAACGCCGGGCCCGTTCCTGTGCAGTAGTGCAGGGCGAGCAGGACCGCCGGTCGGGCGGCAACCCGGTCGGGGACGTACAGGTGCATCTGAAGATTGGTGGGGTTGGTGCCGAAGCCGGTCACCTGGGTGAGCGTCGCCGCCGACGCGGGTGCGGCGAATGCCAGCGCGGCTGCGGCCAGTGTCACGACCGCCATGACGACGCCAAGCATCCTTGTCTTCAGTGTCATCGTTCGCGATTCCCTCGGGAGCATGGCGCATGGAAGGGGGTGAGTCGAGGACTGCCCTTCGCCCGACCGTGACCGCGGCTCGCGTGACCAACGTCAGCTTCAATCGAGCGCACTCGATTGTCAAGTCTTCCGGAAACCTTTCGGCGCAACGGATTGCGGGCGACCTGCACACCAGGGCAGGCGCACGACGCCACTCACCGCCGACCTGCGGCGGGCTATTATCGGGACGTTCCCGATAAGCACATCGCGCCTCTCCCCGCCCTCGCGCCACCCCCCTGCGGCGTCCACACCCGACCCGTGGGCACGAAGGAGATCGAGTGAAGATCGTCGATGCCCGGGTCATCGTGACCAGTCCGGGCCGAAACTTCGTCACCCTCAAGATCGTCACGGACGAGGGCGTCACCGGCGTCGGGGACGCCACCCTCAACGGTCGGGAGTTGGCCGTCGCGTCGTACCTGCGCGACCACGTGGCGCCGCTGCTGATCGGCCGGGATCCGGCGCGGATCGAGGACACCTGGCAGTACCTGTACCAGGGGGCGTACTGGCGGCGCGGGCCGGTCACGATGAGCGCGATCGCGGCGGTGGACACCGCCCTGTGGGACATCAAGGGCAAGGTCGCCGGCCTCCCGGTCTACCAACTGCTCGGTGGCCGGTCCCGCGAGGGCGTCACGGTGTACGGGCACGCCAACGGCGAGTCCGTCGAGGAGGTGCTGGTGGAGGTCGCCCGCTACCACGACCTCGGCTACCGGGCGGTGCGGGTGCAGTGCGGCGTGCCCGGCCTACCCCAGACGTACGGGGTCAGCGCCGACAAGCTCTTCTACGAGCCGGCCGACGCGGCGCTGCCCAGCGAGGCCACCTGGTCCACCGCCCGCTACCTGGCGCACGTGCCGACGGTGTTCGCCCGTGTCCGCGACGAGTTCGGCCCCACCCTGCGGCTGCTGCACGACGTGCACCACCGGCTCACCCCGATCGAGGCGGCCCGACTCGGCCGCAGCCTGGAGCCGTACGCGCTGACCTGGATGGAGGACCCGGTCCCCGCCGACCTCCAGGAGGGCTTCCGGCTGATCCGGCAGCACACCACCACCCCGATCGCCGTGGGCGAGGTCTTCAACAGCATCTTCGACGCCGCCTCGCTCATCCGCGAACAGCTCATCGACTACATCCGGGCCACCGTCGTGCACGCCGGCGGGATCACACACCTGCGCCGCATCTTCGACCTCGCGGCGCTGCACCACGTGCGCAGCGGCTCGCACGGCGCCACCGACCTCTCACCGGTCTGCATGGCCGCCGCGCTCCAACTCGACATCTCGATCCCCAACTTCGGTCTGCAGGAATACATGCGGCACACCGCCGAGACCGACGAGGTGTTCCCCCACGGGTACCACTACGCCGACGGCTACCTGCACCCCGCCGAGACTCCCGGCCTCGGGGTGGACATCGACGAGGAGGCGGCGGCCCGGTACCCGTACACCCCGGCGTACCTGCCGGTGAACCGCCTGGAGGACGGCACGGTGCACCCCTGGTGAGCGCGGGCAGGGGGGTCAGTAGATGCGCCGCCCCCGCGCGTCCGGCACCCCGGACTTGCGCAGGAAGTACGCGTTGATCTGATCCCGCCACTCGGTGGCCGAACGCACCTGCTCGTCGAGGCGCTCGGCCACCCGCACGTACACGGCCGGGTCGATCATCCCGTTCAACGTCTGCCACCGCCGCCGCATCGCCTCCACCTCCTCGACTCCCGCGAAGTGGGTGTCGTAGATGTGCTGGATGACGGTGGACCCGCTGTGCAGGACGTGCCCGTACGGGACGTGGTGGAAGAAGAGCAGCAGCTCGTCCGGGCACCGCTCGGGCGACTCGTACACGTCCGCCCAGTACGGCGGGTACTGGCCGGCGAAGCCGGTGCCCGTCGCGCGGCTGCGGTCCACGCCGACGCCGTCGCGGTCGGCGAAGTGGTAGGTGCCCCACCGCGAGTACTCGTACCCGTCGACGTCGGGCCCGTAGTGGTCACCCGGGTGGACCATGAAGCCGACGCCCAGCGGGGCGGTGTACCGCTCGTAGGTGCGCCAGGAGCCGTCCATGATCTCGTGCAGCGTCCGCCGCACCGGCTCCGGATCGGCGGTCGCCGACGGCGGGAAGGTCAGCGTGATCCACTCGTCGAGGACGGCCCGAGGATCCAGCCGGGGATCCCAGGCGAGCCGACCGAACGTGTACAGGTTGGCCTGTGCCAGCGGGTGCCCGGTCCAGAACGGGTCGTCGCCGGTGTTGGCAACGGCGACCAGGCCGCCGCCCTCCCCCGCCTCCCCGATGGCCACGTCGGCGATCGTCCGCCCGTCGGGGCCCCAGGGCGCGAACCGCAACACCTCGCTCCACCACGGGCCGAGATGGCAGACGTGCCGCTGCTGACCCGTGTACTCCTGCGTGACCTGCACCTCCACGGCGAGCCGGGTGGCGGGCATCGCGGCGAGCACCGGAGAGACCGGCTCGCGCACCTGGAAATCCACCGGGCCGAACTTCACCTGCACGACCACGTTGGTACGGAACCGCCCGTCGAGCGGCGTGAAATGGTCGTACGCGGCTCGCGCCCGATCGGTGGACCGGTCCCGCCAGTCCTGGTGGTGGTTGTAGACGAACGCCCGCCAGTGCACCACTCCCCCGTGCGGGGCGAGGGCCTCGGCGAGCAGGTTCGCCCCGTCGGCGTGGTCCCGGCCGTAGGTGAACGGGCCGGGTTGCCCCTCGGAGTCCGCCTTCACCAGGTAGCCGCCGAAATCCGGGATGCGCTCGTACACCCCCCGGGTGGTGTCGGCCCACCACGCCCGCACCGCCTCGTCGGCCGGGTCGGCGGTGGTCAGACCGCCGAGGACCACCGGCGCGGCGAAGGTGACCGACAGGTGCACCCGGATGCCGTACGGGCGCAGGACGTCCGCGATCTCGGCGACGTCACCGATCCGGTCGGTGAGCAGCCGCGCCTCCGTCCGCCCCACGTTGACGTTGTTCACCGAGATCGCGTTGACCCCGCTGGCCGCCAGCAGCCGCCCGTACGCCCGGATCCGGGACAGGTCGCCGCGCGGAAGGCCGTCACGCCAGAAGATCGAGCCGCCGGCGTACCCCCGTTCGACCTGGCCCATCACCGGGTGCACGACCACGTTGTCCCAGTGGTTCAGCATCCGGCGGCGCAGTGCGGGCCGGTGCAGCTCCGGCGGGCGGGCCGGGTCGAAGGCAGCCGCGCAGAGCCGGACCACGTGGAACAGCCCGTACAGCAGGCCGGCGGGCGCGTCGGCCAGCACGACCGTCACGTCACCGGCCCGCGCCAGCAGGAACCCCTCGTCGCCGAGCGTCCGGCCGTCCTCGGTCAGCGCCGCCTCGCCCGCCGCCCGCGCCCCCTGCGCCGTCGAGCTGGGCAGCTCGCCCGCGCCGCGCAGCGTCAGCACCAGATCGACGTCCACGTCCCAGGACGGGGAGTGCCACATCCGTCCGCCGTAGCGGGCGCAGGCGCGGGCCACCTCGTCGAGGACGGTGTCGACGAGCGGCCCGTCGCCGTGCACGAGGACGCGGCGCGCGCCGAGCGACCGGAACGCCTCCGGTGGCAGCCAGGCGGCGTGCACGCGGGGTTCCCCGACGTCCAGCGGGTCCGCCACGAACATCGACTCCTCCAGCTTTACGGACTCCGGTGCGCTCACGGGGTGAACTCCTTGCGGATCAGCCGGACCATCGGATCGCCGACCCGCAGGAACGCCAGGACCGCGATCGAACCGAGCATCGCCAGGACCACCTCGGAGAGGACCGCGGTGATCCCGGCCGCCGCGGCCAGCAGCAGGGCGTTGCCGACGGTGACACCGGGCGTACGCACGAGGAAGTGCACGGCCAGCCGGAGCACGTCGCGGGTGCGGAAGTCGAACAGCGAGGTGACGACCAGGGCGTTGGCCGCGCAGAGCGTCACCCCCACCGCGATCAGGAGCAGCGGCACGGCCCACCACGTCGCGAGGCCGGCCGCGTCGCGGTAGGCGAGGTTTACGGCGAGCACGGTCAGCCACAGCAGCGTCGGCACCCAGACGCGCAGCACGCCGGACAGGTTGGCCCGGTACCCGCGCCAGAACAGGGCGGCGGGCCGCAGGTCGGTCAGGTCGGGGCGCTGGTGCCGCAGGGCGTACAGGGCGGCCGAGATCGCGGGGCCGACCGGCAGCAGGAGGACCGCGACCAGCGGCAGGTTGCTGGGGTCGCGGCCCAGCAGCAGCAACGGGAGCAGGCCGGGCAGGGTGGTGAGCAGGAGCAGCAGCTCGACGACGAGCAGGACGTAGACGCGGGAGGTGATCCGCGACAGTGGCCCGTCGCCGAACTGTCGCCAGGCGTGGGCGGTGCTCACCGCTGCTCCGCCCGGCCGGCGGCGACCGGCAGCGCGCAGCGCCGCCCGGCGTCGGTGGGCCGGCCGGTGGCCTGGTCGGGAACGGTGATGGGCATCGCTGTCCTCTGGTCGTCCTGGCCGGCGGCGGGCGGAGCACGCGCACCGCGCCGGCCGGTGGTCGCCGGGAAGTCCGGTCGGGCCGCGATCAGCCGCCCGACCGGGCTCCCCGCTGATCAGCCGTTGCTCTTCTGGAACCGTTCGTACGCCTTGTTGACCATGTCGATGTACTGGTCGGAGTTCTTGGCCTTCAGCTCGGCCACGTACGCGTCCCACTCGGTGAGGGGCCGTTGGCCCAGGGCGAACTTGAGCGTGTTCTGGGTGACGAAGTCCTTCAGCGGGGTCTCCCAGAGCGACACCTGCTCGCGCTCCTCGTCGGTCAACGGGGCGGGCGGCGGCACCAGCCTCGGGGTGCGGGCGTCCATCACCTTCTGGAACTCCAACTCCTCCGGGGAGAAGAACCCGCGGACCAGGTCCGGGGAACCGCCGTAGGCGAAGACGCCGTTCTGGAAGCCGAAGTCCTTCTGCAGGTGCTTGGGCGCGTTCGGGTTGAGGCCGAGGAAGTCGACGCCGGGGTTGAGCGAGCGCTTCCCGGACGCGTCCTTGGTGAAGGTCGTGCCCTCGATGCCCCAGCGCGCGAACTCCAGGCCGGCGTCCGAGTACCACAGCCAGTCGATGAACTGCATCATGGCGACGAAGTTCTTGCTCTCCCGGGCCTTCGTGGAGATCATGACGCCGTTCTCCAACCGGGGGAAGGGGTTGACCTCGCCGGCCGGGCCGATCGGCAGCGGGATCTTGGCCATCTTCGCGTTCGGCAGGGTCTTGGCCAGGTCGGGGCGGTGGTTGTTGACAAGGGTCTGCGCGTTGCCGGTGACTACGAAGGACTTGCCGTTGGCCAGCTTCTGGCGTGCCTGGTCGTCGGTCTGGGTGAAGCTCTCCGGGTCGAGCAGTCCCTCGGCGACGAGCTTGTGCAGGAAGGTGACCATCTGCTTGTACTGCTCGGACGCGCCGGTGTAGTTGAACTTCTTCGCCGCCGGGTCCCAGGTGGCGTGCTGGTAGTCCCAGCCAGCCTGGGTGCCGTGGGCCGAGCCGAGGATGTTCAGCAGGGCGCCGGTGGGGTTGGGCTTGCTGAAGAGGTCGGAGTACGGATAGACGTTCGGGTACTTCGCCTTCATCGCCTTGAGCACGGCGTACAGGTCGTCCCAGGTCTTCGGGGTCGGCAGGTTGAGCTCCTGCATGATGTCGGTGCGCACCAGCACCGTGTAGTCCTGCGTGGGCTTCTCGTGCAGGCCGGGCAGCAGGTAGAACTTACCGTCGGACTGCCGCAGGTTGTCGATCTCCGGCTTGAGGTTCCACTTGGCGATCTTGTCCTTGAGGTTGGGCATCAGGTCCAGGTAGTCGCTCACCGGGAGGATCGCCCCGGAGGACACGAACGCGTTCTCCTGCGGGTGGTACGTCTTCGGAATGATCAGCGGGGCGTCCCCGGCGCCGATCAGCAGGCTGCGCTTCTGCTCGTAGTCACTGAGCGGGACCGCCACCGGCTCGATCGTGACGTTGGTCCGCTTGGTCAACTCGGACCAGAACGGCCAGTCGTCCTTGAGCGGATAGAACGTGTGGTTGTTGTAGAGGGTCGAGAAGGAGAGCGCCTCGGTGGCCTTGAACTGGTCGCCGACACCATAGTTGGCCATCGCGCCGGCCCGGTTCTCCGAGAGGTCCGACGACTCGGCGGGATCCTCGGAACAGGCGGTGGTCAGGCTGAGCGCGAGCAGACCCGCGGTGGCTAACGCCACGCGGCGCCACGTCTGGTGGAGCATGGCTGGTCCTTTCGGTGGGGGGGTGGGGGTGGAGCGCTGCGACGTGCGTGGCTCAGCCCTTGACCGCGCCGAGCATCACGCCACGGACGAAGTACCGCTGGACGAAGGGATAGACCGCCAGGATCGGCAGGGTCGTGAGCACGATCGTCACGGCCTGGAGCGTGGCCGCGGCCTGGACCTTGTCCGCGTCGGCGGCGGCCGACTCGGCGCTGGTGGCGCCCGCGATCAGGTTGCGCAGGTACACGGTGACCGGGAGCAGGTCCTGCCGGTCGATGTAGAGGAACGCGGTGAACCACGAGTTCCAGAAGGCGACCGCGTAGAAGAGCACCATCGTGGCGATGATCGCCTTCGACAGGGGCAGCACGATGCGCAGCAGGATGCCGTACGTGTTCAGCCCGTCGACCGCCGCGGCCTCCTCCAACTCGGTCGGCAGGCTCTCGAAGAACGCCTTCATCACCAGCAGGTTGAACACGCTGATGGCGTTGGGGATCACGATGGCCCAGATGGTGTTCTTCATCCCCAGGCTGGTGACCAGCACGTAGTTGGGGATCAGACCGCCGGAGAAGAACATGGTGAACAGCGCGACGCCGACGAGGACGGCGCGCCCCTTGAGCTGCGGCTTCGACAGCACGTACGCGTAGCAGGTGGTCAGGACGATCGAGATGATCGTGGCGACGACCGTGTAGACGACGGTGTTGCGGTAGTTCGTCCAGAACATCGCGTCGGACATCACCAGCTTGTACGAGGTCAGGTCGAACCCGCGCGGGACCAGGTTCACCTTCCCGGCGATGATGTACGCCTCCTCGCTGAGCGAGCGGGCCACGATGGTGAGGAACGGGTAGAGCGTCACGATCACCACGCCGGTCAGGACGACCGTGTTGACGATCCGGAAGATCCGGTAGCCCCGGCTGTCCACCGGCCCGCGCGTCGTCGGGGCGTCCGCCTTCGTACCGAGGGTCACCACAGGCTCGTCCCCACCGTGCGACGGGAGATGAGGTTCGCCGACAGGACCAGGACCAGCCCGATCACGGCCTCGAAGAGACCGATCGCGGCGGCGTAACTGAAGTTGCTGGACTGGAAGCCCATCCGGAACAGGTACGTGGAGAGCACGTCCGCCGTCGGGTAGGTCAGCGGGTTGTAGAGCAGCAGGATCTTCTCGAACCCGACCGCCATGAAGCTGCCGATGTTGAGGATCAGCAGGGTCACCATCGTCGGCCGGATCCCGGGCAGCGTCACGTGCCAGGTCTGCCGCAGCCGGTTGGCACCGTCGATCCGCGCGGCCTCGTAGAGGTCCTCGTCGATCGTGGTGAGGGCCGCGAGGTAGAGGATGGTGCCCCAGCCGACGGTCTGCCAGACCTCGGACGAGACGTAGATGGTGCGGAACCACTCGGGCTGTTGCAGGAACGCCACCGCATCGCCGCCGAACAGCCGGACGAGTTGGTTGGCGGTGCCGTCGATCGAGGTCAGCTGCATGACCATCGCCGCCACGATCACGATCGACAGGAAGTGCGGCAGGTAGGACACCGACTGGACGAACCGCTTGAACCGCCGGGCACGCACCTCGTTGAGTAGCAGCGCCAACACGATCGGCAGTGGGAAGCAGAACAGCAGGGTCAGCGTCCCGAGCACCAGCGTGTTGGTGAAGACCTCCCAGAACGTCGGGTCGGTGAGGAACATCCGGAAGTACCGCAGCCCGACCCAGTACTCACCGAAGATGCTGCCGCCCGGCTTGAACCGGCGGAACGCGATGACGTTCCCGATCATCGGCAGGTACCGGAAGACCAGGAAGAACAGCAGCGGCAGGACGGCGAGCGAGTAGAGCTGCCAGTCCCGGCGCAACGCCTGCCGCCAGGTTCGGCGACGTCGCGGAGCACGCGGGGCGGGCGCGGGGGCCGCCGCCGGAGCGGGAGGCGGCGCTGGCGGCGGCCGTAACGTCCCGGAGGTCATCCTCGGACTCCTATGCGGACTGCGGGACGGCCAGAAGGTGCTCGATCCGCACTGCCGTGAGCAGCTCCCGCTCGTGGCCCACCTGGCGTTCCTCGCCGGTCAGCCGTAACGCGAGGGCGGCCACCGTGTCACCGCTGGAGCGGCCGAACCGCAGCTCGACCGCGCCGGGCTCGACGATGCGCCGGCCAGCCCGCCCGGTGAACGACGCGACATCGGCCGGTACGCCGAACGTCACGTCGGCCGCCCCGCCGGGCTCCAACGGCACCCGGGCGTAGCCGACGAGCCGCGTCACCGGCCGGGTCGTCTGCGCGACGGGGTCGTGCAGGTAGAGCTGCACCACCTCGGTGCCGGGCCGGGAACCGGTGTTGCGGACGGTGACGCGTACCCGCGCCTCGCCGTCGACCGGCCAGGCGACCGGCTCGGCCGCGTCGTCGTACACGTCGTCCGCCGGCCTGACGACGGCCGCGCCGGACCAGTCGAAGGTCGTGTAGCTCAGCCCGTGGCCGAACGGGTACGCGGGCGTCGGGTCGATCGAGGAGACCTTGTTGCGGCGCCCCAGCGGTGGCGCCAGGTAGGTGCCCGGCAGGCCGCCCGCGTCGCGGGGCACGCTGACCGGAAGCCGCCCGGACGGGTTCACCGCTCCGGTGAGCACCTCGGCGAGCGCCTGCCCGCCACGTTGTCCGAGGAAGAACCCCTGCACCACGGCCGCCGCCGCGTCGAACTCCGGGCCGAGCGCGTACGGCCTGCCAGTCATCAGCACCAGCACGACCGGGGTGCCGGTGGCCAGGACGGCCCGGACCAGGTCGGCCTGCACCCCGGGCAGCGCCAGGTCGACGGCGTCGCAGCCCTCCCCGGAGGTGCCCCGACCGAACATGCCCGCCCGGTCGCCGACGGCGAGCACGCACACGTCGGCGGCCACCGCCGCGGCGACCGCGGCGGGAATGCCCGAGGTGTCCTCGCCGGTGATGGCGCAGCCGGGCTCGAAGCTGAGGTGCGGGACGTGTCGGGCCAGCTCGTCGCGGAGCGAGGGGATGTCCACGCCGAGGCCGTACTCGCTGTGGTTGACGCCGACGTGGTTGGGGAAGGTGTAGCAGCCGAGCATGGCCATCGGGTCGTCGGCGAGCGGGCCGACGAGGGCCACCCGACCACCGGCGGGCAGCGGCAGCACGCCGGTGTTGCGCAGCAGCACGATGGCCTCCCGGGCCAGTCGTACGGCGACGTCCTGGCTGGCCTCGTCGTCGAGTCGCAGGCTCGCCACGTCGTCGGGCAGCTCCCGCCAACCGTCGTCGAGCAGACCGATCTCGATCTTCTGGATGAGCACCCGCCGCACCGCCCGGTCGATCAGCGCCTCGTCGACCTCACCGGCGCGGACCGCCGCCAGCAGCGGGGCGCCGAACGCGTCCACGGTGGGCAGCTCGATGTCGATCCCGGCCCGCAGGGCGAGGCCGGCGGCGTCGGCGGGGCGCTCGGCCACCCCGTGCAGGGTCTGCAGGAAACGCACGGCGAAGTAGTCGGCGACCACGGTGCCGGTGAAGCCCCACTCGTCACGCAGGAGCCCGGTCAGCAGTTCCTCGTCGGCGGCGATGGGCAGACCGTCGATCTCGGCGTAGGAGTTCATCACCGAGCGGGCGCCGCCGAGCCGCAGGGCCATCTCGAACGGTGGCAGGATCACGTCGGCCAGCTCCCGGTGGCCCATCGGCACCGGCGCGAGGTTGCGCCCTCCCCGGGAGGCGGAGTATCCGGCGAAATGCTTCAGCGTGGCCACCACGCCGGTGCCCTCCAGGCCCCGCACGTACGCCGCGCCGGTCGTCCCCACCAGGTACGGGTCCTCGCCGATGGTCTCCTCGGTGCGTCCCCAGCGGTAGTCGCGGGTGACGTCCAGGACCGGGGCGAGCCCCTGGTGCACGCCTGCGGCGCGCATCGACTGGCCGATCCGTGTGGCCATCTCCTCGACCAGTTTCGGGTCGAACGAGGCGCCCCAGCTCAGCGGGGTCGGGTAGACGGTGGCCCGCCAGGCCGCGAAGCCGGTGAGGCACTCCTCGTGCACCTGCGCCGGGATGCCGAACCGGCTGGCGGCCACGATCTGCGCCTGGGACGCGGCAAGCGACCGGGCGCCGAGCACCGGGTCGACAGGTGCGGTGCCGAACGGCCGGGTGAGCTGGCCCAACCCGTGCCGGATGACGGTGCTCCACGGCGGCAGCTCGTCGAGCATGTCGGCCTGGTGCGGGGCGACGCCCTCACCGGATGCGTCGGCGCCCACCCAGACCCCGACGAGCTGGGCGAGCTTCTCCTCCAGCGACATCAGCGGCAACAGCGCCTCGGCCCGTTCGACCGGCGACAGCCGCGCGTCACGCCACGGTGTGGCGTCGTGGGACGCCGGTGCGCCGTCGACGGGCACGTCGTTTCTCATGCCGAGACCCCTTAGCTCCGGCCACATCCCGCACCCTCGCGGGATCGGTTCGTGACGGGTGACCGCGATCCGAAACTTTCCGGAAACCCGCGTAACCTTTTCGGCAACCTAAGTGCACCGCCTAAGCCTGTCAAGAGTTTCGATGTGACGATGGATCCCCCGCTACCCAGCCGGTTGAGCCGACCAGCACGATCCTCGATCCGAGAGGTGGGCCAGTGGCAGAGATCGAGCAACCCGAATCTCATGCGTCGGCCGGCCCAATCGATCGTGTTATGGTCTTCCGAAATTTTCGGACGCTGTAGAGGCTGCGATGACAGAGCACCGCCCGCTCGACCCACCCGCCTCCACCATCGCGACGATCGCCAACGACGTGGGCGTGTCGGTCGCGACGGTGTCCAAGGTCCTCAACGGACGCGAGGATGTCGCCCCCGCCACCAGGGCCCGGGTCGAGGCGAGTCTCGACCGCCACCAGTACCAGCGCCGCAACCGGCGGCCGTCGACCGGCCAGCGCCGGATCGATCTGGTGTTCCACGAGTTCGACACCGGCTGGGCGCTGGAGATTCTGCGCGGGGCCGAGGCGGTGACCGCCGCCGCCGGGATCGGCCTCGCCGTGTCCCAACTCGGCGGCGCACACCGACCGCCGTCGCGGTGGCTGGACACGCTGCTCGCCGATCGCCCCCTGGGCGTGCTGCTCGTGCTCTGCCACCTGACCGACAGCCAGCAGCAGCAGCTGCGGCGGCAGGGCATCCCGTTCGTCGTCGTCGACACCGACAGCGCGACCTCCGCCTCGGTGCCCACCGTCGGCTCGAACAACTTCAACGGCGGCCTGCTGGCCGCCCGGCACCTGCTGGAGCTGGGCCATCGACGGATCGCCGTCATCTCCGGGCCAACCGACATGCTGTGCAGCCGGGCCCGCGCCGCCGGTTTCCACTCCGCCCACGAGGAGGCCGGGGTCGCCGTCGACCGCGAACTGGTCAGCTACGGCAGCTTCTCCGCGCATGCCGGGCACGCCCACGGCCTGCGGCTGCTGAGCCGACCGGACCGACCCACGGCGATCTTCGCCGGCTCGGACATCCAGGCCATGGGGGTGCTCCGGGCCGCCCGCAAGTGCGGCCTGCGAGTGCCCGAGGACCTCTCGGTCATCGGGTACGACAACCTGCCTGTCTCGGCCTGGACCGACCCCGCGCTGACCACGATCAACCAGCCGCTGGGCGACATGGCCGGCATCGCCACCCAGATGCTGCTCGACCTGGCCAACGGCAACGAGCCGGCGACCAGCCGGATCGACCTGGTGACCGAGCTGGTCGTACGGGAGAGCACCGCCCCGCCCGCCCACCCGCGCTGACCTGCGAGGAGCCATGCCCGAGCCCGCCCCCGCCCTGGACGAGTTGCGGCGCTACGCGCCAACCGTCGTCGAGCCTGACGACTTCGACCGGTTCTGGCGCGACACCCTCGCCGAGGCGTCCGCCCGTCCGGCGCTCGTGGACGTTCGCCCGGAACCCACCGACCTGCGCCTGCTCGACACGTGGGACGTCACGTTCGCCGGCTACGGAGGTGACCCGGTGCGGGCCTGGTACACGCGCCCGGCGGGCATTGCGGACCCGCTGCCCACCGTTGTCGAGTACGCCGGCTACGGGCGTGGCCGGGGCCTGCCACACGAGCGGCTGACCTGGCCGGTCGCCGGGTACGCCCACCTGCTGATGGACAACCGGGGGCAGGCCGGGCAGTACGGCGCCGGTGACACCACCGACCCGCACGGCGCACCCGGCGGCCCCTGGCCCGCCACCTGGGGAATCCTCGACCCGCACGACTACCACTACCGACGCCTGATCACCGACGCGGTCCGGGCCGTCGACGCGGTTCGCGCGCTGCCCGGAGTCGACGGAGGCCGGATCGCCGTGGTCGGCAACAGTCAGGGCGGCGGCCTGGCCCTGGCGGTGGCGGGTCTCGTCGGCGACCTCGCGGCGGTGCTGACCACCGCCCCGTTCCTCTGCGACGTGCAGCGGGCCATCGCGCTCAGCGACGCCTCGCCGTACGGGGAGATCGCCCGCTACCTGTCGGTGCACCGGGAGGCCGAGGAAGCCGTGCGGCACACGTTGTCCTATGTCGACGGGGTGAGCTTCGCTCGCCGGGCCACGGCTCCGGCCCACTTCGGCATCGGCCTGCGCGACACCGTCTGCCCGCCGAGCACCGGCTTCGCCGCCTACCACCAGTACGGCGCCGCGACCGGCCGGCCCGCACCGCCGGAGCGGGAGATGCACGTCTACCCGTTCAACGGTCACGAGGGCGGTGAGGCCGTCCACGTCCGACGGCAGCTGCGCTGGCTGGCGTCGACGCTCGAACCGGCCGTGACACAGCCATAGTGCAATGTCGATCGATTGCCCTTGTTAGCGATAACACGCTATCGTGCGTCCGACGGGGTGCAGGGCACACTCCCGTCGCGGTCCATCGATCCGTCGCAGCCGGCCCGTCGATGACCAGCGGCACAGGCAGCGTCGACCACCAGTGCTGACGTCCGGGCTCCTGGCCGTCCTGCCAGCTGATCCACGCGTACCGCGAAATGGTGGCGCCGTCGCGGCGCCGCCCTGCTGGCGCACGCTCCCCCACCACCGGAGGAAGCCCTCATGAGCAGTCCCTACCTCGACCACCCGGTTCCCCCCGCACCCGCGACCACCGCCGCGACACCGAGGCCCCGACGGGCTCGCCTGTGGTGGGCGGCCCTGGCGGCCGTCGCGGCCGTGGCCGCCGCCGTCCCGGTGGCGACCATGCCCGCCAGCGCCGAATCCAACGGCGGGGTACGCGTGATGCCGCTGGGCGATTCGATCACCGACGGCTTCAACGTCGCCGGCGGATACCGCATCGAACTCTGGCAGCGGTTCACGACCGGCGGATACCGGATCGACTTCGTCGGCTCCCAGTTCAACGGCCCGGCCAGCCTCGGCGACCACGACCACGAGGGGCACTCCGGCTGGACCATCGCCCAGATCGACGCCAACGTCGTCAACTGGCTACGGGCGACGACCCCCCGGACGGTGCTGCTGCACATCGGCACCAACGACATGTACGGCGACACCTCCGGTGCTCCGGGCCGGCTTGCCGCACTCGTCGACAAGATCACCAACACCGCCCCGAACGCGGACGTGTTCGTCGCGACGATCGTGCCGAAATCCGGTGCGGACAACCAGGTCCGGGCATACAACGCCGCGATCCCCGGGATCGTGCAGACCCGGGCCGCCGCCGGCAAACGCGTCCACCTGGTCGACATGTACCGCGCCCTGACGTTGAGCGATCTCGCCGACGGCGTCCACCCCAACGCCACGGGCTACCGCAAGATGGCCGTCGCCTGGTACGACGCGCTCCGCTCGGTGCCCGGCAGCATCGGCGGCGACACACCGCCGACGACGCCTCCGCCCACCACCGTCCCGCCGACGACTCCCCCGCCGAGCACGCCGCCGCCGGCCGGTGTGTGCCGGGTCGCGTACACGGTCAACGCCTGGAACAACGGCCTCACCGCGTCGATCTCGGTGACCAACACGGGCAGCGCCCCGGTCAACGGGTGGGCGCTGGCGTTCACGCTGCCGAGCGGCCAGGCCATCACCGGCGGATGGAACGCCACGTACTCGCCGTCGAGCGGGGCGGTGACCGCCCGCAACGTCTCCTACAACGGCACGATCACTCCGAGCACGACGGTCGACATCGGCTTCCAGGCCACCCACACCGGCAACTCCGGCAGGCCGTCCGCCTTCACCCTCAACGGCGCCGCCTGCGCCGTCGCCTGACGATCCCGTCGCGGTGCCGGGCAGCAACGGGCTGCCCGGTGCCGCGTCCAGCTCACAGGATCGCCAGCCGACTCGTGATGAACTCCAACGCGGATGGCACGTCGACGTCCACCCCCATCTCGACGGTCGGCGGGCCGTGCAGGCCGCGCAGGTCCACCAGAGTGTTGCCACGGCTCGGCCCGGTTGTGGTGTCCACCTCGACGTACGCCGGGTCGGCGGTGACCAGGCCGGGCCGGATCGCCTCCGCCATCGCCAGCGGGTCGTGCAGCGGTACGACGTCCATTCCGTGGTCCCGCCGATACGCCGAGAGGTAGTACTCGAGCGCGTCCGCGCAGAGAGCGGCCACTCTGCCGGCCGCGCGGAGCCGGTGCAGGTCGTCCGGACCGTAGGCGGTGCGGTACGTGACGTCCAGACCGACCAGCGTGGTCGGCACCGGCCGGGGTAGCCCCGGCTCGGTGAGCACTCGGTAGGCGGCCTCCGGGTCGGCCCAGATGTTGAACTCGGCGGCCGGCGTTCGGTTGCCGGCGCCGATCGAGCCGCCCATGACCACCAGCCGGGCCAACCGCGATGCCACGTCGGGGTGCACCGCGAACAGGTGCGCCACGTTGGTCAGGGGTCCGGTCGCGACCAGCGTCACCGGTTCCGTGGCGGCCCGTACCGTCTCGACGATCAATTCCAGCGCGGTGGCCTCGATCGGACCGACGCCGGAGGTCGGCAGCGTGATGCCGCCCAGCCCGCTGTCTCCGTGCACCGACGCGGCGCGGTCGCTCAATGAGCGCAGATACGGTCGGTCCGCCCCGCGGGCCACCGGGATGTCGGCCCGGCCGGCCAGCGCGAGCACATCCAACGCGTTGCGGGTGGTGGTGTCGATTCCGACGTTGCCGCCGACGGTGGTGACCCCGACAAGTTCCACCTCCGGGCTGGCCACCGCCGTAAGGATGGCCACCATATCGTCGATGCCGGGGTCACAGTCGAGCAGCACGGGGCGCGTCACGCGCAGGACACTATCGCTTCGATCATGAGCTGCCGGCGCAGGTTCATCTGACCCGTCGGCAGGGGCAGGGACACGTCGCATCGTGTTGACCGCTGGGGCGGCCCGCCCGAAGCTGGGTGCCCTTGCGGCGGCGCGAGTACACCATCACCGACGGCGACCAGCGATGAGCCAGGTTCGCCCACGACCTACGGAGCTAGAGTCCTGATCATGGAGATCCTGCGGTACGCCGCGTTCACCGCCGATCCAACCGGTGGCAACCCGGCTGGTGTGGTCCTGGATGCCACCGGGCTCGACGACGCGGAGATGCAGCGGGTGGCGGCCCAGGTCGGGTACTCCGAAACGGCGTTCATCGTGCCTGGCCGCGATGGGCACTTCACGGTGCGCTATTTCAGCCCGAAGGCAGAGGTCCCCTTCTGCGGCCACGCGACCATCGCGTCGGCAGTTGCCTATGCCGAGCGGCACGGTCCGGGAGCCTTGCGTTTGGACACCCGCGCCGGCCTGGTCGAGGTCTCCACCGAGGTGCGGGCGGACGGGGCCACCACCGCCACGCTGATCAGCGTCGAACCGCAGAGCAGACCCATCGCCCCCGGCGACCTTGCGGCGCTGCTCGACGCGCTGCGTTGGGAGCTGGACGACCTCGACGCGACGCTGCCGCCGCGGGTCGCGTTCGCCGGAGCATGGCATCCCATCGTGGCCGCCGCGAGCCGGCAACGCCTGGCCAACCTGGACTACGACATGGCGGCGTTGGGCAGCCTGATGGCCCAGCGCGACTGGACGACCATCGACCTGGTCTACCGCGAGTCCCCGCTGGTGTTCCATGCGCGCAACCCGTTCCCACCCGGTGGTGTTGTCGAGGACGCCGCGACAGGTGCGGCCGCCGCGGCGTTGGGTGGCTATCTGCGCGAGCTGCACCTGGTGACACCGCCCGCGACGGTCACCGTGCGGCAGGGCCAGGACATGGGCCGTCCAAGCCTTCTCACGGTAGGGATCCCCGCCGAAGCCGGAAGCGGGATCGCGGTGACCGGCACCGCCGTTGCCCTTCCTGACGTCCTGGCGAGCGGGGTCTGACCTAGGTTTCACCGCCCGGTCTGGGTCAGCCTGGAGCGAGGAGGCAGAACTCGTTGCCCTCCGGGTCGGCGAGGACCGTCCACGGCACGTCCAGGTCGATGGCGGTGGCGCCGAGAGCCCGCAGCCTGGCCGCCTCGACCTCCACGTCGCCACCCGGGTACGGGCGGACATCGAGGTGGACACGGTTCCACACGGTCTTCACCTCGCGCGTGCGGATGAACTCCAGATATGGGCCGACGCCCGCGGCGGAGCGCAGCACCGCCTTGTCGTCGGTCACCTCGTGCAGGGTCCAGTCCATCGCGCTGCCCCAGAAGCGGGCCATGACTCGCGGGTCCACGCAGTCGACCACCACCGCGGCGATCGGTCCGGTGTCCCGGTAGAGCGGTCGGGGGTCCAGCACGCAGAACTCGTTGCCCTCCGGATCGGCCATGACCGTCCACGGCACGTCGCCCTGGCCCACGTCGGTGGGTGTCGCGCCGAGATCCCTCAGGCGCGCGACCACCTCCGCCTGATGGGCCACCGAGGTGGTGGCGAGGTCGACGTGTACGCGGTTCTTCACCGTCTTGGGTTCCGGGGAGAGGACGAGGTCGAGGCAGACAGCGACGGGGTCGGGGTAGACGAAGCCCTCGGGTTCGAGGTTGGTCACGCCGGGTCCCTCACTGGAAACGTCCCAGCCGAGCACCTCCGCCCAGAAACCGCCGAGCGCGGAGTCGTCCCGAGCCTTCATGTTGATCTGAACGAGCCGCGTTGCCATGCCGACGATCTTAACGGCAGCCCGGCACGTCACAGGATCAGCCGTACCGATCTCGACATGGGCGGACGTTGCCGACAGCTCCCGCGTCCGGGAGGGCCAGGGCAGGTCGCAGCGGACGCGGCGGGCGGCTCAGGCGTTCGGGGTACGCCGGAGGTGCCCTCCACAGCGAGGCGACACCCACCCGCTGCCGTGCCGTGTGCACTGTCGGCGGCGGATATGCGCTGAATCAGCGGCGTGGCCCGCACAAGCGGCACCGGGTTGTACCGTCTCTGCCTACGGCGCAGGTTCCAGCACGACGACTGGGATCTGGCGGGTGGTCTTCCGCTCGTAGTCGGCGAAGCCGGGATACGCGGCCTTCTGCGCGGTCCAGATCCGCTCCCGCTCGTCCCCGGCGGCAACTCTGGCGACCAACTCGACCTTGTCGGTGCCGATCTCCGCTCGGGCCTGCGGATGAGCGAGCAGGTTGTAGTACCAGTCGGGATTGGTGGGCGCACCGGCCTTGGACGCGAACACGGCGTAGCCGCCGTCCACCTTCTGGTACATCATCGGGTTCACGCGAGGCTGGCCGCTCTTGGCGCCGACCGTGTGCAACAGCAGCAGCGGCTCGCCAGCGAACTGGCCGCCGACCTGCCCACCGTTGGCGCGAAACTCAGCGATGATCTTGTCGTTCCAGTCGCTCATGCCTTCTCCTTGCCTCCGCGAATCGGCTTCCTCAACACGATACTGACAGTCTCGGCCCGGGGCGTGACACCGCGACCACGCACCAACGAGCCATCAGCAGCAGCGCGGAGAACCGGCACGCGAGCGTGAGCGGTCCGCCGACCGTCCCCCCAGGACGACGGCGGACCGGCCTCAGCGGATGTCGGCGGTGGTCCAGCGTGGGGACGCGTTGGTGACCGCGACGGTGTCACCGACAAGCGTGGTCACCGCCTGGGTGGCACGCTGCGCGCTGGTACCGACCCAGAGCTCGACGTCGCCCGGCTCCACGACGCGGGTGAGCGTGCGATCGGAGAACGCCAGGCGGGTGGTGGGGACCGTCAGCTCGACCGTGACGGACTGGCCCGGTTCCAGGTGGACTCGCCGGTAGCCGAGCAGTTGCGCCACCGGCCGGGTCACCGAGGCCACCAGGTCACGACCGTAGAGCTGGACCACGTCGTCGCCGGCGACCGCGCCGGTGTTCGTCACCCGCACCGTCACGCCTACCGCCCCGTCGGTGGGCACCGTGGTGGGCACGGTGAGCTCGCTGTACGCGAACGTCGTGTAGGACAGGCCGTGGCCGAACGGCGCCACGGGCGTCGCCGGCAGGTTGGTCACCTCGTTGCCCGCGCCCAGGGTGGGGTGCAGGTAGGAGTACGGCTGCGCGCCGGCCGACCCGGGCAGGGTGACCGGCAGCCTGCCCGACGGGTTGACCCTCCCGGAGAGCACCCCCGCGATCGCCCCGGCGCCCTCCTCCCCCGGGAAGAATGCCTGCACCACCGCCGCACAGCGCGCAAGCGCCCAGCCGACCGTGTACGGCCGGCCAGTGACCAGCACGAGGACAACCGGCGTGCCGGTTGCCAGCACCGCCTCGACCAGTTCGCGCTGGACGCCGGGCAGCTCCAGGTCGTCCCGGTCACAGCCCTCGCCGACCGTGCCGCGCCCGAAGAGACCGGCGTGGTCACCGACGACCAGGACGGCGACATCCGCGGCGGCGGCCGTGGCGACAGCCTCGTCGAAGCCGGATCGGTCGTCGGTGTCCACGTCACAGCCGTGTGCCCAGGTGACGAGATCGCCGCCGAACTCGACCCGCACCGCGTCGAGCACGGTCGGCACCTCGATGCCGGTCTCCACACCGGGGTGTTGGACGAGGACGTGGTTGAGGAACGAGTAGCACCCGAAGAGCGCGCCCTGCCGGTCGGCGTTCGGGCCGATAAGTGCCACCCGTCGCCCCGCCGGCAGCGGCAGCGCGTCCCGGTTGGCGACCAGCACGATCGACTCCTCGGCGAGCCGGCGGGCGATCGACCGATGCTCGGGAGAGTCGAGGTCGATCGCCTGGGGCGGCTCGTCGGTGAAGGTCGCGTCGAGCAGACCCAGGTCCTGCTTCTGTCGCAGCACCCGCAGCACCGCGCGGTCGAGGAACGCCTCGTCGAGCGCGCCCGCCCGCACCGACTCCCGCAGGGTCAGATAGGCGTCGCCGGTCGGCAGTTCGACGTCGACACCGGCCGTCAGCGCCTGTCCGGCCGCCTCGGCGTGATCGCCCGCCACGTGGTGCAGCAGGTTCAGGAACGCGACCCCGTAATAGTCGGCCACCACCGTGCCGTCGAAACCCCACTGCTCCCGCAGGACGCCGGTCAGCATCGTCGGATCGGCGGCGACGGGCACCCCGTCGATCTCGGCGTACGAGTGCATGACACTGCGGGCGTCACCGTCGAGGATCGCCATCTCGAACGGGACGAGCAGCACGTCGGCCAACTCCCGGCGGCCCATGTGCACCGGGCCGAAGTTACGCCCCGACTGCGACGCGGAGTAGCCGGCGAAGTGCTTGAGGGTGGCGTGCACCCCCTGCGACTGCAGCCCGCGCACGTACGACGTGCCGATGGTGCCGACAAGGTACGGGTCTTCGGCTATGCACTCGTCCACCCGACCCCAGCGGGGGTCACGGATGACGTCGAGCACCGGAGAGAGCCCCTGGTGGATACCCAGGGTCCGCATCGAGGCGCCGATCGCCGCGGCCATCTCGGTGACCAGTTCGGGGTCGAACGCGGCGCCCCAGGCCAGCGGCGTGGGGAAGGTGGCCGCTTTCCATGCCGACAGCCCGGTGAGGCACTCCTCGTGGACGATCGCCGGGATGCCGAGCCGGGTCCCCGTGACCAGGTCCCGCTGGAACTTCCACAGCCAGGACGCGCGTGCCGCCGCGTCCACCGGGCGGGTGCCGTAGGCGCGGGTGAGGTGACCGAGCCCGTGCCGGGAGAACTCCTCGAGCTTGACGGCCTCGCCGAACTCCCCCTGCAACGGCGCGACGGCCTCGCCGTCCTCCTTCTCCCAGAAGCCGACGAGCTGAGCGATCTTCTCCTCGATCGTCATCCGGCCGAGGAGATCGCGTAGGCGTGCCGCGCCGTCGTGCCCGTCCGGTCGACCGTGGTCCGGACCTGCCTGAGCCGGCGCCGGCCCGTCCACCAGTGTGTGGACCTCAGTCATGCTGTGCCTTCCTCTGGTTGTGCCCGTACCGCTGCCGCTCAGCCCTTGACCGCACCCTGAAGGCCGCCGACGATCTGCTTCTCCGCGAGCGTGAAGAAGAGCAGTGCCGGCAGCATCGCGAGGGAGGTGAAGGCGAGGACGCCTGCCGTGTCGGTGGTGTACTGGCTGGAGAAGTTCTGCACGCCCAGCGGCAGGGTGTGCAGGTTGACGTCGCTGAGAACGAGCAGCGGCAGGAGGAACGAGTTCCAACTCGCCACGAACGCCAGAACGCCGACGGTGACGAGCGCGGGCCGCGACAGCGGCATCGCGACGCGCCAGAGGAAACCGAGCCGACTCGCACCATCGATGGCGGCGGCGTCCTCCAACTCTCTCGGGATGGCCGACAGGAAGGGACGCAGGATCACGATCGTCAGTGGCAGTGAGAAGGCGACCTGCGGGAGGATCACCGCGTAGTAGGAGTTGATCAGGCTCAGGTCACGCAGCATGAGGTAGAGCGGCAGGATCGCCGCGCCGGCGGGAAACAGCAGGCCGAGTGTGAAGAAGGTGTAGAGCGCCTCCCGTCCGCGGAAGCGGTAACGGGCGAGCACGAACGCGGCGGCCAGCCCGAGCACGACGACGGCGAGTGTGGTGCCGAGGGCGATGACCGCGCTGTTGAACGCCTGCTGCCAGAAGTTGCTCTGGGTCAGCACCCTGGCGTAGTTGTCCCAGACGAAGGGGTCGGGCAGGCCGGCCGGGTTCGCGACGATCTGCGGGGTGGTGCGGAAGCCGCCGATGACCACGTAGACGACCGGGGCGATCGACACGGCCGCGATCGCGAGCGCGAGCGCGTAGGTGAGCGGCGTGCCCCAGGACACCTGACGGCGCCCGGCGGACGGGGAAGGAACGGAGTTCACAGCCATCGTCACTTCGCCTTTCCGGTGATGGCGCCCTCGATGTCGCGGCGGAGCAGGAACCGCTGGAACAGCAGTGCCGCCACGAAGGAGATGACGAACAGGATCACGGCAACGGCGTTGCCGTAGCCCCAGAGCCGGGCGAAGAACCCGTTGTCCACCATGTAGGTCGCCATGGTGGCCGACGCGCCGAGCGACCGCACCGCGGGCACCGAGGTAACCCAGATCATGTCGAAGATCTGCAGTGAGCCGATCATGGACAGGAACATCCAGATCCGGATCGTCGGGCCGAGCAGCGGAATCGTGACGTGCCGTTGAATCTGCCACCAGCTCGCGCCGTCGATGGCCGCCGCCTCGGTCAGCTCGTCGGGCACGTTGGACAGCCCGGCGAGTAGCAGGATGATGGCGAAGCCGACGTACTTCCAGGTGAGGATGGCCAGCAGCGTCCAGATGACCAGGTCCAGGTCCGCGAGCCAGGGCTGCACCAGACTGCCCAGGCCCAGTGACTCCAGCATCGCGTCGACCGTGCCGCCGCCGGTCAGGAGCAGCTTCCACATGATGCCGACGGTGACCTCGGCGAGCACGTACGGCACGAACACCAGCAGGCGGAACACGGAGCGCCCACGGAAACGACGGTTGAGCAGCAGGGCGATGCCCAGGGCGATCGGGCCCTGGATCAGCAGCGACCCGAACACGATGATGGCGTTGTTGCGCAACGCGTCGAGGAAGATCGGATCCTGGAAAGCGAGGGTGTAGTTCCGCAGACCGACGAACTCGGTGGGAGGCCCGACCCCACGCCACCGGAACAGGCTGTAGTAGACCGCGAAGCCCATCGGCACCAGCACGAACATCACGTAGATGACGACGGCGGGCGTCGTGAGTCCGATGATCTCGTACCACTTGCGGCGGGTATCGGCTCGGCGGGCGGGCGCGCGCCCGGCCTTGTGGGAGCCCGCCGGCGACGCGGAAGCGCCGCCGGCGGGCGTACGGATCTGGTTGACGGAGGTCACTTGCTTGCGGCCGCCTTCATCGCCGAGACGACCTTCTCAGGCGTCCCGCTGCCGGCGAAGATGGCGACGATGGCGTCGTTCATCGCAGTGCCGACGGTGCTGCCGTAAGCCGTGTCCAGCCAGAGCTGGACGTAGCTCGCGCTGGAGGTGGCCTCCAGGATGGACTTCAGCGCGGGGTCCGTCACGCCGTCGGCCGCGCCCTTGACCACCGGCAGGCCGGTGCCGGTTTCGGCGTAGGCCTTCTGCACCTCGGGGCTCACGATGTACTTGAGGAACTCGACGCACTCTGCGGGGGCGTTCTTGGAGCAGGAGAAGCCGTCGCCACCACCGAGGGCCGCCTTCGGGTCACCCGGGGAACCGGCGATCGCCGGCACCGGGAACCAGCCGAGGAACGAGGCGAGCTTCGCCTTGTCCGTGGCGACGGTGTCGAGCGTGCCGCGGTTCCAGTCACCCATGAGCTCCATCGCGGCCTTGCCGTTGGCGAGCATGCCGTTGGCGCTGGTCGGGTCGTTCTGGCCCGGCGTGGCGATGAAGTTGGCCTGGAACGGCTTGGTGTCGATGAAGGCCTTCAGGTCCTGGCCGGCCTTCACGAAGCACGGGTCGTCGAAGACCTTGTCCGTGGACGCCTTCTTGAGCGTGTCGACCGAGCAGGCGCGCAGCGCCATGTTGTACCACCAGTGCGCGGCCGGCCACTTGTCACCGGCGCCCACCGCGATCGGGACGACGTTTATCGCCTTGAGCTTGGCGACCGCGGCGTTGAGTTCCTCGAAATTGGTCGGCGGCGCCGCGATGCCCGCCTGGGCGAACATGTCCTTGTTGTACCAGATGCCCTCGATGCCCATCCGGTACGGCAGGCCGTACTGCTTGCCCTTGACCTGCCAGATCTCGGCGGCGCTACCGATGTTGCCCACCTCGGTCTTGGCCTGGTCGGTGATGTCCTTGAGATAGTCGGCCTCCACCTGCTCGACCATCTCGCCACCGCCCCAGGCCTGGAAGATGTCCGGCGGGTCGCTGCTCAGCAGCGCGGCGGGGAGCCGGGTGCGCTGGAGCTGGTTTGTCTCGATCGCCTCAATCTCGATCTTGACGGTGGGGTGGAGCGCGGAGAAGTCCTTGGCGACCTTCTCCCAGTAGGTCTTGCCGGGCCCGTCCTGTGAGGCGTTGTGCCACCAGGTCAGGGTCACCGGGTCCTTGTACAACTCGCTCTGAGGGGCTGCCTCTTCGCCGCCGCCGCTGCACCCGGCGACTACGAGAACACTTGTCATTAGTACTGCCAGAACGGCACCTGCACGGCGCTTCGTTGCCATCGATGTCTCCTCGACTACTCAGTCGCGGTACTCGGGTTTCGCGAAGTTTTACAGTCATGTAACTTGATGTCAATCGGTATCGATAACGTTTTCGAATCGCTCGCGACGCAGCCCAGGCGGCGGCCCTATCATCATCGGCGTGGTGTTTCAGCAGCGTGTCAAGATGTCGGATGTCGCACGTGCCGCCGGCGTCTCGGTCGCGACCGTATCGAAGGTTGTCAATGGGCGGTACGGCGTGGCCCAGGCAACCGTGGAGCGCGTCCAGCAGGTCATCCACGAGCTCGGCTACGAGGCGAGCCTGGGGGCGCAGAGCCTGCGCAGCCACCGCACCAACGTGCTCGGCATCCTGGTCGCCGAGTTCGAACCGTTCTCGACCGAGCTGCTCAAGGGGGCGTCCCAGGAGGTCGCGGGCAGCGGATACCAGCTGCTGGCCTACTCCAGCGGCGACGGCGAGGGCGCCGCCGTGGGGTGGGAGCGGCGCTCGCTCGCCCGCCTCTCGGGCACTCTCATCGACGGGGCCGTGATCGTCACGCCGACCGTGGTCGAGACCGAACACAGCTTCCACGTCGTAGCCGTCGACCCGCACACCGGGCCGTCCGACCTGCCCACCGTCGATTCGGACAACTTCGCCGGCGCGGTGCTGGCCACCAACTACCTGCTGTCCCTCGGCCATCGGCGGATCGGGCACATCAGTGGACGCGCCGACCTGAAGTCGGCGCAGCTGCGCGAGGCCGGCTTCCGCAGTGCGATGGCTGATGCCGGCGTGCCGGTGGACGAGCGACTCGTCCGCGTCGGCGGGTTCCGGATCGAGAGCGCCGCCGGTACGGCCGCGGAGCTCCTCGCCCTCACCGACCGGCCGAGCGCGATCTTCGCGGGTAACGACCTCTCCGCGATATCCACGATGGACGTAGCTCGTGACATGGGCCTCTCGGTGCCCGACGACCTGTCGGTGATCGGCTTCGACAACGTACCGGAGTCGGCGCTGGTCAACCCGCCGCTGACGACCATCATGCAACCGCTGCAGCGGATGGGCGCCGAGGCGTTGCGCCTGCTCATCGACCTGATCGCCGGCGTCGAACGCGACACCCACATCCGGCTCCCCACCGAGCTGGTCATCCGCTCCTCCTGCCGCCCGCGCCACTGACACCCGCAGGCCAGCGGAAGGGTCAGCGATCCGTGCGGGGGTAGAGGCGGCTGATCGTCTCGGCGACGCAGACCGGCTTGCCGCCGCCGTCGGTCTCCACCGCGACCGTCACGACCAGTTGCACACCGCCGCTCACCGGGGACACCTCGGCGATGGTGGCGGTGGCTCGTACGGCGGCCCCGACCCGCAGCGGCGCGGGGAAGCGCACCCGGTTCAGCCCGTAGTTGACCCCCATCGCGACGCCCTCGACCCGGTAGAGCTGGCCGGCCAGCGCCGGCAGCAACGACAGGGTCAGGTAGCCGTGCGCGATCGTGCCACCGAACGGTCCCGACGCCGCCCGCGCGGGGTCGACGTGGATCCACTGGTGGTCGTCGGTGGCGTCGGCGAAGAGGTCCACCCGGCTCTGTTCGACCCGCTGCCAGGGGCCGGGGCCGATGGTCTCGCCGACCGCGGCGGCCAACTCGTCGACGGAGGTGAAGACTCGCATCCGGGTGTCCTTTGGGTCAGAAGGCGTTGACGCCGGTGAGCGCGCGTCCGATCAGGAGCTGCTGGATCTGGCTGGTGCCCTCGTAGAGGGTGGCGACCCGGGCGTCACGCAGGTATTTGCCGACCGGGTACTCGTCGATGTAGCCGTACCCCCCGAAGACCTGGACCGCGTTGTTGGCCGCCCGGACGGCGGCCTCGCTGGCGAAGAGCTTGGCCATCGACGCCTCGGTGGCGAACGGTTGGCCGCGGTCGATCAGGTCGGCCACCTGCCAGACCAGGAGCCGCGCGGCGGCGGTGTCCACGGCGATGGCCGCGAGCAACTGCTGCACGAGCTGATGGCCGGCGATCGGCTTGCCGAACTGGGTCCGCTGCCCCGCGTAGCCGACCGACGCGTCGAGGCAGCCCTGGGCGATGCCGACGCAACCGGCGGCCACCGACATCCGGCCCTTGGCGAGGGTGGACAGGGCCAGGCGGAAGCCGCCGCCCTCGTCGCCGAGGCGGGCCGCGTCGGGCACCCGTACGTCGTCGAGGCGCAGCTCACCGGTGGCCTGCCCGCGCAGGCCGAGCTTGCCGTGGATCTCCCGGCGGGTCAGGCCCGGGCTGTCGGTGGGCACCAGGAACGCGGTGACGCCCCGGTGCCCGGGACCGCCGGTGCGCGCGAAGACCAGGGCGACGTCGGCGGTGGTGCCGTTGGTGATGAACATCTTCGTGCCGGTGAGCAGCCAGTCGTCGCCGTCGCGGACGGCGCGGGTGCGCAGCGCGGCGGCGTCCGAGCCGCTGTCCGGCTCGGTCAGCGCGAAGCAGCCGAGCGCGGTGCCGGAGCAGAGCCGGGGCAGCCACTCGGCCCGCTGCGCCGCCGAACCGTGGGCGGCGATCGACTTCGCGACGAGGCCGAGCGAGACCGAGACGATGCCGCGCACCGCCGAGTCGCCCCGGCCGAGTTCCTCCAGGACCAGGCAGTACGCGAGGTGGTCGCCGCCGGAGCCGCCGTCGGCCTCGGCGATGGTCAGCCCCAGAAAGCCCAGGTCGCCGAGTTGGCCGACGATGGCCGGGTCGACCGACTCGTGCCGGTCCCACTCGGCCGCGTGCGGCAGCAGCTCCCGGTCGGCGAACTCGGCGGCGAGCCGGCGGACGGCAGCCTGCTCGGCGGTGAGGGTCAGCTCCATGGCGAATAAACTAGCGGTGATAGTTTACGTCGTCCAGACCGGACGGTCACCGGTCGGAGGCCAACCCGGCGTGCCGATCGGTGGCGAACGCGCGGGCCAGCTCGGTGCGCGACCGGATGCCCAGCCGGTGGAACACATTGCGCAGGTGATGGTCGACCGTGCGAGTGGAGAGGAACATCCGGGCGGCGATCTCCCGGTTGGTGGCCCCCTCCGCGACCAGTTGGGCGATCCGCAGTTGCTGGCCGGTCAGCAGCCGCGCGGCCGGCAGATCGGGCGGGCCGACCGACTCCCCGGCGGCCCGCAGCTCCGCCGTGGCCTGCTCGGCCCAGCGACTCGCCCCGAGCAGCGTGAACGTCTCGCGGGCCTGGTGCAGGTGCCCCCGGGCGTCGCGCGGGCGACGGCTGCGCCGCAGCTCCTGCCCGAAGAGCAGCTCGGTGCGGGCCCGTTCGAACGCGCCGGCCTCCGTCGGGTGCAGCCGTAGCGCCGTCCGGAACTCGCGCTCCGCCTCGGCGCCGCCCCGGGGGGCGAGCAGCGCGTGACACCGGGCCGACAGGGCCCGCCGCAACGGGCTCGCGGTGCTGCTGGCCCACCTGTCGAAGACGGCGAGCGCGGCCGTCGCCGCCGGTCGGTGCGCCAGGTGGGCGGCGGCCTCCACCAGGTACGGGGTGGCCATCACCTGGACGAGCACCTGACCTCGACCGGTGCCGAGTCGGGCCAGCGACGCCAGCCGGGTCGCCGCCTCGGCATGCCGGTTGTCGGCCAGGTCGAGAACGGCCAGCGCCCACGCCGCCAGCGCGTGTGGCCGGCTGCCCGGTGTCGGGGCTTCGCCGATCTCCCGGATCCGGCGCAGGCTGGCCTCCCGGTCGGCCCGGACGGCGGCCAGCACGGCGAGCATGCCCAGGTGGACGTTGGCGCAGTTGACCTGACCGGCGGCACGGGCGACCCGCAGCCCGTCCCGGGACGTCTCCGCCGCCGCCTCGTGCCGACCCAGCCAGTACTCGGCGACCGCCCGCAGCTCCAACGCCCGGGACAGCATGGACAGCTCGCCCCGCTCCCGGGCCAACCCGGCGGCACGCTCGGCGAGCCGGTGCGCCGCGCCGTCCACGGCCACCACCAGACCGGCCGCCGCCGCGCAGGTGAGCGCGGTCGGGGTCAGCTCCGGCCCGGTCAACCGGCCACCCAGGACGACCGCCCGGCGCAGCGCGGGACCGGCCCGCTCGTGGTCGCCCCGCAGCGTGGCCGCCACACCGGCGACAAGCGAACTCGCCAGCTCGACCGCTGGTGGATCGTGCGGGCGGCGCAACGCCGCCGCCTGGCGGCCAACCTCCGCGTACCGGTACTGGTCGCCGGCGAAGCACACCGCCTCGCCGGCCCTCGCCAGCGCCTGCACGGCCAGGGCGCGGTCGGTGGCCGCCACCGTCGCGGCGGCGGCCAGCAGCGTGGACGCCGCGCCCGAGGCGCCGTCGCAGCGCAGCTCCAGCTCACCGCGCAACAGGTCGGCGTGCCCGGTGACGGAGGGGTCCGCGCAGGTCGCGTGAAGACGGTCGAGCAGCAACCGGGCCCGACCGGGCAGACCGGCCGTCCAGGCGTACCGGGCGGCGGCCAGGAGGCGGCCGGCGGCGTCGCGCGGGCGGTCGCTGAGCTCGGCGGCCCGGCACAGCGCGGCCGACGCCATGGCCCAGTCGTTCGGGCCACCGGCCGCCGCCGCCTGCTCCAACTCGGTGGCGAGGGCCGCATCGGTGCTCGCCGTCGCGGCGGCGAGGTGCATCGCCCGGCGCAGCCGCTGCCCGTCGAGGACGCCGGCGAGCAGCAGGTGCGCCGCTCGCCGCTGCGCGAGCGACGCGCTGGCCGCGACCATCGCCCGGGCCAGTGGCTGCGGAAACGTGACGCCCTCGGGCTCGACGCGGACCAGGCCGGCGACCTCCGCCGGGGCGAGTGCCTCGACGGCCACGCCGGCGGTGTCGGCCGCGCGGGCGAGGGTCGTCGGCTCGTTCGAATCGTCGAGCGCGGCGAGCAGCAGCATCCGGCGGGTGTCCGGCGGCAACCGGTCGAGGCGTGCCCGGTAGGCGCGGCCGAGCGCGCCGTCGGCCGGTGGCGCGGCGGGTAACGGCTCCTCCCCCCGCCACTGCCCCGGGCTCAACACCTCGGCGAGATCCACCAGGGCCTGCGGGTTGCCGCCGCTGACCGCGGCGAGCGTGGCCGCCACCGGCGCGGTGGGTCGCTCGGGGAGCAGGTCGGCCAGGACGGCGATGCTGTCCCCCTCGTCCAGCGGCGGGAGCCGGTACGTCGTGATCCCGTCGACCGTGGCGGTGACGTCGGCGGTGAGCAGGACGGCGACCGGTAGGTGCCGCAGCCGGCGGGCCACGAACGCCAACACCTGCGCGGTCTCGGGGTCGCCCCGGTCGACGTCGTCCATGGTGGCCAGGAGTGGGCGCTCCCGGGCGGCGGCGGCGAGCAGCCCGAGCACGGCCACCGAGAGGGCCAGCCGACGGTCGGGCGGGCAGCTCTCCCCGTCCAGCGCCCGGCGCAGCAGGTGCCGCTGCGGCTCCGGCAGGTCGGCGGCCCGGTCGCGCACCGGATCGAGCAGGCGTTGCAGGCCGGCGTAGGGCAGCGTCGCCTCCTCGGGCAGCCCGGCACCGGCCAGCACGACACAGTTCCCGGCGTACCGGTGGGCGTAGGAGACCAGCGCCGTACGCCCCGACCCCGGTTCGCCGTGCAGCAGCAGCGCCCCGCCGCCGTCGCTCACGCCGTCGAGAAGGCTCCGGACGGCCCGGCACTGGTCATCCCGGCCGCGCAGCACAGTTATTTGCACTCGTGATGCAGTAACCATGCGTCACAGTGTCACTCATCGATAAGCGGATGGAAAGAGGACAGGCCGGGATCAGTCGGCCGCCACCTCGGCCAACAGCGCGCCGATCGTCCGGGCCATGACCGCCCGCGCCTGATCCACGCCCAGCCCGAGGCCGTAGCGCATCATCGACCAGGCCGGCCACATGCTCGCCGCGACAAGCGCGTTGAGCAGTTGCTCGCGCCCCTGCCCGGCCTGCGCCAACTCGGCGGCGAAGAGCTGCTCGACCTCGTCGCGTACCCGGTCGATGTGCTTGAGGCGGTTGAGGTGCAGCTGGTCGGAGACCGGCTCGCGCATCTGCGCGGCCCGTGCCGACGGCGCGATGAGCTGGAGCAGCCGGGCCCGCTGCCGGCAGTACGCGTCGACCCGCTTGGCCAGCGGCAAAGCGGGCGAGATCGGCCGGTACGCGGCGTCCTGCTGACGCAGCACTTCCGCGCCGCTCGCCTCGAACAGCGTCTCCATGTCCTTGAAGTTGGTCCAGAGCGTCCGCAGCGAGATGCCGGCCCGCTCGGCGATGCGTTCGCCGGTCGGCCGCAGGTCACCCTCGGCGATAAGCGCCAGGTGCGCCTCGACGATGGCCGCCCGGGTGCGCTCGGCACGGGCCGTGCGCCCGTCGACGCGACCCGGGGCCTCGACCTTGTTCATCCGCCCCCGCCCTCTCACCGCCACGGCGTCCCCCGACGCACCGCCGAGTCTAGACAGGCGGTGATCAGCCAGCTCCGGGCGACCACGGGCCGAGTCACCCGGACCGGCCGGACAGCGTGAAGCCGCCGTCGCAGACGATGGTCTGCCCGGTGATCCAGGCGGCGTCGGCAGAGGCCAGGAAGGCGACCGCGCCCGCCACGTCGTCGGGGACGCCGAGTCGGCCGAGTGGGTACCGCGCGGCGACCTCGTCCTCCCGGCCCTCGTACAGCGTGGCGGCGAAGCGGGTCTTGACCACGCCGGGGGCCACGGCGTTGACCCGGATCGCCGACCCCAGCTCGACGGCGAGGCTGGCGGTGAGGTGGTTGAGCGCGGCCTTGCTCACCCCGTAGAGGGCGATGCCGGGTGACGGGGCGAGCCCCGCGATCGACGAGACGTTGACCACGCAGCCACCCCGGTCGGCCATGCCGGCGGCGCAGACCTCCTGCACCCAGCCCAGTGCGGCGACCAGGTTGACGTCGAGGATCTTGCGCGCCGCCGCGAGGTCCAGCTCGACCAGCGGGCCGTGCACGGGGTTGATGCCGGTGTTGTTGACCAGGAGGTCCACCGGCCCGAACGCCGCGCTGACCTGCCGCACCGCCTCGGCCCGGTGTGCGGCGTCGTCGGCCCGGCCGGGGACAGCGACCGCGTACGCGGGACCGCCGAGGGCGGCGACAGCCTCGGCCAACGCCTCCGGATGGCGGGCGGTGAGGCCCACCCGCGCGCCCTCGGCCACCAGCCGCCGCGCGATGGCCAGCCCGATCCCCCGACTGGCGCCGGTGACGATGGCGACCCGATCCACGAGCCTACGTGATTCTGCATCCACAGTGCAGATAGTAGGAGGGGTGATCGGTGTCGGTCAACGCCCGGCCGCACGCCCCCGAATCCCGGTGGCACCACCGTCGGTTGTCAGGGCGCAGCCGTACGACCGGACGCGGTCCACGGTGACCACGCCCGGTCGACGGCCGGGTAAACGAGTCGTCAGGAGACGGTCGGCACCCCATTGGCGGGCGGCGCGACCGGCGCGGCCGAGTACTCGGTGACCGGGCCGCCCTCCTCATCGGTCTCGTACGTCGGCCCGAAGTAGCTCTGCACTCCCCCGCTCACCCGGGTCAGCCGCTGCCCGCCGTAGCCGGAGTGGTCGTCGGCGGCGAAGCGCAGCGGCGCGAGGCCGGGCCCCTGGAAGCCGCCCTTCTCCACGGCGGCGAGCACCTTCTCCCGGGTCACGTCCTTGCCGGCGGCGAGCAGCACCTGCACGAAGAGGTAACCCACCGACATGCCGTAGACGGTGTTGCCGTCGAACGGCGCGTCACCGTTGTGCTCCTTGTTGATTTTCGTGAAGAGCTGGATCCACGGGTTCGCGGTGTCGTTCTGCATCGGCAGGTAGTTGGCGCCGACCATGCCCTCCAGCAGCGGGGCGGCCTCGCCGAGCTGCTTGGCCAGGGTGGGGTGGTCCCCGCCGACGTTGGAGACCAGCCACTGCGGCTTGAAGCCCAGCCGCGCGGCCGTGCCGACGGAGAGCGCGGTGAAGCCCGGCACGGTGGCGAGCACGACGACCTGGCAGCCGGCCGCCTTGAACGCGCCGATCTGCGGCGCGACGTTCGTGTTGCTGGTGACGTAGGTCTGCTTGACCGCCACGGCCCCGAGCACCTTCTCCACGCCCACCAGACTGTCGCGGCCGAAGTCGTCGTCCTGGCCCAGGAAGCAGACCTTCTGGCCGGCGTGGTTCGCCTTCACGTAGTTGGCGAGGATCTTGCCCTCGATCGTGTAGTCCGGGTTGAACCCGAACGTGCCCGGATACTTGTCCGGCTGGTCCCAGCTGCGGCTGCCGGAGGCGACGAAGAGGTCGGGCACCCGGTTGCTCTTGAGGAAGTCGAGCACGCCGGTGTGCGTCGGCGTGCCGAGGCCGTTGAGGACGGCGAAGACCTTGTCCTGAAGGACGAGCTGGCGTACCACCTGCTGCGTGTTCGCCGGGTTGTAACCGTCGTCCATGATCTTGTAGGTGATCTTCCGGCCGTGCACGCCGCCGTTGGCGTTGACGTAGTCGAAGTACGCCTTCGTCGCCGGGGCGATCTTGGAGTAGCCGGCCGAGGCCGGGCCGGTGAGCGGCATGTGCGTACCGACGACGATCTCGGTGTCGGTGACACCCGGCACCGACGCCCCGCCGGAGCCGGGGTCGTCGCCGCTACAGCCGGCGGCGGCGATGAGCAGGGCTATGGTGCTGGCGATCGCGAGACCGCGTTGTGCCGTACGGTGCATGGGAAACACCGACCTTTCTCGGTCCGATTCTCGGGGGAACGGTGTGGTGGTGGGGCGCCCGGCCGAGGCCGGGCCGAGGACAGCTCAGGAACGCCGCGCCGGCCACCGGGCCAGCAGGGCCCGGCCGAGGCGGGACAGCAGGCCCTGCACGCCGCCCGGCGCGACGATCATCACGACGATCAACGTGACGCCGAAGATCGCCAGCGGGAGGTTGCCCTCCAGCCGCTGCGCCACCGCGGGCGAGAGGGTGAACAGCTCGGTCACGGAATGGGTGAGGTCGGGCAGGGCGACCAGCAGCACGGCCCCCCACAGCGCACCGGCGAGGCGACCGAGGCCCCCGATCACCACGGCCATCAGCAGGAAGAGCGACAGGGTCAACGAGAACGCGCCGGGCGAGACGCTCTGCGCGAGCACCGCGAGCAGCGCGCCACCGAGACCGGCGGTGGCGGCGCTGACCACGAACGCGAGGACCTGGGTACGCGCCACGTGGATGCCGGCGAGGCGGGCCGCCACCTCGTCGTCGCGGACCGCCCGGAACGTCCGCCCGTACCGGCTGCGGATCAGGTTGGCCAGCAGCAACAGCGCGAGCAGGGTGGCCGCACCCGAGATCCAGAGCTGCCACCGCTCATAGGGGAAGTACGCGCCGAGTGCCATCGGCGGCGGCTCCACCGGCACCGACAACCCCTGCTCGCCGTTGAGGACGCCGTCGAAGGTCACGGCCAACGCCGGCACGACGACGGCCACGGCGAGGGTCACGCCGGCCAGGTAGGGCCCCCGCAGCCGGGCGGCGGCCACGCCGACCACCGCGCCGACCGCGACAGTGCTGAGCACCGCCACGCCGAGCGAGATCGGCAACAGCCAGCCGCCGGTCAACCCCCGGTCGAGGAACGCGGTCTGACACAGCGCCACCGTGTACGCCCCGGTCGCCATCAGCGCTCCGTGCCCCAGCGAGAGCTGGCCGTTGAGCCCGGTGAGGACGGTCAGCCCGGCGGTGGCGCAGAGATACGCCGCCACCGTGGCGAGCTGGAAGTTGCGGAACGGCTCGATGGCGTAGCTGACCGCCACCAGCACCAGCCCCACGGCGAGCACCACGGCGAGATGCCGCAGCAGGGTGGAGCCGCGTCGGCGGTCGACCGGACGGTCGCCGGCCTCGCTCGGTCGGTGTCGCGGCGGCAGGGCCGCCCGGGTGGCGCTCACACCCGCCTCGCCGCGACCGGGGCGAACAGCCCACCGGGCCGGACCAGCAGCACCGCCAGCAGCAGGACCAGCACCGCCAGCGGGGTGAGGTCACTGCCGGCGTAGCCGCTGACGTAGGAGAGCAGCAGACCCACCACCAGGCCGCCGACCACGGCACCCGGTGGACTGTCCAGCCCACCGACCACCGCCGCAGTGAACGCCGAGACGAACACCAGATCCATGGCGTGCGGGTGCAGGCCCAGCTCGGTGGGGATGACCAGCATGGCGGCGAGCGCGCCCACGCCGGAGGCGAGCGCCCAGCCGAGCGTCAACATCCCGCCCACGTTGACGCCGAGCAGGCGGGACACCTCCGGCGCGAAGGCCGCCGCCCGCATCCGCAACCCCACCGGGGTACGCGCGAACATCCACGCCAGCGCGCTGACCACCACCCCGATCGTGGCGAAGACGAGCAGGTCGTACGGCGACAGCACCGCGACCCCGCCCACGGTGAGGGCGGACCGGCTGAACGGCGCCTCGGCGGGCCGGAACTCGTTGCCGTACACCATGCCGAGCACGGCCTGGATCAACAGCACCAGTCCGAGCGCGACGATGACCGGGTTGAGCGGCGACGCGTGGTCGACGTGGCGCATCACGACGCGGTCCACCAGGGCGCCGAGCAGCAGCCCGGCGACGATGGCGACGACGAAACCCAGCCAGTAGGAGCCGGTCGCGGTGGACACCGTGTACGCGACGTACGCGGCGGCGACGGCCATCGCTCCCTGGGCGAAGTTGACGACCCGCGCCGCCCGCCAGATGAGCACCAGGGCCAGCGCGAACGCGGCGTACACCGCGCCCCGGGACAGGCCGTCGATGGTGAGGAAGACGAAGCGGTCCAACAGTCCTCCCTTCGGGAACGAGGTGGTGGTCAGAAGCCGAGGTACGCGTGGCGCAGGTCGTGGTCGTCGCGCAGTGTGGCCGCCGGTGCGGCGATCACCACCCGGCCCAGCGACATCACCACGCCCTGGTCGGCCACGGCGAGCGCGCTGCGCACGTTCTGCTCGACCAGCAGGACGGTCAGGCCGCTGGCGTCGCGCAGCTGACGTAGCAGCGCCATGGTCCGGGCGACCACCCGTGGGGCCAGGCCGAGCGAGGGCTCGTCGAGCAGCAGCAGGCGCGGCCGGCCGACCAGCGCCCGTCCGAGTGCGAGCATCTGTCGCTCACCGCCGGACAGTTGGTGGCCGAGGTGCCGGCGACGCCGGGCGAGCGGCTCGAAGAGCTGGTAGACCTCGTCGAGGGCGCGGCCGGCGTCCGCCCGGTCGCGCCGCCACAGCCCGCCGAGCCGCAGGTTCTCGTCGACGGTGAGTTCGTTGATCACGCCCCGCCCCTCCGGCACGTGTGCCATGCCGCGCCGGACGAGCTGCTCGACGGGCGTACCGCGGAGGTCCTCCCCGGCGAGGACGACCTGGCCGGCGGTCGGGCGGATCATGCCGGAGAGGGCGCGCAGCAGAGTGGTCTTGCCGGCGCCGTTGGCGCCCACGACCGCCGCGATGGTGCCGGCCGGCACGGTCAGGTCGATGGCCTGCAACACCGGCGCGGCGCCGTAACCCGCCACCAGCCCGCGCACGACGAGCAGGTCCGCCGCGCTCACGGGGTGGCACCGTCGACGGCGGCGTCCTCGATCGCCGCGCCCAGGTAGGCGTCGGTGACCGCCGGGTCGTCGCGGATCTCGTCCGGCGTCCCGGCGGCGATGACCCGGCCGAAGTCGAGCACCACGAGCTCGTCGCAGACGGCCATCACCAGGTCCATGTGGTGCTCGACGAGGAGGACCGCGCACGGGTCGGCGTCGCGTCGCGGCAGTTGCCGGACCAGCTCCGCCAGCTCGGTGATGTCGTCGGCGCCGAGGCCGCCAGCGGGCTCGTCGAGCAGCAACAGCCGGGGCCGTGCGGCCAGCGCGCGGGCCAGGGCGACCCGCTGGCGTACGGCGAAGGGCAGCGTGGTCGGCGCGGCGTCGGCGTGCCCGGCGATGCCCAGGTCGTCCAGGATGTCCAGTGCCTGCTGGCGCAGCCGCCGTTCGTCGCGGTCGCTGCGGGGCAGGCCGAACAGCGCGGACGCGAAGCCCGCACGGGCGGTGTGCGAAGCGCCGGTCATCACGTTCTCCACGACGGTGAGCCCGGCGAAGAGCCCGGTCCCCTGCAGGGTCCGGGCGATGCCGAGCCGGGTCAGGCCGTGCGGCCGTGGTCGCAGCGGCCGACCGTCCAGAGTGAGCGAACCCGTCTCCGGGGTCACGAAACCGCAGATCACGTTGAACAGGGTGGTCTTGCCCGCGCCGTTGGGCCCGATCACGCCCACCACCCGGTTGGGTGGCACCCGCAGCGAGACGTCGTCGAGGGCGGTGAGGCCGCCGAAACGGACGCCGATGTGGTGCAGTTCGAGCCCGCGTTCCATCACCCATCCCTCTTGTCGTGGCGGGTGTTATTTACACTCGCAGTGTACGTTTCTCGGGTACGGCGTCAATACCTTCGATACCCCCGAGCAGGACACCGTCGGGCGGCACGCGGACGGGGCGGCCGCCACCGGCGGCCGCCCCGGTTGTCGCGCTCAGGAGCTGGGGCAGGTGTTGCGGTACTCCTGGATCTGCGAGCCGCTCGGCCCGGGGCAGAGGAACTGCTCGTAGCGGGTGTCGTCGTCGACGAACCGCTTCAGCCAGGCCACCATCTGCCGCGCGGTCGGCGTGTTCGTCGTCTGCGGGAAGAAGTGGCTCGCCCCGTTCAGCTCCAGGTACGCCTTCTCGGCGGAGGCCGGGATGCTGTTGTAGAACGGCACCGAGTGCGACGAGACCGGCGCGACCGAGTCGCTCTCGCCACCGATGATCAGCGTCGGCACCCGCAGCTCGGACCAGCTCTTGTCCAGGTTCCACGGTGCCAGCGGCACGGCGGCTTGCAACGACGGCCGAGACGAGGCCGCCTCCAGGCTGCCCCCGCCACCCATCGAGTGACCGGCCACGGCGAGCCGGCTGCTGTCGATCCGGCTCCGCACCGAACTGCGCTCGGTGAGGTAGTCAAGCGCGGCCAGCAACTGCCGGCCCCGGCTGTCCGGCTGGTCGAGCCGGGTGTTGGTCTCGATGCCGATCACCACGAAGCCGTGCGAGGCGATCCGCGGGCCGAGCCAGCTGATGCTGGACCAGGAGGCCGTGTAGCCGGGCGAGATGGCGATGGCGCCGAAGGTGCCCTCGCTGGTGCTGGTCGGGTAGTAGATGACGCCGCCGCCGAAGCCGGTGACGCTCAGCGAGGAGACGCTCTGCGAGGCGGTGGCGAAGGGGCCGCGGCTGGCCTCCAGGATCGCGGTGGTCGGGGCGGGGCCCCGCTCGTACGGGCTGGCCGCCTGTGCGGCGCCGGAGGGTCCGGCCAGGACGCCGCCGGCGACGAGGGCGGCGGTCAGCGCGAGCCGGACGGCTCGGGCTGCCACGGAACGGGGACGGGTGGTGGTTGGTGACGACACGTCGGGCACTCCCTAGAGTCGAGCGATATCGACGTGCGTCAGTGTCGGCCGCTCCGTGTGCCCCCCGCATCGGCGAAATCACCAGTCCCGCCCGACTCGGTCGCGTTTTGACCCCCTGACCTGGGGTAGCAGGGCAGACGCCCGCTCGTAAGCGCTCAACGGAGGGGTTCCGTTCCGTGGATTCCAGCAAGCCCGCCGAGGCGGTCAAGAACGTCGTGAAGACCGCCTCAGACAAGATCACCGATGCCCTGACGCCGGACGTGCCCGGCGCGCCCGGCAGCGCGCCGCCGACCGTCGACGAGCCGACGACGCCCCACGACCCGCTGCCGCCCAAGCCGGAACAGGGAGCGCCGCAGACCCGTACGCCGACGGGCGCGCGGACCGGGGCGCCGAAGACCGCGAAGGGCCAGCAGGGCGCGTACCTCACCACGGCCAACGGAGCCCGGCTCCGCGACACCGACCACTCGCTCAAGGCCGGGCCACGGGGACCGGTCCTGCTCCAGGACCACCATTTCCGCGAGAAGATCACGCACTTCGACCACGAGCGAATCCCGGAGCGGGTGGTGCACGCCCGGGGCGCCGGCGCGCACGGCCTGTTCACCGCCTACGGCACCGCCGAGGAGGTCACCCGGGCCGGCTTCCTCAAGAAGGGCCGGGAGACCGAGGTCTTCGTCCGGTTCTCCACCGTCCTCGGCTCGCGCGGCTCGGCCGACACGGTCCGCGACACCCGCGGCTTCGCGACGAAGTTCTACACCGACGAGGGCACCTTCGACCTGGTCGGCAACAACATCCCGGTGTTCTTCATCCAGGACGCCATCAAGTTCCCCGACGTCATCCACGCCGGCAAGCCGCACCCGGACCGGGAGATCCCGCAGGCGCAGAGCGCCCACGACACCTTCTGGGACTTCGTCTCGCTGCACACCGAGGCGCAGCACCACGCCCTGTGGAACATGTCCGACCGGGGCATCCCGCGCTCGTACCGGACCATGGAGGGTTTCGGTGTGCACACGTTCCGCCTCGTCAACGAGGCCGGGGAGACGGCGCTGGCCAAGTTCCACTGGAAGCCGAAGCTCGGCGTGCACTCCCTGGACTGGGAGGAGGCGCAGATGCTCAGCGGCATCGACCCGGACTTCCACCGTCGGGACCTCTACGACGCGATCGAGGCCGGCGCGTTCCCCGAGTGGGAGCTGGGCATCCAGGTCTTCCCCGACACCCCCGAGGAGACCTTCGCCGGGATCGACCTGCTGGACCCGACGAAGATCGTGCCGGAGGAGCTCGCGCCGGTGCAGCCCGTCGGCAGGCTCGTCCTCAACCGGACGCCGACGAACTTCTTCGCCGAGACCGAGCAGGTCGCCTTCCACCTCGGCCACCTGCCGCCGGGCATCGACGTCACGAACGACCCGCTGCTACAGGGCCGGCTGTTCTCGTACGTCGACACGCAGCTCACCCGGCTGGGCGGGCCGAACTTCACGCAGATCCCGATCAACCGGCCGCACGCCGCCGTCAACGACATGCTGCGCGACGGCTTCCACCAGCACGCCGTCCACGCCGGGGTCGCGCCGTACCGGCCGAACTCGCTCGACGGTGGCAACCCGTTCCCGGCGGGCGACGACGAGCAGGCGTTCCTGGACGTGCCGGTGACGGTGGCGCAGGCGCCCAAGGTCCGCGCGAATCCGGTCTCCTTCGACGACCACTACAGCCAGGCACGCCTGTTCTGGCTGAGCATGTCGCCGGTCGAGAAGGAGCACATCATCCGGGCCTACACCTTCGAGCTGGGCAAGTGCTACCACCAGGCGATCAAGGAGCGGCAGCTCCAGTGCCTCGCCAACATCGACCCGGTGCTGTGCGAGCAGGTCGCCACCGGCCTCGGCCTGCCCGCGCCGCAGCCGACGGTGCCGCTGGCCGACGTCACGCCGAGCCCCGCGTTGTCGCAGGTCGGCCAGGAGTGGCCGGCCGACGGCCGGATGGTCGGGATCGTCGTCGACCCCAACGGTGACCTCGACGGCGTCGATGAGGTCCGTCGGGCCGTGTTCGCGGCCGGCATGGTGCCGCTGCTGATCGCCCCGCACGGCGGCCTGGTCGGCGACATGCCCGTGCAGCGGACCTTCGCCACCGGCCGGTCGGTCGAGCTGGACGCGCTCCTGCTGGCCGCGGCGCCGGCCCCCGCGCCGGACGCGCTGCCCGCCCGCGACGCCAAGGCCGGCAAACCGGGCCAGGCGACCGTCGACCCCCGCGTGCTGCTGCTGGTGGAGGAGTGCTGGCGGCACGCCAAGGCGATCGGCGCCTGGGGTGCCGGCGTCACGGTCCTGGAGCAGGCCGGGGTGGCCGGCACCGCGGGCATCGTGTCGGCGGGCTCCGGCCCGGAGGCGCTGACGGCGGTGCAACGGCTGATGGCCGCACACCGGGTGTGGGAGAGGTTCCCCGCCTCGGTCGCCTGACCGGCGGTAGAGCACGACCAGGGGCTGCCCTCCGCTTCGCGCGGAGGGCAGCCCCGCCACTGTGCCGTTGCCGGATCAGCCGATGTTGGCCAGCCGGGGCAGCACCTCGTCGCCGAGCCGCTGGGCGAACTCCACCGGGTGCCCGGCCGGCGTGACCTGCACCTCGGTGACGCCGAGCGCGGCGTAGTCGGCAACCTCGGCGAGGAACGCGTCCACGTCGTCCAACGGTGGCCGGTGGGCGACCACCGTCTTGACGATGCTGTCGTAGTCGCGGCCCTCGGCGGCGCAGTGCTCACGCAGCACGTCCAGCTTGCGCGCCACCTCCCCGGCGCCGTCGGCCGTGCCGAACAGGTTGCAGGCGTCGGCGTACCGGGCCACCAGGCGCAGGGTCTTCTTCTCGCCGCCACCGCCGATCATGATGGGCGGGCGGGGACGACTCAACGCCTGCGGCGAGTTGATCGTCTCGGCGAGCTGGTAGTGCCGCCCCTCGAACGGCCCGTTGTCGTCGCTCCACATCTGCAGGCAGATGCGCAGCGTCTCCTCCAGCCGCTCGAACCGCTCCGCCACCGGCACCACGGGCACACCGAGGCCGCGCTGCTCCCGCTCGTACCAGGACGCCCCGATGCCGAGGCGGGCGCGACCGCCGGAGAGCACGTCGAGGGTCGTCACCGTCTTGGCGAGCAGACCCGGGTACCGGTACATCACGCCGGTGACCAGCACGCCCAGCGTCATCCGTTGGGTCTTCGCCGCGACGTAGCCAAGCGTCGTGTACGCCTCCAGCATCGGCTCCTCGGCCGGAGCCACCGCGTCCATCTGGAAGAAGTGGTCCATCACGGTGAACGAGGCGACGCCGGCCTGCTCGGCGGCGACGGCCGCCTCCGCCAGCGTCGGCGCGATCGTGGCCGGCGCGGCCGGGGTCGAGAAACTCCAGTAGTGCAGACCAAGATTCATCTCGGCACCTCCGGAACGAGCCTAGTGGCCCACGGCGTCACCGGCATGGCTGTCGACGGTGCCCGCGAGCCGGTCCGGCGACGTCCATTACCGGTTCATGACATTTCGTGGATCACCTGCGGATATCCCGCTGGCAACTTCTGGTAGGTGATCCAACCGCCCACATCCACCGTCTCCCGGCCCGCCGAGCAGCAGCCCGACGCGCCGCGCGCCCGGTCCCGCCACCGGAGGCCCCGGGCTCTCGCCGGACCCGTCCCCGCCGGGTCCGGTCGGGCGCAGTGGGCCGACGCGGCGAAGGGCGTCTGCATCATCCTCGTCGTCCTGTGGCACGTCATCGTCAAGGACTACCTGCAGATCGACTGGCACCTCGGCGTACCCGTGCCGGGCCTGTGGGGTGCGCTCGGCGAGCAGTTCCTGCCGCTGCGGATGCCCCTGTTCTTCACCATCTCCGGCGTCTTCGCGGCGAACGCCGTCGGGCGGCCCTGGCGGACCGTCGCCCGTACCCGCATCGCCGGGTTCCTCTACCTGTACGCCCTCTGGCTGCTGATCCACACCGCGGCCCTCGCGGCGGCGCCGGACCTCCCGACCGACCGTGCCACGTCCGCCCTCGAACTCCTGGAACAGCTCACGATCACCCCGTCCAACCTGTGGTACCTGTACGCCCTGGCGCTCTACTTCACGCTCGCCAAGGTGCTCCGGCGGGCGCCCCGGGTGCTGGTGCTCGTACCCGCGGCGGTGTTGTCGGCCGTCGCCGCGGCCGGCCTGCTCGACACCCCGGGCAACCGTGCCGGCCTCTACCAGAACCTGGTCTTCTTCCTCGCCGGCCTGCACCTGCGCCCGCAGATCGAACGGTGGGCGGCGACCGCCACCCGGCGCCGCCTCGCGCTGACCTCGGGCGCGTACGCCGTCGCGCTCGCCGCGATGGCGGCGGCCGGCGCGCAGCGGTGGTTCGGCGTGTGGCCGGTGGTCTCCGTCGTGGCGGTGGCCTTCGGCATCACCGCCGCCGCCCGGTTGTGCCGATGGCGTGCGCTGAGCGACCGGCTGGCCACCCTCGGGCGCATCACCCTGCCCATCTACGTCGTTCACATGCCCGTCCTGGCACTGCTGCACCATGTGCTGCTCGGCCCGGTCTCAGGGCTGGACCCGGCCGGTCAGGGCCTGGTGGTGCTCGGCTATCCGATCCTGCTGACCGGGCTCATCATCGGCCTGAGCCTGGCCGTCCACCGCGGGCTGCTGGCGGTGCGCGCCGGCTGGCTGTTCGCGCTCCCCGGACCCCGCCGGGCGGCGGCCCCGCGAGGGGCCCGTCCGGGGGCCGCCCGATGAGCGCGTTGGCCAAGGCGGTGGTCGACCTCGGGGCGATCGCCGACAACGTGCGGGCGGTCGCGGCGACCACCGGCACCGACGTGATGGCCGTGGTGAAGGCGGACGGGTTCGGCCACGGCGCGGTGCCGGTCGCGCGGGCCGCGCTGAACGCCGGCGCCGGCTGGTTGGGTGTGACCTCGGCCGCCGAGGCGCTGGCCCTGCGCGGCGCGGGCATCACCGCGCCCACGCTGAGCTGGCTGCACCGCCCGGACGACGACTTCGCCGCGTTGATCAGCGCGGGCGTCGACGTCGGCGTGTCGACGACCACCCATCTGCACGCGATCGTCGACGCGGCCCACCGGGTCGGCCTGCCCGCGACGGTGCAGCTCAAGGTCGACACCGGGTTGTCCCGCAACGGGGCCAGCGGCGACGACTGGCCCGACCTGGTGGCGTGGGCCCGCAAGTACGAGGTGGAGGGCGGGGTCCGGGTTCGCGGTGTGTGGTCCCACCTGGCCGACGCGGACGTGCCGGGCAGCCCCGGCCTGCCCCACCAGGTGGCGATGTTCGAGGAGGCACTGCGGGTCGCCCAGCACGCCGGCCTCTCCCCCGACCTCGTGCACCTGGCCAACTCGGCCGCGGCCCTGTCGGCGCCCCGGACCCGCTTCGACCTCTGCCGGATCGGGCTCGCCCTCTACGGCGTGGACCCGTTCGGCGCGGACGGGCCAGGCGCGTTCGGGCTGCGGCCCGCCATGACGCTGCGGACCACCGTGATCAACCTGAAGCGGGTGCCTACCGGCACCGGCGTGTCCTACGGCCCGGAGTACGTGACCGAGCGGCCGACGACGTTGGCGCTGCTGCCGCTCGGTTACGCCGACGGCCTTCCCCGGGCCACCGAGGGCCGCGCCGAGGTATGGCTCGGCGGTCGACGCCGCCCGGTCGTCGGGCGCATCGCCATGGACCAGTGCGTGGTCGACGTCGGCGAGGCGCCCGTGGCGATCGGGGATCCGGTCGTCGTGTTCGGCCCCGGCGGGGACGGCACAGCCGCGCCGACCGTCACCGAGTGGGCGCGGTGGGCCGGCACCAACCCGCACGAGATCTTGACCGGCATCGGGGCCCGGGTGGGCCGCGACCACCTCCACGAAAGGACGGACGTCTCATGACCACGCGACTGGCAGTGCTGTACGGCGGGCGGAGCGGCGAGCACGCGGTGTCGCGCCGATCGGGCGAGAGCATCCTGGCCGCGCTGGACCGCGAGCGGTACCAGGTCACCGAGGTGCTCATCGACACCGACGGCGAGTGGCACGTCGACGGCCAGCCGATGCCGCTGCCCCAGGCACTGCGGGTGGTACGCGCCCAGGACGTGGTGTTCCCGGCCCTGCACGGCCCGTACGGCGAGGACGGCACTGTCGCGTCGCTGCTGGAGTGGCTCGGCGTGCCGTACGTGGGCAACGGGGTCTTCGCCAGCGCGGCGGGCATGGACAAGGGCGTCACCAAGCGCCTCCTCGCCGCGGAGGGCCTGCGGGTCAGCCCCGGCGTTACCCTGCGATCCGGGGAGGACCTGCCGCCGGCCGACCGGCGGCGCCTGGGCCTGCCGGTCTTCGTCAAACCCGCGCGGGCCGGGTCCAGCCTCGGCGTCGTCAAGGTGACGGACTGGGCGGACCTACCGGACGCGCTGGATCGGGCCCGCGCGCTCGACCCGAAGGTGCTCGTCGAGCAGGGCGCGCGTGGTCGGGAGATCGACGTGGCCGTCCTCCAGCACCCCGACGGTCGGGTCCAGGCCGGGCCGCCCCTGGAGATCCGGGTGGCCGGCGCCGGCTTCTTCGACTACGACGCGAAGTACGACGGTGGGGCGGTCTTCGAGATCCCCGCCCCGCTCGACGCCGCCACCACCGAGGTGCTCCAGGACCGTGCGATCCGCGCCTTCGACGCCCTCGACTGTCGGGGGCTGCTGCGGGTCGACTTCTTCCTTCCCGGCGAGGGCGCGGAGCCGATCGTGAACGAGGTCAACACCTTCCCCGGTTTCACTGCCGCGTCGCAGTTCCCGCAGATCTGGCGGCGGGCCGGCATCGCGTTCCCCGCCCTGCTCGACATCCTGATCGACGGCGCGCTGGCCGATGCGGACCAGCGCTCGTTCGGCGGGCTGCCCCGGGCGGTCGGCCTGGTGTGAGCGGCCATCGCCCCGGTCACGCCAGCGGGCAGGTCCGGGCCGGGCGGGTGCCGTCCGGCCCGACCAGGGTGACCGGGGCGAAACTCGTCCCCTGGGCGGTGCGTGCCACGGCATCGGCCACGGTGCAGACGAGTTGGTCGGCGGCGAGCGGCGACAGCGGCAACACGGCACCCGCCACCGTCACCGTGACGCCTCGCCCGTCGGCTGTCGGCCCCACGTCGGCCGGAACGAGGTCGGCCGGCACCTCGCTGGTGAGCCCCGCACTCCGCTCGGTCTCGCTGGCCCCCTTGGCGAGCAGGGCGAGCGTCGCGGCCGGCGACAGCGGCGGCGACGGCGTCTTCGTCTGCCGGATCACCAAGGCGACCTGCCCATCCGCGATCAGGTAGATCCCGGTGCCCTCGGACGGGCCGGTCACCGCAGGGCGGCCGTTGATGACCTCGCTGGGCCGGACGCCGCAGCCCGTGGCGAGCAGCGCGAACAGGAGCCCCACCGCGACCAGCAGCGCTCGACGGCCGCTCACCGTACGCCTGCCTCGTCCGCCGTGTCCGACGCCCGGCGGGGCAGGCGGAGCGTGAACACCGCGCCGCCGGTCGGCGCGTTGCCCGCGACGAGACGTCCGGACTGCCCGGCGCGCCGGTGCAGCCGTGCGTTCTCCCAGGCGATGGCGAGGCCGAGACCGCTGCCCTCGGAGCGGGTCCGCGCGGTGTCGGCCTTGTAGAAGCGGTCGAAGACGTGCGGCAGCACCTGCTGGTCCAATCCCGGCCCGTGGTCGCTGACCTCGATGGTGATCCAGTCCTCCTCGGCGCTCAGGCGTACCGACACCGGCTCGGCGCCGTGGCGGAAGGCGTTTCCGACCAGGTTGGCGACGATGACGTCGAGCCGGCGGGGGTCGAGCCGGGCGACCACACCCGGTGGCAGCTCCGTTCGCACCCGTTCGGCCCAGCCCCGCACCCGCAGGGTCGCGGTGACCGCCGCGGCGACATCGATGTCGTCGAGGGCGAGCCGCGCCGTTCCCGAGTCGAACCTGCTGACCTCGATGAGGTCGTTGACCAGTTGGGTGAGGCTCTGCGTCTCCTGACTGACCAGCCGGGCGGCCCGGCCGGCGTCCCCCGGCAGCCGGTCCGCCTCCTCGTCGAGCACGTCGGTGACCGCCGTCATCGCGGCCAGCGGCGTGCGGAGTTCGTGTGACACGTCGGCGACGAAGCGCCGGGCGTCGGCCTCCATCCGCCGCAGCTCACCGACCTGCCGCTCCAGTCTCCCGGCGGTGTCGTTGAAGGTCCGCGCCACGTCGGCCAGCTCGTCCACGCCACGGACGGTCAGCCGGGTGGACAGGTCGCCCTCGCCGAGCCGGCGGGCCGCCTGACCCAGCTCGCGTACCGGCCGCAGCACGCCCCGAGCGGCCAGCAGGGCCAGCAGGACCGCGAGGATCAGGGAGAGCCCGCCGGTCAGCCACGCGTAGGTGGCGAGCTGGTCGATGCTCCGCTGCTCGGAGGCGAGGCTGCGCACCGAATAGACCTCCAGCCCGGACGGCACGGAGCTGCCGTCGGGGCGTTCGATCCTCAGCTGGGTGCCGATGAGCAGCGTGGGCACCCCGTCCCGGCTGACACGTTGCCAGGCGATGCGACCATCGGCGACCGCCGCCTGCACCTCCGGGGTGAGGGGTGCGCGCACCTGGGCGCCCTGGCCCCGCAGATCCCGGTACCGCACCACCGCGTACCCGTCCCGGTCGGAGAGGCGCTGCGCCATCAGGTCGAGGTCCTCCTGGGTGGGTGGCAGGTTGACGACCGGGTACAGCTTCGCGATCTGGTCGGTCAGCGACGCCACCTCGGCATCCTGCGCCAGCTGGAGGATCACGGTGCGGGCCTGGACGTAGCTCACGCTGGCCACCACCGCCGTGGTGGTGACGCCCAGCAGGGCGAACGCCAGGACCAGCCGGAGCCGCAGGCCCGAAGCCCTGGTGCCGGCCCAGCGCCACCGTGTCACAACGGCCCGAACCGGTAGCCGAACCCGCGGACCGTCTGGATGAAGACCGGGGCCGACGGCTCGTCCTCGATCTTGGCGCGCAGCCGCTGCACGCAGGCGTCCACCAGGCGCGAGTCGCCGAGGTAGCCGTGCTCCCACACGGCCTCCAGCAACTGCTGGCGGCTGAGCACCTGCCCCGGGGTGTGGGACAGTTCGAGCAGCAGGCGCAGCTCCGTCGGGGCCAGGCTGACCGGCGTGCCGTCCTTGCTGACCACCAGCGCGGCCCGGTCGATGGTCAGCGAGCCGTGCTGACGCAGGCCGGGCCGTTCGCTGTCGGCGCGCCGCGGTTCGACCGCCGTCCGGCGCAGCACCGCGCGGATGCGGGCCTCCAGCACCCGGGGCTGCACCGGCTTGACCACGTAGTCGTCGGCACCGGCCTCCAGACCCGCCACCACGTCCATGTCGTCGTTGCGGGCGGTGAGCATGATGATCGGCAGGTCGCCGAGCTGGCGGATCCGGCGACAGACCTCGAACCCGTCCATGCCGGGCAGCATGAGATCGAGGACCACGACCTCGGCCTCGCGCAGCCGTTGCAGCCCCTGCTCACCGGTCGCCACGGCGTCCACCGTGTGGCCCTGTCGGGTCAGCGCCAACTGCAACCCGTCGCGGACCGTCTGGTGATCTTCGATCAGCAGGACCTGGGACATGCCACCAAGTATCCCATCACGGATATACGTCGCCTTTCGTCGGCGTCGTTCTGTGCCCCGCCGGTGCCGCGAAATCCGCCGACCGCACCAGAAACACCGCCACGCCCACCGCGAGCATCGTCAGCCCGGCCGCCGCCACGATGGCCAACAACGGGCCCCGCCGCACCGAGGCGGCCAGATCGGGCGCCACCGCCATCGACGCCCAGACGAGGACGACCAGCCCCACCAGGCCCTCGGCCAACCGGCGCCCGACGCCGCCGCCGTCCAGCCGGCCAGGCGAGCGGGGTGCGCCGCCGCCCGGCCTGCCCGCGAGGGCGGCTGCGGCCAGGCAGAACAGCGTCGCGCTCAGCAGGACGCCGCCGAGCACATCGCTGAAGCGGTGCCAGCCCGCGATCATGGTGGCCGCGCCGATCACCGAGACGCCAGCCGCGCCCGGCAGCGCCAGCCACCGTCGGGCCCATCCGGGCAGGACCAGCATGTACGCCAGCAGCAGGGCCGCCGCGACCGCGACATGACCGCTGGGGAAGCTGTTGTGGGTGGTCGAGCTCTGGATCGCCAGATCCGGGCGGGGCAGCGCCGACTTCGCCGCGCCGGCCGCCACGGCCGCGCCGAGCACCATGACGACACCCACGACGCCGGCCAGCAGACGCCGGCCGAGCAGGCCCACCAGCAGCAGCCCGCCGAGCAGCGCGGCCAGCAGCGTCCGGTCGCCGAAGGTCGCCAGCACGGCCTTCGCCGGCCCGACCAGGTCGGTCTGCTGCTCGTAACCCCCACCCCGCTCGGCGCGCGGCAGGAGCAGGCCGTCCACCCACTGACCGGGGTACGTCCACACGAACAGCACGCCGGTCAGACCCAGCGCGACCAGGAAGCACACGGCCGCCCCGAGCAGCCGCGGGCCCAGGGGCGCGGCCACGCGGCTGGACGGCACCTGTCGCACGACACCGGTCGGCGGCGGCAGCGTGGAGGCGACCGACGACCGGCCGACGGGGTACGACGATCGAAGGGACATGCCGGCCATCGTCCGCCCGGCAGGTCCGTGCTCCGTCCGTGCTGTGTCTTGGTTCTGTCACAACCGCCGGCACCGCCCGGAGAGATACGACCCGAACGGGATTCACATGCTTACATGCAACTATGTTTTACCCAGCCGAGACTCGTCGCCACTAAGGTCAAGATGCCGATCGATGCTCTGGTCGGCGGCACGAAACCATCCGGAGTGTTTGTGGGGACCCGGAAGGGGTGGGGCAATGCAACACGTTCCGGTCGCCTCGCTGGTCATCGGCATCGCGTCGTCGCCGGCCGAGCGCCGGCAGCTGGCCCGGCTGCTCGGTGGGAGCGACGCCTTTCTGATCGTCTCGAACGTCGACCAGGCGCGGGAGTTTCTCGGGGTGGTCGAGATGCCACCGGTCGCCGCGCTGCCGGCACAGGCTGTCCGCGCCGAGGTGGTGCCGGCTGCGCAGCCGCCTCCGCCCGACCTGGCCGTCGACTCCGACCGTCGGGTCCTGCGCTGGCGTGACCAGGAGATCGACCTGACCCGGCTGGAGCACGACGTCCTGCTCTGCCTGGTCGACGCGCCCGGGCAGGTCTGGACCTACGAGCGACTGCACCTTGAGGTCTGGGGCAACCGGCACCTCGGCCGGGGGTCCGACATGCACTCGGTCGTGCGGCGGGTCCGCCGCAAGCTCGCCCGGCTCGACGCCGCGGCCACGATCGACGCGGTCCGCGGGGTCGGCTTCCGGCTCGCCACCGTCTGAGGCGCCGCCGGAACGGGTCCGGCCCGCCTGGTCGGTGACCAGGCGGGCCGGATCTGTGTACTACCGCTCAGGCGTCAGCACCGGATGGGAGACAACCCGAAGTTCTCCACCGTGGGAGTGGTGGTGTCGATCCTCGCCTGACGGGTCTGGGGCTTCCAGCCGTCCTTGGCGACGATCATCGTGAGCGGGTTGTTGCGACGGTCCATCCAGTAGGCGTACTTGCCGGCGGTGTCGGTCGCGAACGTGAACGACATCGCCCACGAGTCGACCTGGACCACCGCGCCGGAGATCGGCGAGGTCGCACCCTGGCAGCTGGTGCCGGTCACCGTACCCATCAGCTTGCCCCAGGTCTTCGGGGGCGTCGCCGTCATGGTCACCTCGACCGGTGCCACCGAGTACGGCGTGTTCTCCTTGATCGCTACCGCGCCGGAGTAGGTGCCCGGCTGGTCCACGTTCGCCGTCATCCCGACGGTGACCGTGACCTTCGCACCCGGCGCGAGGGTGACCGACGACTTGTCGATCGTCATCCAGCTGACGTCGGCCGCCGCCTCGGCGCAGCCCTCGAAGCCCGGCAGCACCTCGCTGTCGGCAGCGGCGTTGAAGCTGCCCGACGAGCCGCCGACCTTGTAGAAGCCACACGCCGCGCCACCCCGGTACCGGGCGGTGTTGGCGTTCGGCAGGTTGGACCACGAGCTGGTGGCCGGGTCGAAGGCGAAGCCGGCGTTGCTGATGGCCCCACCCTGCGAACCGCCCACCACGAGGAGCTTGCCGCTGGCCACCGCGTACGAGCTGGCCCAGTTGTCGGCCGGCGCGTCAGCGATGGCGGTCCAGGTGTTGGCACCCGGGTCGAAGGCGTAGCTGGCCTTCTGCGCGACGGACCCGTCGTTACCGCCGGTGCAGTAGACGATCCCGTCGATCCCGCCGCAGGAGGCGAACGCCACCGACTTCGGGTAGTTGGCCAGCGTCTCCCAGGCGTTGCTGGCCGGGTCGTACCGGACGACGCTGTTCGACATCGGCAGGCAGCCCGCGGTGGTGCAGCCACCGATGGCGTACAGCTTGCCGTCGACGACCGCCTGCCCGGCCGCGGCCCGCGGCGCCGGGTTGGCGGCCCGTGCCGTCCAGGTGTTGGCCGCCGGGTCGTAGGACCAGGTGGCCGCGTCCGGGCCGTTGTCACCCCAACCACCCGAGGCGATGATCTTCCCGTCCACGACGCCCACCGTCAGGGCGTTGCGCGCGGCGGGAAGATCGGCGATCGCCGTCCAGGTCTGCGCGGTCGGGTCGTAGGCGTAGTTCTTCGTGGTGGAGGCGCTGCCGTCACCACCGCCGATCGAGTACACCTTGCCGTCCAGCGTCACCACCCGGTTGTCCATGATGTTGGCCGGGTAGTCGGCGATGTCCGTCCACGGCGCGGCCTGCGGGCCGACCGCGGGGGAAGCCACCGTCGGCGCCATGCCGGACGCCTTGGCGGCGAACGACGTCGGGACGGAGAGCCGCTGCTCCGGCGCACCGGCGGCACCGAGCACCTGCTGCCGGGTCACCCGGGAGCCGTCCGCCCGCAGGAGCTCGAAGCCGTTGTCACGCTCACTGAAGCCGACCGCGACGGGCGCGCCGCCGGTGTTGGTCACCGTGAACGTCTTGTTGGTCTTGCCTCCGGGCATCTGGAGCGTCGCGCTCAACTGGGTGGGTGTCACCGACAGTTGGCCCGCCGCGAGGGCGAAGTTCGTGGCGGTCGCCCAGTCGGGCTCGACGTCGATCTGCTTGCTCTGGCTGGCGTAGTTGCCGGCCGTCGCGGTGAACTTGTGCGTGCCGGTCAGCGTCGAGTAGATCCAGTAGAAGCCGTCGGCCAGCCCCGGGTCGTCCGGGGTCGCCACGGTGACGGCCTTCTCGCTGGGCCGGTCGCTGCTGGTGACGGTCGCGCCGTTGATGTAGCTGTCGTCGTTCTTGTCGCGGACGTTGCCGACGACCAGACCGCCGTCGACCGGCACACAGGTGACCTGGCTGCCGATCAGGACGTTGTCGACCTCCCACCACCACTCGTAGGAGGCGTCGTAGTAGCGGAACCGCACCTGGACCTGCGCCTTGCCGGCGGCCTGCGGGATCGGGACCTCGGTGACCCTCGGCCCACGGACGTCGGTCTCCTGGCGGAGCACGTTCGTCCAGGTGGTGCCACCGTCGATGCTGAGGTCGACGTCGGCGGTGTCCTGGTCCAACTGGTTGAAGTCCTGGTTGAACCGGATGAACGGGGCGGTGACGCCGGTCAGGTCGACAACCGGGCTGACCAGCGAGGTGTCCTGGCTGTTGCCCGCGCCGTACGCGTCACTGTCGATCATCGCGAAGTTGCCGCTGCCGCCGGTCAGGTTGCCTCGCCTGCCGTCGTCGGTGAACTTCCAGACCTGGCCGCTGCCCGCGTTGTCCACCACGGTCCAGCCGGCCGGCGTGGTCGTGCCGTCGAAGGTCTCGTACTCGCCGTCCGCACCGAACTCGTAGCCGGGCGCCGTCGTGCACCTGGTGGTGTCCACCGGCACCGCGACGTTGGTGGTCACGTTGCGGGTGCCGACCACGACCGTCTTGGTGACCGTCTGGTAGCCCGGGTACTGCGGCTCGTACTTCAGGGTGTAGGTCTGCCCGGCCGGCAGCTTGATGGTGTAGCGACCGTTGGACGGCGTGGTGTAGTCGTAGACGCCCGACAGGCCGGTCACGGTCACCTTGGCGTACAACGGCCAGCCGTGCCCGGAGCCGTCGGTGACCGCGCCGGTGATGTTGACGCTCGCCACCGCCGTCAGTGCGACGTCGAGCGTCGTGGTGGCGCGGTTGGTGACGGTCGCCGACTTCGTGGTGGTGCCGTAACCGAAGGCGGACACGGCGACCTGGTAGTCACCGACCGGGAGTTGGGTCGAGTACGTCCCGTCGGCCCCGGTGGTCACCTCGCGTGCGGTGGGGCCGGTGAGCGTCAGGGTCGCGCCGGCGATCGGGGTGCCGGTGGCGGCGTCGGTGACCGTGCCGGCGAGGGTGCCGACGTCGCCGGTCGGTGCGGCGTTGAGCAGCGCGAGGGCGTCCAGCCGGCCTTCGCCGTAGACGTTGTTGTCCGCCGCGGTGCCACCGCACTGGCTGTCGGCCTTGTCGATGGCGGCGCCGTTGAGCAGGGTACGGGTCGCGTTGACGTCACCGACGAGCGACGGCGCGGCCGAGTAGAGCAACGCGATAGCGCCCGCGAGGTGCGGGGCTGCCATCGAGGTGCCGCTGATGCTGCCGTACGTGCTGCCCGGGATGCTCGACCGGATGTTCACGCCCGGCGCGGAGATGTTGGGCTTGATCTCACCGTTCTGCCCTGCGCCACGGGACGAGAAGCCCGCGACGTTGTTGTTGACGTCGTACGCGCCGGTCGAGTAGTTGCTGGCGAGGCTGCCCGGCGAGCCGCTGGTCTGGCAGGCCGGTCCGCTGTTGCCGTTGGACCAGACACCGAAGATGCCCGACGCGGTCCAGGCCAGCGTCACGTCCTCCATGAAGGGCTCGTTCGACGGCAGCCGGGTGCCCCAGGAGTTGTTGATGATGTTCGGCCGCTTGCTGGCGTCCGGGTTCTGGCCGTTCAGGTCAGTCGGTTCGAGCATCCACTGACCGGATTCGATCAAGGCGGCGTCGCTGGGGCAGCAGCCGTTCGCGGCGATCCACTTGACCCCGGGTGCGACACCGATCTGGTTCGCGCCGGCGGAGCCGGCCATGGTGCCCATGGTGTGCGTACCGTGGCCATCGTTGTCACAGGGCGCAGCCGAGCAGGTGCCGGCGGCGTTGAACCAGTTGTAGTTGTGGTCGAACGTGCCGTCGCCGTTGTTGCCGCGGTAGGAGTTCACCAGCGCGGGGTGGTCGAACTGCACGCCGGTGTCGATGTTGGCGATGGTGATGCCCTCGCCGGTGACGCCGTACTGGGACCAGACGTCGTCGGCGTTGATGTTGGCGATGCCCCACTCGAGCGCGTTGACGGTCTTCTCGTCGGCGCCCTTGATGGTCTCCGGCACCTCGTACGCGACCGGGGCGTAGAGGCCCTCGACCTCCGAGTGTGCGGCGAACTTCTGCGCCATGGCGAGCGTGCCGCTGTTCACCTTGATGGCGTTGGTGGCCCAGAAGGTCTCGTACTTGGCGCCCGAGCTGTCGAGTTCGGCCCGGATCTTGCCCTGGCTCTCGGCGGCGGTCTTGCGCAGCGTCTCGGCCACCGCCGCGCCGCGCTTCGTCCAGTCCTTGATGGTGCTGACCTTGCTCAGGTCCGCCCGGTCCTTGAACCGGATCCAGAAGTCCCCTGCGTTCTTGGCCTGGAGTTGCTTGGCGAGTTCCGGTCGGATCTTGTCGCCCGCGGCGGTGCCCGACCCCATCTGGCCGGGCGCCGCCTGGGCGCTGGAGCCGATGGTGGCCAGGCCTGTGGCGGCGAGGATCATCGCCGCTCCGGCGCTCACCAGTGATCTGGCTGTGCGCCTCCATTGTGGACGTCTGAACATCGGTGCTGCCTCCCTCAGAACGACCCAGGGGTGTAATGGGCCATGGTGAGGGTGCGGTTGGTTCGCCGCCGTTGAGCCGAGCGGACGAACCCCTTCATGCCCCTCCATGCACCGCGCGGGTCACGCCGGTTGCCCGAGTGGACACTATGATCGAGAGGAAAGGACGATCAAGAACTTGCTGTGAGCAACTTGTCGCTAACGGTTGCCCTGGTGGCGACGCGCTTGCCAATCACTGTCAGGACCATGACGAGAGCTGGGCAGGAATGCCCATCTATCCCGGGCGGGTGTGGTGGCCGAGGACGACGAAGCTGCGGTGGGCGGGGCTGCTCCGACTGACGAGCCGTTCCCACTCCTGATCGCGGTGACCCCGTCGGCGACCGAGCGGATCCGGCTCGCGGAACGTCTCGAGGGCATCGCGCCGCTGCTGCTGGTGGCCGACCTCGACGAGCTGCGCCGGCTGATCGGGCCGCCGCAGCCGGCCGAGCCGCCCGATGAGTCACCGGCCGGGCCGACGCCCGCCGTGGTGGCCGACTTCGCCCTGGTCATCGACTCGGCCCGGTCCACCGCACGGTACGGGACCCGCGAGGTCGACCTCACCCGGTTGGAACGCGACCTGCTCACCTGCCTGACCACCGAGCCGGTCCGGGTGTGGAGCTACGCCGAGCTGCACCGGTCGGTCTGGCATGACGAGGGGCGCGAGCGTAAGGCCGACGTGCAGTCCCTCGTGAAGCGCCTGCGGCGCAAGCTGCTCGACCTCGGCACCGCTGCCACGATCGAGGCGGTGCGGGGCGTCGGCCTGCTGCTCACCGACCGGCAGGAGCCCCGGATCGGGCGCGCCTGACGCCTGCCTGATGTGGGCAGTTGATCAGCGCCGCCTGATCCGACCGTCGCGCCACGCGAGGTGGTCGACCGACGACAGTGGCACCGAGCCGGCCGTCAGATCAGCCCGGCGCGGGCCCACAGCAGCCGACCCGGCCCGGCCACCAGGCCGGCGTCCGCGAGGTGGTCGTGCACCCGGGCCGCCGACCAGCGCAGGGTGGCCCGCCAGTGCGGGTTGGCGCGGGCGGCTGCCCGGCCCACCTGGGGCGCGATGCCCACCGCCGCGTAGGCGTCCGGGTGGACCAGGCGGTTGGCGATCGTGTAGGCGGCGCGTCCGATCAACAGCCGGGCGTACGCCATGCCGACCGGGCCGGCTGCCGCGACCTGGCGGACCAACTCGTCGCGGGCGAACCGGACGTGTCGCGCCTCCTCCACCACGTGGATGCGCGAGACCATCCGGATCAGCGGTTGGAGCGACTCGTCCGCCATGATCTCGCGCTGGAACGCGTCGAGGATCTCCTCGGCGATGAGGATCGCGGCGTACATCCGGGGGCCGCTGGCGGTGGCCTTGAGGAACCGGCCGAGCCAGTGGTCGACCGGGCTCGCCCGGTAGACGGGGCAGCCCGTCGCCTCGATCAGCCGACCGAACATGATCGAGTGCCGGCACTCGTCGGCGACCTCGGTCAGCGCGTACTGGGCGTGCCGGCTGGTGGGGTCGTCGTCGTAGTACTGCCGGATCAGCATCTGCATGAGGATCGTCTCGAACCACAGCCCGGCGCTGGCGGCGCTGGCCACCTCGTGTTTGGTGAGCTCGACACGCTGCTCCTCGCTCAGACGCGACCAGAGTGGAGTGCCGTAGAGGCTGCTGCGGTGCGGCGGGAGCCAGTAGGCGCCCGGGGTGTGCGGCGCGTCCCAGTCGATCTCGACAACGGGGTCGTAGCTGGTCCGCAGCGACGACGTGAGCAGTCGCTCGGCGACCGCCGTACCCTCGGGTTCCGTCGCCTCCATGGTCCCTCCATATTGACGTGACGACCGGTAACTGTTACGAGTAGTAGCATGCAATCACCGCGCAAGGATGTCAATGGATCCGACCCGCCGACCGCGGCCACTGACAGCGACCCGAAGACCAAGGGCAACGGCCGTCGGGATCGCTGGGCCGACCACCGTGAGCAGCGCAGACACGCACTGATCGGCGCCGCCGTGCAGGCCCTGCTGCGGCACGGCCCGGACGTCGACATGGACCAGGTGGCCGCCACCGCGGGCGTCAGCAAGCCGGTCCTCTACCGCTACTTCGCCGACAAGTCGCAGCTCTGGGTCGCGGTGAGCGAGGTGGTGGCGGCCCGGGTCGTCGACGCCATCGCGCCCGCGATCGACCAGGTCCGCGAGGAGCGTGACCTCGTGCGGGCGACGATCGACGCGTACCTCGGCGTGATCGAGTCACAGCCCACCCTCTACCGGTTCCTGATGCGCCAGTCCGGCCAGCCCGGCATCCACCAGGTCGTCGCGGGGACCAGCCGGCAGGTGGCCGCCGGGCTGGCCCGGGTGATCGGTGACCGGCTCCGCGCGCTCGGCCTGGACGCCGGCCCGGCGGAGCCCTGGGCGTACGGCCTGGTGGGGTTCGTGCAGGCGGTCGGTGACTGGTGGACCACGCACGGCCAGCCGATCAGCCGGGCGGCCCTCACCGACTACCTGACCGCTCTGCTGTGGAGCGGGATCGAGGGGGTCCGGGCCAGCGCCGACCTGCCGCCCGAGCTCACCCGTGCCCACGAGCGGGTCGTGCCGTGAGCTACCACGGCCCGGCGAGCGTCGCGGGCACCCCGGTCCGGGCACACCTCAGTGGGCGGTGGGAGCCTGTCGACGGCCGCTACCACTGGGGTGGGCGGATCGAGCCCGACCTGACGGTGGCGAGGCTGGTGCGCTCCGGCCGGCGCGACGTCGAGCTGCGCATCGCCGGCCGGGCCCGGCCGGCCCGACTCGCCGAGATCGACCCGTGGGGCGGCGTACGGGTCACCGGAGTGGGCGAACCGCCCTGGCCGCCGCCGGCCGAGCCGGGGCCCGAGGATGCGGAGGAGTGATGGAGACGGACATCGCCATCGTCGGCGCCGGCTTCGGCGGCCTGGGCGCCGCCGTCGCCCTGCAACGGGCCGGCTTCACCGACTTTCTCGTCTTCGACCGGGGCGACGAGGTCGGCGGCACCTGGCGGGACAACACCTACCCCGGCTGCGCCTGCGACGTGCCGTCGCACCTCTACTCCTTCTCCTTCGCCCCCAACCCCCGCTGGTCCAACACCTTCTCCAGCCAGCCGGAGATCTGGGACTATCTGCGCGACTGCGTCGACCGCTTCGGGATACGCCCGAAGGTGCGGCTGCGTCACGAGGTCCTCGACGCGCGCTGGGACGACCAGCGCCAGCGCTGGCTGCTGCGGACGTCCGGTGGCGACCACACCGCCCGGGTCCTGATCTGCGCGGCCGGCCCGCTCAGCGAACCCGCCGTCCCCGACCTGCCCGGGGTGGACGACTTCGCGGGCACGGTCTTCCACTCCGCCCGCTGGCGGCACGACCACGACCTGACCGGCCGTCGTGTCGCGGTCATCGGAACCGGCGCGTCGGCGGTCCAGTTCGTGCCGGAGATCCAGCCGGCCGTCGAGAGGCTGACGCTGTTCCAGCGCTCCCCCGCGTGGATCATGCCGAGGCGCTCGCGCCGGATCAGCCGGGTCGAGCAGGCCGCGTTCCGCGCACTGCCCGGCGCGCAGCGGGCCGCCCGAGCCGGGCTCTACCTGGTCCGCGAGGGCATGGGCCTGGGCTTCCTGCACCCGGCGGTCAACCGCCTCGCCTCGCGGCTGTCCCTGCGTACGCTGCGGCGTCAGGTCACCGATCCGGCCCTGCGGGACAAGCTCACCCCCCGGTACGCGATGGGCTGCAAGCGGGTGCTGATCTCCAACGACTACTGGCCGTCGCTCACCCGGCCGAACGTCGACGTGGTCACCGCCGGCATCACCCGGATCGTGCTGGACGGCCTGGTCAGCGCCGACGGCGTGCACCACCGGGCGGACACGATCATCCTCGGCACCGGCTTCCACGTCACCGACTCCCCCGTCGTGCGGCTCATCCACGGCCGGGGCGGGCGCAACCTGGGCGAGGCCTGGACCCCCAGCATGCACGCGTACCGGGGCACCACCATCAACGGCTTCCCCAACCTGTTCTTCCTGCTCGGCCCGAACACCGGGCTCGGGCACACCTCCGTGGTGCTGATGATCGAGGCGCAGTTGCGCCTGGTGCTCGCCGCGCTGCGCCACATGCGGGCCAAGGGCATCCCGGCCATCGAGCCCACCGCCGAGGCGCAACGACGCTGGACCGAACGGGTCGACCAGAAGATGACCGGCACCGTCTGGCAGACCGGCTGTTCGAGCTGGTACCTCGACGCCACCGGCCGCAACACCACCATCTGGCCGGGCTTCGCCACCGGCTTCCGGCTGCGGCTGCGCCGCTTCCGTCCGGCCGACCACCGGGTCGTTCCGGCTGACCGCACCCCCAACGAAACGGAACGGGAGCACGCCGATGCGGTATGACCTCGCGGGCAGGACCCTGCTCATCACCGGAGCGGCGCGCGGCATCGGGGCACAGATGGCCCGCGACGCCGTCGCCCGGGGCGCACAGGTCGCCCTCGTGGGCCTGGAAGGCGAGCTGCTCAAGCAGCTCAGCACCGACCTCGACGCGCACTGGTACGAGTGCGACGTCACCGACCAGGCGGCGCTGGACGAGGCGGTGGCCTCCACCGTGGACCGCTTCGGCGGCATCGACGTGGTGGTCGCGAACGCGGGCATCGCGAACCTGGGCACCGTCGCGGTGGGGCCGGTCGACGCGTTGGTGCGTACCGTCGAGGTGAACCTCTGCGGCGCGATCCGCACGGTCAGCGCGGCGTTGCCGCACGTCACCGCCGCCCGGGGGCACGTCCTGATCATCTCGTCGGCCGCCGCCTTCGCGGCGATGCCCGGCATGGCCGCCTACTGCGCGTCCAAGGCGGGCGTGGAGCAGTTCGCCAACGTGCTGCGCCTGGAGACCCGCGCACGCGGTGTCACCGTCGGCACCGCCCACCCGATCTGGATCGACACCGACCTGGTCCGCGACATCAGCGACGACCTGGCGTCGTTCCGCACCACGCTGCGCCGGCTGCCGTGGCCGCTGTCCACCGTCGTCCCGGTCGAGCAGTGCGCCGACGCCCTGCTGCGCGGCATCGAGCGCCGAAAGCGCAAGGTGTACGTGCCGCGTTCGCTGGCCATCGTGCAGGCGCTGCGGCCGGTGGTGCTGAGCGGCTTCTCGGACGCGTTGATCTCCCGCTTCGGCGGTCGGACCATGGTCGGCCAGATGGAGGACGAGGTACGCCAACTCGGGCGCTCCTTCGGCAGGACGTCGGTGGGAGACCGGTCGTGAGCGTTCACGTCCGTCGCGGGGGCAGCGGCGAGCCGCTCGTGCTCATCCACGGCATCGGCCACCGCCACCAGGCGTGGGAGCCGGTCTTCGACCGGCTCGCCGCCCACCACGAGGTGATCGCGCTGGACCTGCCCGGATTCGGCAACTCCCCGATGCCCTCCGCCGGCATGCCCGCCGACATGGCCGCCACCGTCGCCGCCGTGCTGCCGGTCCTGACCGAATGGGGGTTGGAGCGTCCGCACGTGGCCGGTTACAGCCTCGGTGGGGCGATCAGCCTGGAGCTCGCCGCCAGCGGGGCGGTCGCCTCGGCCACCGCCTTCTCCCCCGCCGGCTTCTTCACACCGAGCGAGTGCCGCCGGGCACTGGCGATCCTGCGGATGTTGCGGGTCAACTCGTACCTGCCCACGCCGATCATGCGGGTCGCGCTGCGCTCGGCGTACCTGCGGAGGATGTGCTTCGGGCCGCTGGTGGCCCGCCCGACGCTGCTGGACGCCGACCGCGCGCTGGGCGACGCGCTCGCCCTACGGCGCGGCCTCGGCTTCACCGCCGTGGCCCGAGCCGCCCGCGACTACCGCTTCGACGGTGTCCGGCTCACCGACACGGCGGTGCCGGTGACCATCGGCTGGGGCGACCGCGACCGTATCTTCGGCGTCCACCAGGCCGAACGCGCCCGGTCCGGGCTGCCGGCGGCCCGGGTGGTGACGCTGCCCGGCTGCGGGCACGTGCCGATGAGCGACGACCCGGACCTGGTCGCCGCGCTCATCCTGGAGACCACCGGCGCCGTGCCCCGCAACGACCTTCGGTCGCCTGCTGGCGGCGCGGGTCGGGAAAATCACTTCACAGAATAAAAACTTGCAGTCTGTGCAAGTTGGCTTCTAGCCTCGCCGACGTGACCGACACCGCCGCCACCGGCCGAAGGGACCGCAAGAAGGCGCAGACGCGGGCCGCGCTGACCGCCGCCGCGCTGCGGCTGGTCGCCGAACGCGGCCTGGACCACGTGACGGTGGAGGAGATCAGCGAGGCCGCGGACGTCTCCTCGCGGACCTTCTTCAACTACTTCGCCTGCAAGGACGAGGCGCTCACCGATGATCCGGCGCTCGACGGCACCCCGTTCGTGGCGCGGCTGGCCGCCGTCCCCGCGCGGGTGCCGGCGTTACGGGCCGTCCGGCTCGCCCTCGACGAGGCGATCGACGCGATCCAGGCCGACCGGGAGCTGTGGCGACTGCGACTGGCGGTCATCGCCCAGAACCCCGCGCTGCTGCCCCGGCTGGTGGCCGGCAACATCGCGACCGAGCGGGACATGGTCACGGTCATCGCCACCCGCCTCGGCGTGGGCCCGGAGCATGCCCACCCGCCGCTGGTCGTCGCCGTGACCGCTGCCGCCTTCCGCGCCGCGCTGCTGCGCTGGGCCACCGGCGACGACACCCGGCCCCTGCGCGCCTTCGTGGACGAGGCGTTCACCGGGCTCGCCGCCGGCCTGCCGGATCCGACCAGCCCCTCCTGACCCACCAGTCCGCCCCGCCGCAACCGCTCCGGGGCCGAACCACTCCCCCGCCGCAACCGCTGCTGGGCCAATCACTCCGCTACAAACCCGACAAGGGAGCGTCAATGACCACCACCATCCCGCCCGCCGACACCGCCGCCGTCGGCACGCGCATGTCGCGTCGGGAGGTTCTCCAGGCCCTTTCCGGCCTGATGGTCGGCATGTTCGTGTCCATCCTCGCCTCCACGGTGGTGGCGAACGCGCTGCCGCGGATCATCGCCGACCTGAACGGCAGCCAAACCGTCTACACATGGATCGTCACCAGCGAACTGCTCGCCATGACGGCGACCGTGCCGCTGTGGGGCAAGATGGCCGACCTGTACAGCAAGAAGCTGCTGATCCAACTCTCGCTGGGGCTGTTCGTGGTGGGTTCACTCATCGCGGGCTTCACGCCGAACGTCGAGGTGCTGCTGGTCAGCCGTGTCGTCCAGGGCATCGGGGCCGGCGGCATGACGGCGCTGGCCATGATCGTCATGGCGGCCATGATCCCGCCGCGTGAGCTGGGCCGTTACGCCGGTATCTTCGGCGCGGTCTTCGGTGTCGGCACGATCGCCGGCCCGCTGATCGGTGGGGTTCTCGTCGACACCTCGTGGTTGGGATGGCGCTGGTGCTTCCTGATCGGCGTCCCGTTCAGCATCATCTCCATCGTCCTGCTGCAACGGACCCTGCACCTCCCGGTCGTCCGCCGCAAGGCCAAGATCGACTGGCTGGGCGCCCTGCTGATCACCTCGGGTGTCTCCACGCTGCTGATCTGGTCCTCGCTGGCCGGCAACAAGTTCGACTGGGCCTCCGGTTGGACGGCGCTGATGGTCATCGGCGGCCTGGTCCTGCTGGGATTGGCGGTGTTCGTCGAGTCACGCGCGGCGGAGCCGATCGTCCCGCTGACGATCTTCCGCAGCCGCACGGTCTCGCTGACCACGATCGCCAGCGTGCTGGTCGGTGTCGCGATGTTCGGCGGCACGGTCTTCCTGTCCCAGTACTTCCAGATCTCGCTGGGCAAGTCGCCCACCGTCGCAGGCCTGATGAGCCTCCCGATGATCTTCGGTCTGCTCGTCTCGTCGACGGTGGCCGGCCAGCTCATCACGAAGTACGGCCGGTGGAAGGCCTTCCTGGTGGCCGGCGCCGCGGTGATGACCGTCGGGATGACGCTCCTGGGCACCATCGACGCCCAGACCAGCGTCGCCGTCCTGTCGATCTACATGGCCGTGCTGGGCGTCGGCGTCGGCATGCTCATGCAGAACCTCGTGCTCGCCGCACAGAATGACGTCCCGGCCCACGAACTCGGCGCCGCGACCTCCGTGCTGACGTTCTTCCGCAGCATGGGCGGCGCCATCGGCGTCAGCGCGCTCGGCGCGGTCCTGGCGAGCCGGGTGACCTCGCTGACGACCGAGCGGCTCGGCCCGGCGGCGACCGGCGGCGGCACCGCTGAGGTGCCCGACCTGTCCACCCTGCCCGAGCCGGTGCGGCTCATCATCCAGGACGTCTACGGCATCGCGACCGCCGACCTCTTCCTGGTCGGTGCGCCGATCGCGCTGGTTGCGCTGATCGTCGTGCTGTTCATCAAGGAGAAGCCGCTGCACACCCTCAGCGGAGACGAACGACGCGCCCAGGAGGAGGCGGCCGCGAAGGCCGCGATTCACTGAGGCGTACGACAACAGTCGGGGGCGGGCCGGTCGGCCCGCCCCCGTTCTGCGTCCGCCTGCTGGCTGGCTGGCTGGCTGGCTGGCTGGCTGGCTGGCTGGCTGGCTGGCTGGCTGGCTGGGGCATTGTCTGCCGCCTTTGCTCTGCTTCAACCCGCGCAACGGTTTCGGGCCGTGAGTGTTGCGTCGGTTGAAGCAGAGCAAAGGGAACGAACTGACACCCGCCCCCTCCGCTGGCGGGCCGACGCCGACGTCTCCGTGCTCGCGTTTTGCCGTAACTACAGAACGCCATCCGACCGCCACGTAACGTGAGAATGCAGCCGGCCAACGGCTGACGCAGGCGTGCACCGCCGCCGGCCTACTCAGCCGCAGGAGGCGCGGACGATGTCCATGCTGTCGGTCTTCAACCCTCGGCACACCGTCGCTCCCCCGGGATACAGCCGTTGGCTCATCCCGACCGCGGCGCTGGCCGTGCACGTCTGCATCGGGCAGGTCTACGCGACCAGCGTCTACAAGAACTCCCTCATCGCCCACTTCGACACCAGTCAGACGGCGATCGGGGCGATCTTCAGCATCGCCATCGTCATGCTGGGCTCGTCCGCGGCGGTGGGTGGCCGGTGGGTGGAGCGCAACGGACCGCGCCGCGCGATGTTCGCCTCGGCCTGCTTCTGGGCCACCGGGTTCCTGGTCGGCGCGCTCGGCATCGCGACCCAGCAACTCTGGCTGCTCTACCTCGGCTACGGCGTCATCGGCGGCATCGGGCTCGGCATCGGCTACATCTCGCCCGTCTCGACCCTGATCAAATGGTTCCCGGACCGGCCGGGCCTCGCCACCGGCCTGGCCATCATGGGGTTCGGCGGTGGCGCCCTGGTCGCCGGCCCGCTCGCCCGCCAACTGCTCTCCCTCTACGACTCCGGCTACAACCCCGACAATCCGGCCGCCGTGGCGTCGGGGCACGCCCTCGTGGCGCTCTTCGTCACGTTCGGCATCGGCTACTTCGTGATCATGATGTTCGGCCCGTTCAACGTCCGGGTTCCCCCGCCGGACTGGCGGCCCGCCGGGTTCGACCCCGCGAGCGTCGCCAGCCGGCCGCTGGTGACGAGGGCGAGCGTGTCCGCGACGAGCGCCGTGCGTACCCGGGCGTTCTGGCTGTTGTGGATCGTGCTGTTCTGCAACGTCACGGCGGGCATCGGCATCCTGGAGCAGGCCAGCCCGATGATCCAGGACTTCTTCCGGGACAACGGGTCCACGGCCGTCTCGGTGTCTGCGGCGGCCGGCTTCGTGGGGGTGCTGTCGTTGTTCAACATGGCCGGCCGGTTCGTCTGGTCCACGACATCTGACCTCATCGGCCGCAAGCCCATCTACATGGTCTACCTCGGCCTCGGCATGGTGCTGTACGCGCTGCTCGCCGTGGCCGGGCACTCCGCCACCGCGGTCTTCGTGCTGATCGCCGCCGCGATCATCTCCTTCTACGGCGGCGGCTTCGCCACCATGCCCGCCTACCTGCGTGACCTCTTCGGCACCTTCCAGGTCGGGGCCATCCACGGCCGGCTGCTGACCGCCTGGTCGGCCGCGGGCGTCGCCGGCCCGCTGATCGTCAACGGGATCCTCGACACGCAGGGCAAGCCCGGCACCCTCACCGCCTCGGCGTACCGGCCCGCGCTGTTCACCATGGTCGGCGTCCTCGCCATCGGTTTCATCGCCAACCTGCTGGTCCGGCCCGTGCCCGAACGGTTCCACGAGCCGGATCGGGGTTCGACGTCGCCCGTGGCGAAGGCCAGCATCACCGAGCCGGTCGCTCTGGGCCCACAGAGCAAACCTCCGGTGCCCGAGCACGTCGGCACGCAGACCGGGCGGCTCTGGTTGTCGTGGCTGCTCGTGGCGTTGCTCCTTGGGTACGGCATCGTCCAGACCGCCATCACCGCCGCGAAACTGTTCACCGGCTGACGCGCGTCGCGACCGGACGCAGGAGGGCGCCCACGGGCGCCCTCCTGATCGGCTCAGCGCGCGGTCGTCGACCGGTTCTGGTCGACTCGCTCCCGCTGGGGCACGACCGTGTATTTCGGATCGCGGGCCGACACCCTGCCCGCCTCGAAGACGCCGAACCGGGTGGCGACCGACGAGGCCACGAGCGCCGCACCGGAGACCGCCGCCAGGAGTCGACTGCGGCGGCTGACCAGCGCCGCCGCGGTGCCGACGGCGAGCAGCACCCGGCCGGCCGTGACCAGACGGCCGCTGCGCCCGCGTACGTAGGGCTCGCCGGTCAGGCCCATCCGCTCCAGCCGGTGACCGCCGGCGAACTCGACGGTCGCGGCGGCGAGGGCGAGCCGCCGCAGGGGGGCGGTCTGCGTGGCTGGCGCCGCGATCAGGCCGACCCCGGACGCGGCGGCGAGGGCGCTGCCGGCGAAGACGAACGGCAATGACGGGTACGCCTCATGCCAGGACGGCACGGCGGTGTCGGCGAGCAGCACCCCGGTGTACGTGGCCAGCGCCGGCGCGGTGGCGGCGGCGGCCAGGCCGGCGGCGTTGCCGACGGGGAGCGCCAGCCGGCGGGCGAGACCGAACACGCCGTGCTGTGGGAGCCGGGGCGCGAGCTCGGCGATCGCGGCCACACCGGCCAGCGGGCCGAACGCGGCGAGGATCCAGGTGCCGACGGACATCGGCGAGGTCAGCTTGGCGACCCGGAGCATGTGGTGGAACCGGTCCGGCCGACCGAGGTCGTGAACCAGCAGGTACGTGCTGGCGGCGACGCCACCGAGGGCTGTCCACCGGCCCACCTTGCGCAGGTCGGGGCGCCCGGTCAGCTGGGCGCCCGCACCGATCAGCGCGCCTCCGGCGGCGAGGCCACCGGTGAACAGGTACCCGGCGATGTCGTACTTCCACACGGGCGGTTTGAGCACCGGCCGGCCGTAGTAGGCGGTGAAGTCGGCTGGCGGCACGGTGAGCTGCTCACCGTCGTGGCCGCGCCCCCGCCCGCGACGACGCTGCCCGTCAGGTTGGTCGAGTCGGGCCTGGAACTCGCGGAACCGGGATCCGACCGGCTCGTTCGGTGGCGTCGCGCCGGTCATGGCCGCCTGCCGAGGAAAGCGACAGCCGTGACGGCGGCCATCGTCAGTGCGGCGAGGCCGGCGCGTTTCCACATCGCCGGCAGGTCCCGCGTGGTCACCACCGGATCCGGCGGCAACCCATACACCTCCGGCTCATCCAACAGCAGGAAGAACGCCCCATCCCCACCGACACCGTCGTTCGGGTCATGCCCATACAACCGCGCCTCAGGCACCCCCCGCTCATGCAGCGTGGCGACCCGCCTCGCGGCCCGCTCCCGCAACTCATCGAGGGGCCCGTACTGAATCGACTCCGTCGGACACGCCTGCGCACACGCCGGCGTCATCCCCGCACCCAACCGGTCATAACACAGCGTGCACTTCCACGCCCGACCATCACCCTTACGCTGATCAATCACCCCATACGGACACGCCGAAATGCAGTAACCACACCCATTACAGATGTCCTCCTGCACCACCACCGTCCCGAACTCGGTCCGAAACAACGAACCCGTCGGACACACATCCAGACACGCCGCATGAGTGCAGTGCTTGCACACATCCGACATCATCAACCACCGGAAATCACTGCGCCCCTCCGCACCGGTACCCCGACCCGGCGGCTGCGCCCCCGGCATCCCCAGGAACTCCGGTCCGGCCGCCATCCGGGCGGCCGCCGCTGGCGAGCCGGCCGGCAGGCCCGGGTTCGTCCCGGTGTCGGTGTGCGTACGCGCGCCGACCGCCGCCGTCGCCGGGCTGACCGCCGGCCCGTCCGGGTCGCCCTCGAACGCCGGGGTCGCCCAGCCGGCCGAGCGGGGCTGTTCGACGAACGCGACGTGTCGCCACGAGTTCGCGGTCAGCGCGCCCGTGTTGTCGTACGACATGCCCAGCAGGTCCAGGCCGCTCTCCGGGACGAGGTTCCACTCCTTGCAGGCCACCTCGCAGGCCTTGCAGCCGATGCAGACGCTGGTGTCGGTGAAGAACCCCATCCTCGGCGGCGCATCCTCGTAGCCGGCGTCGGGCGCCGGGTCGAGCGGCCCGTACAGGGCGTTGGCGTGGGGCATCGGTCAGGCCTCCTGGTCGCTGCTGCTGTCGGCGACGTCGGTCGTGACCATCGGTGGGTAGTGGTGGCTCAGATCCCCCGACCGCCTGCGGTAGTCGAAGACGAGGTCCAACAGGGCTTGTCCTCTCGGGCGTCGTCCGGGCCGCACGTCGCACGTGCCGACCTTGCTCTCCTGGATCAGCACGTTGGGGTCGAGGGTGATGCCGAACAGGTCGTTGGCCGAGTCGCCGGTCACCAGACCCTCGTAGCCGAAGTGGTACGGCAGCCACACCTGGTGGATGATCCGACCGTCCACCCGCAGCGGGGTGATGCGGTCCGTCACCAGGACCCTCGCCTCGATGGCCGCGCGGGTGCTGACCAGGTGCGCCCAGCCCAGATGGGTCAGCCCTCGAAGGACCGCCAGCTCCGGCGACACCTCGACGAACATCTCCGGCTGCAACTCGGCGAGGTGCGGCACGTTCCGGCTCATCGCGCCGGCGGTGTGGTGCTCGGTGAGCCGGCTGACCGTGAACACGTACGGGAAGACGTCGCTGTGCTCCTCCGGTGGGCTCGGGTTGAGCGTGTTGATCGGGTGCGTGTAGACCTTGCGGGTCGGGTTGGCCTGCTGCCGATAGAGCGGGTTGCGCACCGGCGACTCGACCGGCTCGTAGTGCGTGGGCAGCGGCCCGTCCAGGACGCCGCTGGGCGCGTACAGCCAGCCCTTGCCATCGCCCTGCAGGATGAACGGGTCGTCGCCGGCGATGCCCGCCACGCCCGAGGCGTTCGGCGGCGGCCGGTACGACGGCGGCTTGGTCTTCTCGAAGTCGGGCACGTCGTCGCCGGTCCACTCGCCCTTGTCCGGGTCCCACCAGACGTATTTCTTGCGCTCGCTCCACGGTCTGCCGTCCGGGTCGGCGGAGGCACGGTTGTAGAGGATCCGGCGGTTCGACGGCCAGGCCCAGCCCCACTCCAGGGCCACCAGGGGCTGCTCCGCGCCGGGCTTGCGCCGGGCGGCCTGGTTGACGCCGTCGGCGTACACGCCGGTGTAGATCCAGCAGCCGCCGGCGGTGGAGCCGTCGTCCTTCATCTCGGTGTAGCTCGACAGCGGTCGGCCGCTGGCCACGTCGTACCCGTTGATCTCGTAGAGCACCGACTCGGCGCTCGGCTCGGCGTTCGGGCCGTGGGTCGGGTAGTGCCAGTTCAGGTCGAGCAGCGCCCGGTCGCGGGGTCGGGTCGACTGCGCCAGGCGTTCCCGGATGATGCGGCCGAGGTGGTAGAAGAACCACAGCTCGGAGCGGGCGTCGCCCGGCGGCTCGACAGCCTTCTCCCGCCACTGCAACAGCCGCTGCGTCTGCGTGAAGGTTCCTTCCTTCTCCACATGCGAGGCCGCGGGCAGGAAGAACACCTCCGTGCGGCACTCCTCCGGAACGATCTCGCCGGTCTCGATCTCCGGCGCGTTCTGCCAGAACGTCGCGCTCTCGATCATGAACAGGTCCCGGACCACCAACCAGTCCAGGTTGGCCATCCCGAGCCGCTGTGCCCGCCCGTGCGCCGAGCCGACCGCCGGGTTCTGGCCGAGCAGGAAGTACCCCTTGATCTTCCCGTCGATCATGTTCAACACCTGTTGGTACGTGCCGTGGTCGCCGGTCATCCGGGGCATGTACCCGTAGCAGTAGTCGTTCTCGGCGGTGGCCGCGTCACCCCAGTACGCCTTGAGCAGGTTCACCGCGTAGGCCCGGGCGTTGCCCCAGAAGCCCTTCTGGCCGGGGTGGCGGATGCTGTCCACCCACTCGTCGAAGGTCGGGTGGTCGGCGTGGTGCGGCATCGGGAGATAGCCCGGCAGCAGGTTGAACAGTGTCGGGATGTCGGTGGAGCCCTGGATGCTGGCGTGTCCGCGCAACGCCATCACGCCGCCGCCGGGGCGGCCCATGTTGCCCAGCAGGAGCTGGATGATCGCGCCGGTCCGGATGTACTGCACGCCCACGCTGTGCTGGGTCCACCCCACCGAGTAGACGAGCATGCTCGTCCGCTCCCGGCCCGAGTTCGCCGTCCACGCCTGCGCCAGTTCGAGGAACTTCTCCTGCGGGATGCCGCAGACCCGCTCCACCATCTCCGGCGTGTACCGCGCGTAGTGCCGCTTGAGGATCTGGTAGACGCAGCGCGGGTGCTGCAACGTCTCGTCGCGCTGGGTCTGCCCGCCCACCGGCGCGCCGTGCGACTCGTGCTCCAACCCGGCCGCGGTTTCGCGCTGTGTCTCGGTGTCGTGGATGGAGGCGTTCTCCTCGTTCCCCTCGTACTGCCAGCTGGTCTGGTCATAGCTGGCGTTGTCCTCGTTGAAGCCGGAGAAGAGCCCGTGCAGATCCTCGGTGTCGAGGTACTCCTCGGTCACGATCGTCGCGGCGTTGGTGTAGGCGACGACGTACTCCCGGAAGTCCAACTCGTTGTCCAGGATGTAGCGCACGACCCCGCCGAGCAGCGCGATGTCCGTGCCCGCCCGGATCGGCAGGTACGCATCAGCGACAGCGCTGGTGCGGGTGAAGCGCGGGTCGACGTGGATCACCTTCGCACCGCGACGCTTGGCCTCCATCACCCACTGGAAACCCACCGGGTGCGCCTCGGCCATGTTCGAACCCTGAATGACGATCAGGTCGGAGTTCGACATGTCCTGCTGGAACTGGGTGGCGCCGCCGCGACCGAAGCTGGTCCCCAGACCGGGGACGGTGGCGGAGTGTCAAATACGGGCCTGGTTCTCGATCTGGAGCGCCCCCATCGCGGTGAACAACTTCTTGATGAGGTAGTTCTCCTCGTTGTCCAGCGTCGCCCCACCCAGGCTGGAAATCCCCAGCGTCCGGTTGAGCGGCCGGCCCTCGTCGTCGACGTCCTCCCAGGTCTCGTCCCGAGCCGCCAGGACCCGATCGGCGATCATGTTCAGCGCCGTGTCGAGGTCGAGATCCTCCCACTCCGTGCCGTACGGCCGGCGGTAGCGCACCGTCGTCGGCCGCAGAGGGCTGGTCACCAGGCTCTTGCTCGCCGAGCCCTTCGGACAGAGCCGACCCCGCGAGATCGGGCTGTCCGGATCGCCCTCGATCTGCGTGACCTGCCCGTCCTTGACAAACACCCGCTGACCACAACCCACCGCGCAGTACGGGCAGACCGAACGAGCCACCGAATCGGCGGTCTCGGTGCGGGCGGTCAGCGACAGCGAACGGGCGGACTTGGCTGCGGCGCCCCGGCCGAGCGGGTCGGTGCCGGTGAGCTGGCGATAGAGCGGCCAGCCCTCGATCCAGCTCCGCACCCCCATCGCCGCACCTTTCCGACCAATGCCGCCAAATGTGAACAGCCTGACATTAGACGAGGTGCCGGCTGATCATGGCGGGATCAGAAGGAGCGATGGTGCCCTCGGCCCTTTTCGGGCGAGCCGGGGACGGCATGGTGTATGCGGCAGGTCAGCCCACCCCTGCCGAGCAGCGCCATCTCAAAGGCCGACTGCCGTACTAGTCTGCCCACGTGATTCTGACCATGCCTCAGCAGTTGGCGCAGATCCGCACCGACGCACTCGAACAGGGCTTCCCGGCCGACGATGTCGAACGATGGATCGCCACCGCGATTCCCTGCGGGACACTGGCGCCCGGCGGAGACGGGCCGGTCGTCGGCCGGTTCGGCGGCACCGCGATGGTTCCCCGGGGCACCCACGTTCCCGGAAATCCCCTCGTCGCCACCATCGACTGCGCGGCCCTGCCCGGGCAGGCGACGGATCTTCCACTACCGCCCGACGGCCAACTGCTGCTCTTCGGCTATCCCGAAGGCGACGAGTACTACTCACAGGGCTCGGCCTTGTACGTCCCGGCTGGCGTAGCCGTCGAGGAACCGCCAATGGACGAAGAACTCGACGAGGACGAAGATGAGGAATTTGTCCAGGTTTGTCAGAGTTTCCCACAGGGCGACATACGCCTGACGATCGATGTCTCCCTACCCTCACACACCCCGGAGCATCTCAACCCCAAACTGATCGATTATTGGAATGACAAGGCCCCCGTCAGCGGCAAGTGGGGCGGCGTGCAGATTGGTGGGCACGCCTCGGCCTGCGACTTCCGCGGAAAGAACGGCCCTCTCGGAGTCGTCGCTCAGTACGCGGGAAAGGCGGAGCAGTTGGGCTACTGGCACGGCTCCCGCAGCCCCTCACCGCGCGCCGAGGACTGGGTGCTGCTGGCCGAGTTCTTGTGCAGCTCGGAGATGAGGCCAGGCGGTGCCGCCCTTTACTGGGGGATCCAGCGCGACGACCTGGCCGCGCGGCGCTTCGACGGCGTGTACGCCGTCGTGGACTGGAATCCCTGAGCTCACAACAGGCCGGGTGCGTCGAGGCACCCGGCTCCGAGCAGACGAGGGCGGCCCGGAGCGAGGCACTGTGGATGGCGGTCCTGCTACGGACGATCCAGGGCGGAATGGGTAAGGTTCGTACCCTCTTCAGGAGACGAGGCCGATCTTCAGCGCCAGGTCATGGGCGTCATCCCGGGTAGCGCGCGGCCCGTCGAGCAGATCCAGGGTGATCCGCCGGGCGTAGCCGTTGAAGCGGATTGTCTCGGGCGCCGACTCGTACGCCCGGCGGAGCGTCCTCACGGCGGCCTCCTTCTCGTCCTTGCCGTACTGAGCACGAGCGACCTCGATCAGATGACGCGCTCGGCGCGGCCGCGACGGGATGACCGCCGCCTCGTGGCGACGCGCCTGCCGCACCGCCTCGCCGGACTTCTGCAACTCCACGGCCACGGTCACCGCGTGAGCGCCCATGACGACCCGGGAAAACGACGTCTGCGGCTGGTAGAAGCCCTGTGGCAAACGCTGCGCGACCGCATCAGCGCGGTCCCAGTACCGCCAAGCGCGGCCTTCCTCGCCGGCGCGGGCGGCGGTGTAGGCGGCCTCGAAATGCAACGCACCCCAGAGGGTGAGAAGGTTCGCGTTAGCACCGCCGACCCTCGGCTCAAGGGCCGAGACGATGTCGAGCGTCACCGCCATGGCGGTGTCCCAGTCTCCCGCGTCACGATGCACCTGGCACAGGAACCACCCCGCGCCCGCCAGCGCCTCGGGATCACCGGACTCCTGCGCCGCAATCATCGCGCGGTCGGCGACGCGCCACAGCACCTCCGCGGCTGGCTGATAGGCGAGGAACATCTGCGCCAGCCCCAGCGCCTCCGCCAAAAGAGCCTGCGCCGACCGACGTTCGGCGCCCTCGTACGTCAGCGCGGCTGCCTGAGTATCGCGGTGACGCCGGGATCGCCCGGCTCGGCTACGAGTCTGTCCCGCAGCGGCCCTGGAAACGCGAACTCGGCAAGCGGAAGATCATCGAGTTCCATGCGCGGAGGTTACGGCGATCCGACGAGCCGCGAGGGACGGCGTCGACAAGGCGCCCGGCCGCCTGGTGGTCGGGGTGCTCACGGGTCCTTTGCTCTGCTTCAACGGACGCAACGGGGAGTGTCCGGATATCGGACGCGTGGTGTTGCGTGGATTGAAGCAGAGCAAAGGACGCAGATCTCGCCCAGCGACCACCTTCCACACCTGGACGCCTCTGTGGCCCGACGCCCGCTCGGTAGCAACCTCCCTCGCCAACCAGGGCGATCCGGAACCACTTCGCGACTTCATTGCCCGAGCCCATCCGGACGATGCCTGCGAACGCGCCGCCCTGAACTACTCGGCCTACTGGGTCGGCGAGATCCCGTACCGCCAGCGCGACGACTCCTTCATGCCGGCAGCGCTCTCCGACTGGCGAGGCTCCCGGCTCCTCCGACACCTGGTCGGACGCCTCGACGCTGGCCGCCCCTTCACGGACCTCAACATCCACAACACGTGGGCACTGCTCACCGCCCGACGCAGCGCATCTACCCCGACCGGTCGGCGACTACGACTGCTCGCTGCGGTCGGCGGTCCCACAACACCAGGCCGGTGAGCAGCATCGCAACGCCCAGCGCGACCATTGCCAACCCCACCGCTGTGTGCGCGCCTCCCTCCAGGTGACCCGCCACGATCCACCCACCGTCGATCCCGAACGCCAGCGGCATCACCCCCTGCGGGATCACCGGGATCCATCCGACCGTCAGCAACCCCAGCGCCCACGCCGTCGCCTTGTTCTCCCGGTACCACTCCGCATCCCACTTCAGCGGAATCACCGTCTCCGGCGGTCGGCTGCGTTGCCCGGCCGCGGCGAGCACCTCGGTCCCGCGCCGGGTGAGGCGGTCGTCGGCCAACCGGATGCCACCCCACAGGGCCGCAGCACCCGACAGCAGCCCAACCAGCGGCAGCAGCGGCGTCACCCCCGGCGGGCCCCAGACAACCAGCGCGAGTACGGGCGCCGCGGCGAGCAGCCCACCAGCGGTGGCGACCAGCACGCTGACGATGTCGGTCGGGTTGTCGGCCGAGGTGGGATGCCGTGGGTCGGCTACCGGTCGTACTCGCAGCAGCGACATCCACACCGGCACCGAGGCGCCGGCGCCGAGCAGTGCCGGCAGAGTGGAGAGCGCCGCCAGCGCGTCGACCTGGGGCGCGAGGATGACGCCGGCGACGGCCAGCAGCACCCCGATCGGGGTGACCAGGACCAGCCACGCGATGGCTCGTCCTCGGATCTCGGCACGTTCGCCGCCCGGTGTGGTGAGCGGCAGCCAGAGCGCGGTGCCGTCCAGTCCGACCAGGCCGGCCGACATCGCCGCCGCGCCGAGCACGGCGAGCGACCCGGCCCACGGCAGCAGCAGATCCACGTCGGACAGCAGCGGCAGTCCGGCGAGCAGCGCGCCGTACACCACCGCGAACGCCAGATACTGCAACCGCAGCGGATGCCGCATCCAGGCACGCAACTCGCGGCCGGCAACCGCCCGCGTCGCGGCCGGCAACCATCCCCGCCACCCGCGCCCATTCCCGGCCGGGGATGCCGCCGTGGTGCGGCGAGGTTCGCTGGGGAGCGGGACCGCGGTGGTCCCGCGTGGCCGGAACGGCACGCCGGCGATGATCACCCTTCGGACGAGCATGATGTACGCGGCGGCGCAGAGCACCACGATGCCCACCAGGGTCGCCATCTTCAGCGCACCTCGGTCGGGTGGCCCGGCCACGGCGGAGAGCGGCCAGCCGCTCGGCACGTACTCCATGACCCGGACCACCGTGTCCGGCGCCTCGACCAGCAGGACCGACACCCAGGGGAAGACCGCCCAGAGCGACCCGGCGACACCCATCGCCGTCCCGGTGACGATGCCGGTGAGCAGCGCCCCGGCCGGCCCGCCGGCGTGGCCGACGACCTCCAGCGCGATCGCCGAGCCGATCAGCCCGAGTAGCCAGAGCAGCGCCGCGCCGGAGGCGGTGACGAGGACGGCGACAGCGCCGTGACGAGCGGCGTGCACCGGCAGCGCGGCGAGCGCCACCAGCGAGACGGCCGGGCCGATGCCGATCGCGGACGCGGCGAGCAGACCCATCGCGGCCGGGACACCGCCGATCGGCTCCAGCCGCAGGTGGGTTGGACGGACCCGGCCGCGCCCGCCACCGAGCAGCAGCGGCAACACGATCCAGCCGAGCACCCACGCCCCGGCCAGCAGGGCGAGAGTGTGCCGGTCGCCGTGGAGCGCGTACCGGATCAGCCAGGCGGCGGCGAGCAGGCCGACCAGGCCGGCCACCGCGGGCCCGGGATGCTCGCGCAGCGACCGACGCAGCATGGCGGAGCGCATCCGTGCCGGCACCGCCATCTTGCCGAGGGTGCCGGCCAGCGAACCGTGGGCGAGAGGTTCCGCGCTCATCGGGGCCCGGTCAGCCAGTCCAGGCCGGCGCTGCCGGAGACGTCGGCGCCGACCAGCTCGACGAATCGATCCTCAAGGCTGCTGCCGTCGGCGACCTCGGTGACCGGCCCGGCGGCGACCACCTGACCCTGGTGGATGACGGTGACGTCGTCGCACATCTGCTCGACCAGCAGCATCGAGTGCGTGGAGAGTACGCAGGTGCCTCCGCCGGACACGAACCGGCGCAGCACCCGACGGATGGTGGCCGCGGAGACCGGGTCGACCGCCTCGAACGGCTCGTCGAGCACGAGCAGCCGGGGCGCGTGCAGCAGCGCCTGGGCGAGGCCGAGCTTCTTGCGGGTGCCGGTGGAGCAGTCGGCGAGTGGGGTGCCGGCACCCTTGGCCAGTCCGAGGACGTCGATCAGCTCGGCGGCCCGATTGGCGGCCGCGACGCGGTGCAGCCCGCGCAGGCCGGCGCTGTAGCGCAGCAACTCGGCGCCGGTGAGTCGCTCCGGGAAGTCGAGACCGTCGGGCAGCACGCCGGTCAACGCGCGGGTCACGCCACGGTCGCGCAGCGCGTCGTGGCCGAGGATCCGGATCTCCCCCGCATCCGGGATGATCAGCCCGACCGCCATCCCGATGGTGGTGGACTTGCCGGCGCCGTTGGGTCCGACGATGCCGTGGAACGTGCCGGAGCGGACGGTCAGATCGAGGTCGTTCACCGCGCGATGCGCCCCGAAGGTCTTCTCCAGGCCGCGGATCTCGAGTGCTGGGGGGATCACGCGCCGAGCATAGTGATCCATTCACGACGGAGGGGCCCGCAGCACGGCGGATCGGCACACGCCCAGGGTTTGGCCAGCAGACGATCGCACCGGGACAGGTCGTGCCCACGTCGCGAGCCATCGACGGGCCGTGGTCAGACGTGGTGGATCGGGGTTTCCAGTTCGCCGAGCGGGCGACCCGAGCCGCCCCAGGCCTGCGCGGTGATCTCGGCGGCGATCGCCACGGCGGTCTCCTCCGGTGTCCGCGCGCCCAGGTCCAGCCCGATCGGCGAGGAGAGCCGGGCCAGCCCGTCCTCCGGCACTCCGGCCTCGCGCAGCCGGCGCATCCGGTCGTCGTGTGCGCGTCGGCTGCCCATCACGCCGATGTAGCGGGCGGGTGTCCCGAGGGCGACCTGGAGCAGCGGCACGTCGAACTTGGGGTCGTGGGTCAGGACGCAGAGCACCGTCCGGTCGTCGACGGTCGTCGACTCCAGGTACGCGTGCGGCCACCGGACGACGAGGTCGTGGGCGTCGGGGAAACGTGCGCGGGTGGCGAACACCGGACGGGCGTCGCAGACCGTGACGTGGTAGCCGAGGAACCTGCCCATCCGGGCCATCGCGGCGGCGAAGTCGATCGCGCCGAAAATGATCATTCGGGGCGGCGGCACGTACGACTGGACGAACACGGCCACGTCGTCGCCGCGCTGCTCCCCCTGCCGGCCCAGATGGATCATGCCAGTGGTGCCGAGGGCGAGCATTCCGGTCGCCTGCCGGGCCGCCGCGTCGTCCAGGTCGGGCGCGCCGAGGCTGCCCGCGACCCGATCGGGCCAGATCACCAGTTGGGCGTTCTCGACCGATGCGGTGGCGACCGGGCGGCTGTCCCGGATCGCGGCGAGCACCTCGTCGGGCTCGGTCATCGCGACGTCCGGCTGCACCAGGATCTGGATCGTTCCGCCGCAGGTCAGGCCGATGTCGAACGCGTCGTCGTCGCTGACGCCGAAGGTCTGGGTGTGGGCCGTTCCGGTCTCCAGCGCGGTGCGGCAGAGCTCGTAGACGGCGCCCTCGACGCAGCCGCCCGAGATGCTGCCGAGGACCTCGCCGTGCAGTGAGACGGCCATCGCCGCGCCGGGCTGCCGGGGTGCCGACTGCCAGGTCCGCACGACTGTCGCGACGGCGAACGCGACGCCGCGAGTGCGCCAGCCCGTGAGCCCGTCGACGATGTCTCGCATGGCCGCACCTTCCGTGAGCCCCGGCGGCAGCGTCAACGGCGACCTAAGCAGTTGCTTAGGTCGCCGTTGACTTTGACCACCGCCGGGCAGAGATTTTGCCGGACCGCGGAGGTACGACATGCAGGTGCCGGCACCGTTCGAGTACGAGCGCGCAACAAGTGTGGACCATGCGATAAGCCTTCTGGAGCGGTTGGGCGGCACGGCCCGCCTGATCGCCGGCGGGCACAGCCTGCTGCCGATGATGAAGCTTCGGCTGGCCAACTTCGACTACCTGATCGACATCAACGACCTGCACGCCGAGCTGGGCTACATCGAGGCGGGCCCGGACGACGTACGCATCGGGGCGCTCACCCGACATCGGGAGCTGCTCGACTCTCCCGTGCTGGCGGCGGCGTTCCCCATCTTCGCCGACGCCGAGCGGGTGATCGCCGACCCGGTGGTGCGCAACCGGGGCACGCTGGGCGGCTCGCTCTGCCAGGCGGACCCGTCCGAGGATCTCTCGGCGGTCTGCACGACGCTTGACGCGCGGTGTGTGATCCGTGGTCCGGGCGGCGCGGAGCGGGTCGTGTCGATGGAGGAGTTCCACGTCGGGCCGTACGAGACGGCCGTCGCCGACGGCGAGATGCTCGTCGAGGTACGGCTGCCGGTGCGACCCGGTTGCGGCAGCGCGTACGCCAAGGTGGAGCGCAGGGCCGGCGACTGGGCCGTGGTGTCGGCCGGCGCGGCGGTGTGGCTCGACGGCGGCGCGATAGTCGACGCCCGGGTCGGGCTCGCGGCGGTCGGCCCCAACACGACGGGCATTCCGGAGATCTCGGCGGCGCTGCGCGGGCAGGAACCGTCGGAGGGGCTCTACGAGCAGGCCGGGGCGATCGCGGCGCGCAGCTGCGACCCGGTGACCGACCAGCGCGGCAGTGCCGACTACAAGCGGCATCTGGCCGCCGAGCTGACCAGGCGGACCCTGCGCCGGGCCGTCGAACGGGCGAGGAGCTGAGCATGCAGGTCACCATGACCGTCAACGACGTCGAGGTCACCCGGGAGATCGAGGCCCGGCTACTGCTGGTGCACTTCCTGCGGGACGTGCTGGGTCTGACCGGCACGCACTGGGGCTGCGACACCAGCAACTGCGGCACCTGCGTGGTCTGGTTGGACGGCGAGCCGGTGAAGTCGTGCACGGTGCTCGCGGCGATGGCCGGCGGCCACCAGGTGCGTACCGTCGAGGGCCTCGCCAAGGGTGCCGAGCTGGACCCGATCCAGCAGGGCTTCATGCAGTGCCACGGCCTTCAGTGCGGTTTCTGCACGCCGGGGATGATGATGACCGCGCGGGCGCTGCTCGACCGCAACCCCGATCCGAGCGAGACCGAGATCCGGGAGGCGATCTCGGGTCAGATCTGCCGCTGCACGGGTTACGCCACAATCGTCCGCTCGGTGCGCTGGGCCGCCGTCGCCGAGGCGCAGGCCGCGGCCGAGGTCACCGAGACCACCGAATCGCCCGAGGCCGGCGAGATCGACAACGCCGGCCAGCCCGCGGAGGCCGTCGCATGACCACCGTGCACGAGCGCGTGGACACGTTCCACGACAACGACCAGAAGCCCGTCGGGTACGGCCGGATGCTGCGCAAGGAGGACCCGCGCTTCCTGCGCGGTCGCGGCCGGTACGTCGACGACGTCCAACTGCCCGGCATGCTGCACCTCGCGATCCTCCGGTCGCCGGTGGCGCACGCCCGGATCGTCAGCATCGACACGAGCGCCGCCGAGGCGTCGCCCGGGGTGCGGGCGGTGGTGACCGGGGCGATGCTGGCCGAGCAGAACCTGGCCTGGATGCCGACGCTCTCCAACGACGTGCAGGCCGTGCTCGCCACCGACAAGGTGCGCTTCCAGGGCCAGGAGGTCGCCTTCGTGGTGGCCGACGACCGGTACGCGGCCCGCGACGCGCTGGAGCTGATCGACGTCGAGTACGACGTCCTCGACCCGGTGATCGACGCGCGCCGCGCGCTGGAGCCGGACGCCCCGCTGATCCGCGACGACCTGGACGGCAAGACGAACAACCACTGCTTCGACTGGGAGACCGGCGACAGGGCGGCCACCGAGGCGGTCTTCGCCCGCGCCGACGTCGTGGTCAGCCAGGACCTCGTCTACCCCCGAGTGCACCCGGCGCCGATGGAGACGTGCGGGGCGGTCGCCGACTACGACGCGGTCGACGGCAAGCTGCGGCTCTGGTCGACGACCCAGGCCCCGCACGCGCACCGCACCCTCTACGCCATCGTGGCGGGCCTGCCCGAGCACAAGATCCAGGTGATCTCGCCGGACATCGGCGGCGGGTTCGGCAACAAGGTGCCGATCTATCCCGGGTACGTCTGCGCGATCGTCGCCTCGATCGTCACCGGCAAGCCGGTGAAGTGGATGGAGGACCGGTCGGAGAACCTGATCAGCACCGGCTTCGCCCGCGACTACATCATGCGCGGCGAGATCGCGGCGACCCGCGACGGTCGGATCCTCGGCATCCGCACCAACGTGCTGGCCGACCACGGCGCGTTCAACGGCACCGCCGCCCCGGTGAAGTACCCGGCCGGTTTCTTCGGGGTCTTCACCGGCAGCTACGACATCGAGGCCGCGTACTGCTCGATGACGGCGGTCTACACCAACAAGGCCCCCGGTGGCGTCGCGTACGCCTGCTCGTTCCGGATCACCGAGGCGGTCTACCTGGTCGAGCGGATCGTCGACTGCCTCGCCGACGAGCTGGGCATGGACCCGGCCGAGCTGCGGTTGAAGAACTTCATCCAGCCGGAGCAGTTCCCGTACACGACGAAGACCGGCTGGGTGTACGACTCGGGCAACTACGAGCCGACGATGCGGCTGGCGATGGAGATGGCCGGCTACGACGAGTTGCGCCGCGAGCAGGCGGAGAAGCGGGCCCGGGGCGAGCTGATGGGCATCGGCATCGCGTTCTTCACCGAGGCCGTCGGCGCCGGGCCGCGCAAGAACATGGACATTCTCGGGCTGGGCATGGCCGACGGCTGCGAGCTGCGTGTCCACCCGACCGGAAAGGCCGTGGTACGCCTCAGCGTGCAGTCCCAGGGCCAGGGGCACGAGACGACGTTCGCGCAGATCGTCGCCGAGGAGATCGGGATCCCCCCGGCGGACATCGAGGTGCTGCACGGCGACACCGACAACACCCCGTTCGGCCTCGGCACGTACGGCAGCCGTTCCACACCCGTCTCGGGCGCGGCGGCGGCCCTGGTGGCGCGCAAGGTCCGCGACAAGGCCCGGATCATCGCCTCCGGAATGCTGGAAGTGTCGGTGGCGGACCTGGAGTGGGAGAAGGGCGCGTTCCACGTCGCGGGTGACCCGGGGCGGTCCGTCACGATCCAGGACATCGCCCTGCGCGCACACGGCGCGGGTGACCTGCCCGAGGGCATCGAGGGTGGGTTGGAGGCGCAGATCTGCTACAACCCGTCGAACCTGACGTACCCGCACGGCGCGTACATCTGCGTGGTGGACATCGACCCCGGCACCGCGCAGGTCACGGTGCGGCGGTTCATCGCGGTCGACGACTGCGGCACCCGGATCAACCCGATGATCATCGAGGGTCAGGTGCACGGTGGGCTGACCGACGGGGTCGGCATGGCCCTGATGGAGATGATCGCGTTCGACGAGGACGGCAACTGCCTCGGCGCGTCCCTGATGGACTACCTGATCCCGACGTCGCTGGAGGTGCCCGACTGGGAGACCGGCTTCACCGTCACCCCGTCGCCGCACCACCCGATCGGCGCGAAGGGTGTGGGCGAGTCGGCCACCGTCGGTTCGCCGCCAGCGATCGTCAACGCCGTCATCGACGCCCTGAAGCCCTTCGGCGTACGCCACGCCGACATGCCGCTGACGCCGTCGCGGGTCTGGGACGCGATGCGCGGCCAGGCCCGGCCGCCGATCTGAGAGGGCCGAGGATGACCACCATCGCGGAGCGCGCCCGGGAGTTGACAGTCACCCGGGAGCCGTTCGTGCACGCCACAGTGGTCCGCGCCCAGGAGCCGACATCGGCCCGGCCGGGCGACGACGCGGTGATCCGATCGGACGGGTCGATCGAGGGCTTCGTGGGCGGGGTGTGCGCCGAGAGTTCGGTGCGGGCGGCGGCCCTGGACGCACTGCGCGACGGCACCGCCCTGCTGCTGCGGGTGCTGCCGGAGGGAGCTGCCCCGTTCCCGGAGACTCCGGGGGCGCGGGTGGTGGTCAACCCGTGCCACTCCGGCGGCGCGATCGAGGTCTTCCTCCGGCCGATGCTGCCCGCGCCGGCACTGCGCGTGGTCGGCGACACGCCGATCAGCGCCGCGGTGGCGACCCTCGCCGCGTTCCTCGACTTCGACGTCGTGACCTCCGACGACTACGCCGGCTGCACGGCCGTCGTGGTGGCCGGGCTGGGCAGGGGCGAGCAGGAGGCGATCCGGGCCGCGCTCGACGCGGGCGTCGGGTACGTCGCGCTGGTCGCCAGCCACAAGCGCGGCGCGGTCGTACTCGACGAGTTGGGGTTGACCGACGCCGATCGGTCCCGCGTCCACTCGCCGGCCGGGCTGGACATCGGCGCGCGGACGCCAGCGGAGATCGCGCTGTCGATCATGGGTGAGGTGGTTCGGGCGATCCGGGTGGACGGCCTGGCCCCGGCCACGGGCGCGCCGGTCACCCGACCACAGCAGGCCGTCGACCCGGTGTGCGGGATGACCGTGCTGGTCGGGCCGGGCACCCCGTACGCGCGGGTCGACGGGCAGGACGTCTGGTTCTGCTGCGCCGGCTGCCTCGCGACGTACACGGCGGCGTAGCCCGTGTTCACGACCGGCCTGGTCCTCGCCGCGGGGGCATCGACGCGGCTCGGCGAGGCGAAGCAGTTGCTGCCGTACCGGGGGCGGACACTGCTCGACGCCACCCTCGACCTGGCCCGCTCGTGTGGCTTCGACCAACTGCTCGTCACCCTCGGCGGCGCGGCGGGAGCGGTCCGCGACCGGGTGGACCTCACCGGCTGCCAGGTCGTCGAGAACCCGGCATTCAGCAGCGGTTGCGGGTCGTCGGTCAGCACCGCCGCCCGCGCGGTGGAGCCGCGCGCCGACGCGCTCGTGCTGCTCCTCGGCGACCAACCCGGCGTCCGCGCCGCCGACGTCCGCCGGGTCGCCACGGCGACCACCCCACTGGCCGTCTGCCGGTACGCCGACGGGTTGGGCCATCCGTTCCGCTTCGGCCGCGAGGTCATTCCCGAGTTGTACGACCTGCACGGCGACAAGGCCGTATGGAAGCTGCTGCACTCCGGCCGTCATCCGGTGACCGAGGTGCCCGCCGACGGGCCGGTGCCCGTGGACGTGGACACCCGGGCGGACTACGAGCGCCTGCTGGCGGGCGAGGCATGAAGGACGCGCTGACCGTCCGGCACCGCCTCGACGCCGTCGACTACCTGGTCGACGACGGCATGGCGATGGCCCTGTTCCTGGCGTTGCGCCTCGGTCGGCCCCTGCTGCTGGAGGGCGAGCCCGGTGTCGGCAAGACCGCCGCCGCGAAGGCGCTGGCGAGGGCGTTGGAGACGCCGCTGATCCGGTTGCAGTGCTACGAGGGGCTGACCGCCGGCGAGGCGCTCTACGAGTGGAACTACCAGCGGCAGCTGCTGGCGATCCGGCTCGCCGAGGCTCAGCAGGCGCGACTCACCGACGCGGACCTGTTCAGCGCCGAATTCCTTCAGGAACGCCCGATCCTGCGGGCCGTACGCCACCGGGGGCCGGTCCCGCCGGTGCTGCTGATCGACGAGATCGACCGCGCCGACGACGAGTTCGAGGCGCTGCTGTTCGAGTTCCTCGGAGAGGCCGGCATCACCATCCCCGAACTCGGCACGTTCACCGCCCGCACGCCGCCCGTCGTGGTGCTCACCTCCAACCGCAGCCGGGAACTGCACGACGCGCTGCGCCGCCGCTGCCTCTACCACTGGATCGACTTCCCCGAGCCGTCTCGCGCCGTGGAGATCGTCCGCCGGGCCGTACCGGGCGCGACCGAGCCGCTGATCCGGGCGGCAGTGCAGTTCGTCGGCGGCGTACGCGGCCGGGAGTTGGAGAAGGCGCCCGGGATGGCGGAGGCCATCGACTGGGTGGCCGCCCTGTCCGTGCTCGGCGCTGCCGACCTGGCCGCCGACGACGTCGCGCACACCATCGGCACGATCGCCAAGACCCCCGACGACCGCGCCGTGGTCGCCGCCGCGCTCGGCGCCTACCAGGAGAGTCAGCCATGAAGATCACCAATGAGTTCGCGGTCACCGTCCCCGTCGAGCGGGCCTGGGCGGTGCTCACCGACCTGGAGGGGATCGCGCCGTGCCTGCCGGGCGCCCAGTTGACCGGCGTCGACGGCGACGTCTACCGGGGCAGGGTGAAGGTGAAGGTCGGGCCGGTCATCTCGGAGTTCGCGGGCACCGCGCAGTTCGTCGAGAAGGACGACGCCGCATACCACGGGGTGATCGACGCGAAGGGCCGCGACGCCCGGTCGGCGGGGAACGCCTCCGCGCTGGTCACCGCCCAACTCCGGCCGGACGGCGACCGGACGTTGGTCAGGGTCGACACCGACCTGAAGATCTCGGGGAAGCTGGCCCAGTTCGGCAGCGGCCTGATCAAGGAGGTGTCGGGCAAGCTGCTGGCCCAGTTCGTCGCCAACCTGGAGGCGAAGCTGGCAGCCGAGCAGTCGACGCCTGCTGCCGAAGGCGACGCTACGGCAGTGCCGGCCGCTACGGCAGTGCCGGCCGCGCGGACCGGGGACGATCCCGCCGCGTCCGCTACTCCGCCCGCGCCCGAGCTGTCTCCGGCCGCGTCCGCCACGGCGGTCACGACCACTCCCGCCACCGCCGCCGTCGCGCCCTCCCCGGTCGAGCCGCCGCCGCTGACCGCGTCGTCTGCCGAGCCATCGCCGCTCGCCAGGCAACCCGTCGGGCCGCCGACCGCCGACCCAACCCCTTCTCAGCCGTCCCCTGCCGGGCAGCTCGTCGGGCCGCCGGCCGCCGAACCGTCGGCTGCTAGCCCGCGCACCACGCCGATGGCCGAGCCAGAGGCGCTCGACCTGCTCGGCATCGCGGGCGGGTCGATCACCAAGCGGCTCGTACCCGCGATCGTCGGCCTCGTCGCGGTCGGCGCGGTGATCGCCTGGCTGGTCGCGCGGCGGTGAGCCCGGCCCTGCTGCGCGGGATCGACCGGGCCGCGTTCGCCGTGGCGTTCGCCGCCCGGCTGCGGCGCGCCGGCGTTCCGGCCGGGCTCACCGATGTCGACGGCTTCGTCCGGGCCCTCGATGCCAGCCCGCCCGACTCGATGTCCACGCTCTACTGGACCGCCCGGATCAGCCTGGTCCGGCGGCACGCCGACCTCGACGCGTTCGACCGCGTCTTCGCAGCGGTGTTCGCGGACGCGCCGCCGCTGCCGCCACCGAACCGGTCCGCGGCCCCGGCGGAAGGAGACCCCGACGACGTCCACGTGCCGCTGCCCACCGCCACGGCCGAGGATGGTCCGGGCGGTGGCCTGCCGTGGGCGACGCTGCCGCCGGCCGTCGCTCAGTCGCCGGAGTCGGACACCGTGCTGCGGCTGCCGGAGCGGCACCCCAGCGTCCTCGCCGGGCTCGCCGAGAGGCCGTTCGACGAACTCGACGCCACACAGGTCACGATGCTCGGCGACGCCCTGCGCGCGGCCGTCGTCGGCTGGCCGACCCGCCGCACGAGACGGCACGCCGTCAGCCCGACCGGACGGCGGATCGCGTTGCGGTCCACGATCAACCGGGCCCGCCGTACCGGATGGGAACCCGTCGAGGTCGTCCGCGAACGGGCGGTACGGCGACCGCGCCGGGTCGTGCTGCTCTGCGACGTCAGCGAGTCGATGCGGGCGCAGGCGACCGCGTACCTGCATCTGATGCGGGCGTTCGCGGTGGTCGCCGAGGCGGAGGTGTTCGCGTTCGCGACGACCTTGACCCGGCTCACGGTGGTGCTGCGGCACCACTCGGCCGCGGAGGCGGTCGCGCAGGCCAGCGCGGCGGTGACCGACCGATATGGCGGCACCCGGATCGCCACGAACCTGCGTGCCCTGCTCACCTCCCAGCGCGCGGATGCTGTCCGCGGGGCTGTGCTGGTGATCGGCTCGGACGGCTGGGACAGCGATCCGCCCGACGAACTCGCCGCCGTGATGGCCCGGCTGCGCCGCCGCGCGTACCGGATCGTCTGGTTGAATCCCCGGGCCGGCGCCCCCGGCTTCGCCCCCCGCACGGCGGGCATGGCCGCCGCGCTCCCCTACTGCGACCGGCTGCTGCCGGCCGGAACGTTCCAGGACCTGCTGGTCGCCGCCCGTCAGCTCCAGAGCGTCACGTGCACCGACGGTTTGAAGTGGCCGATGCTGACGCCCGCGCCGCGCATCATCGCCTGAATCGCCCGAGGTGTCGACGAGAACCGCGACAGCTCGGCGGCGGCCGACAACGGGCCCGGACTGGTCAGCACCTGCGAGTGCCACACCGCCTCGACCGTCGCGTGTGGCCCCACCACCTGCTGGAGTTGGCCGTCGCGCACGTCCGGTGCGACGGTGAACGAGAGTGCCGGCGAGACGCCCCTGCCCCGCTTGGCCTCCCCCAGCGCCGCCGCGTGGCTCTGGAAGATCTGCTGCCGGTCGTCGGGCACGGCCAGCCGGCGCAGCATCACGGGAACCGCGCCCAGGTCGGTGGCCGCCGACGGCCCGAGCAACCAGGTCTGCTCCCGCAACTGCCCCGGGGACGCCGACACACCGGCCAGCGGATGGTCCGGGCCGACGACGAGCACGAGACGGTAGTTCATCATCGGCCGGCAGGTGATCGCCTCGTCGACAACCGGCGGTTGCGGGCCGACCGCGATGTCCGCGGCACGGGTCAGCAACAGCGACTCGAACGAGCCCGGGTTGCGCACACTCAACTCGACGTCGAGGTCGGCGGCCCGCTTCGCGAACAGCTCGATCAGCCCCGGCGCGGCGAACTCGGCGAACAGGCTGGACGCGGCCACCCGCAGCAGCCGCCGGCCGCGTTTCGCGGCGCTCACCTCAAGCATCGTACGGTCCTGCAGACCCAGCAGCTCCGCCGCACGGCTCGCCAGCCGGAGCCCGCCGGGGGTGAACGCGAGCCCCGCTGCCGTCTTGGTGAACAGCTTGTCCCCGAACTCCTTGCGCAACTGTGCGACGTGCAGCGACACGGCCGACTCGGAGACCTCCAGCTCGGCGGCGGCCTGCTTGACGGACCCCAGCCGGACCACGGCGACGTATGCGCGCAGTTGCGTCGGGGTCATCGGCGCCACCCACCTCCCCGCCATCGCGTGGTTCGGCTCTCCGTCGAGACGAACCCCGATCATTGCCCGCCGAATCATCCCACCGCCAGCGTGAGTCATCTGCCCGTCGTGACGTCCGCACCGTCGTTCGTGCCCGACGAGTCACGCATCAGTCCAATTCGGCTGCCTTGCGCAGCAGCACTGAGCGCTCACGCTGGTTGGCGCACAGCCTGGCCGCCAGCTCCAACTCGGCACGCGCTTCCTGACGCCGGCCGAGCCGGGCCAGCAGCTCACCGCGTACGGTCGGAACCAGGTACGACCCGGGGAGTCGGTTCGAGGCGATCAGCTCGTCCACGATGGCCAGGGCTTGCGCCGGACCCGAGGCCATAGCCACGGCGACGGCACGGTTGAGCTCGACCACCGGCGACGGCGCGACCCGGCCGAGCGCCTCGTAGAGCACCACGATCCGGTCCCAGTCGGTCGCCTCGACAGAAGGCGCCGACGCGTGGGCGGCGGCGATCGCGGCCTGTAGACCGTAGGGGCCGAGGCCGCGAGTCGATGCCCTGACCAGCGCGGCGAGCCCACGGCGGATCGCCGGCACGTCCCACAGCCGCCGGTCCTGGTCCTCGAGCAGGACCGGTGAGCCGTCGTGGCCGGTCCGGGCCGGGAAGCGCGCGGCCGTCAGCTCGCACAACGCGAGCAGGCCGTGCACCTCGGGCTCGTCCGGCTGCAGCGCGGCCAGCGTGCGGGCCAGCCGGATCGCCTCGTACGCGACGTCGGGGCGCAGCAGCCGGTCGCCCGACGTGGCCGTCGACCCTTCGGTGAAGATCACGTAAAGGACGCTGAGCACACCGCCCAGCCGTGCGCGGCGCTCACCTGCCGCCGGCAGTTCGAACGGCACCCCGGCCGCCGCGATCGTCTTCTTCGCCCGGGTGATGCGGGCCTGTGCGGTCGGCACGGGCACGAGGAACGCGCGGGCGATCTCCTCGCTGGAGAGGCCGCCGACCACGCGCAGGGTCAGCGCCACCCGCGCCTCGGGGGAGAGCACCGGGTGGCAGCTGACGAACATCAGCGCCAGGACGTCGTCGTCGATCTTGTCGGGGTCGATCTCCTCGTCGACCGCCGGGTCGGTCGCCAGCAGGGCGTACCGGTCCTGGAGGGCGGTACGGCGGCGGATCGCGTCGATCGCCCGCCGCCGAGCCGTGGCCATCAGCCAGCCGGCCGGATTGGCCGGAGAGGCAAGCGGCCACGACACCAGCGCCTCGGCCACCGCCTCCTGGGCCGCGTCCTCGGCCAGCCCGAAATCGCCGGTGAACCGGGTCAGCGCGGCGACGATCCGCGCCGACTCGATCCGCCAGACGGCCTCGACGTCGGCCGTACCCATCAGATCTGGCCGTTGCTCTCGCTGCCCTGCGGGACTTCGTCGGCCTCGGCCACCCGACGAACCTCGATCTTGGAGCCGGGGACCGCCGGGACCCGCTTGGCCCACTCGACCGCCTCCTGAATCGATGCGACATCGAGCAGGAAGTAGCCCCCGAACAGTTCCCTGGTCTCTCCGTACGGCCCGTCGGTGACCACCGGGGCCTCGCCGCTGAAGTCGACCACGACGCCCCGGCCCGGATCGTCCAGCCCTTCGGCCGCGAGGAGAACGCCGGCCTCGATCATCTCCTCGATGAACCGGCCGGTGGCGGCCATCGCCTCGTCGATCGACGCCATCATGGCCGCGTTCGTCTCATCGGTGCCCCGCATGATCAGCATGTACTTCGGCATCGCGTTTCTCCTCATCCGGCAGGGTCACCTCCCGACCCTCGCACCCACACGTCGAACGGGCGACCCGCAGATCGACGATGCCCCGGAGAAATCTCTCTCCGTCGGAACGTCACTACACCGGGCCGCCGGTGTTCCGGATCATCTGTCGGAGCACCTTGAGGGTCGTCACGTAGTCCGTGTCGTCGATGCCCTTGTGGATGCGGGCTCGGATGGCCGGCGCGTGCTGTTTGAGGGTGACGCGAGCCCCTTCCCCCGCTTCGGTGATCCGCAGTCTTCCTTCCTCGTCACGAGTCAGCCACCCGCGCTCCAGCAGAACCTCCGCTTCGGCGTCCAGATCGTCTTCGGCCCTGAGATATGAGCTCATCGCCTGGCGGAGCTCGGGGACGGTCATCCCACCACCTTGCGGCAGAAGGTCGCTCGCGGAGAGGTTGCGCAGCAGCCAGAACTGAGGCTGCGTGAAGCCGTGTTCGGCGTGCCGGGCACGGGTGAAGGCGATGAGAGCCTCGTAGGCGACACCTGTCCAATAGGCCGCAGGTTGGCCCGCGAGCTCGACGTCGGACAACTCCTGCATCGTCATGAGATCTGCCTCCCGTGGTGAACTGTTGAACACGACGGTAGAACCTCAACCATGGTTCAGATCAAGAGCGTGGCCAGCGGGGCGCGACCCCGGGGCAGGCGGGGGCACTATCGTTCTGGCGTGCACATTCGTTTTGACGTCCCCGCCGATCCCGCCTACCCGGGCCGCGTGGCCGCCGCGCTCAGCAGTGTCCGACTGCGCCGGTTCAGTCTCATCGGTGCCGTGCTGGCTGCGGTCGGGGTGGTCGCCTTCGTCGTCTCGCGGGGGTTCACGTGGGGCGACCGGGTCTCGTCGCTGTGCATAACGCTTGTCGTGGCTGGCGTGCTGTCGATGCTGTACGCGCCGTGGGTGCGGTGGCGCGCCCGGCGCCGCTCCGGTGGCTACGCCGTCGAGGGCGCGTACGACATCACCGACGACAACATCATGATGCGCAGCGGCTCGGAGTCCGGCGGCATCGCCTGGGACGGGGTCGCCGAGGTGAGGGACACCCCGGAGTTCTGGATCGTATTCGTCGACCGGATGCCGGCGACCGTGATCCCGCGCCGCCTGATGTCGGCCGAGGACGACGAAACGTTGCGAGCCTTCATGGCCGAACGCGGGCTGCTCCAGCCCCGCTGAGACGCAGAGCGGCCTCAGCGAGGGGTACGACGTCGACGAAGTGCCCAGACTCCCCCGACGACCGCCGCCGCCGTCGGCAGGAGACAACAGATCGACAGGACGGCCAGGTGCCACGGCTTGATTGCTCCCATGGCGGCGAGAGTAGACGTCCCCGCCAAACGCGGCTGACCCCCGCCGGTCAGGCCGCCGGTCGTCGGGCATCAGGTCGCCTCGGGCCGCCACCACGGTTCGAGCAGGGCCGGGTCGGCGACGTAGCTCCTGACCTGCGTGCGCTCCGGATCGGTCAACGTGAGCTCGCGCAGACGGGCTCCCCATTCGGGCACCCGATCGGTCTTGCCCAGCGCGACTGACAGTTCGATCAGCCCGGCGAGCGCCTTCGCCTGCTCGACCACCGGCGCGTCCTCGGCCCGCCGTCGCATCCCTGAGTCCAGCGCCCGGTAGGCCGCCCGGTCGTCCATCTTGAACTCGCGCAGGATCCGCGCGTTGTCGAGCACCCGGGCCAGCCCTTGCAGCTCCTTCGACCCGCCGTACTCCAGATCCTGCGGCTCGTCGCGCTGGATGAAGACGATGGAGTTTCCCGACGGGTCGACGACGGTGAACCGCGATGCCCCGGCACGGTAACGGGTCATCCGGGGCAGACCCTTGACCAGCACCTTGCCGTAGGTGCGGCGCATCGCCTCGGTGAACACGGCGTGGTACGGCGCGACCGCGTCGACCATCACGAGACAGCCGCCGGTAGTCTCCTTCGTCGGGTCCAGGTCCTTCGGCGTGGGGCCGTAGTGCAGTTGGAACCCGCTCCACGCGAAGGCCAGGTACACGTACGGCCGGGTCTGCTCGTAGGTCACGTCGAAGCCGAGGGCGCGCCAGAACGCCAAGGTCTCCTCGGGCGACACGCAGTGCAGCAACGGCACGGTGGTCTCGTTGGGGTGGACGCGGTCCTCGATGGTCGTCATGCCACTTCCGATCCCGTAGACAGGCCGGCCATTGTGCCAGCGTCGACGAGGTGTCGCGCGCCTTTCGTCTCCTACCCAGGGAGGAGGCGGCGCTCCGACCGCAGGCCGCAGGCGGGGCTCCCGGTCGGACGCGGTCGCCCGGTCCCGCCAGAAGCATCTACAGGCATGACCACTGTTCTGCGCCGGGCGGCACAGCACCGCCCCATGCTGCTCTTCGTCGCCGCGATGGCGGTGCTCGCTGTCGTCTCCGCGATCGGCGTCCTCGCCGACCCCCGCCTCGTCACCGGGGCACCGATCTGGCTCAAGCCGCTCAAGTTCGCCATGTCGTTCGTGCTGTACGGCACGACGCTGGCCTGGATGCTCTCCCTGCTGCCGCGCCGCAGCCGGATCGCGGAGTGGGCCGTCACGGTCATCGTCGCGATGGCGGTGATCGAGATGGTGATCATCGTCGCGCAGGTGATTCGGGGTACGGCCAGTCACTTCAACGACACGACGCCGCTGAACGCCGCCCTGTTCGGGGCGATGGGTGCGGCGATCATGGTGCTGTTCGCCGCGCACCTCGTCGTCGGGATCGTCGTGTTGATCCGGCGGATTGCCGACCGGGTCGCCGCGACCGCCGTCGGCTGGGGGCTCGGCCTGTCGCTGCTGGGCATGCTGGTGGCGGTGCCGATGACGCTGCCCACCCAGGATCCGGGCATCGAGGGGATCAGCGGAGCACACAGCGTGGGCGTAGCCGACGGCGGTGCGGGGCTGCCGCTGGTCGGCTGGAGCACCACCGGGGGTGACCTGCGGATCGGGCACTTCGTGGGTCTGCACGCCCTGCAGGTGCTGCCGATCCTGGCGATCCTGCTGGCCCGGTTCCTCGGCACGCGGCTGGACGACCGTACCCGCGCCCGGCTGCTGGTCGTCGCGGGCGCGGCGTACGGCGTACTCACGGTGTTGTTGACCTGGCAGGCCCTGCGCGGGCAGCCGCTGCTGCGCCCGGACGCCCTCACGCTGGCCGCCGCGGGGGCCCTGGTGGTCGCGACCGCGATCGCCACCAGACTGGTGCTGGCCCGTCGACGCCGACCGGAACTGGAGTTGGTCGCATGACCGCGACGCTGTTCACCCTGACGTTCGCGGTTGCCGCGCCGTTCTGGGTGCTGATGATCCTGCTGCCGCGCTGGTCGTGGACCGCCCGGATCATCGGTTCGCCGCTGATCGTGCTGCCGGCCGTGGTGATCTACGGGCTGCTGGTGGTCCCGGCGGTGGGCGAGGTGCTGCCGGCCGTGGCCGCACCGACCCTGGAGGGGGTGCGCGACCTGCTGGGCACCTCCGACGGCGCGGCGGCGGCCTGGGCGCACATGATCGCGTTCGATCTGTTCGTCGGTCGCTGGGCGTGGCTGGACAGCCGGGAACGGGGGGTGCCGGCGCTGGTCATGGCTCCGGTGCTGGTGCTGACCATCCTGCTCGGACCGCTCGGCCTGGCCGCCTATCTGGCGGTGCGGACCCGCTGGCAGGACCCTCGTGCCACCGGGCCGCAGCACCTAGGCTGACCCGGTGGGGTGGGCGGGACGACTGTTCGACGCGCGGGACACGCTCGTGCGGACGGTGCTGCTCGACCTCAGCGGGGTGGGCTACCTGGTCTTCGGCACCCAGGCCGGCCATCCGCCGACGGGGACACAGTGGATCCTTGCGGTCGCCGCGTTCGGGGTGGCCCTGCTGCTGCATCGTCGGCCGGTGGTCAACCTGGTGGTGCAGACGGCACTGCTCGCGGTCGCGATCTGCCTGGTCGACGACATCATGATCAACCAGGTGGGCGCAAGCTGGGCGCTGCTCGAGGTCACCATGCGGGCACGTCGCGCCCGCACCATCTGGCTGGCCGCCACGCTGCTGGCCGTGGTCGACCTGACCGACTCGATCGGCGACCCGCCCGGCAAGGTCGCGTCCGGCGTCGTCGGGCTGGCCCTGGAAGTCGGCGTACCGGTGCTGCTCGGGCTGGTCATCCGCACCAACCGGGAGCTCAGCCGGCAGGCCGTCGAGCGGACGGTGGCCGAGCAGCGCCGACGCGAGTCGGAGGGCCGGGCGGCCCGCGCCGACGAGCGCAGCGCCATCGCCCGCGAGTTGCACGACGTCGTCGCGCACCATGTGGCGTCGATGGTGCTGCGGGTCGGCGTGGCCCGGCACGTGCTCACCGACCTGGACCCCCGGGTGGACGAGGTGTTCGACGACGTGCACGGCACGGGCAGCGCCGCCCTGTCGGAGCTGCGCCGGCTGGTCGCGGTGCTGCGCGATCCCGATGGGGTACGCGGTGACGCGGCGCTGACCGCGATCGAGCCCTCGGCGCTCCCGGCGGCGCTCGGCGCGACAGTGGACCGTGCGCGCCGGGCCGGCATCACCGTGCAGGCCGACATCGACCCGGCTGTCGGCTCGCTCGACGCGGTGCGGGGCCTGGCGGTGCTGCGGCTGACCCAGGAGGCGCTGACCAACGTGGCCCGGCACGCCGGCCCGTCCGCGCTGGCGCAGCTGGTCGTCGCCGTCCAGGACGGGGCCGTGCACTGGGAGGTCACCGACGACGGCCACGGCGGCGGGCGCGGGTTGGCGCCGGGCAGCGCTGGGCGCGGCGGCCGGCCGGCGGTGGTGCCGGATGGCGGCGGGCACGGCATCACCGGCATGCGGGAACGTGTCGAGGTCCTCGGCGGCCGGCTGGAGGTGGGGCCGACCGATACGGGATGGCGGGTGCGCGCCGTCCTCCCGCACGTCGGGGCCGCCTCCGCCGCCGGAAAGCCGGTCGTGTCGCCGCCCCGGGTGGCGCCGGCCGGGTCACCCGCGCCCGAGCCCGAGCCCGCATGATCCGCGTCCTGCTGGTCGACGACCAGCACCTCATCCGCGCGGGCCTGCGCATGCTGTGCGAGGCGCAGCCCGACATCGAGGTGGTCGGCGAGGCCGACAACGGCCGGGAGGCGGTCCCCCTCGCCGCGCGGCTCGTCCCCGACGTCGTCGTCATGGACCTGCGTATGCCGGGCGTCGACGGGATCACCGCCACCACCCGCATCCTCGCCGAGCGGCCCGCCGCCCGCGTGCTGGTGCTGACCACGTTCGGCGACGACGACCATCTCTACCCCGCCCTCACCGCCGGTGCCTGCGGGTTCCTACTCAAGGACGCGCCCCCGACCGAACTGCTGGACGGCATCCGCCGGGCCGCCGCGGGCGACAGCCCGTTCAGCCCGGAGGTGCTGCAACGCCTCGTCCAGCGCGCGGTGCACGCCCGCGCCGGGACGCCGCGACCGGTGCGCGGCTTGACCGCCCGCGAGCAGGACGTGCTCACCCTGGTCGCCGAGGGCCTGACCAACGCCGAGATCGCCGAACGGCTGCACATCGGCGTCACCACGGTCAAGACCCACGTCACGAGCCTCATGACCAAGACCGACAGCCCCAATCGGGTACGCCTTGCCCTGTTCGCGCGCAGCCGCTGAGGGTTCGCCGGTCGGCGTGCCCGGATGACCTGCGTCTCGTGGCGGCGACGCCACGCTCCGGGCGTCCGGGCGGCGGATTACGGTGGCCCTCGCGCCACTCGGCCGGTCGCCAACGCGCGGTCCGCCAGCGGTGGCGGCGTCTACGAGAGGCGGGGTCGTGGCAGTGTCGTCCGAGCGGCGGGGTTGGCGGTGACGTCCGAGCCGGCCACCCGCAGTGTCCCGAGCGATCGACGCGACGTGGACGCGGCGGCGGCCGGAACGGACGTGCTCGTCACCGTGCGTGGGGGCACGCTGCGCGGCCGGCGAGCGGACGGGCTCACGGTCCTGCGGGGCGTCCGGTACGCCACCGCCGACCGTTTCGCGGCGCCGGTGCCGGAGCGGCAGTGGTCGGGGATCCGCGACGCGCGGGAGCATGGTGCCGTCAGCCCCCAACCTCCGGCCCGGGCCACGACAGCCGGCGGCTGGTGCGAGGTGGGCGTGCAGTCGGAGGACTGCCTGAACCTGACCGTCGTCACCCCGGCGGCCGACCGCGCCGCGCGGCCGGTGCTTGTCTGGCTGCACGGCGGCTCGTACCGTTCCGGCGCGGGATCCTGGGACCGCTACCGCACCGACCGGCTGGCCCGCGAGGGCGACGTGGTCGTGGTGAGCGTCAACTACCGGCTCGGGGCGCTCGGCTACCTGCGGGCGCCGGGCGTGTCCCCGGGCAACCTGGGTCTGCTGGACCAGATCGAGGCGTTGCGCTGGGTCCGCGACAACGCGGCCGACCTGGGCGGCGACCCGGCGAACGTGACAGTGGTGGGGCAGTCGTCGGGCGCCCACTCGGTGGCCTGCCTGCTCGGGGTGGAGCAGGCCCGACCGCTGTTCCGTCGGGTGGTGTTGCAGAGTCCACCGCTCGGTCTCGGGCTGGCCGGCGACGCCGCGGCCCGCCGGGTCGCCGACCGGTTCCTCGCCCGGCTCGGGCGGGATCCACGGCGGGCGTCCCTCACGGAGATCGTCGCCGCGCAGCAGCTGGCCGAGCGGGACGTGGCCGGGCGCAGCCGGTTCGGGCTCGCCCCGGCGTACCAGCCGGTGGCCGGTGTGTCTCCCCTGCCGGACGTGGCGGGTTGGCGGGCCGCCTGGCGCGCGGGCGCCCCGGGCCTTGAGGTGGTGCTGGGCACCACCCACCGCGAGATCGCCTACTTCCTGGCCGGTGGCCCGATCTCCCGGCGCGTGCCGCTGGTGGGTCGTGCCGTGGAGAACGGGGCGATCAGGCTGGGGACCCGGTCGGTCTTCACCCGGCCCACCCTGCGGTTCGGCAGGCAGTTGGCGCAGGCGGGCGCGCAGGTCTTCGCGTACCGCATCGACGGGCCGGCCCCGACATCGCCGTACCACGCCTGCCACTGCAGCGATCTTCCGCTGCTCTTCGGTGACGAGGCCGACTGGGCGCGGGCGCCGATGCTCGCCGGGCAGACCTGGGCCGAGGTGGCCGCGCGCGGCGGTCCGCTGCGCGCGGCCTGGCTGTCGTTCGCCACCGGCGGCGCGCAGGCGTTGACCGAGTGGGGCTGGGCGCCGTACGGCGGCCGGGGCGGCCGGATCCAGCGCTTCGGGTAGCTACGACCGCATCCGCCAGGACACGGCGATGACGAGCACGAGCGGCACGATCAGCAGCGCCGGTGCGACGACCGGTAGGTGCAGGGCGACCAGGGCGCCGATCGCGGCACCGGTCATCAGGGCCAGCAGGACGTGGGCCTTGGGCCGCAGGCTGCGCCACGGACTACGTGCGGCGACGCCGGCGATCAGGCTCGTGAGGGTGCCGGTGAGGTACGTGGACGACAGACCGGGTACGCCGAACCGTTGGATCGCACTGCTCTGCACGCCCAGCGCCACCGCGGACAGCATCAGCAGCGCGAGATGGACGCGCTCGTCGTGGGCGGGGAGGTTGACCTCCCAGACGACGAGGAACACGACGAACACCAGCAGTTCCAGGACCAGCGCCCAGGTGACCCGCCGTGGCCAGACCGGATCGTCCGGTTGCGCCGAGCCGACGACGCGAGCGCCCGCGAGGACGCCGACGATGAAGCTGAGGATGGCGCAGGCCGACGTCAGGGCCAGCTCGGCGTCGCCTCTGCCCGCCGAGAGTCCGACCAGGACCATGTTGCCGGTCATGACGCTGGCGAAGGCACCTCCGAGGGAGAGGAACCCGATGGCGTCGGCACACCCGGTCAGGAAGGTGAGCACGACGACGAGCGCCTGCCGTCGCCGCAGGAGGTGCTGGTCCCCCGCAGCGGCGAAGCGGGGGCGGATGACGCGGGGCGCTGTGCTCGGCACTGTCGGCTACCTCCCAAAATTGTTCTTCGTATACACTCGGTCGGGACACGTTCACGGAGAGGCAAACAGGTGGCTGAAGACCTGCGGGACAAGCTCGGCGCGCAACACCTGCCGCTACGCGATCAGGTCCTCGCCGCCCTGCGGACCGCCATCATCGACGGCGACTACCTCCCCGGGGAACGGCTCACCGAGGACCGGCTGGCCGAGGACTTCGGCGTCTCCCGTAACCCCGTCCGGGAGGCTCTGCGTGTCGCCGAGGCGGAGGGCTTCGTCGTGATCCTCCCCCGCCGGGGAGCCGTCGTCGCCTCACCGAGCAGCGGGACCATCGCCGACATGTTCGCCGTCCGCGAGCGCCTGGAGTCGCTGGCCGCCCGGCTCGCCGCCGAGCGGGCCACCCCGGCGGACGTGGCGGCCCTGCGTGCCCTGCTCGACCAGGGCCGCGAGGCGACGCAGCGACAGGACCTGGCCCGGGTCGCCGAGCTCAACAGCACACTGCACCTGCGCATCCTCCAGATCAGCGGAAACCCCTGGCTGTCGTCGATCGCCAAGTCGCTCTACCTCCATGTCCAGTGGGTGTTCCGGCTCGGGGCGGCCGAACGCGCACCACACTCGTGGGCCGAGCACATCCAACTCGTCGACGCCATCGAGTCGGGTGACGGTGACCGCGCCGAGCAGGCCGCGCTCATCCACCTCGCCGCGGCATCCGCCGCCGCCTTCGAGAACGCCGAGGGCGGATACGTGGCGGCGCACTAACGGCCGCACGCGTAGCCCTGCATCCCCCGGGGGTTCGCGCCGGCGGCGAGCACACCCGTGCCCGGGTCGCGGGTCACGGCACAGAGCCGACCGAGGCTCCACCCGTCGGTGACCCGCACCTCGTGCCCGTACGCCCGCAGGGCCGCCAGCACCCCCTCGTCGAGCCGGTCCTCCACCACCAGGACGCCGGGCTCCATGTCCCGTGGATAGAACGACCCCGGCAGGCTGACCGTGTGCCACGCGGGCGCGTCGATGGCCTCCTGCAAGGTCTGGCCGCCGACGAGATGCCGCAGCAGGAACGGCAACTGCCACTGGTCCTGCTGGTCGCCGCCGGGTGTGCCGCACGCCAGCACCGGCTCCCCGTCGCGGTGCACCATGGTCGGGCTCAACGTCGTACGCGGTCGGCGGCCCGGCGCCAACGACGAGGCGAGACCCTCCTCCAGCCAGAACATCTGCAACCTGCTGCCCAGCGGAAAGCCGAGTTCCGGAATCGTGGGCGAACTCTGCAACCAGCCACCACTGGGGGTCGCCGAGATCATGTTGCCCCAGCGGTCGACCACGTCCACGTGACAGGTGTCGCCACGGGTCACCCCGTCGGACTGCACCGTCGGCTCCCCCGTCGTCGGGTCCGCCGGGTCGGCGCGACGCCCGGCACCGGGCCGGACGTGGGCCGGCAGGTGGGGTTGCGCACCGTCGGGACGTCCCGGCCGCAGCTCCGCCGACGCCCGGTCACCGATCAGGGCGGCCCGCTCCCGCGCGTACTCCGCGGAGAGCAACGCCTTGGCGGGCACGTCGCCGTCGCCGTACCAGGCCTCCCGGTCGGCGAAGGAGAGCTTGAGCGCCTCGACCTGAGCGTGGATGCCGGCCGCGGTCGCCGCGTCGTACGCGCCGGGGTCGTCGAGCGCGTCGAGGGTGGCAAGCGTCTCCAGCAGCACCGGCCCCTGGCCCCAGAACCCAGTCTTCGCCACCGAGTAGCCGTGCCAGTCGAGGGTGGCGGGCGCCTCCCAGGACGCCGAGTACGCGGCCAGGTCGTCGCCGGTGACGAGCCCGGCGTGCGGTCGTCCACTGGAGTCCTGGAACGGCTGCCGGCTGAACCTGTCGATCGCCTCGGCGACGAAACCCGTACTCCAGGCCCGGCGGGCGGCCTCGATCTGCGCCTCCCGGTCGGCGCCGGCGGCCTGTCCCGCCTCGACCAGCCGTCGCAGGGTGTGCGCGTACGCCGGATTGGCGACCATCTCCCCCGCGGCCGGCGGCCGGCCGCCGCGCAGCCAGAGCGCGGCGGAGGTCGGCCAGTGCTCCTCGAACAGCGACCGCACGGCCGCCACGGTGTCACCGACCCGGCCCAGCAGCGGGTGGCCGGCGCCGGCGTAGCCGATCGCCGGCTCCAGCACCTCGGCGAGGGTGAGCGTGCCGTGCTCGCGCAGCAGCAGGAGCCAGGCGTCCACCGCACCGGGTACGGCCGCCGCGAGCGGCCCCGCGCCGGGGATGAGGTCCATCCCGAGGGACCGGAAATGGGCGATGGTGGCACCGGCCGGCGCAGGCCCCTGCCCGCACAGCACCTTCGGCCGCGGGTCCTCGGCGGTGGCCACGATGGCCGGCACCTCACCGCCCGGCCCGTTCAGGTGCGGTTCGACCACGTGCAGGACGAAGCCGGCGGTGACCGCGGCGTCGAAGGCGTTGCCCCCGCGTTCGAGGATGCCCATCGCCGCCTGGCTGGCGAGCCAGTGCGTCGAGGACACCATGCCGAAGGTGCCCTGCAGGGTCGGTCGGGTGGTGAACGTCATGACAACACCTCACTGGGGTCTGCGGTGCGTACGTCGGGGCCGGTGCCGTCCGGTTGGACCAGGTGACACGCGGCCATGCCGTCGCCGATCGCCGTCTGCGCCGGAACCTCCGTCGCGCACCTGTCGAACGCGAGCGGACACCGGGTGCGGAACCGGCAGCCGGACGGCGGGTCGAGCGCGGACGGCAGGTCGTCGCCGAGCAGCACCGGCTGCCGCTGCCGTTGGCGCACCGGGTCGGCCACCGGAGCGGCGGACAGCAGTGCCTGCGTGTACGGGTGCGCGGGCCGGGCGAAGATCCGCTCGCGGCTGCCCTTCTCGACGAGTTGGCCCAGGTACATGACGGCGATGTCGTCGGCCAGGTACTCGACGGCGGACAGGTCGTGGGTGATGAACAGGCAGGCGAACCCGATGTCGCGTTGCAGGTCGGCGAGGAGGTTGAGCACCGACGCCTGCACCGACACGTCGAGTGCGCTGGTGGGTTCGTCGGCGATGAGCAGCATGGGATCGGAGATCAGCGCGCGGGCGATGCTGACCCGTTGGCGTTGCCCGCCGGACAGCTCGTGGGGGTAGCGACGCGCCACCTCGGCGCGCAGACCGACCCGCTCCAGTTGCGGGGCGACGCGGGCGTCCCGGTCACGCCGTGAGAGCCGCCTGCCGGCCAGCCGCAGCGGCTCGGCGACGATCTCGCCGACCAGCATGCGCGGGTCCAGTGACGCGGCCGGGTCCTGGAAGACGATCGACACCGTGCTCCGGTGTGGGCGCAGCTGTCGTCGGGACAGGTGGGTGACGTCCGTCCCGGCGATCCGGACCGTCCCCGCGGTCGGCTCGACGAGCCGCACCACGCAGCGGCCCACTGTCGACTTGCCGGAACCGCTCTCCCCCACCAGGGCCGTGACCCGGCCTCGCGGGATCGTCAGGGACACCCCGTCCACGGCGCGGACCGGGCCGAAGTGCATCACCAGGTCCTCGATCTCCAGGGCGCTGGGCTGCGGCGTCATCGGTTCGCCTCCTCAGGTGCCATGGTGCAGGGGTGCCAACAGGCCGCGAGGTGGTCGGTGCCGCCGAACCCCGCCAGGGGCGGGGCGGCGTCACGGCACCGCGCGTCGGCGGCCGGGCAGCGGTCCGCGAACGTGCACGCGTCGGGCTGGGTCGACAGGACGGGCACCAGCCCGGGGATCTCCGTCAGCCGGTCCGTGCCGGCGTGCCGGCCCGGCTGCGGTGACGCCGACAGCAGCCCGGCGGTGTAGCGGTGGCGCGGGTAGGCGAACAGGTCGTTGACCGGCGCCCGCTCCACCACCCGTCCCGCGTACATGACGACGACCCGGTCGGCGATGTCGGCGATCACGCCGAGGTCGTGCGTGATGATGAGGACGCTGGTGCCGAGCCGGTCCCGCAGGTCCCGCAGCACCTGGAGGATGCCGGCCTGGACCGTGACGTCCAGCGCCGTCGTCGGCTCGTCGGCCACCAGCACCTTCGGGCCACAGGCCACCGCCATCGCGATCATCACGCGCTGGCGCATGCCCCCGGAGAGCTGGTGCGGGTACGTGTCGACCCGTTGGGCCGCGGACGGGATCCCGACGAGCGTCAGCAGCTCGACGGCACGGGCCCGCGCCGCCCGCCGGGACATCCGCTCGTGGACCTGGAGCACCTCCCCGATCTGCCGCCCGACGGTGAGCACCGGGTTCAAGGACGTCATCGGCTCCTGGAAGATGTAGGCGATCTCCTGGCCGCGTACCCGGCGCAGCGCCGACTCACGGGCGCCGACTAGTTCGGTGCCGTCGAGGCGTACGGAGCCGGTGATCCGGGCACTGCCGGGCAGCAGACCGGCGATGCTCATCGCGGTGACGCTCTTGCCGCACCCCGACTCGCCCACCATCCCGACGATCTCCCCGGGTGCGAGATCCAGACTGACGCCGTCGACCGCCGACACGGTGCCGGTCTCGGTGGGGAACGACACCGAGAGGTCGCGTATCGCCAGGACGGGCGCGGCAGTGCCCGCCGTGGCCGTGGCGCCTGCGGTGGCCGTGGTCATCGTCGGTCTCCCTTCGGGTCGAGGGCGTCGCGGAGGGCATCGCCGAAGACGTTGAACGCCAGCGCGAGACCCATGATCACGACACCGGGGAGGACCGCCGCCCACGGCGCTCGGGCGGCGAACTGCTGGGCGGTGGCCAGCATGGTGCCCAGACTGGGCGCCGGGGGTTGGATGCCGAGGCCGAGGAACGACAGCACGGCCTCGCCGAGGATCGCGGCCGGGATCGCGACAGTGGCCTGCACCAGGATCACCGACGTCGCGTTCGGCAGGATGTGCCGGGCCAGCACCCACAGGTCACTCGCCCCGTCCACGACGGCCGCCGCGACGAAGTCCAGCGACTTGAGGCGCAGCGTGTCCGAGCGGACGACCCGGATCACCCCGGGGATCTGGGCGATGCCGATGGCCACCGCGGCGTTGCCGAGGCTGGCACCCCGAATGGCCGCCAGCCCCACCGCCATGATCAGAAACGGAAACGCAAGCAGCAGGTCGGTGAAGCGCGAGATCACGGCGTCCCAGGCCCGGAAGTAGCCGGCCGCGAGGCCGAGCGGCACCCCGATGACCAGGGAGGTGGCCACCGCCAGGAGCCCCACCTGCAACGACGCCCGCGCGCCGAGCATGATGCGGGAGAGGACGTCGCGACCGAGGTCGTCGGTGCCGAGCACGTGCCCGGGCGTGCCGGGAGGTGCGAACGTACGGGCGAAGTCGGTCTGGTCGACGGAGTACGGCGCGATCCACGGCGAGAGCAGCGCGATGACGGCCGCGAGCGCGAGCACGACGAAGCTCACGACAGCGAGCGGATTGCGGCGCAACCGGCGCAGCACGCGGGCGCGCCGGGTGACGCTGACGGCGGTCTCCGCCATCGGTACGGTGAGGACGGTCATGCCGGATCTCCCGTCACCCGGATCCGTGGATCGATGACCGAGTAGAGCAGGTCCACGAAGAAGTTGATCACGATGTAGGCCGTCGCGGTGAGCAGGACGACGGCCTGGATCACCGGGTAGTCCCGTTGGAACACCGCGTCGATCGTCATCTTGCCGAAGCCCGGCAGCCCGAAGATCTGCTCGGTGACGACCGCTCCCGAGATCAGACCTCCGAGTTGCAGACCCACGACGGTCACCACCACGATGAGGCTGTTGCGCAGGGCGTGCCGGGTGATGACGGCACGAGGTCGCAGGCCCTTCGCCTTCGCCGTCCGCACATAGTCCGAGGAGAGCGAGTCCAGCATCGCCGACCGGGTCTGCCGCATGATGATGGCGGCGAGGCCGGTCCCGAGGATCACCGCCGGCAGGACGATGTGGTGCAGGTTGTCCACGGGATCCTCCAGGATCGGCACGAAGCCGGAGGCGGGGAACAGCCCGGTCGCCACGGACAGGTAGAGGATCGCGAGCAGCCCGAGCCAGAAGTGCGGCACCGACAGGCCGATCAGGGCCAGGCCGTTGGCCGCCCACTCCGCCGGGCGCCCGCGGCGTACGGCCGCGAGCACCCCGGCGCCGACGCCGAGCGCCGTGGCGATGAGGATCGCCAGGACGGCGAGTTCGACGGTGACCGGCAGGGCTGTCGTCAGCATCGACGAGACAGGCGTTCCGGTCCGGATCGACACCCCGAAGTCGCCCTGCGCCATGCGTTCCACGTACTGCGTGAACTGCAGGGGCAACGGCTGGTCCAGCCCGTAGTGGCGACGGATGGCCTCCAGCGCCTCCGGTGACCGGTCCTCCCCCGCCAGCGCGAGGGCCGGATCACCGGGGAGCGCCCGGACGCCGAAGAACACCACGATCGTCGACAACAGCAGGGTCAGCGCCGACTGCCAGGCGCGGGTGAGGAGATACCGGGCCACGGCGACCTACTTGGTGAAGCCGGCGAAGGCCGCGCGGATCACGCCGTCCGGGAACACCTGCAGACCCTGGATCTGCTTGCTGACGGCGGTGAGGTTCCGCTGCCGGTAGAGGTAGATCAGCGCGTCGTCCTGCTGAAGGAGGGTGACCGCCTGCCCGTACAGCTTCTTGCGCTCCTCGACGTCGCCGGCCTGGCGGGCCTGGGTCAGCAGGGTGTCGAGCTGGGGGTTGCTGTAGCCGGAGACGTTCTGGCTGGCGCCGGTGCCGACGAAGTTCGTGATGTTGGCGTCCGGGTCGATGCGCCCACTCCAGCCGAGCTGCAACAGCTCGAAGTTGCCACGGTCCTGCTCGTCGAGGAGCGACGAGTACTCCACCGGGTTGATCTTCAGCTCGAATCCACCGTCCTTGAGCATGGACTGCAACGCCTGCGCGAGGCGCAACGTGTCGGGGGTGTTCGACGCGAGCATCGTGATCTCGTACGGCATCTGCACGCCCGCCTCGGTGAGGAGCTGCTTCGCCTTGGCGGGGTCGTGCGCCGGGCAGGTCTGCGCCTCCGGCGACGAGAACGGGCTGGCGGGCGAGATGGGCGAGCAGGCGGCGGTGTGTACGCCGTTGAAGACGGCGTCGACCAGGGCCTTGCGGTCGATCGCGTGCTCGAAGGCCTGCCGCACCTTGGCGTTCTGGGCGAGGGGGCGGTTGATCGGCTTGGGCGCGGTGCCGACACCGTCGACGTTGCCGATGTTGATGGTGAGGCCCTGGTAGCCCAGCGACTGCGACTGGAGGACCGACACGGAGGATTCCTGTCGCAGGGAGGCGACGTCCTGGGTGGAGATGCTGTCGGCGACCTGGGCGTCGCCGGAGCGCAGGTTGGCGGCGCGGATGCTCGCGTCGCTGAGGATGCGCCACGAGATGGCGTCGAGGTGCACCTTGTCAGCCTCGTAGAAGTTCGGGTCCCTCACCACGTCGATCGAGTTCTGCGGCACCCGCTTGGCGAACTTGAAGGGGCCGACGCAGACCGGCGCCGAGGCGAAGTCGTCGCCGAGGCTCTGCAACGCCTTGGCGCTCATGATCATGCCGGCCCGGTCGGCGAGAGCGCCGAGCAGGGGCGCGAACGGCTGCTTCAGCCGCAGGACGACGGTCTGCGCGTCCGGGGTGTCGACGCCGTCGATGGGACCGAGTTCGCTCTTGCGCGCCGACCGGTCGTTGGTGAGGTGACGCTGGAGGGTGGCCTTCACCGCGGCCGAGTCGAACGGCGTGCCGTCCGCGAAGCGCACGCCCTGACGCAGCGCGATGGTCACCGTCCGGCCGTCACCGCTCGTCGTGGGCAGGGCTGTCGCGAGCTGCGGTACGACCTGCGCCTGCTCGTTGACGTCGTAGAGCTTCTGGCACATCGCCTGGAAGACGTAGCGGGAGTAGAGGCTCCGCGACAGCGTCGGGTCCAGGGCGTCGGGCTCGGCGGAGAGGGCGATGACCAGCTTGCCGCCCTGTTTGACGGCGGCGGGGTCGGCCGGCGTACCGAAGGAGTCCTGGCCGGTCGACTGGTCGTCGCCGGACTGGTCGTCGCTCCCGCTGTTCGACACCGGTGAGCAGGCAGCGACCGCGCAGACGACAGCGGCCGCCGCCACCGCGACCCGGAGTAAACGGCGGCGCGGCAGGCTCGTTTCGCTGACGGAGAGGTTCGTCATGGAGAGCTCCTCGAGTGGGCGATTCGGGGAGCGTATGTTGTATACGATGACTGCCGCAAGACCTCCGTGACTGCCTCTCGACGCCTCTTTCGCGCCCGGTGTGGGCGCGTCCGCGTGGGCGATCCGACCACCACACCGACCGACCAACCGGAGGTGAGCCGGCAGATCAACCTGCGGATCGCGCTGCGGGCTGGGCCGGACCGCGGCGCACAAGGCTGAGCAGGACGAGGAGTGCGAGCACCGCCACCACCGCGCTGAAGATCCCGCCAGCGGGACGCAGACCGACCACCTGGATCAGCAGGCCGACCCCGACCGCGGGCACGCCGAGCATGGCGAACAGGATGGCGAAGAAGGTCGACACCGCCGCGGCCTGATGCTGCGGCGCGGTCTTCATCGTGATCGTCGCGATGCCGTCACCGACCGCCACCCCGGACGCGACCCCGATGACCGCCGCGCTGGCGGCGAGCGTCACCAGCGCGGGCATCCACATGCTGAACGCGAGCAGGCCGGCCCCGACGATCAGGCCGGCGCAGGCGCTGGCCAGCGCGGCGCGCGAGGACAGGACGCGGGTCAACAGCTGACCGAACGCGGCGCCGGCGAAGGCCACGAAGACCACCAGCGCGGCGAGGGTGTGCGACGTCTCGCGCAGGACCATCCCGAGGAACAGCCCACTCACCGACGTGAGCACCCCGAGCGCGGCGAAGCCCGCACCAGCGGTGATCGCGGAGCGGACGAAGGCGCCGCGAATGTTCGCCGGCACGTACAGCCGCTGGATCCGCAGGATCACCGGCGAGCGCTCCCGGACCGTCTCCGGTACGCCGCGCAGCGCCAGGATCGCGACCACCGCCAGGACCAGCACGATGGCCCAGGGCAGCCGGAGCGGCTCGGGCGCCACATCCGACACGACCCCGGCCAGCAGGGTGCCGGTGGCGAGACCACCCAGGTTGGCGAAGATCGACACGGTGGCGGCTCGCCTCGGATGCCGCGGGCCGATCAGCTCTGCCAGCGCGGCGGTCGCCGCTCCGATGATCAGCGCGGCGGAGAGACCGGCGATCACTCGACCCACGATGATCATCGCCAGGTCCACGGCGCCCAGGAACACGGCGTCCGCGGCCACGGAGAGGAGCAGCGCGGCGAGGATGACGGGGCGCCGGCCGATCTGGTCGGACAGCCGGCCGAAGACCAGCAACCCGACGACCACCCCCAGCGCGTACAACGCGTAGACCACGGTCACGGTCAACGACGAGAAGCCGAACTCCATCTCGTAGAGCGGGTAGAGCGGGGTCGGCACGGTGGTGCCGACGAGCGTGATCCAGAACGCGAACGCGACCCGCACCGCAGCGGAGGTGGAGCTGGGCCGTGCCGTCGCGCCGTCCGCCTGGCTGGCGTTGGACATGATCAGTCCCTCCGGCTCGACACCTGCCGCGAGGCACCGCCCGCACCCTCTCGTCGCGGCGCCCGACCCCGCGTACAGCATGGGTCTTGACCTTGACGGAGGGTGCGGTTACGGCCCTTAAACGCCCACATCAGGTGGCACGATCCAGCCCCACCGCGTACTCCTAGCTGACGGCCGAGTTGTACGCCTGCGCCGTCACCTTCACCTGACGGGCGAGGCCGGCCCGCGCGGGCCAGGAGATCCGCACCTCGCGGGTCTCCCCCGGCAGGAGCCAGAAGTAGTTGTCGTCGTAGCGGGCCGGGAGAACCCGCTTACCGTGCTGGTCGCGCACGGCGAGCCGAACCAGCGCCGCGACCGTGCGGCCCTGGTTGCGGACCGTCGTGGTGACCGTGTTCCGGCCGTCCACGACGCGTACCGTGCTCGACGACGTCGACAGTCGGGTGCTCGGCACGTCGTTGAGCACCCGCATCTGCTCGGAGTTGTCGTACCGCCAGTAGGTGTTGTCCGCCAGCAGGCGGTCGCGGCTGTCCCGCAGCTCCAGCCGGACCAGGTGCAGCCCGCCACCGTCGGGCGCGGCGAGCGGGAAGACCGGCGTCGTGGCCGAACGGGCGACGTCCACCCGCTGACGCTGCGGCGTACCCAGTGATCGGCCGTTGAGGTCGTAGCGGCGGGCGGTGACCGTGATGCCGCCCAGCGCCTCGGCGGTGTGGTTGACCACCCGTACCTGCCAGGTGCCCGGGTCGGCCTGGACGTGCACCGGTTCGCAACCCTTGCGGGCGCCGTAGTAGGCGCCGTTCACGTCGAGGTCGTAGTCGTAGGTCTGCCACACCGTGCTGTGCCACGCCGGGTGCGACATCCACAGCAGCAGGCCGGTGGCGTCCTGCCACAGGTTGGCGTTCCACGCCTCGAACATGGCGCGGTGGCTCTCGTAGTTGACGAACTGCGCCCGCGTGGCGAACTCGTCGAGGGAGACGGACTCGCCGAGCCGCGCGTCGATCGCCGCCTGGTACGTGCCGACGCGCTGGTTACCGATGGTCGACCAGTCGTGGTAGTTCCACACCTCGCCGGCCGGCCACTCCGGCGCGTCACCGACCAGGTTGCGCATGCTCTCGACCACCGACACCACCGGCATGCCGATCTCGGTGTGGAAGCCGAAGGAGTCGGCCTCGTACATCTTCACGTCGGTGTAGGTCGTCGGGTCGACCCAGTGGTAAGGCCCGCGCCCGCTCACGATGCCGCTGGCGGAGTTGGGGATGTAGAGAATCTCCGGGTGTTCCGTGGTGACGGCCGCCTTGAGGCCGGCGTCGACGATCGGCGGCGGGTCGCCCTCGTTGGCGCCGCACCAGACCACGATGCTCGGATGGTGGCGGAAACGCCGGATGGTGTCGGCGGCGATGTCGACGTAGCCGGGCGGGTTGGGCAGGAACCCGCCGGCCTGCCAGAAGTCGTTCCAGACCAGGATGCCCTGCTCGTCGCAGGCCTGGTACAGCTCCTCGCGGTTGCTGCTGCCGAGCCAGTTGCGGATCATCGTGAAGTTCATGTCGCGGTGCATCTCGACCGTGTCCGCGAGCCGGTCGGGCAGCACCCGGCGCAGCAGTTCGTCCCAGCCCCAGTTGCCACCCCGGGCGAACACCGGCACGCCGTTGACGCTGATCTTCAGCTCAGTGATCTTGTTGCTGACCGACTTCACGTCGGTCCACCGCTGCCCGTCGTTCGAGACCTGGATGACGAAGTCGCGGGCGTACGCCTGCTCCCAGACGATCGTGACCTGGTCGAAGCTGACCGGCTTGCCGAGGTCGACCTGAATCCACTGGTTGTCCTCGAACTTCGACGACCACCGGGTGCGGGGGTTGCCGTCGACGGCCCGGTCCGGGCCGTTCGAGTCGCCGTCGAACGACGACGCGGTGGCGGTGGCGCGCAGGGCCAGGTCGACGCCCGGCTCGGCCTGCCGCTGCACGGTGAGCGCCCACATGGACACTCCCCACGACGTCGCCCGCGAGCCGGTCTGGATGCGCAGGTGCTGGGCGGTCTGGGCGGTGAACGTCTCCACCTGGGTGGCGCGGCTGCCGAGCGGCGTGTCGTTGCTGACCGAGGTCACGTCGGTCCAGGTGTCGCCGTCGACGGAGACCTGGACGCGGTAGTCGAGCGCGTACGCCTGCTCCCAGACGATGGTGACCCGGTCGACGTCGACCGTCGCGCCGAGGTCGACCTGGATCGACTGGTTGTCCTCGGCATGTGAGGCCCAGCGGGTCGCGGGGTTGCCGTCGACAGCCTTGTCGGGCCCGTTGGCGTCGTTCTCCGAGGACGACGCGGTGGCGTCCCGGCGCAGGGCGAGATCCGGGCCGGTGCCGTCGGCGACCGACAGCGACCACATCGAGATGCCCCACCCGGTGGCGCGCTGGCCGGCCTGGATGCGTACGTGCCGGGCGCGCTGCCGGGCGAACGTGACGGTCTGGGTCGCGGCGCCGTCGACGAACTCCAGCGGCGGCTTACCGGGCGGTGAGATCACGATCGGCTGGTGCCAGTCGTAGGCGAACTCGCGGATGCCGAACCGGAGCTGGCGCCTGTCGCTGACCGCGCGCTTGACGGTGGCGGTGAGCGTGAGGTCGTACAGGTGGGGTTCGCCGTAGCCGTTGGGCCACCACAGCCGGGGGTTGCGCAGGCGCAGCTCACGGAAGCGCTCCGGCGTGAAGGTGACGATCGTGTCGCCGCCGGCGGGAACGGTGACCGTGGACTCGACGCGTACCTTGTCGAACTCGGCGCGGACGGTGACCGTGGTGGCGGTGGCCGCCGCGTTGCGCACCGGGACCCGGATGGTGACCTCGGCGGTACGGGTGTCCGGCAGGTCGGGCAGCGTGGTCTGCACGTGGGGGTCGCCGACGACCACGGCGCCGGTGCTGCGCAGCCGGACGTGGTCCCAGAGGCCGGTGACCCGGTCGCGGACGGCGGGCATCCAGTCCCACCCGGACACGGCCAGGTAGGTCGGCGCGTCGAGGTAGTGGTGGGCCGACTGGAGGAAGGTACGACCGTCGGTGCCCTTGTCGCCGGGCGTGCCCGCGTGCGGCATCGGGGTGACCCGGACGGCGAGGACGTGCTCGCCCCGGTGACCGGCCAGGGCGTCGGTGATGTCGAAGGCCGCCCGCGCGAAGGGGTGCTTCACGCTGCCGACGTGCACGCCGTTGACCCAGGCGGTGGCCTCGTGGTTGATGCCGTCGAATTCGAGCCAGATTCGACGACCGGCCGAGGTGTCCAGGCCGCGCGGCAGGCGCAGCGCCCGCCGGTACCACCAGGTGTGCCGGGACAGCGCCTCCGGGATGCGCAGGTTGTTGAAGCCGGCCACCGGGTCGGGCAGGTGGCCCTGGTCGACAAGCGTTCCCAGCACGGTGCCGGGGACGGTGGCCGGCAACCAGGACCGGACGTCGACGCCAGCGCGGGAGAGTTCGGCGCCGTCGGCGGTGCCCGCGAAGTCATCCATCGTCAGCGACCAGCCCGACTCCAGCGGGACCGTGCCGTCGGCGGCCACCGTCAGCTCGGGTGCGGGGCCGGTGTTGCCGCCCTCCCAGCTGGTCCAGCCCTCGGCCTTCGGCCGGCCCGCCAGAGGAACGCCGTAGACCTGGAACCCGTTCAGGCCCACCGGGTTGCTGTTCGAGCGTTTCGTGGCCGTCATGCGGATCCAGCGCGCGGTGACCGGCTGCGACAGCTTGATGGCCTGCACACCGCCCTGGCCCTCGGTGGTCTCGTACACCGACCGCCAGTCACGGCCGTCGGTGGAGACCTCGATCCGGTACGCCGTCGCCGCGCTGGAGAGGATCTCGTCGCCGTCGGTGTCGGTGTAGTTGCCGTCGAACGGCCCGTCGGTGAGCGTGGCCTCGAAGACCAGGTTCACGGCCTCGATGCGACAGGGAGCCTGCAGATCCACCGAGATCCACTGTGGATCGCTGTTGGCGGCCCGCCATCCACTCCCCCGTACCCCGACCTGCGGCAGTCCGTCCACGGCGAAAGAGGCCGGCGTCGGCGCGTAGTCGGTCGAGGAGGCCGCCACCGGGCGGTACCGGGCAAGGTCGGTGGGCGCCGGGGTGCCGGGTGGCGGCGGAGTCGCCGGAGCGGCGGCCGCGACGGCGTCCGGTAGGACCGCGGTCACCCCGACCGACGCCAGCAGCGTGGCTCCGGCGGAGAGGAAGGTACGCCGCGACAGGGGCGATGGGTCGGACATCTTGCCTCCAGAGATGACAACGCTGTCAGGCGTGGTCTGCGTGGTCTGTGACAACGTTGTCAGATGGTGGCCCCACGTTTCGTGAGAGTCAAGAGCTTGAGTCGATCGTGATTCCACAAATACGTTCCGCAGCGACCGCTCCCAGCTATCGCCCGGAGCGGCGAAGGGCTGGGGGTTGGGTGCGCTGCCTTTGGAGCTGATGTCGTAAACGATTCAGATCTGTTGGCTGGAGCCGCCCGCGGTTCGCAGTGCGGAGCACGCGGCCCGCGCAACCGCAGCCGCAGCCCGCGGCCCGGCCGGCGATATCACAAACGATTCAGCTCCAAAGGCACCGACCATCACATCCCACCAGCGCACACCTGTTGCGCGGCATGCGTGTCCACAGCCGGCGCCGTGTCTGGCCGGCCTGATCGCTACCGGCGGCCCGCGTGTCGCGGGGACGACTACTCGCCCTCGCGGTCAGCTCCCCGGTCCCCCTCGGAGCCCTCGGGATCCCGGCGGTGGTACTCGGGGCGAAGCTCCGCGCTGGCGAACGCCGCCTGCACCGCCGCCGAGAGCGCGACCATGTCGTAGGCGCCGTGGTGACGCCGGCCGTTGATGAAGAAGGTCGGAGTGCCGGTGACACCGCTGAGGTCGGCGGAGTCGACGTCCTCGGCGATCCGATCGACGCCCATCCGCTCGACCATGTGCTCACGGAACCGGTCGAGGTCCAGGCCGAGTTGGTCGGCGTACCCGAGCACGTCAGGGGGGTCGAGTGCGTCCTGGTGCGCGAGAAGCAGGTCGTGCATCTCCCAGAACGCGCCCTGCTCGCCCGCCGCCTCGGCCGCCTCGGCGGCGATCTGGGCACGCGAGTGGACGTCGGTCAGCGGCAGGTGCCGCCAGACGTACCGGACGTTGGCGAAGGCGGCCAGCAGGTCCCGCACCACCGGTTCGGCCTGCCCGCAGTAGGGGCACTCGAAGTCCCCGTACTCCACGACCGTCACCGGCGCCTCGCCCGGCCCGCGCATGTGGTCGCGCTCCGGGTCGACCGGATGCATCAGGTCGACGATCCCCTCGGCGACGCCCAGCAGCGCCCGTGCACGCCGCGCCGGCGGGAGCCGGGCGGCGAAGCGGAACACCAGCCACGTGATGACGGACGCGCCGACCGTCGCGACGAGGATGCCGAGCTTTGCCTCGTCCAGGGCCGGACCGCTGAGGGCATGGGTGGCGATCAGCAGGGCGACGGTGAACCCGATGCCGGAGACCGTGCCCACTCCGGTGACGGCGAGCCAGCCGACCGGGGGCCGCAACCGGTCGCCACTCACCCGCGTGACCAGCCACGAGGTGACCACGATTCCAGCCGGCTTGCCGACGATGTACGCCGCCACGACGCCGAGCGTGACCGGTGAGGTGACGGCCCCGGCCAGAAGCTCGCCGTCGATCACGATCCCGACGTTGGCCAGCGCGAAGAGCGGCACCACCACGTAGCTCGCCAACGGATGGTAGAGCGTCTGCAACCGCTCGTTCGGCGACAACGCCGAGGTGAGCCCCGCCTGGGCGATCCGGGCGAGCTGCGGGGTGGGCTGTTCCCGGAAGAGTCGGAACTGGTCGCTCGCCCGTTCCAGCTCGGTGCGGCCGGGGGCGTAGGCGTAGGTCAGCAACCCCATCACCAGACCCACCACGACCGGGTCGACACCGGACTCCGACACCGCGACCCAGGCCGCCACCCCGAGCAGCGCGAAGACCGGCCCGAACCGCACGCCCCACGCCCGGACGAGCAGGACCACGCCGAAGATTCCCGCCGCCACGAGCAGCGCCGTGGGCGACGGATGGTGCGGGTACGCGATCGCCAGCACCGCGATCGCGACCACGTCGTCGATGACGGCGACCGTCAGCAGGAATCCTCGCAGCCGATCCGAGAAGCGCGGCCCGAAGACGGCCAGCGCGCCGAGCGCGAGCGCTGTGTCCGTGGCCATCACCGCGCCCCAGCCCGCGGCGCTGGGGTGCCCGGCGGTGATCGCGAGATAGATGCCGACCGGCAGGAGCATGCCGCCGATCCCGGCCAGCATCGGCAACGCCAACCGACGGCGCTCCCGCAGCTCGCCGATGTCGAACTCCCGGCGCAGCTCCAACCCGGCGACCAGGAAGAAGAACGTCATGAGGCCGCTGTTGATCCAGAATCGCAGGTCGTGTGACACCCGCCAGTCGCCGAACTGGACGGAGAAGGGTGTGCTCCACAGCGACTCGTACGACGACACGTGCAGGTTGGCCCACACCAGGGCCGCCACCGCGGTAACCAGCACCACCCGAGCGCCGCCGGTCTCGGTATGCAGAAAGGCGCGCAGCGGGACGTCGATCCGGCCCTCCCAGGCGGTCCGGGCGGACCATCCCCGGGGCGAGTTGCTGCTCGTCACGGGGACAATCCTCCCCGAACTGATCGTCAACCGGCCCGGATTCGGGCGACTGCGTGTTCGCGTCCCTCCCGCTCGGCGCGACAATCAGGGCACACACAGAGCGCCACCGATTGATAACGTACCGGCGATCTCGCCGGCCGCCGCCGGCAGTGGTCCCCTGGGGAGGGTCGGCATGTGGGCGGACGACGCGGCGCTCGACGCGGCGGGACGCCGGCTCGACGAGTGGGAGTCGTCGCTCACCGAACGGGCGGAGCGGGCGAAGACGCTGGCGGCGAGGGTGCAGGCTCTGACCGGCACCGCCCGCAACCCCGACCGGACGATCGAGGTCACCGTCGACTCGACTGGCCTCCTGATCGACCTGCGGCTCGACGAACGCCTCCGAAACCAACCGGCCGCGAGCACCGCCCGGCAGATCCTGGCGACCACCCGCGCCGCGCAGGCCGACCTGCTGACGCAGCTCACGGCCGTGACCACGGACGCCCTCGGCGACGACCCGAGCGCCCAGGCCGTCATCGACTCGTACCGCAGCCGGTTGGTCCGCGACCCGGGGTCCAACGATGCCGGCCGGTGACGGCATCCAGGTCGACCCGGCCGACCTGACCGCCCACGCCGCACGCCTGGACCGCTGCGCCGGCAGCCTCGACACCGCCCAGCGGGCCGGCCAGCACGTCCGGTTGGGCACCGACGCCTACGGGCAGCTCTGCGCAATGATGCCGATGCTGCTCGACGGCCTGCAACGGACCCTGGTCGACGGCATCGGCGCCGCCGCCGGCTCGGTACGCGACACCGCCGGGAAGCTGCGGACCAGCGCCGACGGCTACCGACACTCCGACGCTCACGCCAAGCAACTGCTCGACGGGGTGCGGCAGCACCGGTGACAGCCAACCCGCTCGTCGCCGCCGCAGCGGACACCCCGCCCAGCGCCTGGGCGGGCGTGTGGATCTGCGAGGACATCGAACTCATCGCGCACGGCGTCCGCAACGGCAGCTGGATCGACGGCAGCCTCGGCGTGGTCAGCGCCGGCCTCGACGCCCTCGCCCTCGTCTCCGACCCGGTCGGCGCCCTCCTCCAGTACGGCATCGCCTGGCTCATCGAACACGTCAAGCCGCTCAGCGAGGCCCTCGACTGGCTCGCCGGCGACCCGGCGCAGATCACCGCACACGCCCAGACCTGGCGCAACGTCGCCGCGTCACTGCGTGACGAGGCCGCCACCCTCGCCCGCGCTGTCCGCACCGACGTCGCCACCTGGGGCGGCAGCGCCGGCCCCGCCTACCGCACCTGGGCCGGCGAACAACAGCAGGCCATCATCGGGCTCGCCCAGGGCGCCGACGCCATGGCCGCGATCACCGAGGGCACCGCCGGCCTGGTGGCGGCCGTCCGGCTCCTCGTCCGCGACGCCATCGCCACCTGCGTCTCCCGCCTCATCGTGTACGCGGGCGAACTCGTCATCACCGGCGGACTAGCCACACCGCTGGTCGTGGAGCAGGTCACCACGACTGTCGCGTCGTGGGGTGCACGGATCGCGCGGCTGCTGCGCGGACTGCTGGCCAGCCTGCGGCGGCTGATCCCGGAGGTGCGCAGGCTCGGCGACCTCATCGAGAAGCTCAAGCAGGCGCTGGGTCGACTTCGACCTGCCGACCGGATGGGGCAGCGACGTGACTGGGTTGACCCGAGGGACCGGCCGTTGCCGCCGGGGCGGCCTCCCGATTCCTACCTCTCCGCTGGAGACCCGGTCTATCACCGCGAGCGCTCGACGGGCATCGGCTATGACGAATTGACATTGCGAAACCTGGACAAGATACGACCGCTCGACGGGCACCACGACGTCATCGTGCACGGCACTGACGAGGGATACTTTGTCCCGGGCAAGGTTTCAGCAGACGGAGCGCACATGGATGGGAACGCCACAAACGCCGCACAGATCGCCGCCGCTGTCCGGGACAACCCTGCCTACGACGGCGGCCCGCTCCGTTTGGTCTCCTGCTACGCCGGCGCTGTCAACCCCGGCATCGACGCTGCGCCACTCGGTCAACAGGTCGCCGACGAACTCGGGGTCAGCGTGCTCGCGCCGACGGCCCGGGTGGGTACCCAACGGTGGGCTTCCGAACCTCAGCCGCCAGTCATCGAGAGCGGCGGCACCTGGGAGGTCTTCGTGCCGCGTGCAAGGGGGCACCAATGAAGACCGTGGGGTTCTTTCGGGAGCTGGGCCCCCACCAGACCGACGTCTACGTGGGAAGCATCCACTCGCGCACCGACTCGGAGCCAATCCCCGACGCCTTGCTGGTCGAAGGCTATCTCCGCCAGGGGCATGGCCTCATCGACGTCATGGGCGCGGAGGTCGACGTGTTTGGTAGCGGCCGGCACCTGGTCGGAGGCGCTTCGGTGCTGACGGACGGCGAATGGTTGTGGCGCGACGATCTGCGCTTCTATTTCGCCACGTACCACGTGCGCCTGCCCACGGAATTCCTCGAGACAGTGCGCGGCCACGATTACCGCGTGCCAGACCTCCGAGAGGATCGGCTCCAATTGGCCGGAGAGGAAGCGATGCGAATCCTCGGGTACCACTGAATCGGCTATTTGTTGGTCGGCGTTGCTGTGCTCCACCTGCGCCAGGCCCAGACGGTAAACAGGTACGATGCGGCCATGAGCTCAGAGGCGGTTGGCAGGTACATGCCCCCGGTCGTGACGCTCGACGACTTGACGGCGATGATGGCCGCGGACGAGAACCACCGGTACGAAATCAGTCCCGAGGGAGTCGTCTCGATCATGCCGCCACCGGGATACAGCCACGCGATCATCGCAACCCGGCTCATGGTGTGGCTAGTCCAGGGAGGCGTTCCGGCAGAGCACGTTGCTCAAGCTGTCGGGCTACGCATCCCGGGTCGTGACGGCGGTGTCGGCGGCCGCATTCCTGATCTTGTCGTCTGGAGCAAGGCTCAGTCAGACGGTGTCTGGTTGCCGGTGGCCGACGTACTCCTTGTGGTCGAGATCGTTTCACCCGGCTCCGAAGGCATCGACACGGTGACCAAGCGCAGCGAATACGCTGCCGCCGGGATTCCCCAATACTGGGTGGTCGACCAGGATTCGGCACAGACGGTAACAATGAACCGCCTGGAAGGCGATAAGTACGTCGCCCGCGCGACCATGCCCCTGGCCTGGGTCCTCAACACCGGCTTGGACGAGCACGGGCTGAGCTGACGCGGTTCGACCGGGGAGGCAACCCGTCGGAGCCACCGCACCGGTCCCCCGACGAGCCGCGTGGAATCGACCCCGGCCGTGGGCGGGCATCGGATCGATCCGTTGGCGGGCCGCTCAGTTCCCGTTCCATCGATGACGGAGGCGCAGGGTAGCTGGTCGCCTATCCCCCAGCTCGCGCGGGTCCACAGTGGTCCAAACGCGGTGTTGCCTCGGCCACAGTGCCGGTGTCGGTGTGTCCGGGGATCGGCCGATCTTGACGGGTAGCTGGGCGGTATCCGCAGCACAAACGGCCAGCTACGGCACGACAGACCGTTGTGAACGTCCGCGTCGGCCAGCATGATCGTCTTGTGGCACGGCGGGCACACCGAGTCGCCGCAGACCTGGGCAGTCCCTTCGGGGTGCTGCTGCGGTGACCAGTGCGGAGGCGACGGGAGGATCTCATGCAAGGGGAACTGCAACGCCTTGTCGACGCTCTCGCCGCGTACGCGGGCCGCCCGGCGCTGATCGAAGACCGCCGCCAGCGGGTGGTGGTCTACAGCGAACACACCGGACTGATGGACGGCGTACGACAGGCGTCGATCCTGCGCCGCCAGAGCACCCCGGAGGTCATGGCCTGGCTGCGGGACGTCGGCGTCATGCACGCCCGTACGCCGGTGCACACGCCGGCATCACAGGAACTCGGCCTGTTGCCCCGGTTCTGCGTGCCGATCCGCCACCGGGACCTGCTGCTGGGCTTCGTCTGGTTCATCGACCCGGACGGCACGATGGCCGACGCGGACATCGCCGCCTCCGGCCTGATGAGCGAGCTGTCCCTGACGATGTACCGGGCGAACCTGCTCGGCGAGCTGGCCTCGCAGCGGGAGACCGAGACGGCGCGGACACTGCTCTCCGACAGCGAGGCGACGCGCGACGAGTCGGTGCGGATCCTGCGCGAGGCGGGCCTGATCGCCGGGGACGGCCCGGCCACCGCAGTCGTGGCGCAACTGGTGGGGTCGACCGACGACCTGCCGGACGAGGTGACCCGCCTGGCTCTGGAGCAGGCTCTGGTGACCACCCGGCGGTGGATCGGCACCCGGGATGCCCTGCACCTCGTCCGCGACGACCACGCGGTCCTGCTGCTCTGCGGGGGGCGGGCCGGCGGACGACTCTCCCCCGAGGTCGCCGCGAAGCTGCTCGACGACAACCTACGCCAGGCCACGCGCGGACTCGGCACGGTGGAACGCGTCGTGGTGGGCATCGGGCAGACGCGCCCGGGGCTCGCCGAGGCCGTCGGGTCGTACGAGGAGGCGTTGCAGGCCGCCCGGCTGGGTGTCCGGATGCCGGCGCTCGGCCCAGTGGTGTCCTGGCCGAGGCTGGGCATCTACCGGCTGTTGACCCGATTGGACAGTCGGCACCTGAACATCGCCGACGTCCATCCCGGGTTGCAGCGGCTGCTGAGGGATCAGACGAACCCGGTGCTGCTGCAGACCCTGGAGCGCTATCTGGATCTGGCCGGTAACGCGCACGCCACGGCCGAGCAGTTGCGGCTGCACCGCACGACGCTCTATTACCGGCTGCGGCGGATTGAGGATCTCGCCGACACCGACCTCAAGGACGGCAACGAGCGGCTCTGCCTGCATCTCGCGCTGAAGTTGAGCCGGCTGACCGGGGCCTACCAGCCGACGGAGTGACGCCGGCGGGCGGGGCGTATGCCGCCCCGCCCGCCGATGTCCCTACTACAGACCTGCCCGCACGGCGGCGGGCCGGCCGCCGACGATCGGCAGCTCGATCACACTGCGGTCGAAGTGCACGGTGATCTCGGCCCGGGTCTGCTTGGCCCGGCTGCTGTAGCCGGAGTACGAGCCGAGCAGCACCACGCCGATCTGGTTGCCGGCCGCGAACACGTAGTCCTCGGCCAGCAGCGGCACCTCGACGGCGTTCTTCTTGCCCGGCACCAGCGGCCGCGACACCGAGAGCGACTTCAGGTTGAGGCCGTCGAGGATCCCCTTGGTCACCAGCTCCTGCGGGCTGGTGGCGATGGTCTTCTCGGCCTGCCGGTAGCAGGCGTTCTCGCCGAACCCACCGAAGGTAGCCTGCTCACCCCAGCAGTCCTCCTCGGTCAGGGTGCGGATGCCGTCCCCGACAGTGCTGAACCGGGGCTGCGTGCCGTAGTCGACGAGCAGGCCGGCGAAGCTGGTGTCCTCACCGTTCACCGACGCATTGATCTTGACGATCGGCGAGCCGGAGATGTGCAGCGGCGCCTTCAGCGGCTGGGAGAGGAAGACCAGCCGGTTGTCGGTGTTGGCCTGCGGCTCCGACGGGTGCCGGATCGCGTTGGCCTGGCTCATCGTCGGGGTGTCCTGGAAGGTCAGGGTCTCCTTCGAGGCCTTGGGACCCTTCGGGCCCTTGCCCGGCGTCGAGAGGGCGAGCTCACCGGCAGCGCCGTCGACGCCCGGAACCAGCGCCACCGGGGTGGTCTTGGTGCCCGGAACCGGCCAGTTCCGGTGGGTCTCCCAGACGTCCGGCGAGCGCTCGACGTCGGCCATCGGCTCGTTCATGATGCCGTTGCGCACGCCGTACAGCCAGAAGTCGAACCAACGGTGCAGGGTGTCCACCCACTCGCCGCGACGGAAGTCGAACGGGTCGATGTGACCGGTGCCGGTCAGCCACAGCTTGCGCGGCACGTTCTCCTCGGCCAGCGCGTCCCACCACTTGCTGAAGTGGTCCGCCCGGACGTTGTTGTCGTTGATGCCGTGGACCACGAAGACGCTGGCCCGCACCTTGCCGGCGCTCGGCACGTAGTCGCGCTCGGCCCAGAACTGGCTGTAGTCGCCGGTGGTGTCGTCGCTGTCCACGCCGAGCTGCGCCCGCACCGGCGCGCAGTACGAGCGCCGCTCCGGGTTCGTCACCGTGTTGGAGAGGCTGCCGGAGTAGTTGTTCGCCCGGGTGACCAGGCCGTTGCTGCGCGAGTAGTCGTACCAGCTGGAGATCGCCGAGATCGGGACGATGGTGGAGAGTCCCTTGACGCCGCTGGCCGCGGCGGCGTTGGCGAGGGTGCCGTCGTACGACTTGCCGATCATGCCGGTCTTGCCGTTGTGCCAGTTGGCGACGACCTTCTTACCGGAGGCGTCAGTGCCGGCCCGGCGGCCGTTGAGCCAGTCGATGGCGGTCGGCGCGCTGATGTTGTCGGCCCGACCACCGGTGACCGGGCAGCCGGTCGAGTTGTTGGTGCCGATCATGTCGAGCAGGACCACCGCGTAGCCGCGCGGGACGAAGTAGTTGTCGTAGAACAGCGGCCACTGGTCGTTGAGGCCGTCGCCGTCGAGGTCGCGCTTGCACTCGGTCTCGTTGCCCCGACACTGGGTGGAGTAGTAGGGGCTGGCGTCCATGATCACCGGCACCTTGAGGCCGTTGGCGCTGGCCTTGGGCCGGATGATGTCCATTGACACGACGTCGCGGGCGCCGTCGCCGTCGGAGTCGACGTCGGAGGTGACGAAAACCCGCTCGCGGATCGCGTCGGCATAGCCGAACACCGGCTGGGTAACACCGTCCTGGATGACCGGCTTGGCCCGGTCCTTCGTCGGGTGCGCCGTCGCGGTTGCCGTCGGCAGGGCGACAGCGATGGTCGCGGCGACCACCACTGACGCTCGCCACCAACTCTTAGTAGTTCGCATCGTGCTCCTTCTCATCTCCGGCACCAGCCGTGGTCCCGGTCGTCCCGAGTGAGATGTCGGGCCGGCGGTGCGACGGTCGCCTCGCACCCTAGAAACGGATTCACAACTGATCATCAGACAGATGCGGAAGGTGACCGTCAGCCCGTCCTACGTCTGTCGAGATGCGACAGACGTAGGACCGGGTGCCGGGTGATTCCGACACCTGGCCGATGACGTCCCGGCCGCCCGGCCATAGGTTCGCCGCACCAACTCCGCCGGCCGAATTGACCGTCACCCAGGGTCACCGGCGGAGCCTCGGCGGCATCGGAGACGAGCGCGCCAACCGACTGCCGGCGACGGGAAGGGCGGGATGTGCGGTTCTCGGGCCCAGCCGTGATCCCGCGGTTCATCGGGCGGTTCCTGGTGCCGGCGGCGTTCGCGGCGCTCTTCGCGGCGCCACTGTGGTTCATGGTGGTCGGCTCGCTGCGGCCCGCCGGTCTGCCCCCACCCCGCACCCTCGAAGTGCTGCCGCCCGACCCGACCGTTGCCGCGTACACCCGGTTGCCGGAGCTGATCCCGCTGTTCCGGTACCTGGCCAACTCGGCGCTGGTCGTAGCGGTCGCCGTGCCGCTGACCGTCGGCGTCGCCTCACTGACCGGCTTCGGACTGCGACTGCTGACGCCGGCGGCCCGCCGCAAGGCCGTCCTGGGTCTGCTGGCGGTGCTCCTGGTGCCGGTCACCGCGGTGTGGGCCACGCGGTTCGAGCTGTTCCGGCTGGCCGGCGTGGTCGACACGTACGTCCCGCTGCTGGCCCCGGCGCTGCTCGCCGGCAGCCCCTTCCTGGTGCTGCTCTACGCCTGGAGCTTCGGCGGGGTGCCGGACACCCAACTCGGGGCGGCCCGGTTGGAGGGCGCCGGGTGGTTGACGATCTGGCGCCGGGTGGCGCTGCCGCAGGTGCGCCCGGCGACGCTGGCCGTCGGCGTGCTCGCCTTCACGCTGCACTGGTCCAACCTGATCGATCCGCTGCTCTACCTGCAGAGCGGTGACCGCTACACGTACCCACTCGGCCTGCAGTTCCTACGGCTGCTGAACCCGACGGACTGGCCGCTGCTGATGGCCGCCTGCGTTGTCGCCACAGCACCGTGCGTGGTGGTGTTCCTGCTCGCTCAGCGAATCCTGCTTAATGACGATCCGCTGGCGGCACTGAGATCTGGAGGTCGTAGGTGAACACGTTCCGCGCTCGACGATGGATGGCCCTGGTCACCGCCGTGCTGCTGCTCGGCTACGCGGCGGGCTGCGGCGCCGGCGACCGCGGGGCCGACCGGCCGGGGATCACCGTCGTGCTCTTCGGCGACGCCGAGGAGATCGCCGGCTACCGCAGCCTGGTGGCCGCGTTCGAGAAGGCCCACCCGGACGTGCCCGTCAACCTCTCCCCCGTCGCCACCCAGGACGACCTGATGGCCCGCCTCACCACCTCCTTCGCGGGCGGGCAGCCACCCGACGTGTTCCTGCTCAACTACCGCCGCTACGGCCAGTTCGCCGCCCAGCAGGCGATCGAACCGGCGCAGGCGTACCTGGACCGCAGCACGACGTTGAAGGAGAGCGACTTCTCGCCCCGGGCACTGGACGCCTTCCGGTTCGACGGCAAGACCCTCACCTGCCTGCCGCAGAACATGTCCTCCCTGGTCGTCTACTACAACGCAGACCTGTTCGCGAGGGCCGGTGTGCCGCTGCCGAAGGCCGGCTGGACGTGGGACGACTTCCTGTCCGCCGCGCAGGCCATGACCGGCGACGGCACGTACGGCGCGGGCGTCGAGCCGTCCCTGCCGCGGCTCGCCCCGTTCGTCTGGTCCAACCGGGGTGAACTGGTCGACAACCCGGACAAGCCGACCACCCTGACCCTCACCGGCAACCCGGCCAGCCGTGCCGCCGTCGACTGGTTCCTCGACCTGCAACTGAAGCACGGCGTCGTGCCGCCGGACGCCGAGGAGCAGAGCGAGTCGAGCGAGGCCCGGTTCATGCGCGGCAAACTCGGCATGTACCTCAACAGCCGGGTCGCCGTGCCCACGCTGCGCGCCATCGACAACTTCACCTGGGACGCGGCGCCACTGCCGATCGCGCCCGGAGGCGTACCCGCGTCGATCCTGCACAGCGACGCCTACTGCATGAGCGCCGGGCTGCGCGACCACGACCGGGCCTGGCGGTTCATCGAGTTCGCGATGGGCGGACAGGGCCAGCGCATCCTCGCCGAGTCGGGCCGTACGGTGCCGTCCCGGCTCGACGTGGCCAACTCCCCCGATTTCCTCGACCCACAGCAGCCTCCCCGGTCGTCGCGGGTCTACCTCGACGCCGAGCCGCACCTGCGCGCCACCCCGCGCACGGGCACCTGGTCGCGTGTGGAGCGCGAGGGAGGCGGCCTGCTCGAGGAGGTCTTCTACGGCCGGGTCGAGCGCGAGAAGGGCTTGCGACAACTGGAGGACAAACTCCGCCCGCTCTTCGCACTCCAGGTGGGCGGCGGTGGCTGAGCGGGGCGTGATCCGGCTCGAATCGCTGACCAAGTCGTACGGGAAGGTCGTCGCCCTCGGCGGCGTCGACCTGGCGGTACGCGCCGGTGAGATGGTGACCCTGGTCGGCCCGTCCGGCTCCGGCAAGTCGACGATCCTGCGGCTGATCGCCGGGCTGGACCGGCCCGACGGTGGCCGGGTCGTCGTCGACGGGCAGGACGTGGCCCAGGTGCCACCGCACCGCCGCGCGGTGGCGATGGTCTTCCAGGACTACGCGCTCTACCCACACCTCACCGTCCGCGGCAACCTGACGTTCGGGCTGCGGGTCCGCCGCGTCAAGCGCGCGGAGGCCGAGGAGCGGGCCGGGGCGGCGGCCGAGCGGCTCGGCATCGCCGACCTGCTCGACCGCTACCCCGACGAGACCTCCGGCGGGCAGCGCCAGCGCATCGCCCTCGCCCGCGCGCTGCTGCGCGAGCCGACCGTCTACCTGCTCGACGAGCCGCTGGCCAGCCTGGACGCGCCGCTGCGCTTCGCCACCCGCGCCGACCTGCTCACCCTGCACCGTGAACTGGGCACCACCACCATCCACGTCACCCACGATCAGGCCGAGGCCATGACGCTCGGCGACCGCGTGGTCGTCCTGGACCGCGGTCAGATCCGCCAGATCGGCCCACCTCAACAGGTGTACGACGAGCCCGCGGACACCTTCGTGGCGGGCTTCCTGGGCAGCCCGCCCATGAACCTGGTGCCCGGCGGCGGCGTCCTGGGCGGCGCCACCGACACCACCATCGGCGTACGCCCGGAGGACCTGCGCCTCGACCCCGACGGACCGGTGGAGGCGACAGTCGAGGCGGTGGAGGCGCTCGGCAGCGAGGCCGTCCTGCTGACCCGCTGCGGCGACGGCACCCGACTGATCATCCGCACCGGACCCCGACCCGGCGTGGGGCCGGGCGAGCAGGTACGACTACTCGCCGACCCTGGGCGGATCCACCGCTTCGACGCCGCCACAGGGCGACGCCGGTGAGCAGCGGCCGGGTACGCCGGCCGCTGACCGCGTGGGCGTTCCTCGCGCCGTACGCGGTGGCCGTCGTACTGCTGATCGCGCTACCCGCCCTGCTCAACCTCGGCTACGCGTTCACCGACCACACCGGACTGACCCGGGATCCGCGGTTCGTGGGCCTGGACAACGCACGCCGCCTGCTCTCCGACGACTTCCTCGTCGACAGCGTCCGCGCCTCCGCGATCCACCTGGCGCTGGCCGTACCGCTGCGGCTGCTGGCCGCCATCGGACTCGGCCTGCTGTTGGCCGCCCCGCGCCCCGGTGGCCGCTGGTTCCGGGTCGCGGTCTACCTGCCGACCGTCGTGCCCGACGTGGCCCTCGCGGTGCTCTTCCTGTGGGTGCTGAACCCGCTGTACGGCCCGCTCAACCAACTGCTCGGGCTCTTCGGCCACCCGGGCCTGAACTGGCTCGCGGAGCCCGGCTCCGCGCGGCTGGCCGTGGCGCTGATGCTCGCGTTCCCGATCGGTGAGGGTTTCATCGTCGTGCTCGCCGCCCGACGGATGCTCGACGGTCGCCTGTACGAGGCGGCCGCGTTGGAGGGCTGCGGGCCGTTCGGCCAACTGCGCCGGCTCACACTGCCGCTGCTCGCGCCGGTGCTGCTGCTGCTCGCCGTCCGCGACACGATCCTCACCCTGCAGGTCAACTTCGTGCCCGCGTACGTCCTCACCGACGGAAGACCCGCCAACGCCACGCTCTACCTGCCCGTCTACATCTTCGACCAGGTCTTCGAGTTCTCCGGTTTCGCCTACGGAGCCATGATCACAAGCGTTCTCATGGTGGTCACCGGTGTCATCATCACCGTGCTGCTGCTGCTCGTGCGACGCTGGCGGGTCCTGCGCTGAGCGTGCCATCCTGCTGTGGTGAGACTCCGGATGATCGCCGTCGTGGCCATGGTTCCGCTGCTCGCCGCCTGCGGCGGCACCGCCTCCGGGCAGGCCACCGGCCGGGGGCCGGGGATGCTCGCGAACCTGCCCAGCTGCGACCGGGTGCCGCTGGACGCCGACGCCGAGGTCGACAGCAAGGTCACCGGTCTGCTGTTGCCGGACGGCGCGCGGGTCACCTCGGTGGTCGAGCAGGGTGCCCTCACCACGGTCGCGGCCACCATCCGGATGACGCCGCTGGACGTCCGCGCCCACTACGAGAGCCGTGGCGACATCGACCTGCTGCGCGCCGAGGACGAGGTGTTCGAGGCCGAGGTGCTGATGCGGGCGCAGGAACGACGGACGTACCTGCGGGCCACCGCGCTCTGCGCGGACGGCACGACGCTGACCGCGGTGATCGGGCCGGACTCGGATGAGGCCGGCCTCCCGGAGTTCCAGAGCAACTGATCATCGAACCCGCTCGACAGGTGTCCTAATCGGACCCGACGAGTCGCGACAGATGAGCAGTGACGTCGACCGATGCACTGTCTAGCGTGCGCTCAGAATCGCTTTCGCGGTCACATGGCGCGTCGACAGGGAGACTACATGCGACTCACGCTCGTCCGAAGGTACCGCGGGCTCGCAATGACAACAGGCCTGGGCCTGGTCATCGCGCTCGCGCTGACCGGCTCGTCCGTGCCCCGACCGGTCCAGGAGTCGTTAGCCACCAACTCGCCGACCGGGCCGATGGAAGTCCCCGACGAATGGATGACCGCTCAGCGGATGAGCGACGGCAGCCGGGAACTCTCGGCGGCCAAGTACGTGAAGGCTCGCGGCGAGGCCCTCAGTCTCAGCCTGCGCACCAACCTCCTCTACCGCCACCTGGCGGAGCGAAAGTGGAGCTTCTTCGGCCCCAGCAACATCGGTGGCCGGGTCGTGGACATCGCCGTCGACCCGCAGGTCCCCGACCAGATCTTCATCGCCGCCGCGTCCGGCGGCATCTGGAAGTCCGACGACGCCGGCGCCACGTTCGAGACGGCCTGGCCGGACGACGGTACGCAGAGCATGGGCGCGGTCGCGATGACCAGCAAGGGCGTCCTCTTCGCCGGGACCGGCGAGGCCCAGCCCGGTGGCGGCTCGATCACCTTCGGCGGCGACGGCATCTACCGCTCGAAGAACCGGGGTAAGACCTGGCAGCACGTCGGCCTGAAGGACAGCCACGCCATCGGCCGCTTCGCCATCGACCCGACAAACGAGGACCGGATCTTCGCCGCCGCCAGCGGCAACCTCTTCGTACCGGGTGGCCAGCGCGGCGTCTACCTCTCCGAGAACGGTGGGAACAGCTGGAAGCAGGTGCTCGCGCCGCCGAACGCCACCACCGGCGCCACCGAGGTCATCATCGACCCCAGCAACCCGCGCCGGATGTACGCGGCGATGTGGGACCACCTGCGTGAACCGCACCAGCGCACCTACGGCGGGCTCGGCTCCAGCCTCTGGCGCTCCGACGACGCCGGCCGCACCTGGTCGCGGATGACCAACGGCCTGCCCACCGACGCCGACCAGGGTCGCTGGGGCATCGCTGTCGCACCGGACAACCCCCAGCGGCTGTACGCGTACGTCGGCACCGCGCTCGGCCCGTTCCGCGCCTTCTACCGCTCCGACAACGGCGGCGACACCTGGACGCAGACCCCGGTCACCGCCGGTCAGGCGTCGCAGTCCACGTTCAGCTGGTGGTTCGGCAAGCTCTTCGTCGACCCGAACAACGCCGATCACGTCTTCCTCACCGGCGTGAACCTCATGCGCTCGACCAACGGCGCGCAGAGCTTCTCGTCCGTGGGCGGCGTCCACGCCGACCAGCACATCCTGCGCTGGGACCCGAAGGTGCCCGGTCGGGTCTACCTGGGCAACGACGGCGGCCTCTACCGATCCGAGGCGAACGGCGCGAGCGGCTGGGTCAAGGCCACCTACGAGCCCTACACGCAGTTCTACACCGTGGACGTCGCGGAGACCGACCCGGTGCTGAAGGTCGGTGGCGCGCAGGACAACGGCTGCAACCGCGGCTACAACGGCGTCGGGGGCCCCTGGAACGCCATCGGCTGCGGTGACGGCCTCCAGGTGATCATCCACCCGGAGTACCCGAACATCGTCTTCGGGTGCAGCCAGTACGGCTCCTGCTACCGGTCGGAGAACTCCGGCGGCACCCCCCGCCAGACCATCGGCACCAACCAGACGACCTCGCAGCGCCGCAACTGGCTGACCCCGCTGCAGTTCGACCCGAGCGACCCGAACGTCATGTACTACGCCGGGAACATCCTGAACCGCTCGACGGACAACGGTCGTACCTGGACGCCGATCAGCCCCGACCTCACCGGCGGCGGCCCCAACGACCCGAACGGCTACCCGTGGGGCACGATCACCACTGTCGCCCCCGCGCCCACCGACGGCAACAAGATCTACGTCGGCACGGACGACGGAAAGCTGTGGTGGACCGACAACCTCGGGCAGAACTGGCAGCAGGTCGCCCCCCGCCAACTGCCCGGCACCTGGGTCACCCGGGTGGCGGTCAACCCCGCCGACAAGAACATCGCGTACGCCACCTTCTCCGCCTTCCGGTCCGGCAGCGACCGGTCGCACGTGATGATGACCCGCGACGGCGGCCGGACCTGGAGCAACATCGGCCGGGGCCTGCCCGACGCGCCGGTGAACTCCATCGTCGCGACCGCCGACGGCCTGCTGCTGGTCGGCACCGACGTCGGGGTCTTCATGTCGGCGTGGAACGGCGGCGAGTGGGCGGCGCTGGGCACCAACCTGCCGCAGGCGCCCATCATGTACCTGCGCTACCACGAGCCGAGCCGGCAGCTCACCGCGGCGACCTTCGGTCGGAGCGTCTACGACCTCACGGTGCCCCGTTGCCCGGCGGCATCGACGAGGCTGCCGCTCAAGCCGACCGGGGTGGGCGTGATCGGCGTGCTCTCCTCCTGCCGAGCGGGCTGATCAACAGGTAGTTCGTCGCGTCTGACGCGGCGCGCAGGCCACCTCCCGGATTCGGGGGGTGGCCTGCACCGTTGCCGGGTACTGGGGCGACGAGGGGCTCAACGCCTGCGCTTGTTCAGACTGGGAAGTCCGCCGGACACGGTGCGTACGGTGCCGTCGGGGTTGCTCCGGCCCGGTTTCTGCTGCGCCTCCGTCACCCTCCGTCCCGCAAGATCGGAGGCAGGAAGGTTGACGACGACCGGTTCTGACCGCTGCCAGATCCGCATCTGAGCCAGTGCCTGCTGAATGTCGGAGATGCCCGTCAGCGCGTGAATCGCCGGCATCGTCCTGGACAGGTCGGAAAGCAGGAGATGGGCAACTTGGGCAGGGCTCAGCCATCGTGGCAAGGCATCAGCCACCGGCACGAGAGAGCCCTGAATCTCCCCGTTCTGGGGCCACAACCACACCTGCCGCTTGCCATCGTCGACCCGCATGACAGGGGTGGCTGGCTGAGACGACGGCGAGGGCCCGGCCGCCTTGGCCGAGAGGTGGGCTTGCGACGCGGCCGACGGCCGCACTCCTCCCCGCGACCGCGCCGGGACCTCGGCAGCCGGACGTGGCGGTGTCGCCGCACCGGCGCCCGGCGGTTGGATCCGGGCCTCCTGCCGTCCCTGGAGGAACCAGCCGGCGAACGTCCACTGCTCTGCGGTGAACCTGACCGGAATCGCCTCGACGATGTGGAGGGCTGAAGCGTCCTGGACGGTGAGTTGCGCGCGTCGCTTCGAGTGGTCTGCGGCGGTGGCTGAGCGGATGTCGCGAATCGCGACCAGCGGTATCCGCCTGCTGTAGGCCTTCGGCCACGGCAGTAACCGCCACCGCCGGAGGACAAGTTGCTCCCCCTCGAACCGGGCATCCCAACGCTGAACGGCCATCCCCGTCACCTCCGTGCTGCGGAGGTTAGCGACGTCGTGATCACGCGGGCACTCGGCCCTACGGGCAATAGAGGTGACGAATCATCCGGTTCCGCGCCCAGACGGCGCGCGGCGGCTAGCCGCGCGCCCAGTCCGGCGGTGGCACCACGGCGAGCTGCGGTTCACCGGAGATCGGCTCCAGCGCGTACACGATCCGCAGGTCTCCGTCGGCGGCGGCGTCCTCGTCGGTCATGACGCGTCCGCTGCTTCCGTCGGTGCTGACCAGCAGCCACCGGTCGGGATAGATGCTGCCGTCGTCGACCAGCGCCCGCACCGCGAAGGTACGTGCCAGGCTGATAGCGAGATCCCGCTCGTTCTGCCCGGTGGCGTCGGCGAGTTCGGTGTCACCGGTGAGGATCCAGCCGAATTCCTCGTCCTCGTCGGGCGGGGTGAACATGGCCACCGGCCGGGGATCGTCCACCGCCCGGTCCCCGATCCGACCGACATACACGGCCTCGGGGGCGATGCCGTAATCCTGTTGCAGGTGCCGGCGCAGCGTATCGGCGGGCAACGCGGCCTCGAAGTGGATCTGGTACTGCACCTCATACCCCCGGTAGCTCTGTGATGCCGGAACACGTCGAGAGTGCGCTCCTGCGCGACCTCGGTCAGACCCGGTCACCGACACAGGCGGCGAGAGCAGTCGCCGCCGTGACCATCGCGGAGGAGGCAGCGCCGCCCGCCCGGCATCCGCAGGTCGCAGAAGACGCGCTTCGAGATCCGATCTTGGCTGTCGTACCTCTCTGGCAGGATGTCGATCATGACGACAACACGCCCCGCCACTCAGCACCTGATCTACGGTCACGCACAGTTGCACGACTGCCTCGCCTTCGCCGACGCGAACACCGCAGCCGAGGAGGCCGGAGAAATCAAGGCGCTCGCCGCCGCCCGCACCTGGGACGAAGCCCGGAAGGTCCAGATGACTCACCTCTGGAACCCCGCCGGCGCGGACTGCTACGAGCCGGACGGAGAGTACGCCGACGGCAAGCCCTTCACGCTCAACGAGGTGAGCTCGGTCGTAGAGGGCGACTGGCCCCCGATGGTCACCGAGCGAGGGCTCGAACTGCTTCCCGTAGACGTGCAGGCCCAGTTCGGGAAGCGCGAGTTCACCGCGCACAACGGCGACTACCTCAACATTCCCCTTGACCAAGAGGCCGAACTGGTGGCGGAGCTGCGCCGACGCGGCTACGAGGTGACCCGCGACGACGAGCTCATCAACGTGCTCGACGGGCGCAGCTTCAGCCCGCTGGCCTAACGGCCCACCGCCTGCGGCACCTGCGCGACGGCGTGGGCGGGTGACCCTCACCTTCGCAGGCGGCGGGAACAGTCGCCGTCGTGGCCATCGCGGAGCAGACAGCGCCGGCCGCCAGGCATCAGCCTGTCGCAAAAGACCCGGTGGCGCAGAAACTGCGCGTCCTCTTCGGAGACCGTGGTCTCCCCCGGGTCCGCCATCGGCAGCACCAGCATCCAGCGGCCGACCACCCGGGCCAGGCGCTGCGCGGCGGGCAGGTCAGCCGCGATGACGGGCAGGTGGATGACGTACCGCTGGCTCATCGATTGTGGTCCCGGTCGTTGCGAGCGCGGGCGTGGTCGGTCTGCCAGCGACGCAGCGCGTGCTTGATCCGGGCGGTTTCGAGGCGACTCTCGGCGAGAGCGGCGTAGACGGCAGCCATGTCGACGGCGACCCGGTCGAGGAAGGCGTACACGTCGTCGGGGTTCAGACCGCGACGCCCGAGCCCGGTCGGCGCGAAGCGGCGCTCACGCACCTGCCACGGCAGCAGACTGGTGTACGCGCCGGAGCGGTACGTCGTACCGCCGCTCGCCGGCTCGGGTCTTTGGATTCTGGCGCTCATGTCTGCCTGCCTTCCTGGTACGCAGGGGCGAGGGTGTCGGGGAAGCACGGCGACCGTTCGGGGGGACCGACGGCCGCCGTGCTGTGATCAGCCTGCGACAGTCCGCAGCCAAAGCGCAACGTTCCAGACCGCAATTTCGCCGTTGTGCATTGACTTTCTTTGCTGAAACCCGTAGGAGTTGCAGCAGCAGGTCACGCAGTGTTGCGTGATGGAACCAGGGAGTGTGCGGATGCCCGACGACATCGGATCGACCGTGCCGCGCCGGCAACTCGGCCGGCTGCTTCGGCAGTTCCGCAACGAGGCCGGCGTGACACTCGACGCCGCCGCCGAAGCCCTCGAATACAGCCGGCAGAAGATCTGGCGCCTCGAATGCGGCCAGGGCTCGGTCCGGGTGCTCGACGTCAAGGCCATGTGCGAGCTGTACGGGGTGTCACCCGAGATGACCGAGGCGATGCGCGGCCTGGCCGCCGAGACGAAGTCGAAGGGCTGGTGGCACGCGTACGGCGACGCGGTGCCGAACTGGTTCGAGCTGTACGTGGGGTTGGAATCCGCCGCCTCCCGGCTCCGTCGTTACGACGAATCGCTCATCCCTGGAATCCTCCAGACCAAGGAGTATGCCCACGCGCTCTACCGCCTTGGCGGGATCCTGACCGAGGAGGAACGCGAGCGGGCGGTGCAGGTCCGACTTCAACGGCAGGCATTGCTCTCTCGGCGCTTGCCGGCTGCTCCTAGGGTTGAGTCCGTGCTGTCTGAGGCGGTGCTCCGTCGGGGCGTTGGTGGCTCGCCGGTCATGACCGAGCAGCTCGCTCACCTCACCAAGCTGTCCGAGCTACCGAACGTCAGCGTCAGGGTGCTGCCGCTGGCAGCAGGCCCGCAGCCCGGTGCGGTTGCGGGATCCTTCGTGATCCTCGACTTCCCGACGACCAAGGGCGGCCGGACCGCGCCCGAGCCATCAGTGGTCTACAGCGAATCGTTGACAGGAGCGCTCTACCTCGACAAGCCCGACGAGTTGGCCGCCTACGAGCGCGTCTGGAGAGGGCTGGATGGGCTGGCCCTCGGCGAGGCAGAATCGACCGACATGATCAAGAGAGTCTCCGGGGAGATGCGACATGACTGACCTGACCGGTGCCGTCTGGCGCAAGAGCACCCGCAGCGGCGACAACGGCGGCGACTGCGTCGAGGTCGCGTCCAACCTTCCCGGTGTGGTCGCCGTTCGCGACTCGAAGAACAGTGACGGACCCGCTCTCCGCTTCGAACAATGCGCCTGGCTACTGTTCACAACCGCGGTGAAGTCTGCCAGCCTCCCCCGAGTCTGAGAGGCCAACACCGACCGACTGTAGGCGCTGTCCGACCGGCAGTGGCACCTGCGATGCTCAACGGCATGGATGACTTGACGGACCGCGTGCGGGCGTTCGCCGAAGAGCGGGATTGGCAGCAGTTCCACACGCCCAAGAACCTGGCCATGGCACTCTCAGGTGAGGTCGGCGAATTGATTGCCGAGTTCCAGTGGCTGACACCTGAACAGGCCGCGGTGGTCATGTCCGACCCGGACGCCGGGAGCCGGGTGAAGGCCGAGATCGGCGACGTAATGATCTACCTGACCCGGCTCGCCGATGTGCTCGGCATCGACCTGGTAGAGGCAGCCCTGACCAAGCTGGAAGATTCGGCGCGTCGCTACCCCGTAGAGCAGGCTCGCGGTTCGGCGGCGAAACGGTAGTCAGGAGCAATGGCAGCATGGCGTTGAGTTGATCTCTTCGCTACAGTCCTTGCCGTAGGAGCGCGTCACGACGGGCTTCCGGCGATTGCCGGACACGCCCCCCATGCGCACGATCACTTCGTGCTGCCCGGGGGCAAGTGTTGTCAGCGTTCCGTACGTCCGCCGATGGTCTGCTGCGCCTGGTTGGCAGCGGCGTTCTTGAAGACCGGATTGTGGAGCAGATCGGTCACAATGTGAGCCCGGCAGAACGCCGGGCCTGGTCACGCAGCCTTGAGGTGCTGGGGCAGGATCTCGTCGACGCTGGTCTAGGCCAGGTGGAAATGCTGGTCGAGTACCAGCTACCGCTGACGAGCAAACGGGTCGACGTGGTGCTCGCCGGCGTGGACCCGAGGACGTCCGACGACTCCTACGTCGTCGTGGAGTTGAAGCAGTGGTCCTATGCCGAGTCCTACGAGAGCGCCGACAACCTGGTGGCAGTGGAGCACGCCCGCGGCCCGCGGCTGCATCCCGGCGTCCAGGTCGAGCTCTACTGCGAGTACCTGACGGACTTCCTTGGCATCCTCGCCGAGCACCAGAATCCGGTGCGTGGCGTCGCGTATTTGCACAATGCGGTCGACCGCGATATCAGCGACCTGTTCGATCGCCCGGCGACCGAGCAGAGTCGGATCTTCACCAAGCAGCGGCGCGGCCAGTTCCACGATTATCTACGCACCCATCTCGCCCCGAAGTCAGGTGCTGGTGCGGCCGACCGCTTCCTCACCAGCTCGGTTCGGCCCAGCCGGCACCTGCTGAGGTACGCCGCGCAAACGCTGAAGGATCGATCGCACTTCACACTGCTGGATGAGCAACGCGTCGCGTACGAGTTGGTTCTGCACGCCGTCGAGCGTGCCCGATCGGCGGACCGCAAATCGGTCGTAGTCGTGTCGGGTGGGCCGGGCAGTGGCAAGAGCGTGATCGCGCTGTCGGTGCTGGGCGAGTTGGCACGTCAGAACCGCTCTGTCATGCACGCGACGGGGTCGCGGTCGTTCACCCAGACCTTGCGCCGATACGCAGCCACGGGCTCAACCCGGTTGAAGAACCTGTTTGGCTACTTCAATAGCTTCATGTCCGCCGATCGCAATGATCTGGATGTGCTGATCTGCGACGAGGCGCACCGCATCCGGGAAACCTCCGTCAACCGGTTCACCCCGAAGGCGAAGCGTGACAAGGCTCGTCCGCAGATCGACGAACTCATCGCCGTCGCCCGGGTGCCGGTCTTCCTGCTCGATGAGCACCAGGTGGTGAAGCCAGGCGAGTTGGGCAACGTCGAGGTCATCTCGTCGTACGCGAAGCAGCTCAACCTGGATGTCGAGGTGGTGTCGCTGCACAGCCAGTTCCGCTGCGGCGGCAGCGAGGCGTACGAACGATGGGTCGTAGACCTGCTCGGCCTCGACGGCGGCGAACCGTGGGTCTGGACCGGCGACGGGAGGATCGACCTGCGTCTCGCGGAGTCGCCCGAGGAGTTGGAGGCCTTCCTCGCCGAAAGGCAGGCGGTCGGCGTGACGGCTCGAATGTCGGCCGGGTACTGCTGGCCCTGGAGCGATCCTCGCCCGGACGACACCCTGGTGCCGGACGTGCAGGTCGGCGGCTGGTCTCGGCCCTGGAACGTGAAGAGCGACCGCAGCGTCGGAGAAGCACCAGGCAGCGCGTTCTGGGCCACCGACCCGAACGGATTTGGCCAGGTGGGCTGCGTCTACACGGCGCAGGGCTTCGAGTACGACTGGTCGGGCGTCATCATGGGTCCGGACCTGGTGGCCCGGGACGGCCGTCTGGTGACGCGACGCGAGGAATCGAAGGATCCAGCGTTTCGCAGTCGCAAGTCGGTCAGCGACGCCGAAGCGGACCTGCTGATTCGCAACACCTACAAGGTCCTGCTGACCCGCGGGATGCAGGGCACGATCGTCTACTCCACTGATCCCGAGACGCGGGAGTATCTCGCCTCGCTGGTCAAGGTGATCCGGCCGGTCGAGACGGTCTACGAGGCGACCGACGGCGACCTCCGCTGATCTCCCCGGCTGTGCTCACCGCTCCCGCGCGTGCGCTCGGGCAGGGTTCCAGGCAGAGACGATGAAACAGATCCACGATGTCAGTTCCTCGGCTGACGGCTGGTAACGGCACGACGCTGCCGGGCCTCTGGCAGCATTGGCGGTGCATCGTGACCAGCTAGCTCGTCAGCTGTTCCAGAACATCAGTTCGCGTGCCTGCCGCGAACAAGCTGTCAACTCCGGCACGCCCCGCGAAGGGACGACGTAGTCACGCTCGCGGATAAGCGCGAGGAAGTCCTCGGGCACTGAGACGCGGTGACGCCGCACGTAGTAGGCAAGGTCCTTCCGCCAAAGCCAGTCACCGTCGGTCACAACGGTAGAGCCGTTCATCACCTGCCGGGTCGAGTCGAAGGCGTCGTTGGCGACGTCCATCACGTCGATGAGGATGTGCCCCGAGTTCAGATAGGTGACCACCTGGGTGACGTCGGGCAGTTCCTCGTCGGCGACGCTGTCGAAGATGCTCTCCTGCGGCTCGGCGGAGCGGACCGGCCCGAATTCGCGGAACATACCCGCCGCCTTCAACTGACCGCCGCCCATCAACGCCCACCGTTCGGATAGAAGGTCTTCCACTCCCCGCCGCCCCGGATCATCGGGGTCTGCCCCACGGGACCATACCTGTCGACACCGACAGCGTCCGTCGGTGCCATCACGGGCACCCCGAGGGCGTCGGCGACCTGTTGCGCCGCTGGTGGCACGCCGGCATCGGGCGCAACGGTGCCGGTGTGACAGGACACCAGTCGCACCGGGCCACCGTCGTAGTGCGGGTTGGCGCGAATGGCGTCGGCGATCTGCTGTGGGTGGGTGAGGTTCGCAGGGTGGTCGGCACCGTCAGCGCCCACGAGGCCGGGTCGGAACAGACCGTTGGGTAGGCCGTGCACGACCACGTCGTGCTGGCCGGGCATCGGTGCCACGGCGTCGAAGTTGCGCATCGTGGCGCTGTCGTAGCCAATGGCAGTGCTGTTCGGGCGATGGTAGACCGGATCCCCGGCAGGGAGGTTCGCATCCGACGGTGGCGGTGCCTGCGGATGTGCGGAAGGATCCTCCCAGTCCGACCGACGCCCCATCGAATCCAGGTCTGGGTCTCCCCAGGTCCCGGGGTGGCCACCGGGTGTGGCGCCATTTGCCGGGCTGACCGGGTCTGCGCGGGCCGCCCGCCGCAGCAGGCCATTCAGGTCGTCGATCAGGTCACCCAAGCGCCTGAGCATCGGAGTCAGCCGACGCAGACTGCTGATCAGCGCGCTGATCAACCTGCCGATCCGCGCCGCCCACTTGGCCACCAGACTGCTCACCTGGGAGATCACCAGCGGAGTCGCCACGCCCAGCGTCGCGCCCGCCTCGGCCAGCCAGAGCGGCAGCCTGACCGCCAACACCGACACGAAGTCCGCGATCAGGTCCCGAACCAATTCGCGGACCAGCGCCACCAGCAGTCCGGCACCCTCCACCAGCGAAGCGATGCCGTCGGCAGCCCGCGCGATGCCCTCCATCGCCCGCACCTGACCCGACATGTGCGCCCGGTAGGCCCGCGCCGACACGCCAGCCCACTCGGCGAGCTGCGATGAAGCCGCCGCCTGCAAGTCAGCCGCCGCATCGGTGCTCTGCTTCGCGACGTTGCGCCACGTTGACGCGTACGCGTTGATTTGGTCCGGGTCGCCGGCCAGCCAGTCCAACGCGTCCGAAAGTGGTTTGACGTGTTCGAGCAACCAGCCGACCCCCCAACTGACCAGCGAGCCGAGCGGGTCGAGCACGGTGGCCAGCGCGTCCATCGACGTGGCGACACCACCGATCGTGGAGTCGATCCAGCTTCCCGACTCGATACCTGACACGGTGTCGGCGACGTCTTCCACCAACCCGAGCCCGGTGTACCACCGGGTCGAGTCGTGGCGCGCCGCCACCAGCGGGTTGGCCACCATGTCAGTCACAATGGCAGCCCCAACCGGCCGGCGCTGTCGGTGAGCCGTTGCGCGCTCGCCGCGTCGATCGCCTCGGTCGCGGTAGCAGCCGCCCGCAGGTTGGCTGCCGCCTCACGCAGCGCGGTAGCGGACTCCCCCAGCGCCGTCACCGCCCTGTCCGCGACCGGGTCGATCAACCGAGGCAGGAAGCCACAGATCTGCCCATACGCCTCCGCGCCCATCTGCACGTACGCCGCCGCCCCACGAGCGGTTTCCATCTTGTCGCCGATGTCGTCGACCGTCGCGGCATGCCGGATCACCGCCGCCACCGACATTTGCATCTCCGCGTCACCAGCCATTTCTGGCGTCCCGCTCCCGCCGATCCGGCTGCTCGTCCGGGAGCCTGGGGAACCGCCTGGCGAAGGTGTCGGTGACCGCCCGCCCGGTCTCCGAGTCGGTGCCCACGGTGTCGTGCACCGCAATGCTCACCTGCTCGATCAACCCGGCCTGCGCACGGGCAATCGTGGCCATGATGATGCCGGCAAGTTCGGAGCCGGTCATCCGCTGGACACGGTTGTCCAACTGGAGGTCCGTCACCGCCCCCGAGACGGCGACCGTCACGCGTACCGCACCGTCCGCGCCGACCGCCGAGGCCGTGATGGTCGCGACCCGGTCCGAGAGTTCGGCGGCAGCCTGAGCTCGTGTCGACAGCCGGGCTGTCCAGGAGTGCAGAAATTCCTGTGCCGCGTCCGGATCTTGACTTAACAACGCCCAACCTCCTGGCTACGCGCCTCAGCACAGTCATTCGACCGACGCCTGCACGCGCAGCCTCTACTCTGCAGCACAACCGTGATGGGCGATGTCCCTCAGCCGCGCCGTGAGCGGCCAAGGCGTTGCCTCAGTTGCCTCATCGGATGTCGCCGTCTGGCCGTACGACCCCCCGCGCCAACCCATCAGCGGCGAGTTGGGCCAGTTCCGCACCCAACGAGGCAGCCTGCTGGATCGCCGACTCGAAGGCGACCAGTCGCCGGAACGCCACCCCGTGCGCCCGCTGCTCGGCGAGCGGCAGTCGCCGCACCTGAGCCCGTCGAATGTCGAACCGCATCGATCCCGACAGACTCGACGACTGCTTCTCGTTGGCCGACGTACGTAGCTGACCGGCCAGGAACCACGCATCCAACGCCGTCGGATTTGGCCGCAGCAGGTACAGGTTGCGCCCCAACAGCGCTCCCTCGGCGGTGACCACCCGCGCGGTGAGCTGCGGCGCGATCATCGGCACCACCACGTCCCCCACAGCGAGGGGGATCTCCTGCCCGAACCGGTCGTCCACCCGCCCGGATGCCTTCACTCCGGCGAGCACGTCCGGCACGGTGAGCACCGGAGGCCCGTCGGGTGCCGGCGTGGACGTGCCGGCGCGGACGGGACCGATCAGTTGAAGCGCACCGGTCTTCGCCAGCTCCCCCACGGTGAGGAACGAGCCGTCCGGCCCGTCGGGCGCAGGCGTGACCTGCGGCAACAGCGCCGGCAGTTCGCCCACGATGGCGGCCAGTCGCTCTCTGGTGCGTACCAAATGCTCGCCTGAGGCCTCGCCCACGACGGCCGGTTGCCGGCGCGCGGGGGTGAGGTCGACCTCCTCGTCGAGCAGCTCGATGACCGGGACCGCGCGGGCGAACCCGGCCTCCTCCACGTCGCCGTCGGGGGCTGTGGCGAAGGCCCGCCACGCGGCCAGCACGCGCGGCGCGGTGTCGGCCAAATCGCCGCCTGCGGCGTCGATCAGCAGCGCCCGCGCCGGTGGCGGCGCGTCCGTCGCGGCGCGTCGCAGCACCCACAGATGCAGGGGTACGCCGTGCGGCGCCGCCACCCCCGGCGGGAGCGCGATGACGGCGCGCAGGTGGCCTCGGCGCAGCAGCTCGCCGCGGATCCGTTTGCCGGCGCGGCGGCTGGCGACGGTGGGTGGCATCAGCAGGACGGCGTGTCCGCCGACCCGCAGGTGGGCCAGGGCGTGCTGCGCCCAGGCCAGCTCCGGTTCGGTACGGGGTGTGGTGCCGACGATCCAGCGGGGGTCGTGGCCGAGTTCCTCGTCGCCCCAGTTGGTCGCGCCGAATGGTGGATGGCAGACGACGGCGTCGACAGCGCGGCCGGCGAAGGCGTCGGCGCGCAGGGTGTCCCCGGCGCAGACCTCCCCGGGTACGTCGTGCAGGGCCAGCCACAGCCCGGCGAGTCTGGTCAGGTCCTCGTCGAGTTCCTGCCCGTAGACGGAGGTGCTGCCGGCGCGGACGGCGGCTCGCAGGATGGCGCCGGAGCCAGCGGCCGGGTCGAGCACTGAGCCGCCGCCGACGTTGGCGAGCCCGATCATCAGGTCGGCGAGGTCGTCCGGGGTGGCGAAGGGGCGGCCGGGGCCTGGTTCGGAGAACCGCTGCCACAGCTCGTCGAACGCGCCCTGCGTGCCCAACTCGTCGGCGAGGGCGTCGACGTCGGGCAGCAGGGGCGCGAGTTGGGCGTCGGGGTGGCCGGTTCGGGAGCCGCGTTGGCGAGCCAGCAGGAACGCGCCGACAGCGGCGAGGCCGGCGGCCGGGGTGTCGCTGGCTGCGGCGAGGTGTCGCCAGAGCCGGTCGGCGGTGGCCAGCTCGGGGAGCTTGCCCTGGGCGCGTAGCCACTGCTCGACCTGGATCAGGTCGAACTCGGGGCTCGCCGTCGTCCCGCCCACGGGGGCGGGGAAGTCGGAGTGCCGCTTACGCCAGTTGCTGACCGCCGCGCGACCAACGCCGGCGAGCCGGGCGATCTCCGCTGCCGTGATCGTCGGGTTCTCCTGCACCCCGAAAGTCTCGCACATCTGTCAAGCACGAGAATGTCTGTTGACACCGCTCTCGGACGATGCTCTTATTGACGCCGCAACGTTCACATCAGGAGGACAACGATGCGCAAGACCACCACTCTCGCTCTGATCGCCGCCGGCCTCATCGCCCTGGGCTGCGGCTCCGGCTCGACCGACACGGCGAGCAGCTCCAGCGGCGACGACAAGGCGACCACCTCCAGTGGAGATGAGGGCGGCGCCAAGGCCGAGGAGAAGCCGGCCAAGACCGCGAAGATCGGGCAGCCGGCCCGCGACGGCAAGTTCGAGTTCACGGTCAAGTCGTCCAAGTGCGGCGTGGCCAAGATCGGCAGCGACCTCCTCGGCCAGAAGGCGCAGGGCCAGTTCTGCCTGGTCACGCTGAACGTGAAGAACATCGGCAAGGAAGCGCAGATGTTCGACGGCAGCAGCCAGAAGGCGTACGCGGCCGACGGCACCGAGTACTCCGCCGACTCCGGCGCGGCGATCTACGCGAACAAGAACGCCGAGACGTTCCTCAACGACATCAACCCCGGCAACCAGGTCAACGGCGTCGTGGTCTTCGACATCCCGAAGAACGTCAAGCTCACCAAGCTCGAGCTGCACGACTCGCCGTTCTCCGGCGGCGTCGACGTCACCCTCGGCTGACTTCCCGCGACCCCGGGGCGGGTCTGAACGATCCGCCCCGGCTGTTCACAGCCCACTTGTTCACAGAAGGAGCCGCTCGCCATGACCGACCCGACCCCGCCGCCGCCCGACGAACCGACCGAGCCGGCGGTGCCGCCCCCCGCCAGCCCTGTCGGGGATGTCCCGCCCGGCGAGCCGCTCCCGCCCACGAAGGGCCGGCGGTCCCACCTGCGCGCCTGGGCGATCGGCGGAGTCGCCCTGGTAGTCGCCCTGAGCTGCGGCGGTGTCGTCATCGGCGCGGTGACCGGCGACAACGAGGAACCGGCGGCCAGCGGAGGCAGCCCGATCTCGGCCAGCCCGAGCACCGCCATTCCCACGACCGCCGCCCCCAGCACCGCCGCCCCGACGGCCTCCCCCACCATCGCGGAACCGACGGCGGTCGCGCCGACCACCACTCCGCCGGCCCCGAAGCCGAAGGTGATCAAGGGGCGGGGCGACGACGTCGTGCGGATCCCCGCATTGACAGACTTTGCTGTCGTGAAGTTCGTGTGCCGCTGCAGCAGCAACACGATCCTGCGCAGCGACGGCCCCGAGGGACTGCTGGTCAACGAAATCGGCGCGTACACCGGCAAGCGATGGATCAACCTCGAGGATGGCGCGCTCACGACCCAGTTCGAGGTGGAGGCAGCGGGCAGCTGGACCTTGACGATCGGCTCGCTCGACCAGATGGCCACCAAGGCGACCTCGGGCAAGGTCTCGGGCAAGGGTGACGACGTCGTCATCCTGGGCGGAGACGCGACCGCCGTAAAGATCACGCACTCCCGAGGCAGTTCCAACTTCGCGGTGTACGCCTACTCTCTCGAATCCGGTGAGGGTGGCCTGCTGGTCAACGAGATCGGTGGCTACTCCGGCGTACGGCCGCTGACGGCACCCGCGCTCATGGAGATCACGGCCGACGGCAACTGGACGATCGCGCCCGCCTGATTCGTCTGCGACATCAGGTCCATAGCGCACCAGCACACACCTTCTCCCGCACGCCTCGCCCCGACGAGCCGTCGACCCGCGGACACCACACGCCTGGAGACGACCATGACCCAGCCTCCGCAGCCCACCGCGCCCCTGATCGACCTGATCTTCGACCAGTTGGCCGCCGCTGACGGCGTACCGACCGAGACCGCCGAGCTGGTCCTCGCCGCGCTCACGGGCGACGACGAGCTGACCGCCGCGCTCGCCGGCACTCCCACCCGGCTGGCCCTCCGCTCCCCCACCGGAGACGGTCCGGCGGAGCGCGTCTGGTTGAAGTCGGTGACCGTCGCCGGGTTCCGCGGCGTAGGCCCGGAACGGACCCTCCAGATCGACCCCGGTCCGGGCCTCACCCTGGTGGTGGGCCGCAACGGCTCCGGCAAGTCCAGCTTCGCCGAGGCCGTCGAGCTCGCCCTCACCGGTGACAGCGCCCGGTGGGCCGACAAGACCAGCGTCTGGCGTACGGGGTGGCGCAACCTGCACAACCCGGACCCGTGCTGGGTAGGCGTGGAGCTGCGCGTCGATGGGGTGGCGACGTCGACCCGGGTGCACCGTGCCTGGCCGGTCGGGGCCGAGCTGGCCGACGCCGAGGTGACCGTCACCAGCGCCCAGGGTCGGCACGCCGGCCTGTCCGAGTTGGGTCTGGCCCGCCCGCTGGAGCTGTACCGGCCGTTCCTCACCGCCGCCGAGCTGGGCAAGCTCGCCGCCGGCACGCAGAGCCAGCTCTTCGACGCGCTCTTCGCGATCCTCGGCCTGGACGCGCTCACCGACGCCGACCAGCGTCTCCTGCGCGCCGCCCGGCCGCACGACACCACCATCAAGGAGGTACGCGCACAGCGCGCCGCCCTGGTCGAAGCGCTCGGCGGAATCGCCGACGACCGGGCTCGTCGGACCGCCGCGTTGCTGGGTGGTCGGGGCGCGGTCGACCTCGCCGCGGTGTCGGCGATCCTCGACGAGCCCGACGAGGCGTCCAACGGCCCGACCGTCATGCTCTGCCGGGAGCTCGCCGCTTTCGCCCCACCGCCGGTCGACGAGGTGATCCGCCTGGCCGGTCAACTACGGGACGCGGAGGTCGAGGCTCAGCGGTACGACGGAGGCCGGTCGCGGGCCGCGCTACGCAGCGCAGAACTGCTCCGCCTCGCCCTCGAACATCACGAGGACGAGGGCGACGGGTCGTGTCCGGTGTGCGCGACCGGCACGCTCGACGGTGGGTGGCGCGCGGCTGCCGCGGAGGCGCTGACCGAGCTTCGGCAGCGCAGCGTCGCCGCCCAGACGGCGGCGACCCGGCTCACGGCTCTGCTGCGGCAGACGCATCACCTGATCGACGACCTCGTGGTGCCCGACGGCCCAGGGACGGAGCCGTCGGTCGAGGCGCTGCGCGACGCCGTGGCCGCGCTGTGGCGCGTACCCGGGGAGCCGGCCGAACTGGCCGACCACCTGGCCGCGCGGTACCCGGCGGTGGTGACCGCGGCGGACGCGGCCCGCGCGTACGCCGAGGGGTTCCTGCGACAGCGCGACACCGGCTGGCGGGCGGCGGTGGCCGGGGTACGCGAGTGGGTGGCCGCCGCCGGCGAGATGCCCAAGCGGGAGGCGACCCTGAGCCGGTTGAAGACCGCGCGAGCGTGGCTGAAGGACGCCAGTACGAAGATTCGCAACGAGCGGGTCGCGCCCTTCGCCGGGCACTCTCAGCGGATCTGGGCGCAGCTGCGTCAGGAGAGCAACGTCGAGTTGGGGGCGATGACGCTCGAAGGCGCGAACACCCGGCGGCGGGTCGTCTTTCCGGTCAGCGTGGATGGCGCCGACAACGGCACCGCGCTGGGGGTGATGAGCCAGGGTGAGATGCAGGCCCTCGGGTTGGCGACGTTCCTGCCGCGCAGTTGCGCCCCGGAGAGCCCGTTCCGGTTCATCGTGGTCGACGACCCGGTGCAGAGCATGGATCCGTCGAAGGTGGACGGTCTCGCACGAGTGCTCGCCGAGCTGGCCGAGCAGCGGCAGGTGGTGGTCTTCACGCATGACACCCGGCTGCCAGACGCGGTCGGACGGCTCGACCTGGGCCGGGCGCGGATCATCGAGGTGACCCGCGCGGAGCGGTCGGTGGTGACGTTGCGGCCCGGCTCCGACCCGGTGACCCGCTATCTGGACGACGCGTACGCGCTGGCGCGCAACGAGGAGATCACCGCAGAGGTACGCGGACCGGTGGTCGCGGAGCTGTGCCGCTCTGCGGTGGAGGCATCCTGCCACCGGGCGGTCTGGCGGAACAGGGTGGCGCGGGGCGTCCCGCACGCCGACATCGAGAAGGCGATCGAGGACGCCTCCCGACGGGTCACCACAACCGTCGCCCTGGCGGTCTTCGACGACGCCGAGAAGGGTGGCGACGTGCTCGGCTGGCTCAGCCGGCGGCACGGGCGGCGAGCCGTCAACGCGTACCAGGCGTGTCGGGAAGGCGTGCACGGCGCGAACCTGGCGGACCTGCCCGGGCTGGTCGCGGACGCCCGCCTCCTCGCGGCGGTGCTGTCGTGACCCCGCCGACGCCGCAGCGCTGCCTGGCGGCGGCCGACCAGTTGCTGCGTGGGTCCGGCCTGCTCGGTGCCGCAGCGGTGGGCGCCGGCTGGTGGCCCCGGGCCTGCGCCTGCCTGATCCGGCTCGCCCTCGAAGAGGCGATCGACGGCTACTGGCGGCAGGTGAAGCCGACCGTGGCGGCGTGCCGGCAGGGTCGCGCGAAGCAGTTGATGCTGCGTGGCCGGCTCGGCCCGGGCACGGAGACCGCCCGCCGGGTGGCGTTCGCCTGGGCGTCGCTGTCCGCGGCCACGCACCACCACTGCTACGAACTGGCCCCCACGGCGGCGGAGTTGCGCCGGCTGCACGCCGAGGTGAGCACCCTGCTCGAACGACTGCAGCCGAGCGCCAACTGCACGGGTTGACCCCGACAGATGGCTCAACCAAGAGGGATTTCGCCTTGTCCTACCAGCCCGGATACGACCTCGCCCGCCCGCAGGCACCGATCTCGGCGTACTAGACCTGTTCAGCCACTCGCGTCTGGACACTTCGCAGGATGAGGTGCCGCTCCGGTTGAACCGGGGTGACCGCATTGACACGTACTGTTTGCTCCCATTGTCGATCATGAAGGATGTGGGATGGCTCCTGAGGCCGAGGGATCCGAGACCGAACTCTCCATACCCGCTGACCAAGCCCCCGTTGCCACTGTGCCCCCTGGGGATGACCCAGAGGTCAGCCTGGTCGAGATCGAACCGGGAGTGGCCGTACTCTTCGCGGACCAGCCGCCCGTCGGCTTCGACCTGATCCCTTTCGAGATGATGGGTGCTCAAGCAAGCCAAGGCCTGACCGACAAGCTCGCGATGGCCTCGGGCATCGGCAATCTGGCGGCACAGGGTGCACAGGCTGCGACTACCGTGCAAGGGCTGGTGCGTCTGGCGCCCGAGACTCTGCAGGCACTCAAGACGGCGCAGCCGATGACGTCGGGCGGCTGGAACCTGGGTTCGCTCGTCACGAGCAACGGAAAGATCGCCGCCTCGGTGCGCTGGGCGCCCGTGACAGGGGCGCAGACCGCCTCCATCCTCTCCGCTCTCGGGCCGGCCGCCGCACTCCTGGCGCTGCAGGTGCAGTTGGCGTCGATCTCGCGTCGTATCGACGAGAACGTCAAACTCACCCGTGACGTTCTCCAAGCGCTGCACGAGGATCAGTGGACGACGCTGCTCGGCCTGCACGAGACGACGATGCGCGCTGTGCGTGAGTCTCAGGCGGCCGGCACGGTCAATGACCACATCTTCGCCTCCATCGCCACCAGGGACGCAGACCTACGCAAGCAGCGGCACCTCTTCCGGTCCCTCGTCCGCGGCCACGTCAAGGCACTCGATACTGACGGACAGAGCCGTCGCGCCCATATCCAAAAGAACATCGAGCAGATTCTCGCCGACACTCACGGCATGCTCATGGCGGAGTGGTCCTGGTATCGCTCGCAGGTGTTGCGCGCCGGCCACATCAGCCGCGACGAGGCGAATGCTGTCGAAAACGAACGGCTTCTGGCCGAGTTGGTCGCCGACACCCAGCGCGAGCACACCCTGGCCATGGACGAGGTGGCGAATCTCCTCGCCGACCTCGAACGCCAGTGCCGTTTGATCGCCGAACTCCCGGCCGAACTCAGTCTGCCGTTCACCGCCAAGCGTCAGAGCATCCGAGACAGCGTTGGCATGGCCGAGGCGTTGGCCGAGCGGGTGGCGGCCCTTCGCAACCGCACTCACACTCAACGCGCTCCGCTGGATCCGCCACTCACAGTCTTCAGTGATGCTGTGCCGGAGGAAGTACTGCGGATCCTACGGTGGATCGTGCCTGGCGAGGAACCCTTGCTGGCTATCGCCGATGTCAATCTCGACCGCCTCGTCGGCGACGACGCCTACCTCGGAGTGACACCCGAACGCTTCTTCATCTCGACGCAGAGCGCCGTGCGCAAGCAAGGCACGATCGAGCGCGAGATCCCGCTCTCGGAGATTCGCTACGTACGGTTCCGCGAACGCGACAAGCGCGGCCCCGTTCTGGACGTCATCACCACGGACGAGAACATCAGGCTCACTTTCGATGACTGGGCCGGCAAGGGGAAAGGGCTGGACGACGCCTGTCGGCTTGGCAATCTCCTGGCCGCAGCGATGGATCTACCCGAAAGCGAGCGGCGTACCGACCCACTGCTGAGCGGCGAGTCCTCGACGAGGGAGGCAATCACCCGATAGCGGAATGGGGCTCCGCCGGAACGCGTAGCTCGTGCCGGTAGGGTCCAGGCACGGGCGATAGAAGGGCAAATACCACCATGACGATTCCCCACCTGACGGCTGGTGACGGCACGAGTCTGCCGGCGATCGGGCTTGGCACGTACCAGCTGAATGGTTCGACGGGTGCCGACGCGATCGGTCAGGCGATCCGGGCGGGCTACCGGTTGATCGACTCGGCGGTGAACTACGAGAACGAGGGCGCGGTGGGCCGGGCCGTCCGCGCGGCGGGCGACGTTCGGGACGAACTGGTGGTCACGTCGAAGCTGCCGGGGCGGCACCACCGCTTCGACGAGGCGCTGACCACCATCGAGGAGAGCGTGTTCCGCACCGGCCTGGACCGGATCGACCTGTACCTCATCCACTGGCCCAACCCCAAGACCGACCTGTACGTGCAGGCGTGGCGGGCGCTGATCGAGGCCCGTGAGCGCGGCCTGGTCCGGCACATCGGGCTGTCCAACTTCCTGCCCGAGCACATCGACCGCCTGGTGGCCGAGACCGGGGTCGCCCCGTTGGTCAACCAGATCGAGGTGCACCCGTACTTCCCGCAGCAGGAGGGGATCGACTACCACCGGGCGCGGGGGATCCTCGTGCAGGCGTGGAGCCCGTTGGGCCGGGGCAACGACGTGCGGCAGCACCCCACGATCGTGGACATCGCGGCAGCCCACGGCGTCAGCCCGGCGCAGGCCATTCTCGCCTGGCACGTGGCCCGCCAGGTGATCCCGCTGCCCAAGGCCGCCTCCCCGCAACGACAGGTCGAGAACCTGGACGTCTTCGGCGTCACGCTCACCGACGCGCAGGTCGAGGCCATCAATGCGCTGGGCCGCCCGGACGGGCGCCTCGCGGATCAGGACCCGGCGGTGTACGAGGAGTTCTGAGCGAAGCGTCGCCGCGCTGATCGTGCGGGCGGCTGACGGGAGAGGTTGGGCGTAACGGGTGATCTGCCGGCAGGCCGGGGGCACCCCGACGTAGCGTGTAGCCGTGTCGACGAAAGACGTACTCACCAAGGCTGACCTGGTCGAACTTCGCCGCTCGGCGCTCGGGACGGCCAACCCGCTCGGTGTCGCCGCCGAGATCGCCGAGGCGGTCCAGCAGGGCCGGCTGGAGGATCCGGACGACGCTGGGGACGCGCTGACCCTGGCCGCCGAGATCGCGGAGATCCGGGTGCGACCGGATGCCGCTCTCCGGTACGCGGAGCAGGCTCTGGCGGCGTACCCGTCCGGCGATGATCCTCGGGCCGGCTTCGCCCGGGCGCTGCGGGCACGGGCGCTGTTGCAGGCCGGCGGCCGGGAGGACGAGGCGATGGCGGAGCTGACCGCGCTGCGCCCGTTGCTGCTCGTGCAGCCCGACGCCCCCGCCTACGTCAGTGCGGCGTTGGACGCCGCCGGCCGGTCGGCGATCGCCGAGCGGTGGCTGAGTGAGGCGGTCGACACCCTGCTGGGCGAGCGCGCCACCGCCGCCGGGGCGTCGGCGCAGGCCATCACCGCCGTCGAGCCGACGGTGGAGGTCGGCCCTCCGGAGTCGCCGGGTGTCCTCTTCTTCCTGCTGCAACAGCGCCACCGGGTCCGCCGGGATCTCAACCTTCCGCACGACCGGCACGACGATCTGGCGGACCGGCTGGAGGCCCAACTCGTCCGCCGAGCGGGGGAACGCGAGGGCGGTGAGCCGGATCTGATCTTCTGGCCCCGAGCCGAGTTCGACCGGCTGCTCTCCACGCACGGCGAGCTGACCGAGGTGTACGGGCCGGACTGGGACGCCCACCGGGCGCGGCTGGAGAAGGAGCTGGTGCGGCTGGCCGGCGCCGGCCAGGTCGGGCTGGGTGTGCTCAGCGCGACGGTCGACGGGCTGGACGCGTTCGCAAAACGGCGCGACGGCGACCCGTCCGACCGGGAGGTCCGGGCCGGGTACGCGCGGGAGCTGGCGGCCCGGCCTGCGGCGCGGATCCCCTGGCCGCCGGAGCGCAACGACGCCTGCTGGTGCGGTTCGGGCCTCAAGTACAAGAAGGACTGCCTGCCCCGCTCCCGCAGCTGAGGGCGGCGGCTATCGTGCGGTGGTGTGCCGCTGGTGGTAGCGGGGCGCGGTTGGGATCGTGAACCATTAGGGGGTCGTCGTGCTGGTCATCGCGCACCTCAGTGACACCCACATCGACGACCACCCTCGGTCGGCCGAGCGGGCCGCCCGGGTGATGGAGCACCTGCACGCCCTGCCGCGACCGGTCGACGCGGTCCTGATCACCGGGGACATCGCCGACCACGGCGAGGTGGCCGAATACGAGACCGCCGCGAGGCTCTTCGACTCCCCGCTGCCGGTCCTGACGTGCCCCGGCAACCACGACGTGCGCGCCGCGTACCGCAAGGGTCTGCTCGGTGACGACGGCGGCGGCACCGGCCCGATCAACACCCGCCACGACATCGCCGGCGCGGTTTTCCTCCTCGCCGACTCGTCCGTGCCCGGCGAGGACCACGGCCACCTGGATGGGGAGACCCTGGCGTGGCTCGCCGACGAGCTGGGGGCGGTGCCGGCGGGAACGCCGACGTTCATCGCCCTGCATCACCCGCCGGTCGTGCTGCACCACCCGGTCATCGACCCGATGCGGCTGCTGCCCGCCGATCCCCTGGCCGACCTGGTCGCCGCCCACCCTCAGGTCGTCGCCGTGCTGACCGGGCATTTCCACACGGCCGCCGCGAGCACCTTCGCCGGCCGTCCACTCCGGATCGCGCCGGGCGTGGTCTCCACCCTGCGGATGCCCTGGGAGGGCGAGGGAGCGTTGACCACCCAGGCCCAGCCGCCCGGCGTCGCGTTCCACGTGTACGACGACACCGGCCTGTTCACCACCCACTACCGGGTGGTGGTCTGAGCGTGCGCGGCGTGGCCGTGCTCGGCTTCCTGGTCGCCGTCGCGCCGATCACCGCCACACCGGGCGCGAGCCTGACACTCGTCGTCTCGCGGGTCGCCACCGGTGGCCGGCGGCAGGGGTGGTGGGTGATCCTGGGTACGATCACAGGCCTCTACGTGCACGCCACCCTGGCCGCTGTCGGCCTGGCCGCGCTGGTGCTCCGCTCGGCGCAGGCGTTCTGGGTCGTCAAGCTGGTCGGTGCCGCCTATCTCGTCGGGCTCGGGCTCTGGATGCTCGTCCACGCGACCCGGCGCTCCACGTCAGCGCCGACCCGGGTGCGGAAGCTGCCGTGGCGGGTGGACCACCCCTATCTCCAGGGGCTGCTGGGCAACGTCCTCAATCCCAAGGCCGCCGCCATCTACCTCACGCTCGCACCGCAGTTCCTCGAACCAGGTCGACCGGTGCTGCTACCCATGCTGCTCCTCGCCACGGCGCACTCCGCGCTGCACACCTGCTGGCTCGCGGGGTGGACGGCCATCTCCGGCGCCGCCGCCCGGCTGCTTCGCACGGCCGCCGTCCGACGCGTGCTCGACCGGCTGACCGGGGTGATCCTGCTCGGCCTCGGTGTCCGCTCCGCGGTGACCTGAGTCGAGTGCCAATCGGCGGATCATGGGGTGACACGTCCGGCCGGTACCGATAGCGTCCATGCCTGGATCATCGAGGTCCGTCTTCACCGGAGGAGTCGCCGATGTTCGAGGAGTTCATGGGCATCCCCGCCCACCCTCTCGTGCTGCACGCCGCGGTCGTGTTCGTGCCGCTGCTGGCTCTCCTGACGGTCGGGTACGCGTTCGTCCCGCCGATCCGGCCGCACACCCGCTGGGTGCTGGGGCTGCTGGCCGTGGGCGCGCCGCTGTCCGCGCTGTTGGCGAAGCTCTCCGGTGACGCGTTCTTCGAGCGCATGCGGTCGGCCAACCGGGTCACTCCCGAGTTCCTGCCGAAGCTGGAGGCACACCAGGAGTTCGGTGACTTCACGCTCTGGGCCAGCATCGGGCTGGCGATCGTGGCGCTGGCGCTGGTCCGGTTCGTCGCGCCGCGACCTGCCGCCACGAACGCGGACGCGCGACCCGCCGACACGAGCACTGACGCACGGCCCGGTCGGGCGCTCACCGTGGCGTTGCAGGTGTTGTCGCTGGTGGCCGCCGCTGTCGCCGTGTACTACGTGATCCGCACCGGCGACTCCGGCGCGATGGCGGTCTGGGAGGGCCAGTGACGGCCCGGAAAACGGTGGTGCGGCCCAGCCGGAGCTGGCCCGCACCACCGCGTTGACCGTCAGCCGGCGGTGTACGCCCGGATGATGGTCTGGTCGATGCCGCTACCGCCGTCGCCGTCGGCCTGCACCCGAAGCGAGACGGGCTTGCCGGTGGCGGCCTTGGGCAGCTCGGCCCGGTAGGTGTCCCCGCTGCGGGTGACCCGGGCCGACTTCCAGGTGGCGCCGTCGTCGGTCGAGGCCCACACCTGGAACGACGTCACCTTCTGCGCCTTGACGCCGTGCGCCTGGCGGACGGCGAACTCCGCCGTTCCGCCGGTGGCGTGGTTGGCGGTGTCCATCGGCAGCGCGTAGTCCACCGCGAGCAGCGGCAACGGCACGCTTCCGGTCCCGTCCGGCCCGGCGGACCGGAACGTCCAGGACGTGGAGACCCTGGTCGAGATCGGCAGGATCAGGCTCGTGTCGACGTCGAGGGTCAGCCGGTAGTCGGCCGCCTGCTGCCCGACGGTGATGTCGGCGAGCGGCCGGTCCCGCTGCTCGACCAGCTTGCCGTTGCGGTACAGCGACAGGGTGCGCTTCACGCCGATGGAGTTGCCCTGCAGGCAGTCGGCGCGTTGGTGCTGGTCGGTGAGCGACACCAGGTCGATGTGCAGGTTGCCCCGGGTCCGCGACGGTGGGGTGGCGCAGGTCCACCCGTTGTCGGCCGGGTCGTCGTACCAGCCGGAGTGCAGCGGCTGGCGTGCCCAGACCTTGGACTGCCTGCTGCCGGGCTGGTAGCGGCGGGGCGCCTCCTGTGCCGACAGCCCACCGTAGACACCCTCGTCGGCCCAGAGGATCTCCGGCGAGAGGTAGTCGGTGCGGTTCGGCGGAAGGTCCCCCTCGTGGGTCTGGGTCACGCCCAGCCCGTCGGCGGTGAACCCGGTCCGGATCAGCTGGGTGATCATTCCCGGCGAGTCCATCTGGTGGAACCGCTCGTCGATCCGGGCCAACCGGGCCTGCTCGGCGGCGCCCACCCGGAAGGCGGGGTCGGCCGGTACGCCGCCCGGGTACTCGTGCACCAGGTTGTAGCGGTACGGCTTGGCGGTGCCGGCGGGCGAGTTCAGGTTGACGGCCGCCCAGCTGCGCCGCGTACCGACGCTGGGCTTCGGCAGCGCGGAGGTGCGGACGCTCGTCGCGGTCCCGTACCCGCTCGCCTGGCTCCACCAGGACAGGCCGTTCGGCGCGGTCTGCTGGATGGTGAGGTCGACCCGCGTCGGCGTGGTGGCGACGCCGTCGACCGTCGCCGTCACCGGCTTGGCCCGCGCCGGGTCGAGCGTCACGCTACGAGGGCCGTTGACGTTCAGGTCGGACTCCCCGACGAGCGTCGTCTCCAGCACGTCGCTGTCGACGTAGTAGGCGACCGACGAGCCGAGGAGCGCGTACCGGCCGGCCGGCACGCGGACGGTGAAGGTGTCTCCGGGCACACCGCCCGGTCCGCCGTAGTAGAGGACGGGGTCGGCGAGGTTGGTGACCAGAATGTTGATCCAGCTCTCCGCGCCGTCCTTGAGGCCGGGCAGCGGCTTCGTGCGGATTGTCAGGTCGTAGCTGGGCGGCTCGACGTAGAAGCTGACCGGGGTGGTCGAGACCAGCTTGTGGCCGGCGGTGCGGGCGGTGACGGTGGCCAGGTAGAAGCCGGGCCGTGCGGCCAGCGCCGCGCGGTTGACGCGCAGGGTCGTGTCGGCGGTGCTGCCGCGCTTGAGCGTCACCCGGGTCGTCGACAGCGACGCCGCGCCGCGCGGCACGGGCTGGCCGTCGTGGTTGACGATCGACACGTCGAGGTCGAGGTGGGTCGTCGCCGGGGTGGCGTCGCCCGTCCAGGTCAGCTTCGTCTCGCTGGTGCCTGACTGCGGGTAGGCGAAGGTGCCGAGGTTGACCACCGGCTGGTCGCTGGTCGGGCCGCCGAGGGCGCGGGCCGCGTTGAGCCGGCCGGCCCCGACGGCGTACGGGTCGACGCCGGTCAGCGGGTCGGCCGCGCCGACGAGCGCCGCCTTGAGCCGCTCCCCCGTCCAGTCCGGGTGCCGCTGGGCGAGCAGCGCGGCCGCGCCCGCGGCGTGCGGGGTGGCCATCGAGGTGCCGGTGCTGCCCTCGTAGAACTGGTCGATCGGGTCCTGTAGGTCCGTGCCGGCGGCGCGGGCGGCGACGATGTCGACACCGGGTGCGACGAGTTCCGGCTTGGCCACGTTGCTGGTGACCAGCGGCCCACGGCTGGAGAACTCGGCGAGTTTGTCGTCGCGGTCGACGGCGCCGACGGTCAGGGCGCTGGCGGCGGAGCCGGGCGAGGAGATGGCGCCACCGTTGTTGCCGGAGGCGATCACGAAGAGCGCGCCGGTCTGCTTGCTCAGCGCGTCGACGGCGAGCGACAGCGGGTCGCTGCCGTCGTCCGGGTAGCTGCCGCCGAGGCTCATGTTGATGACGTCGGCGCGGGCGGCGGCCCACTCCATGCCGGCGATGATGCCGGAGTCCTCGCCGGAGCCGTGGTCGTCGAGGACCTTGCCGATGACCAGCTTGGCGTCCGGCGCGACGCCGCGACGCTGGCCGTTCGAGGCAGCGCCGGTGCCGGCGATGGTCGACGCGACGTGCGTACCGTGGCCGTTGTGGTCGACGGCGTCGCCGCCGTCGACGGTGAAGTCGGCGCGGTCGGCGACCCGGCCGACCAGGTCGGGGTGGGTGAAGTCGGCGCCGCTGTCGAGCACCGCGACCCGGACGCCCTTGCCGGTGTAGCCGGCCTTCCACGCGTCGGGCGCGGCGATCTGCGCCAGGTTGCGGTCGAGGCCGGCGGGCTTGCCGGCGCCGTGCCCGCCGCCGGTCAGCGCGGTGGCGTGGACCTTGCGGTCGAGCCAGACCTTCTTCGCGCCGGCGAGCAGCGAATTGGTGGCCAGCTTCGTGGTGGTCGGGCTCTTCTTGGGTACGTGGCCGGCCACCGCGCCGATGCTGGGCAGCGGCAGGACGTCGCCGAGGGCGGCCACCCGGGCGGAGGCGGTGGCGGGCTGCACGATGAGCGGCAGCTCCGTGGTGTTCTCGTCGTCGTACCCGTCGGCGATCAGCGCGGTGACGTCGAAGAGGTCGGGGTCGAGGACCGAGCCGACCTGGGACGCGACGCGGGCGGGGATGACGTGCAGGTGGCCGTCGGGGCCGCAGTTCTGGTGGATCACCGTGTTGGGGTCGGCGGGCTGCACCGTGGCCTGCGGGCATCCCGGTCCGGTGGTCCGTACGGTCACCACGTCCCCGGTGAGCAGGGTGACGGTGTGTGTCTTCCGGTCGGCGGAGGCGTCGGGCGCGCCCGCCGGGGTGGCGTCGTTGGGGCCGGCTGTGGCGGTGCCGCCCGGTACGGCGGTCAGCGCCGTGGCCGTGACGGCGACGGCCAGCAGCCACCGTGTTCTCTTGAGCATCCTGCTCCCTGTCTGATGTGGACAAACGCGCCTTATCGGCGGCTCCGAGCAAGATCATATGCACGAGTACGTGATCTTCGGGGCCCCTGGACGACACCTCTCCTTCGCCCGCCCGACAGGGATTTCGGCGATGTGTCACCGCCGTACCCGGTTCGATGTCGGTTCGATTACCGCCTCCGAACGGGCCGGCCACCGCGGACGTGTTCACTCGCCGCACGGCCCGACGGGATCGACGGAACGCCGGCCCGGACCTAGCATGTCGACGAATGGATCTTCGAGATTGGCCCCTGCCGAAACCCGGCAACCAGCCCAACCGAAGGGAGACGCGCATGCGTCGACCCCGTTATCTGGCACTACTCAGCGTCGGTGTGTCCGGCGTCCTGGTCCTCAGCGCTGCCCCGGCGACGGCGGCCCCACCCAAGGCCCCCGCTCCGACCGGCATCGTGGTCGCCGACGGCATGACCCAGCCGGTGTTCTCACTCGCCGACGCCATCGAGGAGCGGGTGTACGTCCAGACGCCGGTGGACACCGACCACGACGGCCGCCCCGACCGGGTGGCCATCGACATCTCCCGACCTCGGGAGACCGCCACGCAGGGCTTCAAGGTGCCGGTCATCTTCGAGCACAGCCCGTACCGCAAGGGCACCTGGGGTGACGTGCCGTACCCGAGCGTGCTGGTCGACGACCTCCCGCAGAACGGCCTGAACGGCCACTCCGGGCGTCGGGCGCTCGACGTGGAGGCCCAGCGCGCCCAGGCGAAGGCCAACCTGCCCGGCTCGCTGGACGACTACTACGTCCCGCGCGGGTACGCCGTGGTGCTCGGTCAGAGCGTCGGCACCGGCGACTCGGACGGCTGCCCGACCAGCGGTGACCAGGCCGAGACGCTCGGCACCAAGGCCGTCATCGACTGGCTGAACGGGCGGGCCAAGGGGTACGACGCGAGCGGCGCCCCGGTCACCGCCGGCTGGACCACGGGCGCGGTCGGCATGACCGGTGTCTCCTACAACGGGACGCTGCCGAACCAGGTGGCGACCACCGGGGTCAAGGGCCTGAAGACGATCGTGCCGGTCTCGGCGATCAGCAGTTGGTACGACTACTACCGGGCCAACGGTCTGGTCGTCGCCCCCGGCACGTTCCAGGGTGAGGATCTCGACATCCTGGCCCAGTACACGGCCGGGCAGGCACGGGCCGAGGGGCCCTGCGCCGACGAGCTCGCGACGATCACCGAGGAGCAGGACCGGGTCACCGGCGACTACTCGAAGTTCTGGCAGGAGCGCGACTACCTCGACGCCCGCGACGTCAAGGCGAGTGTCTTCGTCGTGCACGGTCTCAACGACTGGAACGTGAAGACCGAGCACTTCGCCGGCTGGTGGGACCAGCTCGCCAAGCGCGACGTACCGCGCAAGATCTGGCTGCACCAGGGCGGGCACGGCGGTCCGGGCAGCAATGCCTCGGTGACCCTGCCCGACGGTCGGACGTGGACCTACAAGCAGACCGAGAACCGCTGGTTCGACTTCTGGCTGTGGAACGTGCGCAACGGGATCATGGACGAGCCGACCGCCGTGCTACAGCGCGAGGACCGGGCCTACACCACGTACGCCAACTGGCCCGACCCGGGCGCACGCGAGGTCGGGCTGCGGTTCGCCGCCACCGACGCCACGGCCCCGGGCGCGCTCACCACGGGCAAGCCGCCGAAGGCCAAGGTCGAGCAGAGCTTCGTCGACGAGGGCCGGACCATCCACCCGGACACCCTGGTCGCCAACCCGGACGCGGCGAGCGCGAACCGGCTCGCCTACCGCTCCCCCACGCTGACCCAGAGCGTGCGTATCTCCGGCCGTCCGGAGATGCGGCTGCGGATGGCGATCGACAACAAGCCGGACGCGAACCTCACCGCGTACCTGGTCGACTACGGCCCGGTCGGCTCGACCGCCGCGCCGACCGTGGTGACCCGGGGCTGGATGGACCCGCAGAACCGCAAGAGCGCCGCGCGCACCGAGCCGGTGAAGCAGGGCAAGCTGTACGACTACCGCTGGACGATGGAGCCGAAGGACTACGTCTTCCCGGCCGGTCACCGCATCGGCGTGGTCGTCTTCTCCAGCGACCAGGAGTACACGCTGCTGCCGCTGGGCGGCACCGAGTTGCGGGTCGCGCCCAACGACAGTGAGCTGCGGCTGCCGGTGGTCGGCGGACGGTCCGTCCTCGGGTTCTGAGGTCGAGTTCGTACCCCGGGTGGGGCAGCCCGACGTGTTCGGGCTGCCCCACCCGCGCGTTCCGGTCGCGGTGACCTGATCGTGCTCGATCCTGGATGTCGTGCGCTCGTCCGCACCGCTCTGTCCCGCATCGAGTGCGATCTTGGGCGGTCGGGCTACAGCGGTGGGTTGGTCTGCGGTCCCCGCCGGTGGGCCAGCCCGTCGACGACGGCGATCGCGGCCAGGATCAGCGCCGCGACGGCAGCCACGGCGACCGGCGGGAGGAGCACCATGGGCGGGGCCGCCACGATCAGCACCAGGACGCCGACCAACAGCAACCGGCAGCTCGGCCGGGACGGGGATGGGCGCTCCAGAAAGCTGCGCCCGATCAGGAACAGCACCGGGCCGCCGAAGATGATGACCACCAGCGCCCAGTCGATCGGCGGGTCCGGGTCCTCGATGACCTGTCCGAAGCCGACCGCCGTGCAGATGATGCCGCCGACGATGAGCAGCAGGCTGAAGCCCGCCGAATGGGCCAGCCGCAGGGCGCCCCCGGCCGACAATCCCGTCGCGGTCTGCCCCGGAGCGACGTGGTAGAAGTAGATCCGCCAGTACGCGACGACCGCCACGAACGCCGCGATGAGGGTGACGGTCCGCGCGGTCGAGAAGCCCGGGAAGCTGACGGCGGCACCGGCTTCGAGCACCACCTCGGCCAACGCGATCATGAAGAACTGGTTGTACCGCTCCGCGAGGTGCACCTCGGAGATCACGACCATGCGGGTGAACCGTTGTGCGCCGAGGCGGGGTGCGGGCCAGTGGCTCGCGGCGCCGATGACCTCGATGGAGAGGGCGATGGTCCAGAAGACCCCACGCCCCATTCCGCCGCTGATGCCGCCGCCGATCCACAGCACGCCGGACGCCACGTGCCAGGCCAGCACGCGGGCGGCGAGCAGCCCGCCGAGCTGACCCCGCAACGCCAGCGTGAGGTAGAGCGGGCGGCCAACCTGGACGATGACGTACGTGCAGGCGAAGATCAGACCCCGCTGGCCGAACGCCTGCGGCAGGGAGACCGCCAGCACCAGTGTGCCGAACATCGTCGCCAGCAGGATGACCTGGATGTCGCTGCGCCGGGGGTCGTAGCTGCTGGCCATCAGGGCGTTGAGGGACCAGATCATCCACATCGCCGTGAAGATCAGCAGTGTCTGACCCGCCTCCGACAGCAGCGTGTGCCGGACGATGGTCAGGTCGTCCGCGACGCGTCCGGCCAGGCGGGCCAGCGCGAAGACGTAGACGATGTCGAAGAGCAGCTCCAGGACGGTCGCCCCGCGCGGGCTCCGGCTCTCGCCCAGCCCGCGCATCCAGGATCGCGTCAGCACGGCCACCATCGCCCCGCGCCCCCTCGCCGACGAGTCCACCCCGTACCCGTTGAGGCACTTTATCCCGATCTTCGCGGGCCCCTGGCGGTTATGGCGGATCCAGCGGCGGGCCCAGGGTCAGGCGCGGCTGGAGATCTGCTGCACCGCCCAGGCGTTGCCGTCCGGGTCGGTGAAGTAGATGAAGCCCACGTTGTCCAGCGGGTCCGGCACCGGACGGGGGTTCTTGCCCATCACCTGGATCTCGCTGACCTCGACACCTCGCTCCACCAGCTCCGCGCGAGCCTTCTGCAGGTCGGGCACCACCAGTTGCAGCCCCTTGATCGAGCCGGGCGGCATGTCCGGTACCAGTCCCTTGCCGATGACGACGGAACAGCCCGAGCCCGGCGGCGTCAGCTGCACCAGCCGCGTGTCGTCGTTGATCGCTGTGTCGTGGTCCACGACGAAGCCGAGACGGTCGGCGTAGAACTCCTTCGCGCGGTCCAGGTCTGAGACCGGTACGACCACCACTTCCAACGTCCAGTTCAACCGGCACTCCTCAAGTCGTGTGCTCTGGTGTCGCAATCGCTCCGGGTCGAGCCCCGTCGCCGCCGTGCTGCCGACAGTATCGCCGCGACGCGTGCGTCACGCCTCGGAAACCGGCGTGTCCACATGGTCGCGCCACGAGTGCCGAGGTTCGTAGCCCAGGACCCGGCGTGCCTTGTCGATGCTGAGCAGGGTTTCGTGTTCGCCCAGTTCCCCGCGGATCTCGACGCCCGGGTAGACCTCCGCCATGAGGCTGGCACTGGACCTGGTCATGACGGTGTCGGCGTTGGCGATGATGAAGACGTCGGCGCCGGGCCGGTCGTGGGCGAGTGCCCGCTCGACCGCCTGGGCGCCGTCGCGGGCGTCGATGTAGCCCCACAGGTTCCACCGCCGCAACCGCGGGTCGGCGTCGAACGAGGGGAACGGCGCGTAGTCCTCGACGTCCATCACGTTGGAGAACCGCAGACCCACCATGACCAGCTCCGGGTCCCAGCGGCAGAAGTGCCGCGCCATCTCCTCCTCAAGGGCCTTGTTCAACGAGTACGTCGACTCCGGTCGCGCCGCGTACTCCTCGTCCACGGGCGCGTACGGCGGCGGGGTGTCGAACGGCAGCCCGAGGACTGTCTCACTCGACGCCCACACCACCCGTTTGATGCCGGCCGCCCTGGCCGCCGCGAAGACGTTGTACGTGGCGGCGGAGTTGTTCGCGAACGTCCTCGCGTTGGACATCAGCCCCGGGGCCGGGACCGCCGCCAGATGCACGATCGCCTCGATGCCGCCGGCGTGCTCGTCGGCGCCCCCGGTGAACGCCTCCACCACCTGCCCGTAGTCGGTGAGGTCGACGAGGAGAAACTCGCCGTCCAGGTCGCGCGGATCGCGTCCACCGGCACGGTCCACCGCCAGCACGTCGACACCCACGCCGCGCAGGTGGGCGACCACGGCGCGGCCAAGCTTGCCGGTGGCGCCTGTGACAACGACGCGCCTGGGGAGTACGGGATCGGTCATGTCCCCATCCTCTCCGGCGGGGTGCGGCATCGCGCACCCGACCCACGCGCACATGGCGGATCGATCAGGAATCGAGAAGTGCGGTGCCTGCGTCCGTACCTAGCATGACCGGCATGGACATCACCATTCACACCACCGTTCTTCCGCACGTCGACCCGGACGCCTCCCTGGCCTTCTACCGCGACGTCCTCGGCTTCGAGGTCCGTACCGACGTCGGGCAGGGCACGATGCGGTGGATCACCGTCGGCCCCGTCGAGCAGCCCGGCACGTCCATCCTCCTGGCGCCGCCGACCGCCGACCCCGGCCTCACCGAGGACGAGCGCCGCATGATCGCCGAGATGATGGCCAAGGGCACCTACGGTTGGATTCTGCTGGCCACCCGGAATCTCGACGACACCTTCGAGAAGGTGCAGGCCGGCGACGCCGAGGTCGTCCAGGAGCCGACCGAGCAGCCCTACGGCATCCGCGACTGCGCCTTCCGCGACCCGGCCGGCAACATGGTCCGCATTCAGGAGCTTCGCTGAGCCGCCTGCCCCGCATCCCCCGCCGCTGAGTGAAGGGGCCCGCGTCCCGGCGTGCGGCGCGCCGCGGGTGCGTAACGTGCGGGGGTAACGCTCACGCGAGGAGGAGACGTCCATGTCCAAGCCACCGCTGCCCGAGCCCGCGATCGCCATGCTGCGCAAGCCGAACCCGGCCGTCATGACGACCCTCCAGTCGGGTGGTCAGCCGGTGTCGGCCGCCACCTGGTACCTGTGGGAGGACGGTCGGGTTCTGGTGAACATGGACGCGAGCCGCCGCCGGCTGGACCACATCCGGAACGACCCCCGGGTCTCCCTCACCGTGCTGGACGAGGACGGCTGGTACACCCACGTCAGCATCATCGGGCACGTCGCGGAACTGCGCGCGGACGAGGGCCTCGCGGACATCGACCGGTTGTCACAGCACTACACGGGTAACGCCTATCCACGGCGGGAGCGCGATCGGGTCAGCGCCCTGATCGAGATCGATCGCTGGCATGGCTGGGGCTCACTCAAGGACAACAGCCAGGTCGGCTGACACCCGCCGTCAGGGCGTCACGGCGGTTGCGGAGCGGGTGCCGACGCGGTTCACCAGGTAGCCGAAGGCCGCCGCGGTGAAGAACATGACGATGCCGTAGACGGCTCCCGGGATCGCCATCTGGGTGCTGTTGAGCAGCGCCGGACTGAGCGCGATCGTGATGGCCAGGGTGCTGTTGTGGATGCCGATCTCGAACCCGGCGGCCGTCGCGGCGCTCCGGTCGACGCCGGCCAGCCGGGGCACCCCGTACCCGATGGCGAGGCTCAGCAGGTTGAACGCGAGGACGGCCAGGCCGACCGAGACGAAGTAGTCGGCGATGTTCTCGCGCTCGCCGAGCACCGCCCCGGCGATCACCGCGACGAGCACGACGACGGACAGCACCCGGACCGGGCGGTTCAGACGCTCGGCCACCTGCGGCGCCCTGGCCCGGATCACCATGCCGAGGGCGACCGGGAGGAGCACGATGGCGAAGACCTGGAGCACCTTGTCGAACTGCAGGCCGATGCTGCGCCCGTCGGGCAGGAAGTACGCCGCCGACAGGTTGACCAGGATCGGCAGGGTGAACACGGCCAGCACCGAGTTGATGGCGGTCAGGGTGATGTTCAGGGCCACGTGCCCACCGAACAGGTGACTGAAGAGGTTGGCCGTCGTGCCGCCAGGGGACGCGGCCAGCAGCATCATGCCGACGGCCAACTCCGGTGCCAGGTCGAAGGCGAGGACGAGGCCGAAGCAGAGCGCCGGCAGCACCAGCACCTGGCACACCAGCGCGATGACGGCGGCCCTCGGATGCTGGGCCACCCGGCGGAAGTCCTCGGTGGTCAGCCCGAGACCCAGACCGAGCATGATGACGCCGAGGGCGATGGGCAGACCGATCAGTGTCAATGCTGAGTCCATGGCACAACATCGTTACCACCAGGTAACGCCGTCACAATCCCCCATGTGGCTGGACGGCCCTTGACCCTGGACGGCAGCCGGCTTAACTTCATCAATCAGATAAGTCTCTTAACTAATTCTGCTTGATACCTCGTGGGAGTGTGCCGATGCGACCATTCCGCCACCGCCGTCTCACCGCAGTCGTCGCCCTGGCGACCCTGCTGATCACCGCCGCCCCGCCCACCGCCGCGAGCGCCGGCGCCAAACCGGACCGGACCGGCTACCACCGGGTCGGCTACTTCACCCAGTGGGGCATCTACGGCCGGGCCTTCCCGGTCAAGAAGCTCGACACCTCCGGGGCGGCAAGCCGCCTCACCCACGTCAACTACGCCTTCGGCAACGTCAGCGAGGACGGACGCTGCTATGTGGACGGCGGGCCAGGCGAGGGTGACGCCTGGGCCGACTACCAACGACCCGTCCCCGCCGAGGAGAGCGTCGACGGCGTCGCCGACGCCCCGGGTCAGGCCCTCAACGGCAACTTCGGCCAGCTCGCCAAGCTCAAGGCCAAGCACCCCAAACTGAAGGTGCTCATCTCGCTGGGCGGGTGGAGCTGGTCGACGTACTTCTCGAACGCCGCCCGCACCGACGCCTCCCGCAAGGCGTTCGTCGCGTCCTGCATCGACATCTACCTCAAGGGCAACCTGCCGGGCAGCCCGGGTGCCGCGGCCGGCGTCTTCGACGGCATCGACCTCGACTGGGAGTGGCCCAACTGGGACGGTGAGCCCGGCAACGTCATCCGCCCGGAGGACCGGGAGAACTTCACCAAGCTGCTCGCCGAGTTCCGCCGGCAACTCGACGGGTACGGACGCACGACCCGCAAACACCACCCGCTGACCGCGTTCCTGCCGGCCAACCCGGCCACGATGGACGCCGGCTACGAGGGCCGCAAGATCTTCAAGTACCTGGACTTCGCCACCGTGCAGGGCTACGACTTCCACGGCGGCTGGGACGCGAAGGCCAACCAGCAGTCGGCGCTGCGCGTGCCGGCGGGCGCGCCGGACAACCCGGACTTCTCCGCCGAGGTGGCGATCGACGGCTGGATCGCCCGTGGCGCGCCGCGCGACAAGCTGGTCCTCGGCATCCCGTACTACGGCCGGGGTTGGACCGGCATCACCGGCGGCGGCAACGGTCTCTTCCAACCGGCCACCGGCCCCGCGCCGGCCACCTACGAGGCCGGTTACGAGGACTACAAGCAGCTCAAAACCCTCGCCGGCAAGGGCTACACCGTGCACCGCGACCTGCGCGCCGGGCACGCCTGGCTGTTCGACGGTACGACGCTGTGGACGTACGACGACCCGGCGGTCGTGCTGCAGAAGACCCTCTACATCCGGCGGGCCGGCCTGGCCGGCGCCATGATGTGGTCGCTGGACGGCGACGACGACAACGCCACCCTGACCAAGACGATCGGCCTCGGGCTGACCACCTGGTAGGCGTACCCCCGTCGCACCTGGCACTCCCCCGGCCCGTCGCCGACCGATCTCCCGGTCGGCGGCGGGCCGACGTCAGCTCACCGGGTGGTCCAGCGCTCGCTGTAACGCCACGTCGTACGACCGGCGACGATCACGGCACCGCCACGGCGCGCACCGCGGCCTCGACGAGCGCGGTCACCTGGTCCATGTCACGAGCCCGGCGTACGTCCAACTCGGCCGACCAGCCACCCGGGCTGGTCAGCTGCACCGTCACATCCTCCCGGCGGTGGGTCAGCCAGCCGGCGATCGACTGGACCAGCACCATGACGGCGCCGCCGCTGCCGACGGTCACCAGCAGCACGTCTGTGGCCTCGGCCGACATCTCGTCGGGCGGCGCTGTCGAACCGGCGGCGGACGCTGCGGTCACCTCTCCCCTGAGCCGGTCCTCGGCCCGCAGCCAGGAGGCCAGTGACCGCCGGGCGTCAGCGGACGGCAGATCGGGATGGACCGTGAGCGTGATCGTCTCCAGAGGCGCCATCAGCGTCGTCCCCTCCCGTGCGAGGAATACCCCACACCGCCATCCTGCCAGCCGACGCCGCCCGAGGCAGCCCACGCAGTCGCCGAAGTCGATCAGGTCTTGACCGGGGTATCGACGGTTCATAGGCTCCGGCCACTGCGAGGCTGTTCCCGAGAAGGGAAACACGAGACATGGCCCCATCGTCGCGTCCGTTCTGGACGGTCCCACCGAGGCGGTTGGCGAGTGCCGCCGCGATCACGCTCCTACTCGGCATGACTCCCCTGCTCAGCGGCACTGCCGCCAGCGCCGCGCGCCCCTCTCCGTGCCGCAATGACCCGACGGCCCGACTCAGCACCGTGCCGAGCCCGGAGGCGGTGCTCGGCTTCCCCCTCGGCGCGGGCCAGGAGCGGGTCGTCACCAACGGCGAGGTCCGGACGTACCTCGGGGCCGTCGACAGCGCCTCCGACCGGGTCGTCACCGGCGTGATGGCGACCAGCGTGCTCGGCCAGCCGCTGCCGTACGCGGTGGTGTCCAACGAGCGCAACGTGCGGCCCGCCGCACTGCGGAAGATCGCCGACGACGTACGGGACCTGCGCGACCCCCGCCGGACCAGCGCGCGGACGGCCGCCCGGACCGCGAAGGACAGCCCGGCCATCGTCTGGGTCACCGCCAACGTGCACGGCGGCGAGAAGAGCGGCACCGACGCCGCCCTCAAGACGCTGTACGAGTTGGCGGCGGGCCTGTCCTGCGCGGTCGCCCAGCGCAACGACAACCTGGTCACCATCATCGTCCCGACGCAGAACCCGGACGGCCGTGACGCGACCCGTCGGCAGAACGAGTTCGGCTTCGACATGAACCGGGACTGGTTCGCCCGCACCCAGCAGGAGACCGACGGCAAGCTCGAACTGCTGCGCCGCTACCCGCCGCAGGTCTTCATCGACGCCCACGAGATGGGTGGCCGGCAGTACTTCTTCCCGCCCAACGCCGACCCGATCCACCACGAGATCGCCGGCGAGGCGGTGGACTGGATCAACCGGATCGGCGAGGCCAACAAGGCCGGCTTCGGCTACAACGGCGCCTGCGACGACACCGTCACCACCGAGTGCTACTTCAACTACGACACGTACGACATGTTCTTCATGGGCTACGGCGACACGGTGCCGACCACCGGCTTCGGCGCGGCCGGCATGACGTACGAGAAGGGCAGCGCCTCGGCGGTGGCCGACCGGGTCCAGCAGCAGTTCAACACCCAGTGGGCGACCCTCGGCTGGGCCGCCGCCAACAAGCGCGAGGTGCTGAGCGGCTACTTCGACATCTGGACCGACGCGCTCGCCCAGGGCAGGGCGGGCACGCTGGAGCCGAACGAGGTGGTGCAGCCCACCAACGAGGTCCAGTTCCCGGTGCCGGACATCAAAATCCGCTCGTACTTCCTGCTGCCCGACCGGCAGCTCGCCGACGTCCGCCAGCTCGTCGAGCGGCTGCGCCGGATGGACGTCGAGGTGTACGAGGTGCAGAAACCCACCCGCGTGCCAAACGCCCGGATCTTCGGCGGCCGGAGCGCCACCAACGTGACAGTGCCCAAGGGCGCGTACTGGATTCCGATGGACCAGCCACAGAAGCACTGGATCCAGGCGATCATGGGCGAGGACCCGTACGCCCCGTTCCCGTACTTCTACGACGTATCGTCCTGGAGCAACCCGCTGCTGATGGGCGTCTCCGCCCTCTACACGGCGGACAACGTCCGGCCCAAGGCCCAGCTGGTCCGGAAGATCACCGGTGGTCGGTCCGGGGTGGCGTCGCCGTGGGGCTCGTACACGTACCCGCTGGACTCGGCGGCGGCCGCGGAGCTCACCTTCACCCTGCTCGGCCGCGGCGTACCGCTCGTGCGTGACCTGCGGACCAACACGGTGGCCATCGCGGCGAGCACGCTGAGCCGTACGGTCGACGACCTGGCCGAATCACTGGGCGTCACCCTGACGCCGGGCGGACGGCCCACCGGGACCCGACTCAGCCTGCCCGACGTCGGGCTGTTCCAGGGCACCGGCATCTCCACCACCTCGGGCTCACACGGCGAGGCCCGGTACGTGCTCGGCAAGCGGTGGGGCCTCGACCTCACGCCGGTCACCACGGCCGACATCAACGACAACACCGAGGCGTTCACCGGCCGTACGGTGCTGCTGGTGCCGGACGGCAGCAGCCCCACCGGCGGCCTCACCGCCACCGGGCAGGCCAACCTGCGCGACTGGATCGCCCAGGGCCACACCTACCTCGGGCTGCGCAACGAGGGCACCCGGTTGGCCCGCGCGGCCGGGCTCACCTCCACCACCGAGAAGCCCAAACCGGCCGACTACCTGGTGATCGGCTCCCACCTGCGGGTCGACGTCGACCGCGACAGCCCGGTCGCCCTGGGCCGCCCCGCCGAGGACTTCGAGTTCAACAACAGCGACCCGATCCTCAACCCGAGCACCACCGGGACGAACGTGCTCAGCTACCCGACGGGCGACACGTTCTGGGCCAACGGTTACACCGTCGGCGCGGACGCGCTCAGGGGCACGGCCGCGGTGGTGGACGAGCCGACCGGGGCGGGCCGGGCGGTGCTGTTCGCGTTCAATCCGCTCTTCCGGGCGTACAACGAGAATGGTCTGCACCTGGTGGCCAACGCGCTGCTCTACCCGGCCGCCGCGACCACGCCGGACGCCCGCCGCTCGGCCGCGATCGACCCGGCGCGCGCCAGCGCCGCCGCCGCGCCGGTCGCGGCGGACCTGGGTGGCGGGTGGCGACCCATCACCATCCAGGTCGCGGCCACGGACCTGCCGCGCACCCAGGCGATCGTCGAACGCTTCACCACCGACGCCCAGACGTCCGCGAAGGACGGCTCGGCGTACGTGGTGATCCCGAACCCGGAGGGACTCCAGGCCGACGAACACCCGTTCCTGGCCAACCTGGTACGCGCCCTGCGCGACGCCAAGGTGCCACTGCGATCGATGGTCGGCTGACAGATCCCGCACAACGAAGCGCCCGTCCCCTCGACTGGGGGCGGGCGCTTCTGCGCGATCTGGGTTGGGTACGACCGCCGGGCGGCCTGGGCGACGAAAGCCCGCCACGACGCCGGCTCGAAGACCAACGCTGGCCCTTCGGACCTGGTGCGGGTCGACTGAAGGCCCGCCGCCCGTCCGACCACGGGCCGGCCCGTCCCACCTGGCGCTGCGGAACCTGTGGCATCGCCTGGCCCTGCTCACCCGCGAAGCTTCGCCTTCTCGCCACCTACCGGCTCGACCGTGCGGCCCTGCTCGTCCACCTGACGACGCTTCAGGCCGAGGCCGCCAGCAACCTGGCCGCCCTGAACCCGACCGCCCCGCCGGCCGACCTGACCGAACGCTTCACCCACTGGGCGTCCGCCCGCTAGCTGCCCGCGTTCCCGCAATGGCAGCGCGAAATCCCGAAGATCTTGGACAGTTTCCGTTACCCACTAACGGAAACTGTCCAAGATCCGGCGGCCCGGCGACGCGGCGGCGGCCCGGCGGCCCGGCGGCCCGGCGGCCCGGCGACGCGGCGGCGGCCCGGCGGCCCGGCGGCCCGGCGACGCGGCGGCGGCCCGGCGGCCCGGCGGCCCGGCGAATGACGGGAACTGTCCAAGATCTGGTGGCGTGGCGACGGCCCGCGGCGAAAGCTGTCGGGATGCTGCCCGCCGATGACGCCGACGGACTCGACTGGCTCGCCTTCGAGCAGGCGGGCGTGCTGACGACCGCGCAGATCTCCGGGCTGCTGAGCGAGGGGACAGTGCGGGGCCGGATTCGCTCCGGCCGGTGGCGGTCGGTCTGCCGGGGAATCCTGTTGACCGGCAACGGCCGGCTGACCCACGACCAACAGCTCTGGGTGGCGGTGCTGGCGGCCGGACCGGAGGCGGTGCTGGCTGGGGTGACCGCCGCCGCGGAAGGCGGGGTACGGGGACTGCGGCGGGAGCCACTGCATGTGCTGGTGCCGGCAGACCGCCGTGCCGCGCGGACCAGCCTGCGTCGACTTCCGATCGACATGCCAGCGGTGCTGGTGCATCGCACGTCGGTGCTGCCGGAGTCTCATCGTCAACTCGCCCGCCCGCCGCGTACCACGACGGCCAGAGCACTCGTGGACGCGGCGGGTTGGGCGGCTGGCGTGGACGAGGCGCAGGCGATCCTGGCCGCCGGTTGCCAGCAGCGTCGGGTGCTGCCCCAGGAGTTGCGGGCGGTGCTCGACATCCTCCCTCGGGCGCCTCGCCGGCGGCTGATCAGGCAGGCCGTCAGCGACATCGCGGGCGGCGCACAGGCGCTCTCTGAGATCGACTTCCTGCGGCTGTGCCGCCGGCACCGCCTACCCACCCCCGACCTCCAAGAACATCGGCTCGACGCGGCGGGTCGAAATCGCTGGCTGGACGCGTACTGGCGGGAGTGGCGGGTGCAGGCGGAGATCGACGGCGCGCATCACATGGACGCCCGGCAGTGGGCGGCTGACATGCGCCGGCAGAACGACGTCTGGACCAGCGGCGATCGGATCCTGCGCTTCCCGGCCTGGCTGGTCCGCGCCCGCCCCGACGAGGTCGCCGACACCCTCCGCCGCGCCCTCGTCGCAGCCGGCTGGACCCCAACCCCGCCCCTACGCCACCCGACACAGAAGTGAAGCCGAGGACGTGGCACCCGGCGCGGGTCGCGCGACCGGCGCGACCGGCTGGCCCGACGAACGGGCCAACCGGCCGGCGACGGCGTCAGCCGCTTGTGCAGACGGTGCCGTTCAGGGTGAACGCGGTGGGTAGCACGTTCGGGCCGCTGTACGCGCCGACGAAGCCGGCGCTCACACTGGCACCGGCGGCGATCTGTCGGTTGTCGTCGGTCGGGGTGACCCGCACGGCCGTGCCGACCTGCTCCCACGTGGCGCTCCAGCCGCTGCTCACCTGCTGCCAGCCGGTCGGCCAGGTCCAGGTGAGCGTCCAGCCGGTGATCGGCCTCGTACCGTTGTTGATGATCTCGACGCCGCCGATGTAGCCGTTGCCCCAGTCACCGTTGGTGGTGAAGCGGACGGTGCACGCGCTCGCGGCCGGGCTTCCGGTGGCGAAGGTGAGCGGCGGCGAGGACCACGACACCCGACCGGCGGTGTCCCGGGCCAGCACGTTGACCGTGTACCTGCTGCCGGGCACCAGGTTGCCGACAGTGAACGAGGTGCTCGTCGTCTCGCCGAACTGCTCGCTTACCGCGCCGTTCTGCCGGTACACCTCGTACTTGGCGATCGGGCTACCGCCCGGCGTGGCCGCCGGCCAGGTGATCGTCGCGGCGCGGTCGGTGACGCCACCGGCGGTGGGCTGCCCCGGCGCCGAGGGCCGTCCGGCGGTCGCGCCGGCCGGGCGCAGCACGAGCGTGGTCAACGAGTACGGCGGCAGCGTCCGGCTGGTCGCCGAGCCGGACTGGCTGGTGGCGATGCCCGTCGCGCCGTTGGTGAGGGTGGAGACCGTCGGGGCGGCGGCCGACGGGGTGAACCCGGCGTAGTCGATGGTGACCGGGTGTGCGTTGTCCGGGTCCTTGTTGACCAGCAGCACGGCGAGGTCGCCGTTGGTCCGGCGGACGGCGTGCGCGGTGACCAGCGGCTCGTCGGTGCCGGCGCGAACGAACTGGTCGCCGGTCTTGGCGAACAGCTTCATCATGGTCAGCCCGTGGTACGGCGCGAACGGCGTGTTCAACGGCGGCTCGCACACCGAGCCGTCCTCGGTGCAGCCGCCGCTGGACAGCAGACCGAAGTCGCCGTAGTCGGTCTGGCCCGCCACCTCCGAGACCGTGCCGATGCCGTTGTGCACGTTCCACCACTGGACGGTGAAGACGCCGCTCTCCAGGAGCCCGCTGTAGACGTCGGCCAGGAAGAGCGCCGCCGGCTGGGTGGTCCGGCCGACATCGACGTTCAGCTCGGTGAAGCTGATGCCGATGCGCGCGGCGTTCGGGCCCGCGTATTGGGTGAGTTGCTGGCGGAGCAGATGCATCGCGTCGGGGAGGTGGTTGGTCCGGCTCAAGGATTCGGCGGCGGTGCCACCCGGGTACCAGTGCACGTCCACGAAGTCGATCTTCGGGCCGGCGATGGAGAGCACGGTCCGGTTCCAGGGGCCGGGGTCACTGCCGGCGGTGATCCCGTCCGGCCAGTTGCCCGGCATCGTCAGCACCGCGCCGACCTTGATGCTCGGGTCGACCGCCTTCATCGCGTCGGCGTACTCGACGACCAGCCGCGCGTACTGGCTCGCGCTCTTGTCCGGGTGGTCGTCCGCCTCCCACGCCGAGCCGTAGTGCCCGTTGCCGTAGTTCTCGTTGCCGACGGTCCAGTACCGCGTGCCGTAGCCCTTTGTCACGTTGGCGTACCGCACCCATTCGGCGGCCTCGGCGGGCGTGCCGGTGCCGTAGTTCGCGATGATCATCGGCTGTGCGCCGGCCCGCTTGACCGCCGCCATGAAGGTGTCGAAGTCGGTGTTGGGCGCCACGTACCCGCCGGGGGCGGTGTGGTCCTTCCAGTGGTAGATGTCGGCGTACGAGCCGCCGGGGTAGCGCATCATCTGCACACCGGCGTCGCGCAGCAGGTCCGTCGTCTCGGCGGTGCCGAGGTTCTGGTCCCAGATGGCGTGGTTGACACCCAGTGCCGTGTCGGGCACGGTCGCGAGCCCCGCGCGGGCGTTCACGGTCACGGCGACCGGGTCGGCCGCCGCGCTGGCGGTGGAGGGGTTGATGCCGGAGAGCGCGCCCGCGGTGAGCAACAGGCTCACCAGAAATGCCGTGCGGGCTTTCGGTTTACGCATGGGCGGAGTTCCTTCGCGGAGACTGAACAGTGAGTCGCCCAGCCGGTCAGGGTGCGGCGCGGCGGCGGGCGGACCCGTGGACGGATGGCTCCCGGTGCTCCATCGCTCGTGTCACCGTCCCCCGGGACCCGTGCTGCGTCCCGGCTGCCCATTGGACGGCGGTCAGCCCCGCGCGTGGCTTCATCGACGGCCAAGAATGTCACGGACGAATCGATGATCTCAAGGGGTACGCCACGCGACCCGCGCCAGCACGGCCCTTACACGGTTCGACCCCCGAGGCGGTCGTCGGGAGCGCAGCCGGAATAGTCTCGCGGGATGCGGGGACGATTGCGTGCGGCCAGACGCTGGTACGCGAGACGCCGGCGGCGGCGCTGGACGTGCTCTCCGGCCGGGATCCGGCGCACCTCGGACGCCGGGAGACCGGCGTCGACGACGCTCTGCGCGACGCCTGACGGGGGGGTCGGGTTGGTCAGCGCGGCGGTCGGGCGCTGTCGCGGATGACGAGTTCGGTGGCGAGTTCGATGCGCGGGCTCTCGGTCTTCTCGCCGCTGGCGAGCCGCAGCACGGTTCGCGCGGCCAGCATGCCCATCTCGGCCAGGGGCTGGCGGATCGTCGTCAGCGGCGGGGAGCACCAGCGGACCTCCGGCAGGTCGTCGAAGCCGACCACGCTGATGTCGTCGGGAACGCGCAGGCCCCGCTTACGAACCGCCTCGTAGACGCCGAGGGCCATCTGGTCGCTGGAGGCGAAGATGGCGGTGGGCGGGTCGGGCAGGGCCAGCAGTTGGATGGCCGAGGTGTAGCCGGCCTCGTGATAGAAGTTGCCGGGTCGGATGAGGGCTTCGTCGACGGGGACACCGGCGGCGCCGAGTGCGGCGCGGTAGCCGTCCATCCTGGCCCGGCTGCACATCAGGTGCGGCGGCCCGGCGATGAAGCCGATGCGGCGGTGGCCGAGTTCGAGCAGGTACTGGTTGGCGCTCAGGCTGCCCGCCCAGTTGGTGGCGCCGATGGTGGGTGACTCCAGCGGGTCGACACCGGCGGGGTCGATGATGACCACCGGCAGGTGCAGCCGGCGCAGTTCGGCCTGCAGCGGTGGGTTCACCATCGAGGTCACGAAGATGACGCCCTCGGTGGAGCGGGTACGCATGTTGTCCAGCCACTGTTTGGCCGAGGTGATGCGCCAGTGGATGGCGGAGACGACGGTGCCGACGCCGCTGCTCTGGGCGACGTCCTCCACCCCGCGGATGATCTCCACGGCCCAGGGGCTGTCCAGGTCGTTGAAGACCAGGTCGATGAGGGCGGCGTCGGTCCGCCTGGCCTGCGAGCGACGACGGTAGCCGTGCTGGTTCAGCAGCGCCTCGACGCGTTCCCGGGTGCCGGGGGCGACGTCGGAGCGGCCGTTGATGACCCGGGAGACCGTGGGCACGGAGACACCGGCCAGTCGCGCGATCATGGCGATGGTGACGTTTCGGCCGTTGTCGGAGCCCACGGTCCCCTCCTTCGTCTGGCGGGTTGCTTCAGGTCGGCTGACGGTTCGCTGTCACCCCTTGACGCTGCCGGTCAGGCCGCCGATGAGCTGCCGTTCGGCCACGGCGTAGAAGCCCAGGGCGGGAAGCATGGACAGGACGACGTAGGCGAGCACCCGGGCCGTGTCGTCGGCGTACTGGCCCTGGAACGCCTGGACCCCGACGGGCAGGGTCCACCAACTCTGGTCGCTGAAGACGACCAGCGGCAGCATGAAGTTGTTCCAACTGGTCACGATCGCCAGTACGGAGACGGTGGCCAGGGCGGGACGGGCCATCGGCAGCAGGACCCGCCAGAAGAAGCCGAAGGGGCCGCACCCGTCGAGGACGGCGGCCTCCTCGACCTCGGCGGGGATGGTGCGGAAGAACTGCCGCAGGATGATGATGGTGATCGGCAGCCCGAAGGCGGCCTGGGGCAGGATCACGCCGAGCGGGTTGTCCAGCAGACCAACGCTGCGCAGCAGGACGAACAGCGGCAGGATGGCCACCGCGAACGGGAACATCAGGCCGATCGCGAACAGGGTCACCAGGAGTTCACGGCCCCGGAAGGCGTAGCGGGCGAAGACGAACGCCGCCATCGCCGCCGCGCCGACGACGATGAGGGTGCTGCTCACGGCGATCAGCAGGCTGTTGCCGAGCTGCCGCCAGAACACCTCGGTGCCCAGGATCTCCAGGTAGTTCGGCACCCAGGGATCGGGCCAGCCGAGCGGGTTGGTGGACAGCTGTCCGTTGTCCTTGAAGCCGCCGAGCACCCCGAACCAGACCGGTACGACGATCAGCGCGCCGACGGCGATGCAGACGAGGTGCAGAACGACGCTGCGGGTTCGCTGGGCGCGGTTCACCGTGCCGCTCATCGCTGGTCTCCCTGGTTGGTGATCGCGCCCGCGGTGTCCCGGCGCAGAACGATGCGCTGGTAGAACAGTGCGAAGACGAGGCTCAGCAGGAACATGATGATGCTGATCGCGCTGGCGTAGCCGACCTCGAAGCGGCGGAAGCCGTACTGGTACATCGTGACGGCGAGGGTCTCCGAGGAGTGGACCGGGCCGCCGCCGGTGAGCACCCAGACCATGTCGAACAGTTGGATGGTGCCGATGACCGACAGGAACACGCTGATCCGGATCGTGGGCCCGAGCAGCGGCAGCGTGACGTGTCGGAACGCCTGCCAGGCGGTGGCGCCGTCGGTGACCGCGGCCTCGGACAGCTCCTTGGGGATGCCCTGGCGAGCGGCCAGGAACAGCATCATGTAGAGGCCGAAGTACTTCCAGGACACCACCAGGAAGACGGCGAACAGCACGGTGTCCGGGTCGGCGAAGATCGTGCCCGCGTCGGCACCCAACCACCGGGCGACCCCCTCGCCCAGGCCCCGGTTGGGTGAGAACACCAGCGTGAACAGGACGGCCGTGGTGACCTCGGAGAGGACGTACGGCGCGAAGAAGATCAGCCGGTAGGCGGCCCGACCACGCAGCGGCTGGTTGAGGAGCATGGCCAGGGCCAGCGCGGCGGGCAACTGCACGGCCAGGGACAGCACCACCAGCACGAACCCGCGCCACAGGTCCCCGCGGAAGGTCGGGTCGCTGAAGGCGCGGGTGTAGTTGTCCAGCCCGACGAAGTTCTCGGGCAGCCCGAAGCCGTTCCACTTGTAGAAGCTGGCGTAGCCGGCCACCACGATGGGGGCGACGACCAGCAGCAGGAACAGCGCCAGGGCAGGCGCCAGGAAGACAGCGAGCACGCGACCCCGGCCGGGCCGGGGCTGGCGGCCGCGCTGTCGCGCGGTGCCCGGCCCCGGTGCCGGCGGGTCGGTCGCCGTGTCGCCGCGTCTGACGTCCGACACGGTCGATGGCCTGGTCATGCCTGCTCCACTCGGGTTCTACGGCCGGCTACGGATGGGCGGGTCGTCACGATCAGACGGTCTTCGCCACCTGCGTGATGTCCTTGACGATCGCCGCGGGCTGCTTGTTGCCGGCGATCAGTTCGGCCACGCTGTCGTTGATCTGCTGGCCGAGTGCGGGCGCGTACGCCTGGTCGAGGTAGAGCTGGAAGCCGGTGTTCTTGGCCAGGGCCTCCGCGACGACCTTGTTGTTGGGGTCGCTGATGGCCGAGGTGGCCTCCTTCACCGTGGGCAGCACCGCGCCGGTCTCCGCGGATCGACGCTGGTTCGCGGCGCTGAGCAGGAACTTCAGGAAGTCGATGGTGGCCCCCGGCGCGTCCTTGCCGACAGCGAAGCCGTTGCCGCCGCCGAACACCTCGGTGGAGGACCCCTTGCCGCCGTCCACGGACGGGAACGGGAAGAAGCCCAGCTTGTCGCCGAGGCCCTTCTTGCTGGTGGAACTGGACGCCTGCACCGCCGGCGCCCACTGCCCCATCAGCTCCATGCCGGCGTTGCCATTGCCCATGGTGGCGGCCTGACCGTCGGGTGAGCCGTACTCAGCGCCGAGGAAGCCCTTCTGGAACGGTTGCAGGTCGACGAGTTCCTTGAGCCGCTCACCAGCGGCGACGAGGTCGGGGGTGTCGAAGTTCTTGCCGTCTACGGCCTTCTGCAGCGCGTCGACCCCACCGATTCGCATGGCCAGGTACGACCAGTAGAAGTGGGCCGGCCACTTGTCCTTGCCGGCCAGGGCGACCGGGGTGACCCCGGCGGCCTTGAGCTTGCGGACCGCGTCGAGCAGCGCCGCCCAGGTGGTGGGGGCTTCGGTGATGCCGGCGTGGGCGAAGTGGTCCTTGTTGTACCAGAACCCGACCATGCCGATGTCGAACGGGATGCCGTAGACCTTGCCGTCGATCGTGTACGGCTCCATGGCGGCGGGCAGGATGCCGCCGACCACGTCCTTCACGTCGTCGGTGAGGTCCTTGACCAGACCGGCGTCGACCTGCTGCTTGAGCACGCCGCCACCCCAGGACTGGAAGAGGTCCGGAGGGTCGCCGGCCTGGGTGGCGGTGGTGAGCTTGGCCTTGAACGCCTCGTTCTCCAGCGGCTGGATGGAGAAGGAAACGTTGCTGTGCGCGGTCTTGTACTCCTCGGACAGCGCGGCCCACACGGGCAGCATCGGTTCGGTGTTCTGGATGTGCCACCAGTTGATGGTCTGCGGGGCGTTCGGGTCGCTCGACGCTTCGTCGCCGCTGCACGCGCTGAGCAGGTAGGCACCGGCGCCGGCACCGGCGAGGCCGAGCAGCGTTCGGCGGGTGAGGTGGGTGGTCATGATCCATCCCTTCGGGGACTCACTGACGGTGCGGAAACGCCGGCCAGGCCGGCAAGGGTTCAGACCTGGATCTCCGGAACTTTCAATGCTTCGTCGGTATTACCGATCGATGGCCGGCACGCTACGAGCAGTTTCGGCGGCGGTCAAGACCCCTGTCCAGTCGGGAAAAGACCGGCTAGCGTAGTGAAGACTTCCTATGGCTTGGTACCGCATAATTTCCGGAAATTTCTTAAACCCGCGCACAGAGGAGCCCTCGTGTCGACCGACACCGCTGACGTGGCGACCGCTGCCTGGTCGATCCGCAACCCCGTCCTCGCCGGGTTCCACCCGGATCCGTCGATGCTGCGCGTCGGCGACGACTTCTACCTGGCCACCTCGACCTTCGAGTGGTATCCGGGGGTCCGCGTGCACCACTCGCGCGACCTCGTCAACTGGCGCACCCTGGGCGGGATCATCACCGACCGCCGCCTGCTCGACCTGCGGGGATGTGGCGACTCCAACGGTGTGTGGGCGCCCGACCTGACGTACCACGACGGCGAGTTCCACCTCGTCTACAGCGACGTGGCCAGCTTCGCCAGCGGCTACTGGGACCCGCAGAACTTCCTGGTGACCGCGCCCGACATCGCCGGGCCCTGGTCGGACCCGGTGAAACTGCACGGCCGAGGTTTCGACGCCGCGCTGTTCCACGACGACGACGGCACCAGCTGGCTGCTGAGCATGAGCGCCGACTGGCGACCCGGCCGGGACCGCTTCGGCGGCATCGAGATCCAGCAGTACGACCGGGCCGCGCGCCGTCTCGTCGGCCGACCCCGGATCCTGTTCACCGGCACGCCGGTCGGGGTCACCGAGGGCCCGCACCTGTACCGCCACGACGGCTGGTACTGGCTGATCACCGCCGAGGGCGGCACCAGCTGGGAGCACCAGGTCACCGTGGCGCGGTCGCGGGAGTTGTTCGGGCCGTACGAGGTGGACCCGGACGGGCCGCTGCTCACCTCCGTCGGCCGCCCCGACCTGCGGTTGCAGAAGGCCGGCCACGGCAGCCTGGTCCGCACCCCGGACGGCGGGTGGTATCTGGCGCACCTGGTGGCCCGGCCCTACTCGCCGCTGGGCAACTGCGTGCTGGGGCGCGAGACCGCGATCCAGCGGGTCGAGTGGCCCTCGGGTGGCTGGCCCCGGATCGACGGAGGCGTGCCGGCCGAGGAGGTCGTCGCCCCCGACCTGCCCCCGCACCCGTGGCCGGCGGAGCCCGCCACCGACCACTTCGACGAACCCGAGTTGGGGCCGTGCTGGTCGACGTTGCGCCGACCGGCCACCGCGGACTGGATCGACCTGCGCTCGCGTCCGTCGCACCTGCGGGTGCACGGCGGGCAGTCGCCGGTGGGGCGGCAGGCCCCGAGTCTGGTGGCACGGCGCGTCGGCGCGACGCACTGCTCGCTGGAGACCGCGGTCGAGTTCGACCCGCTCGACCACCGCCAGCTCGCCGGGATCACCGCCTACTACAACAGCCTCAACTGGCACCACCTCTATCTGACCCGTGCCGACGACGGGCGTACGGTGCTGGATCTGCTCAGCTCCGACAACGGTCGGCGCACCGCGTACCCGGAGCTGACAGTCAACGCCGACGGCGTCACCCGGGTTGGCCTGCGGGCGGTGTTCGACGGGCCTGTGGTGCGCTTCGACTACGACCTCGGCGGCGGTTGGCAGCGGCTTCCCGTCGACCTGGACGCGACCATCCTGTCCGACGAGCACGCGGCACTGATCATCGACGGCGAGCCGGCGGCGTGGGGCTTCACCGGGGCGTTCCTCGGCCTGTGGGTGCAGGATCTCGGCGGCGACGGCGTGTACGCCGACTTCGACCTGGCCACCTATCAGGAGCACTGACGACGGGGGGTGCCGACCGGGGAAGCGATCCTTCTCCCGGTCGGCACCGCAGCTTGGCCGGCCGATTGAACGTTTGACGTCGCATCGACGTACTGGTAACTGTAAATACAGTTTCCTGATTTTGCGACGTCCACGGCCGACACGCCAGCGGCCGGCCGGCGGTGCGCCGCCGCATCCCCCGAGGAGCACCATGGTGCGCATGAGGACAACCGCCTACGTCGTGGGCGCGCTGCTGATCGGCGTCGCGGCGGTCGGCTTCGGCCTGCCGTCGGCCAGCGCCGCGACCGCCGGCCCGATCACCGGCCTCGGCGGCAAGTGCGTCGACGTCGCCGGGGCCGCCACGGCCAACGGCACACCGGTCCAGCTCTACGACTGCAACGGCACCGCGGCCCAGACGTGGACGGTCGGCAACACCGACACCTCGATCCGCGCGCTCGGCAAGTGCCTCGACGTCACCGCCGCGTCGACGGCCGACGGCGCGAAGGTGCAGTTGTACGACTGCAACAACACCGGCGCCCAGAAGTGGACGGCCAGCAACGGCGCGCTGGTCAACACCGGCTCGGGCAAGTGCCTCGACGTGACCGACCGGAACACGGCCAACGGCACCCAGTTGCAGATCTGGACCTGCTCGGGCACCACCAACCAGCGCTGGACGCTTCCCGGCGGCGGTGGCGGCACCCCCACTCCGACCACTCCGGCCGGGGTCAACCTCGACGACCCGACCAAGAAGGACGTCGCCATGCAACTCGTCTCGGCGGCGGAGAACTCCTCGCTCGACTGGCGGGCGCAGTTCTCCTACATCGAGGACATCGGCGACGGGCGAGGCTACACCGCCGGCATCATCGGCTTCTGCTCCGGCACCGGCGACATGCTCGAACTGGTCGAGGCGTACACCCGCACCAAGCCGGGGAACGTGCTGGCCGCGTACCTGCCGGCGCTGCGCGCCGTCAACGGCACGGCGTCGCACGCGGGCCTCGACCCCAACTTCCCCCGCGACTGGCGGGCCGCGGCCACCGACCCGGTGTTCCAGGCCGCCCAGGAGGCCGAGCGGGACCGGGTGTACTTCAACCCGTCGGTACGCGATGGCAAGAACGACCAGGTCCGGGCGCTCGGCCAGTTCGCCTACTACGACGCGGCGGTGATGCACGGGTACGAGGGCATGCGTCAGATCCGCAGCCGCGCCCTCGCCCGCGCGAAGCCGCCGGCCCAGGGTGGCGACGAGCGGGCCTGGCTCCACGCGTTCCTCGACGAGCGGGTCATCGAGATGCGCAAGGAGGCGGCCCACTCGGACACGTCCCGCGTCGACACGGCCCAGCGGGTGTTCCTCAACAACGGCAACCTCAACCTGAACACGCCGCTGGTGTTCGCCGTCTACGGCGACCAGTTCCGGATCGGCTAGCCCGCCGACGCGCGGCGGCTCAGCCGTCGCGCCCGCGATCGGGTGCGCTCATGTCGCCCGTGCCGGGCGTGCCGTCGGCGAGGCCGTAGCGCAGGTAGACAGTGCCCGTCGGGCTGGCCACCGGCGGTTCGAGGAGTGTGACGTTGGTGGGCACCGCGCCACCGTCGAACACCTTCTTTCCGACGCCCAGCACGATCGGGTGCACCCAGAGGTCGAGGCGGTCGAAGAGCCTCTCACGAAGGAGGGTCTGCACCAGGTTGAGGCTCCCCACGACCTTGACGTGCTCGTGCCGGTCGCGGATCTCGCGCACCGCGCCGGCCAGATCAGTGCCGAGCCGAGTGGACCCGGCCCACGACAGGTCGGGCCTGCCCCGGGAGGCCACGTACTTCGGGATGCTGTTGAAGAGCGTGGCGAACGCGTTGTCCTGGCCGCCCTCCTGGTGCGGCCAGTAGGCGGCGAAGATGTCGTACGTCCGCCGGCCCAGCAGCAGGGCGTCGGTGCCCTCGTACGCGGCGAAGACCTGCGCCCCGGAGACCTCGTCCAGCAGGGGCGCCTGCCAGCCGCCGAACGGGAACCCCGCCGGGTCCTCCTCGGGGCCGCCGGGCGCCTGCCCGACGAGGTCGAGGGTTGCGAACATCTCGATGTGGATCAGGCCCATGCCGTACCCCCGATGAGTGGGTTGTCTCGGTCGGAAGGTAGACCCGTGGGCACCCGCAGACTCATCGCTGCGACGGCACCCCGTTGCCTGCTCGTCGACCGGTCGCCAGCAACTGACGCATCGGTGAGCGACGCTACCCGCCCCGGCGAATCCGACCTCGCAGGCGCGACGGTTCTCGACCGCGCGGCGCCGTGGCCCGCAGTGACCGTGCGCCCCTTGCCTTGACGCTGGCGACAACGTTTAGCGTGGTCGCCAGGGTTGGTCGAGGAGGTCGGATGCTGATCGGCGAGCTGGCGGAGCGGGCCGGCACGAGCACCCGCGCGCTGCGCTACTACGAGGCGCACGGGTTGGTGCGGCCACAGCGGTCAGCCAACGGCTACCGCGTCTACGACGAGGCGGAGCTGCGGGTCGTGCGGGAGATCCGGGCGCTGCTCGACGTCGGCTTCGGCCTCGACGACGTCCGCCCGTTCGTGGCCTGCCTGCGGGCGAGCAACGCGTCCGGCGACGTCTGTCCGGACTCGGTGCTCGTGCTGCGACGCAAGCTCGCGGAGGTCGACGACTACCTCGACCGGCTCGGCGCGGTACGTCAGCAGTTGCACACCCAACTCAGTCACGCCATCGCACACCGGGAGGAATCATGCCCCAGGAAACGGCAGTCGGATCATTGATCACCGTCACCGACGACACGTTCGCCGAGCTGGTGCTGGCCAGCGAGCGGCCCGTGGTGGTCGACTTCTGGGCGGATTGGTGCCCGCCCTGCAAGATGATCGAGAAGAGCCTCGCCGAGCTGGCACGGGAGTTCGCCGGCCAGATGGTCGTGGCCAAGCTCAACAGCGACGACAACCCGCGGACCACGCGGACGTACGCCGTCATGTCCCTACCGACGCTGCTGGTGTTCCGCCGTGGCGAGGTCGTCGGCTCGATCGTCGGGTCCAGGCCGAAGACCTATCTGCGGCAGACCCTGGCCGCGCACGCCGGCCTGTGACCGTCAGCGGCGGTCGAGTTCCGCCTGGAGCCGCTGGATGAGCGTCTTGCGGCCCTTGCCGTCGCGTTCGTTGCGCAGGGCGGTCCGGAGCTGCCGTGTGTCCAGGCCACGAACGAGCTTGGCCGCCTCGGCGACCGACATCTCCGACATCCGGCCGGCCGTCGTGGCGTCCTTGCGCGCCCGTTTGGCCGGGCCGGTGGCGTCCTTGCGCGCCCGCTTGGCCGGGCCGGTGTTGGCGACGTACTGCCTGCCGGAGCGGGACGCGTCACGCTTCTTGGCGTCGGTCGCGCGCTTCTGGCTGTCCGACAGTTCCTCCCACGCGCGCTTGGGCAGGTAGCGACTCGTCGTACCGCCCCGGCGGGCACGGGTGTCGCCCTCCTTGGTCTGCCACTTCTCGTTGCCCCAGCGCTGGAGAGACTTCTGCCGCTCGTCCTTTTCGCCCAGGAATCCCCCGCCGCGCCGCTTGTACTCCTGAGTGAGCAGCTGCGACTTGCGAGCCGACCACTGTCCCTGCCTGCCGCCCTTGTCGGAAGCCTTGATCTCTTCCTTGATCTGCTCCCGAAGCTCGGGCTTCGTGTACCGCGCCATGGATCGCAGCTACCCGACACCACACCGGCTATGCGTCCTGCGTGCCGTCTTGACCTCAACCGCACGCGAGGTTCTAGCCTCCTTGCGGAGGTACGGAATGAGTATGGAATTTGCGGCGTGGACGTCCCTGCACCACGCCATGAACGCGCAGGACGAGCGACCACTGTCCCGTGCCACCCTGAAGCGCATCGGGCGGTTCGCGAAGCCGCACCGCGCCCTGATCGTCAGGTTCCTGCTGTTGAGCGTGGTGACAGCCGTGCTCACGGTGGCCGCGCCGGTCCTCGCCGGCCGAGTGATCGAGGCGATCGTCGACGGCGCCGACAGCGGCGTCGTGATCCGGTTGGCGGTGCTGATCGCCGTGATCGCCCTGGCCGAGGCCGGCCTCGGCCTGGTGACGCGTTTCCTGTCCGCCAGCATCGGTGAGGGGCTGATCGTCCAACTGCGGACAGCCGTCTTCGACCACGTCCAGCGCATGCCGGTGGCGTTCTTCACCCGGACCCGTACCGGTGCGCTGGTCAGTCGTTTGAACAACGACGTGATCGGTGCGCAGCGGGCCTTCAGCGACACCCTGTCGGGCGTGGTCGGCAACGCCGTCACCCTGGCCCTGACCCTGGCGGTGATGCTCACCTTCTCGTGGCAGATCACGCTGCTGGCGCTCGTACTCCTGCCGATCTTCGTGCTCCCGGCCCGCCGGATGGGTTCGCGGCTCGCCCGGTTGCAGCGCGAGGCGGCCGAACACAACGCGGCCATGAGCACCCGGATGACCGAACGTTTCTCCGCGCCCGGGGCGACGCTTGTCAAGCTGTACGGACGTCCGGCCGAGGAGTCGGCCGAGTTCGCGGCAAGGGCCCGGCGGGTACGCGACATCGGCATCCGCACCGCCATGCTCCAGTGGGTCTTCATCACCGCGCTGACCGTCGTCGGCTCGCTGGCGCTGGCCCTGGTCTACGGGCTGGGCGGGCTGTACGCCCTGCGGGGCAGCCTCGACGCCGGCACCGTGGTCGCGCTCGCGCTGCTGCTGTCCCGTCTCTACGCGCCGTTGACCTCGCTGGCCAGCGCCCGGGTCGAGGTGATGAGCGCGCTGGTGAGCTTCGAGCGGGTGTTCGAGGTCCTCGACCTCAAGCCGCTGATCCTCGACAAGTCCGACGCCCGGCCGCTTCCGGACGGACCGGTCGCGGTGGAGTTCGACGGGGTACGGTTCGGCTACCCGTCGGCCGAGAAGGTGTCGCTCGCGTCCCTGGAGGATGTGGCGAAGCTCGATGCGCGCGGCGGCGATGAGGTGCTGCACGGCGTGTCGTTCCGCGCCGAGGCGGGCCAGATGGTCGCCCTCGTCGGCTCCTCCGGGGCGGGCAAGTCGACAATCGCCCAACTCGTGCCGCGCCTGTACGACGTCGAGGAGGGCGCCGTGCGGCTCGCCGACGTCGACGTACGCGACCTGTCGGCCGATTCGATCCGTGCGGCGCTCGGCGTGGTCACCCAGGACGGGCACCTGTTCCACGAGAGCATCCGCGCCAACCTGGAGTTCGCCGCGCCGGGCGCGACCGAGGAGGAGATGTGGGATGTGCTGCGGCGGGCCCGGCTGGAGACTCTGATCCGCTCACTTCCGGACGGGCTCGACACGGTCGTCGGTGAGCGGGGATACCGGTTGTCGGGCGGGGAGCGGCAGCGGCTCACCATCGCGCGGCTCCTGCTGGCCCGTCCCCGTGTGGTGATTCTCGACGAGGCCACGGCACATCTGGACTCCACGTCGGAGGCCGCCGTTCAGGAGGCGCTCGCCGAGGCGCTGGACGGCCGGACGAGCGTGGTCATCGCACACCGGCTGTCCACCATCCGGGCGGCGGATCAGATCCTCGTCGTCGAGGACGGCCGCATCGTCGAACGCGGGCGACACAGCGAACTGCTCGCCGCCGGTGGCCGGTACCAGGATCTCTACCGCACCCAGTTCGACCAGGACGAGCCGGCGGCCCCGCAGGAGCGCGTCGCGGCCGTCTGAGCAGTGCCCGCAGTGCGCCGCCCACCACGGTGAGCCCGTGGTGGGCGGCGACACTCGGCCGGGGTCAGTCGTCGTCGCCGGCCTCGTCATCGTCATCGTCGTCGTCGTCGTCATCGTCGTCGTCATCGTCGTCGTCGACCGGCTCCTGCTCGGCCTTGACCACCGTGCCGTTGTCCCGGTCGACGTCCACCTCGTGCTCGGTGTCGCCCGCGACGATCTCGATGCTCCAGACCGGTCGGCCGTTCTCCTGCTCGGCCTCGACCTCGACGATCTGACCGCCGCCGGCGCGGGCCAGCGCGATCTCACCGGCGCGCTGCTGGTCGACCGCCCCGCCGGCCGGTGCGCTGGCACTCGACGGAGCGACGCTGGTCCCCGGAGTGGGGGTGCCGCTGCTGGTGGCGCTGTCATCCGGCGTGGCCGTGGGGTTGACCGTGGCGGCGGCGAGCGCCGTACCACGGCTCGGCGGGTCGGCGGCGGCGCTGACGCCGACGGCGGCCCCGGCCACGGCCAGCACGGCCGCCCCGCCGACCGACGCCAGGAGCAGAGAGCTGCGCTTCATCGTGGTGTCACCCTTCCTCGTTGGTAGTTCGAGGATCGGCCAAAGTCCGATAGGGGCGCGCTGCGCGGACGCTAAGGCCCGGTTAAGCCGTCGGCGGCCGGCGTGGACCCGCCGCCGCCCGGGCGCGCCGGCGTCGGCGGTCCGAGCCGGAGCAGCACCTGCGTCCCGCCTGCCGGGCCGGTCCGCAGCTCCAGCCGGCCACCGCCGGCCTGCGCGGCGCGGCGGGCGATGTCCAGGCCGAGGCCGGTCGACCCGCCCGGGCTGGCGCCCCGCTGGACCGCGCCGGCCGGCATTCCCGGGCCCTCGTCGGCGACGGTGAGCAGCACCTCCCCCGCCTCGGCGGCCAGCCGGACGGCGAACGGTGTCCCGTCGGGGGTGTGCGCGAAGACGTTGCCCAGCAGGGCGTCCACGGCGGCCGTCAGGTCGTCGGCAGGCACACCGACGAGGAGCGGGCCGGGGGCCAGGTCGAGGCTGACGGCCCGGCCGGTGTCCTCGGCCAGCACCGACCAGAACGCGACCCGGTCGGCGACGATCGCCGCGGCGTCCGAGGCTGCGGCGCCTGGCGTCGGTGTACGCCAGCGGGCCTGCCGGATCAGCCCGGTGACCGCCCGTTCGAGCCCGTCGGCGGCGGCCGTGATCCGGGCCGCGTCGTCCGGGTCGCGCAGCGCCTCGGCCTCCAGCCGCAGCGCCGTCAACGGTGTACGCAGCCGGTGCGACAGGTCGGCGACCTGCTCACGCTCCTGCACCAGGAGGACCTGGATCCGGCCCGCCAGGTGGTTGAGCGCCCCGGCGACCTCGCGCAGCTCCGCCGGGCCGGCTGGCGTGACCCGGGCGTCCAACTCGGCGTTCGCCAGTCGGTGCGACACGGCGGACAGCTCGCTGATCGGCCGGACCAGCGTGCGCGCCAGCCGGTCGGCGACCGCCAGCCCGATCAGCACAAGGAGCACGCCGAGCAGGGCCAACACCAGCCAGGCTCGGGTTACGCCGGCGGTCAGCTCCTGCCTCGGAACGACGGTGCGGATCACTCCGGTGCCGTCCGCCCGGCCCTGCACGGCGATGACCACCTCCCGGCCGGCCGCCGACTCACCGGTCAGGCTCTGCCCGCGTGCGGCTAGGGCCACCGCGGGCGTACGGGGTGCCGGGGCGCCGAGCACCGTGCCGTCGGGCAGGAAGACGCTCACCGGTCGACCGGACTCGGCGGCGAGCTGCTCGACGGTGAGCCGGATGGTCGCCGGGTCGGCGGTGCCGACCACCGGCACCAGGCTCTGCGCGTCGGCGGTGGCCCGGACGGTGGCCCGGTCCTCGGCGACGGTACGCACCAGCAGCGCCAGCGGCACCAGGAACGCGATGAGGGTGAGCACGCTGACCGCTGCGACCAGCAGCGCGAGGCGGGCTCTCACCGCTGCGCCACCGGCGCCTCCAGCCGCACCCCGACGCCACGCACGGTGTGCAGGTAGCGGGGCTGCTGGGCGCTCTCGCCCAGCTTGCGGCGCAGCCAGGACAGGTGCACGTCGACGGTCTTGTCGGCGCCGCCGTACGGGATCTGCCACACCTCGGTGAGCAGCTCACGTTTGGTGACCACCTGGCCGGGTCGTCCCGCGAGGTGGTGCAGCAGGTCGAACTCGCGGGGCGTCAGCTCCACCGTCGATCCGTCCAGGGTGACCTGCCGGCCCCGGGGGTCGATGCGCAGGCCGCCGACGACGAGCGCCGGGTCCTGCGCGTCGGCGCCGGCGGGGCCACGCCGCAGCACCGCGCGGACGCGGGCGTCGAGCTGCGCCGCGGTGAACGGCTTGACCACGTAGTCGTCGGCGCCCGCGTCGAGGACCCGGACGATCTCGGTCTCGTCGTCGCGGGCGGTGGCCACGATGACCGGCACCGAGCTGACCGCGCGCAGCATCCGCAGCAGCTCACGCCCGTCCAGGTCGGGCAGGCCCAGGTCGAGCACGACGAGGTCGGGCCGGTCCTCCAGGGCGTCGCGGAGCCCCGCCATCGCGGTCGAGGCCGCGGCCACCGCGTGCCCGCGTTCGCGCAGAGCCCGGATCAGCGGCGTACGGATGGTCAGGTCGTCCTCGACGAGCAGCAGGCGGGCCACAGCTGGCAGGCTAGCCGCTGCGGCCCGGACCGGGGCGCGCGTTAGCACTGCCTTAACGCCCGGATGTGCCGGCCACAACCATGGATCGGGGATAGTCAGGGAATGGGCCGTCGTTCGATCCTCGTCGCCACCGGGTGGGTGGCGACCGCCGCCGTGGCCACCCTGATCGGGTTGGGTGCGATCCGGCTGGTGGGCGAGAGCATCACCGGCACCCCCGGCGGGGTGCGCAGCGAGGCGGAGATCGAGCGAGCGCTCGCGTCGCCGGAGCCGACACCCACCGGCACGACGGGCGTCGCGCCGGGCACGACGAGCGCCGCGCCGAGCGCCAGCTCCGGGGTCCGCCGGGTGTTCGCCACCGTGGGCGGCACGGCCGTGGCCGAGTGTGGCCCCGACGGGGTACGCCTCGTCTCCTGGGCGCCCGCGCAGGGCTACCGGGTCCGCGACGTGGACCGGGGCCCGGACGACGACGTCGAGGTCACGTTCGAGGGGTCAACCGGCGAGCACGAGCTGAAGGTGCGCTGCATCGGCTCGGAGCCGGTGGCCGTCACCGACGACTGAACCGCGGCAAGCCCCGATCGGGGCTCAGGAGCGGAACGGCTTGCCGGCCAGGGGCGAATCCTCCGGGAAGGCCAGCGAGCTGAAGAACTTCTCCGTCTCGGCACTGCGAAGGCCCTCGATCTTCGCGAGCAGAGTGTCGGTGGCCTCGTACGCTCGCTGCTCCCGCTCCACCGGATCCACTGTCGCCTCGGCGCGGGCGAACGCCAGTCTCCACTGGCTGCTCGCCTCGATGAGCCCGAAGTGGGTACGCCGCAGCAGGGCCCACATTTGGTCCCACTGGTAGAAGGTCCGCAGCGCGGTGGCCGTCGCGATGACCACACCCGTGACCGCGATCACCAGGTTCTTTCCCGGATAGCCGAAGCCGGCGAGCAACGGCAGGGACGCGCTGAGGACGATGACCAGGATGCCGCTGAAACGGAACAGTCGGCGGTGCCATTTCGCTCGCCAGTCGTATTGGTCGCGGAGCTTGTTGACGCTCTCTTCGGCGAGCGCGCGATAGGTCTGTAGTGGGTCGACCGTAATCACGGTCACCGAACCGCTCTGCCCCTGTTCAACAGACACGTCACGATGCTAGATCCTGGCCAGAAGACGGTCTATAGCCCGAGAATACGATGTTGTCGGAGAATTGACGGGCGTACGACTCCTGGTCGGCGGAAGCGACCGGCCAGGCAATCACCGGAACGCCGCGCCGTCGCCACCACGCCGTCAGGGCGGAGGGAAATCCGTCGACCTCGTAGGTCAGAAAGTCCGGGCGGCTGACCAGGTTGCTGACCATGCTGCGGCCGACCATCCGGGTCAGCGGCCCGGCCGTGCGCAGGAGCCCGCAGATTCGCCCCACCGGCACGCGTCGGTCGGCCGGCATTCGCAGCACCGCGACCCGCAGTGCCGCCACCAGTAACGGGTCGAAGGATTCGACCGCGTAACGCCCCGAGTAGTCGGCCGTCTGACGTAACAATTCGTTCACGAGGTCGAAGTTCAGTGACAGAGTGGGCCGTTTGAGTTCGATCAGCAGCGGGACACGACCGGCGACCAGGTCCAACACCTCGACCAGGGTGGGAATGCACTGGTCGGTGCCCTGCAACCGCAGTTGCCGCCGATCGGTCGGAGTGAGTTCCGCCGTCCGGATCGGCCTGCCGGTGAGCGCGGTCAATTCGTAGTCGTGGACGACGACGAGTTCGCCCGCCCGGGTGAGCTGCACGTCCAACTCGCTGGCGTAGCCGTTGTCGGCGGCGGCCTCGAATGCCGCGAGCGAGTTGGCCGGCCGGCCGTCGCCGGTCAGTCCACGGTGTGCGATAGGGGTGTTCACCAGCCAGTGGTCGTCGGACGCCACAGTTCCTCCCGCCCCGCGCCCGGCCGCCGCACTCCGGAAGCGCCTCGGTGCCGTCCGCGCGGCACTCCCCCGCGGCCTGCCCCACGATAGGCCAACGCCCGGCGGACCTGGGAGCGCAGTCCTCAGTGGATCCCGACAGATCGCATCGGTCGCTGCCGCAGGGCCGGCAGAGCCGGCGCGAGCGCCACCAGCATGCACAGGCCGCCCAGCGGAAGCAGATCGAGCGTGACGACCGGCGCGACGATGCCGGCGAGCAGCAGCGGAACGCTCCACCACGGCAGTCGCCGGCTGGCGACCAGCATGCCCGCGAGGACGACCAGACCGAGGAAGAAGAGCTGGGGTACGACGTCGTAGAAGGCGATCTCGACGCCGGGGATGTCCTTGAAGTCGGCGCCGAGCGCCGACATCTCCGCCCGGTCCGCCGCCATCAGCCCCTCCACGATGTCGGCGCCGAACTGCACCATCGTGGCGGCGAGCCCGACCAGCGTGAGGGCCACCACGCCGGTGCGCCACGGGCTGCGGGGCAGCAGGCGGGCCAACGCCAGGACGGCCGGTACGAAGAACACCATGCCCGCGAGGCCGACCAGGTGCGCGGCCTGCCAGTCCAGGCCCGGCCCGTACGTCCCGTCGGACCTCCCCCACAGCCGGAGGAGTCCGTAGCCGACGATGCAGGTCGGCCCGGCGACCAGAAAGATCGAAGCTCTTCTCATGAATGCCATCCTCTGGCCGTCGGCGTCGGTCCGACCTCCGGGCGCTGCCCTGGCACAGCCCCGGTCTTCGCCTCAGGTCTTCCACCGAGGAACCCTGAGCGCTCATCGCACGGTCGCGTCGCCGTGCGACCGCCGTCGCTGCTCAGTCGTCGTCGATGACGCCCAGCCCCGCGACGAGGATGCCGACCATGCGACGCGCGTCGTAGCGGGGGTCGTCCGCGCCGACGCAGAGGTTGCCGACGCCGCGCAGCAGTTCGATGGCGGTCAGGTCGGATCGGATCTCGCCCGCCGTGGCGGCGGCGTCGAGCAGTTGGGCGCACACGGGCACCAGGCGGTCGAGGAAGTAGGCGTGCAGCGACTGGAAGGCGGCGTTGTCGGACTGTAGTGCCTCGGCGAGGCCGTGCTTGGTGACGAGGAAGTCGACGAAGAGGTCGATCCATCGCGCCAGGGCAGCACGCGGTGTGCCGCCGCTGGCCAGCAGGGTCGGTCCGGCCTCGGCGCACGCCTCCACCTGGTGTCGGTAGACGGCCACGATGAGGTCGGCGCGCGTCGGGAAGTGGCGGTAGATCGTGCCGACACCGACGCCGGCCCGGGCCGCGATGTCGCGGACGGGCACGTCGACGCCGGAGGCGATGAAGGCCGAGGCGGCGGCGTCCAGGAGCGTCGCCTCGTTGCGCCGGGCGTCGGCCCGCTTCCGCGGTGCCGGCCGCGCTGATCCGCTGTCGATGTCGGCCACTGCGCCGCTACCTCCGTCACCCTGGTTGTCAAACGGAACGGTGTTCCGTATATTGTTTAGCGGAACATGGTTCCACTTGTTCAGTGTGCCAGAACAGGCGGGCCGCAGCCAGCTTCACCCCTACCGCACGGAGGAACAGCCATGCAGTACCGCACCTTGGGTCGCACCGGCGTCCAGGTCAGCACGCTCGCGCTCGGCGCGATGAACTTCGGCAAGATCGGACGAACCACCCAGGAGGAGGCGACGGCGATCGTCGACGCCGCCCTGGACGCGGGCATCAACCTCATCGACACCGCCGACATGTACAGCCAGGGCGAGTCGGAGGAGCTGGTCGGCAGGGCCATCGCCGGCCGCCGCGACGACATCGTGCTGGCCACGAAGGCGGGCCTGCCGATGGGCGACGAGCGCAACCATCGGGGCAGCTCGCGCCGCTGGCTGGTCACCGAGCTGGACAACAGCCTGCGACGCCTCGGCGTCGACCACGTCGACCTCTACCAGATCCACCGGTGGGACCCGACCACCAGCGACGAGGAAACCCTGTCGGCGCTGACCGACCTACAACGGGCCGGCAAGATCCGCTACTTCGGCTCCTCGACCGTGCCCGCGTACCGCATCGTGCAGGCCGAGTGGGCCGCCCGGGAGCACCGCCTGAGCCGCTACGTCACCGAGCAGCCCAGCTACTCGATCTTGCAGCGCGGGATCGAGGCCCACGTCCTGCCGGTCACGCAGCAGTACGGCCTCGGCGTCCTGGCCTGGAGCCCGCTGGCCACGGGCTGGTTGTCGGGCGCGGTCCGGGCCGGCCGGGAAATCACCACCAGCCGCTCGACGATCCTGCCGGAGCGCTTCGACACCACCATCGCGGCCAACCAGGCCAGGATGGACGCCGTCGAGAAGTTGGCCGCCGTCGCCGACGAGGCCGGCCTCACCATGATCCAGCTCGCGCTCGGGTTCGTCACCGCGCACCCCGCCGTGACCAGCGCGCTCATCGGCCCCCGCACCATGGACCACCTGCGCTCCCAGCTCGCCGCCGCGGACACCGTGCTCTCCGGCGACGTGCTCGACGCCATCGACTCGGTCGTCGCTCCCGGCGTCGACCTGGCCGCCCACGAGAAATTCGACACCCCGCCCGCCCTGCTCGACCCGACGCTGCGACGTCGCTGACCCGGAGGAGCGCCGACGGTGCCGCCACGAGCGGGGCGGTGGCCCCGGAACCTCGTCGGGCGCCTGGGCACGCCCCGATCTTGGCTCTCAGTTCACCGAGAGGTGTTGTCCCGGGGCGGCGGTCGGACCGATCCCTGTCGTATGGTGCCAGCATGGCGCGCCCGGCTCGGCCTGAGGCCCGGCATTGTGGGGCGTACGGGGGCAGCCACAGCCGGAATCGCGGTGCCACCGCACGATGAGCCCGACCTGGTGGGCCGCTTCGGCGCCCCGACGTGTCAGCCACCTGCCGGGCATCGATCCCGAACTGCTGCGGGTCGCGCTCGACCCGCTGCCGCCGGAAGCGCCAGCTCTCGTGCACTACCGGCCCGTGGTCGTGGGTCCGCTGGGTGACCTGGTGAGCACCCTCCTCGACCAGTTGGACAGCGTGGCGGTCGCGATGTTTCCCAGCTGGTTGCCGGGCGCGGACGGCTTTGACGGTCAGGGCACGCTGAGCGTGGCGGCGGCCCGCTCGCTGGCGGCCCGCACCGCTGCCCGCTCGCGGCACTTCGGTCCGTTCCTGACCGACCTGGCCGAGCGCTCGACACGCGGTTCCCGGCGGCCCGGCGACCGGTTCCGCTTTCCGGCGGAGGTACGCGCCGCCGGGCTCGCCCGGGTGATCGCCGAGGCGTACGGCCGTAAGGAGTGCGTCCTTCTCGTCACCGTGCCCGAGCTGGGCCCGGACGCCGAACGGACACTCGTGGCCGCCGCCGAGTGGCTGGTGCGGCACGGCGACTTCACAGTGTGGCTGGCTGGCGCTGGAATGCATCACACGGACCGGGTCCGTTCGGTGCCGGTCACGGTGCCGGCCCGCTTCGTCGACCTGGCCAACGCGACTGGTCAGGTACCAGACATGGTCGGCCCACCGGAGCCCGCGTTGCTGGCCTGGCCACCGATCGCCGGTGTACCGCGCGGCGACAGCGCGGCCGAACAGGCGCTGGAACGCGCGCTCACGCCACACCTCTGGGCGCGGGGCCGACGGTGGAATCAGACGTACGAGCCGCATCCGCTCGGCGAGCCCTACCGGCTGGATCTCTTTTGGCCCGCCGAGGGTCTTGCGGTCGAGGTGGACGGGCCGGAGCATCGGGGGCGAATCGCTTTCGCCAACGACCGGCGGAGAGACGTTCGGCTGCAACTGCTCGGGCTGAGCGTGCTCCGCTTCACCAATGAGCAGGTGCTGTCCGACGTACCGGCGGTGGTTGACGGGATCCGTCGGCTGCTGGCGCGCAGACGCGCGGACGGCACGCATCCCCTTGGAGATGAGACATCATGACGAGCCCGGCGGACGTACCGAGCCTGACGCCGAACCAGATCAACGCCCTCGTGGTGCTGATGGTCGAGGCGCGCCGACTCACCAACGTCGAGCTGCGTGAGCTGGCTGGCTTCACGTTGACCGGTAAGGACAACAAGCGGCTCGTCGACCTGGGCCTGGTCGTGACGGACCGGCAGCACCGTCCGTTCGCCCACGAGCTGACCGACGAGGGCTGGCGGGTGGTCCGTCAGCTGCACACCGCCGCCCCACCGAAGGCGGCCGGCTCGGCGACCCGCTCACTGCTCACCGTCCTGACCAACCTGCACCGCTCGCTGGACCGACTCCGGCTCAGCCACGGCGACTTCTTCAAGCAGACCGACGGTGGGGCGCCGGTCGCCGCCACGCCGGAGCCCCCCGCCCGCGCCCCCGCCGTGGACGTGGAGGCGCTGGTACGCGCGGCGTACCGGGATCTGGCCGCCGCACCGGGCGCCTGGGTCGGTCTCGCCGACGTCCGGGACCGCCTCGCCGACACCGATCGGTCCGCCGTCGACACCGCGCTGCGGGCCATGGTCGAGCGTGCGGACGTACGCATCATCCCGGTGGCGAACACCAAGTCGCTGACCGCGCGCGACCGGGCGGCGGCCGTGCGGATCGGCAACGAGGACAATCACGCCCTGGCGATCGGCCCGGCATGATCTCCGACGAGCAGCGGGCCGCCCTGGAGGCGGTGAGCTTCAACCCGGCCGTCACCCCGGACGACGTCTGGCGGGCCAGCCCGCACAACGTCCCCGAGCTGCACGAGAAGGTGGTCGCGGAGATCCTGCGCGGGGTGGGACGGGCGCGCACCGACGACACGACCGTGCCGCTCGGCGTGGCCATGCAGGGTCGGGCGGGTGCCGGCAAGACGCACCTGCTCGGCGCGGTCCGTGAGCGCGTTCAGCGCGACGGCGGCTACTTTTTCCTGGTCGACATGGTCAGCGGCAAGACGTTCTGGGAGAGCGTCGCCCTCGCCCTGGTGGAGGGCATGGGTCGCGACGCGATCGGCTGGGGCACCCAGTTGCGTACCTTCCTGCGCCGGCTCACCGCCCAGCTCGGCCTGCCGGTCGAGGTCCGGGACGCGGTCGCCGGCACCCAGCCGGTGACCCGCGAACACCTGGACGCCTTCATCCGAGGGCTGCGCAGCCGCGACCGGGAGGTCGGGCGGGACTGCCAGGACACCGCCCGGGCGCTAATCCTGCACGGCGCCATCGACTTCGAGGCGCAGGACGTCGGTTACGCCCACCTGATCTCCGAGCCGGGCGACCCGCAGGCGCGAGCGGCGTGGGGGTTGAGCCCTGGGCTGCGGACCCCGCAGCAGATCGTGCAGGACATTTCCCGGCTGATGGCTCTGACGTTGGACCCGACGGTCATCGCCGTGGATCAGCTCGACACGCTCTTCGCCCAGAGCAGCACCTCGCTGTGGGAGCAGCACGCCGGCCTGGAGGACGGCCAGGCGCGGGTGGTCGGCCCGATCGCCGACGGCCTGCTCAAGCTCCGGGACGTCACCCGTCGCACGCTGATCGTCGTCTCCTGCCTACCCGACACCTGGGAGTTGCTGACCCGCAGCGCGCCCACGCCGGTCAGTGACCGGTTCCGGCAGGCGACCCTGCCGGACCGGATACCCACTCCCGAGATCGGCCTGGCGATCGTGGTGAAACGGCTCACCGCCGCGTTCGCGGGATCGCGCTTCGACCCGCCGTACCCGACCTGGCCCATCGACCCCTCCGCTTTCGCCGACGCGCCAACCCTGACGCCACGTGCTCTGCTGCGGCGGGTGGACCGCCACGTCGCCTGGTGCCGGGACCGCGACGAGGTCACCGAACTCGACCGGCTCATCGACGGCGTCGACGCCGCACCGTCCCCGGCCGTCGTGCCTGGCCGGCCGAACGACCAGGCGGCCGACGAGCAGAAGCTGCGCACGTTGGACGCCCGGTTCGCCGAACTGGTGGCCGCGGCGGACGTATCGGCCGCGCTCACGCCGGCCGGCGAGGACGAGCGGATGCCACCGCTGCTCGCGGCCGGCCTGGCCGCCTGGATCGCCGAGCAGGCGCCGACCGGCGCCACCTACAAGTACGACCCACCGCCCAGCCGCAAGCCCGCGCTGCACGGACGGTTGATCGAGGTCCTCGACGAGGCCACCGAGAACGAGGCGCACTGGTGCTTCCGGGCGATCGCGCATCCCAACGCGATCGCGGTCACCGCGCGGGTCAAGGCCGCGTGCACCATGGCCGGGCTGGACCGGGACCTGCCGCAGCGGCGACTGGTGCTGTTGCGCAACGGTCCGTGGCCGACGGGCAGACGTACCACGGAGGTGTTGACCGCCTTCGACGCGGCCGGCGGCGTCCGCTGCGCGGTGACAGAGGCGGACCTGCGGGTCTTCGCGGCCCTGCAGGTGATGGCGGGCGAGCCGTCCGCGGCTTTGCAGGAGTGGCTGATCGCCCGCCGCCCGGCAAGCACAACGGCACTCTTGCGGGCGGTCCTGCCGGGGCCGGAACCGGCTCCCGCCACCACCGCGCCCCTCACCACCGCGCCCGGCCCGTCTGGCACGACCGTCGGCATCGCCGGCGAAACGTCCGTGGACGCGGTCGTCTCGTCCTCGCCGCCCGCCGCTGATCCGCCCGACTCCGCGGCCGCCCGCGACGGACGGTCGATCGGGTTGGGACGCACGATCGAGGGTGGCCGTCCCTTCACGGTGGACCTGGAGTCTCTCCGCAGGCACGCCGTGCTGTTCGCCGGGTCGGGTTCCGGCAAGACGGTGCTCATCCGCCGGCTCGTCGAGGAGTGCGCCCGGCAGGGCGTTTCCTCGATCGTGCTCGACCCCAACAACGACCTCGCGCGGCTGGGCGACCCGTGGCCCGAGGCACCCGCCGGCTGGGGTTCCGGTGACGCTGAGCGTGCCGCCGACTATCTCGCCCACACCGAGGTGGTCGTGTGGACGCCCCGCGTCACCGCCGGCCGTCCGCTGAGTTTCCAACCACTGCCCGACTTCACGTCGTTGCGCGAATGGCCCGACGAATTCGACCAGGCGATCCGGTCCGCCGTGGAGGCGCTCGCACCACGGGCCGGCGTCGACCGGCCCACCAAGCTGGCCCAGCAGGGCAAGGCGGTGCTCACCGAGGCCCTTCAGGCGTACGCGCGCAGCGGCATGGTCGGACTGCACGGCTTCACCGAGTTCCTCGCCGATCTGCCCGACGGGGTCAGCCGTCTGACGCGGGCCGACAAGCTCGCCCAGGAACTGGCCGAGACGCTCAAGGCGGCTATGGTCACCGACCCGCTCTTCGGTGGGGTCGGCGCGCCGGCCGACCCAGGGCTGCTGCTGACGCCGTCGCCGGGGCGGCGGGCACGGGTCTCGGTCATCAGCTTCGTCGGCCTCACCTCCGACCAGGAACGCCAGAGCTTCGTCAACCAGTTGCAGATGGCGCTCTTCGCCTGGGTGAAGCGGCACCCGGCGGGTGACCGTCCGCTGGGCGGCCTCTTCGTGATGGACGAAGCGCAGACACTCGCGCCGTCGACGGGCAACACGGCCTGCACGGCCAGCTCCATCGCGCTCGCCTCCCAGGCCCGGAAGTACGGGCTCGGGTTGGTCTTCGCCACCCAGGCGCCGAAGGGTCTACACAACCAGATCTCCGGCAACGCGACGACCCAGTTCTTCGGGCTGCTCAACGCGCCGGCGCAGATCGACGCCGCCCGCCAGCTGGCCGAGGCCAAGGGCGGACGGCTGCCCGACATCGGCCTTTTGAGCAGCGGTGAGTTCTACGTGGCTGGGGCGGGCTTCTCGTTCGTCAAGGTCCGCACCCCGCTGTGCCTCACGCATCATCCGAGGGCGCCGCTGACCCCCGAGGAGGTCGTTGCCCGCACCCGCCCCGTCGCTGATCCGCGTACTGGCAGGCCGTGACAGCCTCGTGGCGCGGCGGCCGGGAGCCGCCGTGCCACAGTGCGCTGATCCGGGTGTACGAGGGTCAGCTCGCGCTACAGGAGACCGATGGCCAGGTCCAGTTGCCGTTGGTCCCGATGGTGACGCCGAAGTTGTTGCCGCTGCCGTTGGGCGTCGCGGTCAGCGTCTGGGCATTGGGGTAGCTGGCGTTGATGTTCCAGGTGGAGAGGACCTTGGCCGGGGACGGCACGTTCATCGTCACCGTCCAGTTGTTGGAGCCCGAGACCGCGACGTTGAGGTTGTAGCGGTCGCCCCACTGCTGGCCGGCAGACAGCGTGGCGGAGCAGCCGCCGGCTCTTCGGGTGGGTGGAAACATCGGTCATGTGATGCTTCCTCCTTGTGAGTGCCGGCGGGGGCGGCGTGCCGGCATGGTGTGGAACTGCGGCGGCCTTGATCGACAGCCGTCGAGGTCCGCCGATGGCGAAAGTATTGGTACGGCCACGACGCGCTGTCAACATTTCTCGGAAACATTGCGGTAACCCTCGCCGGCCAACGGCTCCGGAGGCGGCTCGTTGACCCAGGCTGCGAGGCTGCCTTCCCGAGCATGGTTGCGGCCCTCGGCGGCGGCGTCCGCCCGGCACGCCGATCGAGGCCGATAGTTCCGATCAACTTCCGGATCAGATCTCCCCGCCGAGAGCGCTTCCGGAAGTTGTTGACGCGTCGGAATTCCCGCTGTAATACTCCGATCCATCGCGGTCGATGCAGCCCCGCTTCGTCGGGTTTCGGTCGATCTCCCCACCACCATCCGGACGGCCGGCGTGCGCCTCCACGCCTCCCAGCCCGGTAGAAGGGGCACCAGATGAGCACTGTCCCCCTCCGCACCCTCGTACGGTCGAAGCGACTACGCGCGGGGCTGTCCATCCTCGCCACCGCCGTCGCGGCGTGCGGCGTCGTCGTCGCGGCCACCGCGACCCCGTCCAGCGCCGCCACCTGCAACGGCTACGTCGGGCTCACCTTCGACGACGGACCCAGCGGCAGTACCAGCGCGCTGCTGAGCGTGCTGCGCAACAACGGCGCGCGGGCCACGATGTTCAACGTCGGTCAGAACGTCCAGAACAACCGCTCGGCGGCACAGGCCCAGGTGGCCGCCGGCATGTGGGTCGGCAACCACAGCTGGAACCACGCCCACATGACGTCGATGAGCCAGGCGCAGATGCAGTCCGACCTGTCCCAGACCAGCTCGGCTATCCAGTCGGCCACCGGCAGCCGGCCACAGCTGTTCCGGCCCCCGTACGGGGAGACCAACTCCACCCTCCAGTCCGTCGCCTCGTCGCTCGGCATGCGACAGGTGATCTGGGACGTGGACTCCCAGGACTGGAACGGCGCCAGCGTGAGTCAGATCGTGTCCAACGCCAGCCGCCTCCAGGCCGGCCAGGTCATCCTCATGCACGACGGGATCCAGAACACCCGCGACGCCATCGGGCAGATCATGGCCAACCTCACCAGCCGCAACCTGTGCCCCGGCATGATCTCGCCGTCCACCGGTCGTGCGGTCGCGCCGGACGGCACGACCCCGCCACCCGCCACGACCCCGCCACCCGGCACGACCCCGCCGCCTGCCACGACGCCGCCGCCCTCCGGCGGCAGCTGCACGGCGACCGCGACGACCCCCAACGTCTGGGGTGACCGCTACAACACGTCGGTGACCGTCAGCGGCGCCAGCACCTGGTCCGTGGTCGTCGCCCTCACCGCGCCGCAGAAGGTCTCCAGCGTCTGGAACGGCAGCGCCACCTGGGACAGCAGCGGCAACGTCATGACCGTGCGGTCCAATGGCAGCGGCAACACCTTCGGCTTCACCACGATGTTCAACGGCAACAGCAACGCCCGACCACAGATCCGCTCCTGCACCGCGGGCTGACCTTCGGGACCTGGTCCTGCGGGGCGGGCGGCGGACGCCCCGCAGGACCAGCGCCGGCACGGCGCACCGCCCTCAGAGGTCGACCCGGACCCGGTCGCTGTCGCCGTCGGAGAGGAACGACGCCAGAGCCTCCCCCTCCTCGGTCACGGCGGCGATGTCGCCTCGGGACAGGCGGCCCAGCGGTGTGACGCGCACGGTTTCGGCGTCGACGGTCCAGGTCGCGGCGACCCGGCCGTCGACCAGCACCACCCGCTCACCGGCGACCGACAGGCCGCGATGAGCGTGGTCGATGATCCGGCTGCGATCCTCGTAGCCGAGTATCGCGTTGTCGAACGCCGGCAGGAACCGTACCGGCGCGGGTGTGTCGGGGTCGGGACGCGGCGCGTCGGGGAGGTCGATCAGTTCGCGGCCACGCTCGTCGCGGAAGGTCACCAGCTCCTCGCGCAGCGCGGCCACCGCGGGTGGCAGGCCGGTGAGGCCGCACCAGGCCCGCAGGTCGGCCGTGGCCGCGGGGCCGAACGCGGCCAGATACCGCCGTACGAGCGCCTGACCGGCGGGGTCGGAGGGCTCCAGCGACGGCGGGTCGATCTCCCGACCCAGCCACAGGGAGAGCGGGACGTTGCGCACACCTGCCTTCGCGCGCCACACCCCGCGCGGCGGCAACTGGACCATCGGAACGAGCGCGGCGACCACCATTTCACCCAGTGCCCGCGGCCCCGGCGTCGGCCAGCGATCGGCGAGCGCCCGCGCGATCTCGGTCATCGTGCGGGGCACGCCGTCGGCCATCAGCGCCCGGCCCGCCGCGACCACCTCGTCGAGGTCCACCCCGTCCAGCTCGCGCCGGTAGGCCCCGAGCGTCCGTTGGCGCAGCATGGCGTCGTGCCGGGCGCGCCAGGCCAGGGCGTCGGCGGCGACGACCAGATGGACGGTACGGCGCATCAGGTGCGTCCGCACCACCTGCCGCTGGACCAGCAGGTCCGACAGCACGGCCGGATCGAAGGCACGCAGTCGCGACCAGAGCCCGACGAACGGCTCCTGCGGTTCCTGTGCCTGGAGTCCGCCGAGCTGCGCGACGGCCCCGGGCACCGGCAGGTCGGCGCGATCGAGCAGCAGTTGCCGGGCAAGCGTCGCGCGGTTGAGCGCCCGGTTGTCGAGAACCGTCATCGGGCGCCTCGGCGGTCTTGGATGGCGGGTGACGTGGTGATCAGGGCGAGGCGGGCGCACTGGTCGAGCAGGTCGGTCCGCTCCGGGTCGAGCGCCGCGGCTGGGGAGGTCGTGGCGGTCATGGCGACGGGTCCTTCCGGTCGGTGTCGGGCACGAGACGACGATCGCAGGTGAAGAGGTCAGGCTGTGTCCGCCTCTCGTGGGTGCCATCGACGGCCGTGCCGAGGACCTCAGCTCGACTGCTCTCGCTGCTCCAGACGCGCCTGGGCGCCGCCCGTGTCCGGGGCGCGGAGCAGGCCGCCGTCGGGCGTGACTCGTACCACTGGTTTGGCGAAGTGTCCGATTCCGCCGGTCAACCGACAGTCTTGGTGGAACTATGCATGACGTGGGAACTGCGGAAACTTCTATGCCTGTCATCTCGCCGCTCGCTGGTGAGCCGATCAAGCGCGCCGACGCCGAGCGACTCGCGGGGGTGCTGAAGGCGTTCGCCGACCCGGCCCGCCTGCGCCTGCTCAGCCTGATCCAGTCGGCGCCGGAGGGCGAGGCGTCGGTCACCGACCTGACCGCGCCGCTCAATCTCTCCCAGCCGACCGTGAGCCATCACCTCCGGATCCTCACCGAGGCCGGCCTGATCGAGCGCGAGAAGCGCGGCGTCTGGGCGTACTACCGGATCGTGCCGTCCGCGATCGCGGCGATCGCCGACCTGCTGACGCCGCCTCGCAAGCGGCCGACGAAGAAGACCCGCTGATGCGGGCCAGCTAGCCGGCCGCGGCCGGCGGGCCGCACCGACGATCGCTCAGGGCGAGGTCGGTGGTACGCCCCCGGCGCGCTGTCCTCAGCCGACGCGGGCGACGGTGCCGTTGAAGGACACGTCCTGGTCGGACGGGCGTGGCTGCGGCGCGTCCGCCCGCCGAGGCTCTCCGCTGCGGATGGTCACCCGGGCCCCCCGTCGCCGCGTCGCTCTCCACCAGGTACACAGTCAGCCGTCGATGCGAGGGCCGGCCCGCGCTGGGCCGGTCTCGCCCGGCCCACGTCGCCGCGCACCCCGGCGAGCAGGTCGGTGGTGGTGTGCGCCTGGATGCCGGGCTGCGCACTGTCGGTGAACTGCCCGACGACCGCTCGCACGTGTCGCTCCGCCGGTTCGGCGAGACCGTCGTAGACGGCCGCGAACAACTCCCGGGCCGGCTGCCGGAGCCATCCGGCCGGGAGGATCTCCCGGGGCAGTTGCGGGTCGAGGATGGGGAAGCGCCGGAAGGTGTCCATGACCTCGGTACGCGTCCGCACCGCCGCCGCGCCGTCGACCTGTCCCGAGCGCACCTGCGGCACCAGGGGCGCCCACCTCCGCAGGAACGCCTCGTAGTGCCCCCTGATCGCGTCGATGTCCCAGGCATCGATGGGAGCGCGCTGGCTGTCCGCGTCGAGCGCCACCTGTCGTCCCCGGAACACCGTGACGGCGCCACCGGCGAGCTGGGCGAGTTGCGCCCGAGCCGGCGGAGTCAACTCGTACGGTGAGATCCACAGCCCGTCGTAGAGCGGCGCGTACCCCAGCCAGCGGAGCTGGCCACGCAGGGCCCGCCGCTGCGCGCCGCGGTCCTGCGGCAGCGAGAAGGCGACTGTCGTCCAGCACCCGTCCCAGGGCTCTGCCGCCGTGGTGGAGGCGAGGATCCAGTTGCCTCCGGCGGAGAGGTGGGCGGCGGCGGCCTGACTGAGCCGGTAGGAGCTGCGTCGTCCCTGTCTGCTGCCCTCCAGGACGCCTCGACGGGCCAGCCGACTGATCGCCGCACGGGCGCCGGCCGTCGTCACGCCGGACTCGGCGAGCAGCGCGACGATGGCGGCGGACGGAAGCATGGCACGGGCCCGCAGTGTGTAGTCCGCCAGCAGGGTCACCGCGACGCCCTGCGGCGAGCTGCCGGCCTGCCGCCGAGGCATCCGGAGTGAGTGCTCCCCATCGTCGGGATAGATCTCCTCGATGTCGAACGGGCTCGCCACAGGCACTCCGGGGCTCTGCTGAGGAACGGTCTACCGACTGTAGACGGACCGTCGGCGAACCAACCTCACCGAGGCTGGCGGAATCGACCACACCTGATCGAGGTACGTCGATTGACACTTCTTGGCCCGGGGATAACACTATCTGCAACGCGACGCCGCACTGAGCCGGGCACAGGGCGAGCACACGTTGTAGGCGATGCGCGATCACCGCGGCGAGCCGGAAGTTCCCGCGAGCCGGACGCGCGTGGCCGATCCCAGCCCGCACAGCTGATCGAAGGAGTCGTCCCCGTGAGAATCAGAAGGAAACTGTTGCTCGGCCTCACCGCGTCACTGGCCGCGATCGGCCTGGTGATCCCCGCGTTCCAACCCGCGTACGCCGCGTCGCTGGCCGAGGTGACCAGCTTCGGCGACAACCCGGGCCGGATGCGCATGCACGTCTACGTGCCGGACAACCGCCCGGCCAGGCCGGCGATCGTGGTGGCCATGCACGGCTGCGGTGGCTCCGGCCCCGGCTTCTACTCCGGCAGTGAGTTCGCCAGCCAGGCCGACCGGTACGGATTCATCGTGATCTACCCGAGCGCGACCCAACAGGCCGGGTTCGGCAACTGCTTCGACACGTGGTCCGACGCCGCCAAGCGCCGCGGCGGCGGCAGCGACCCGGTGTCGATCATCTCCATGATCCGTTACGCCCAGCAGCAGTACGGCGGCGACGCCAACCGGGTGTACGCCACCGGCAGCTCGTCCGGCGGCATGATGACCAACCACATGCTGGCGCTCTACCCCGACGTGTTCAAGGCAGGGGCGGCCTTCATGGGCGTGCCCTTCAACTGCTTCGCCAACGCGGCGGACTACCCGCCGGGGGCCAGCCAGTGCACCGGCGGGAACATGAACCGGACGCCACAGCAGTGGGGGGACGCGGTCCGCCAGGCATACCCCGGCTACTCCGGCACTCGCCCCCGCGTGCAGTTGTGGCACGGCACCAACGACACGCTCGTGCCGTTCTCGCTGCTGCAGGAGACGATCGAGCAGTGGACCAACGTGTTCGGGCTCAGCCAGACACCCACCTCCACCGACACGCCGCAGGCGAACTGGAACCGACGCAGGTACGCCGACACCAGCGGCACCGTCCAGGTCGAGGCGTACAGCGTCCAGGGCGCCGGGCACAGCCTGCCCAGCTCCGGCATGGCCGCGGCCGCCGTCCAGTTCTTCGGCCTGACCAACCCGCCGACCACCCCGCCCCCGACCACCCCGCCGCCCACCACCCCGCCCCCGACCACGCCGCCGCCCACCACCCCGCCCCCGACCACCCCGCCGCCGACCACCCCGCCGCCGACGACTCCGCCCCCGGCCAGCGGCTGTGGTGTGACCGTGGCCGTCAACGCCTGGAACAACGGGCTGACGGAGAACATCACCATCACCAACACCGGCGCGACCGCCATCAACGGCTGGTCCCTCGCCTTCGCCCTGCCCAGCGGGCAGAACATCACCTCGGGCTGGAACGCCTCCTACTCCCCCACCTCGGGGCAGGTGACGGCCCGAAACCTTTCCTACAACGCCACCATCCCCGCCAACGGATCGGTCACCATCGGCTTCCAGGCCACCCACACCGGTAACACCGCTCGACCCGCCTCGTTCACCCTCAACGGCGCGTCCTGCACCCTCGCCTGAGGACGGCGGACTCCGGGGAGGTGCGCGGCCCGCGCACCTCCCCGGAGTCCCGGCGGTCACATCCCACGTCGGCGCGAAGGCGCGACGAGGCACGGCCGGGGAGCTATTCGCCGGCCGGGACCAGGTCCGTGACCTCGTCGTAGGTGACCGTCGCGGGCGCGTCGGTCGGCGTGTAGATCACGCGGATCGCGCCGGTCGGGAACACCTCGGTCGCGGTGACCCTCAGGTGGTACGGCGTGTCGCCGTCGTCGAAGAGCCGGCGGCCCTTGCGCGCCGCCACCGGGTGCACCAGCAGACGCAGCTCGTCGACCAGCCCCGCGGCGAGCAGCTGCTGCACCACGGAGATCGAGCCGGGGATGAGGATGCCCTTGATGCCGGCGTCGGCCTTGAGCGCGGCGACCGCGTCGACCAGGTCACCCTCGACCAGTTCCGAGTTGCGCCAGGTGAACTCCAGCGGCTGGCGCGAGACGACCACCTTGCGGACGTCCCCGAGCTGCTTGGCGAACCCGGCGTCCTCCCCGCCCGCGGCCTCACGTTCAGGCCAGGCGCCCGCGAAACTGTCGTACGTCTCGCGGCCGATGAGCAGCACGTCGGAGGTGTCGTAGTCCTCGCCGACGGCGCGGCCCATGTTCTCGTCGAAGTACGGGAAGTGCCAGTCGGGGTCGATCTCGGCCACCCCGTCGGCCGAGATGAACAGCGTGGAGATGACCTTCGCCATGGCGGTGCTCCTTCGAATCAGGTGATGTCAGCAGGTAGACCGCCACAGCATCCCAAACTCATCGACCGGACACCGACCTGTCGCGACGGCGCGTCACGACGACGAACGAGCCCCGGTCGATCGCTGAGGATCGACCGGGGCTCGTCGGTTGGGGCAGGGGTCAGGCCACGTCGAACCGGTCGAGTTCCATGACCTTCGTCCAGGCCGCGACGAAGTCGGCCACGAACTTGTCCCGCGCGTCCTGGCTGGCGTAGACCTCGGCGAGGGCCCGCAGCTGGGAGTTGGAGCCGAAGATGAGGTCGACCGCGGTGGCGGTCCACTTCACCTCGTCGGTGGCCAGGTCCCGGATCTCGTAGACGTGCTCCTCGGACTCCGACGCCTTCCACCGGGTGCCCGGGGAGAGCAGGTTGGCGAAGAAGTCGTTGGTGAGCACGCCGGGCCGGTCGGTGAGGACACCGTGGGCCGCTCCGCCGACGTTGTTCCCGAGGGAGCGCAGGCCGCCGATGAGGACGGTCATCTCGGGCGCGGTCAGGTTGAGCATGTACGCGCGGTCGATGAGCAGCACCTCCGGCTGGGTCTTCTCGCCGGGACGCAGGTAGTTGCGGAAGCCATCCGCGCGCGGCTCGAGGACCCGGAACGACTCGACGTCGGTCTGCTCCTGGGTGGCGTCGGTGCGGCCCGGCCGGAACGGCACGGTCACCTCGACGCCGGCGTCACGCGCCGCCTTCTCGACCGCGGCCGAGCCGGCGAGCACGATCAGGTCCGCGAGCGAGATCTTCGCGCCACCGGCGGAGTTGAACTCCCGCTGGATGCCTTCGAGGGTCTCCAGGACCGTCGCGAGCTGCTCCGGCTGGTTGACCTCCCAGCTGCGCTGCGGCTCGAGGCGGATCCGGGCACCGTTGGCGCCGCCGCGCTTGTCGGTGGACCGGAAGCTGGCGGCCGACGCCCAGGCGGTCGAGATCAGCTGGGCGGTCGTGCGGCCGGACTCCAGCACCTTCGCCTTGAGGGCGGCGACGTCGGCGTCACCCACGAGCTCGTGGTCGACGGCCGGCACCGGGTCCTGCCACAGCTGGGCCTCCGGGACCCACGGCCCGAGGAAGCGGTCGACCGGACCCATGTCGCGGTGCAGCAGCTTGTACCAGGCCTTGGCGAACGCGAGCGCGAACTCGTCGGGGTTCTCCAGGAAGCGGCGCGAGATCTTCTCGTACGCCGGGTCGACGCGCAGCGACAGGTCGGTCGTCAGCATGTACGGGATGTGCTTCTTCGACGGGTCGTGCGCGTCCGGGATGATCGCCTCGGCGTCCTTGGCGACCCACTGCTTCGCCCCGCCCGGGCTGGTGGTGAGCTCCCACTCGTGGCCGAAGAGGATCTCGAAGAACCGGTTGCTCCACTGCGTCGGCCGGTCGGTCCACGTCACCTCGAGACCGCTGGTGATCGTGTCCCCGCCCTTGCCGCTGCCGTAGGTGCTCAGCCAGCCCAGGCCCTGCGCCTCCAGGGGGGCGCCCTCGGGCTCGGGGCCGACGTGGTCGTCGGCGACACCGGCACCGTGGGTCTTGCCGAAGGTGTGGCCACCGGCGATGAGGGCGACGGTCTCCTCGTCGTTCATCGCCATCCGGGCGAAGGTCTGCCGGATGAAGTGCGCCGCCGCGAGCGGGTCCGCGTTACCGCGCGGGCCCTCCGGGTTGACGTAGATGAGCCCCATCTCGGTGGCGCCGACGTCGGCCGCCATCTCCTTCTCGGAGACGTAGCGCTCGTCGCCGAGCCAGGCGTCCTCCGGGCCCCAGAAGATCTCCTCGGGCTCCCAGACGTCCTCCCGGCCGAAGCCGAAGCCGAAGGTCTTGAAGCCCATCGACTCCAGGGCCACGTTGCCGGCGAGCACGAGCAGGTCGGCCCACGAGATCTGCTGGCCGTACTTCTGCTTGACCGGCCACAGGAGCCGCCGGGCCTTGTCGAGGTTGGCGTTGTCCGGCCAGCTGTTGAGCGGGGCGAACCGCTGGCCACCGTCGCCGGCGCCGCCACGGCCGTCCTGGATGCGGTAGGTGCCGGCGGCGTGCCAGCTCATCCGGATCATCAGGCCGCCGTAGTGGCCGAAGTCGGCCGGCCACCAGTCCTGCGAGGTCGTGAGGACCGTGGTGATGTCCTGCTTGAGGGCCTCGACGTCGAGCTTGGCGAACTCCTTGGCGTAGCTGAAGTCCGCCCCCAGCGGGTTGCCCTTCGGCGAGTGCGCGTGCAGCACCGAGAGGTCGAGCTGGTTGGGCCACCAGTCCCGGTTCGTACGCGGACGACCGCCGGTCTTCGGGGTCGGCGAGTCGATCGCCGGGTTCTCGCTCTCGCTGCCGTGCGCGGTCACGGAGTCGTGCGCAACGGGGCAGCCGGCCGCCGCCTTCTCATCCACGCCCTGGGCGCTGGAGGGACGGTTGTCCTGGGTGTCGCTCATGTACTTCCTTCCGAACTGGCGGATCACTGGGAGGTGCGTGCGGTCGCGCAGCCGGGGCAGGTGCCCCAGTAGACGACCTCCGCCTCGTCGACCACGAAGCCGTGGTCATCGGAGGCGGTGAGACAGGGTGCGTGGCCGACGGCGCATTCGACGTCGGCGATCGCGCCGCAGGAGCGACACACGACGTGGTGGTGGTTGTCCCCCACCCGCGACTCGTAACGGGCTGTCGCACGGGCCGGCTGGATGCGCCGCACCAGACCGGCGTCGGTGAGCGCGCGCAGCACGTCGTACACCGCCTGGTGGGAGATCGTGGGGTGGTCCGCCCGGACCAGCGCGATCACCGTGTCGGTGTCGACGTGCGGATGGTCCCGCAGCGCCGCGAGCACAGCCAGCCGGGGCCGGGTCACACGCATCGAGACCGCCCGAAGCTGGGCCTCGATGTCGGACGTCACGTGCAGACCATAGCCCGCTGTTTTGGAATAAATCAAGTTTGTCGCCGGCCTCGGCTCGCTCACGTCCCGCCCACCCAGCGGAGCGGGCCAACGCGGCCCGGTGGCTGCTGGACCGCGTTGCGGGCTGCCCGGCCGCTCGCGGGGCAGCGCCTGGAATCGACGCCCGATGGATGAGATCACCGGCCACCGAGGCTACGGCAGGGGCGGCCCCGCCCGGCCAGAATCGGCAGAACGTCCCCCGACCGGGCCTCCAGCTCAGGAACGACGGAGCGCGGGCGCCATTGCCGCCAGGACGAGCGTCGCCCAGACCGGCACCCAGAGGGGCCACTGCTGCGCCAACGTGCCGAGCGCACCCCCGACCACGTACGTGGCGAGGGTCAGCAGCCCGAGCAGTGAGCCTTTCCGGGCCTGCGACCGTTTGTTGCCCGGACCAGCGATCCAGCCGACGATCCGCTCCCCGGTCTTCGCGACGGTGCCCGACTGGTACGTGATGGTGGTGGCGACCCCGGCGGTACGCACGAACAGCGTCGCCAGGGAGCCCATGGCCAAGCCGCCGAAGGCAGCCAGCACCGCCCGGGACTGCGGGCTGGTGCGGCCGTACTCGAGGAGGACGTTGACCGCCGACCAGACCGCCACGGCGATCACGGTGGCGGCGAGACCGCGGGTCGCCGACCTACGGGGAGGGCCCATCGCTCGCAGTCGCGCCACCACCCCCGCACCGGCGCCGAACGCCACCAGTGAGGTCAACGCGGCCGGCCAGGCCGGGTGCCGCCCGGCCGGACCGATGCCGAGGAAGATCGCGTTGCCGGACTGGTTGGCGACGAAGACGCCGTAACGCAGGAACGCGAAGGCGTCGACGAGGCCGGCGATAGCCGTGGTCACCGCCAGGGCCAGGATCGGATAGCGGAACTCGCGGTAGGCGTCCTGCGGGTCGAGCTGACTCGGAGGGCGCGCTGGCTGCCCGGATCCAGTGCTGGCCATCGGATCTCCACTGTTGCGGGGCTTGCGGCGGTCCGTCTCGTGATTATCGACCTCCCGATACTCGATGCAGCATATAGAGCGAAGAGGTGGTATTCGCCCGGTTCGGACACCACCCGGTCACCCGGTGCCGGCGCCGCTGTCGAGGTACTCGGAGAGCCGGGCCGCGCCGTTGAGCATGGCCTGGCCGCGCACGGTGAGCCGGTGCCGCCACTGGCGCAGTGACGCGGCGAGCGGTTCCGCGCCGCCGGCGTCGCGCACCTGACCCAGGACGCCGGCGATGTGGTCGAGCCGGTACCCGCCGCGGCGCAGCAGGTGGGCGAGTTCGGCGTCACGGACGTCGTCCGGCGAGTAGAGGCGGTGGCGGGTCGCCGAGTCGCGCGCCGGCTGGAGCAGGCCGGCGCGCTCCCACTTGCGCAGGGTCGCCGGTCGTACGCCGAGCCGGTGCGCCAGCGCGCTGATCGGCACGGCACTGCGGCCCTGCGGCTCACGCTCGATCCCGACGAGGAGCGGGACCGCCGCCTCCACCGCGTCCAGGGTCTCCCGGTCACGTTGCAGCAGGGCGTGGCCGCGGTCGATGACCCGCAACGCCGTGTCGATCTCGCCCCGGTTGACCGCACGCATGATCTCGCCACCGGCCGCGTAACCGTGGCCGGGGATGAGCGCGAGGTAGGCGCCCAGCGCCAAGGCGTGCGCCTCGGTGAACCGGCGGTAGCCGCTCGGGCTGCGCTGCGCCAGCGGCAGGACCCCGTCTCGCTCGTAGTTGCGCACGGCCTGCGCGGAGAGGCCGTACGCCCGCGCGAGGTCGACTGGCCGACGTACCCCCGGGTTTGAAGGTTTTGTGGGTGTCATCGCGCTCAATCGCTCGGAAGTCTCAAACGGTGGTTCAACGATACGGTTGATGGAATGACGTTCCCACTCGACCTGCTTGCCATGCCGCCGGCCCTGCTCGCGCTCGGCGAGCCGACGCACGGCGAATCCGCCTTCCTCCAGATCCGCAACGAGGCCTTCGCGCAACTGGCCGAGAGTGGCTACCGGTCGATCGCGGTGGAGAGCGACCGGGCGGCGGGGCTGATCGCCGACGCGTTCGTCCAGGGCGACATCGGCGTGACGCTCGACCGCGCGCTCACCGAGGGCTTCAGCCACGGGCTCGGCTCCGCACCGGCCAACCGTGACCTGCTGCTGTGGATGCGCGAGTGGAACAGCGGGCGGCCGGCGGCCGAGCGCCTGACGTTCCACGGCTTCGACGCCCCGCTGGAGATGGATCACGCGCCGAGCCCGCGGCGTCACCTCGCCCAGGTCTGTGACTATCTCGGCTCGGGCCGCTTCGCCGAGATCGACGGCCTGATCGGCGACGACGCCCGATGGAGCGACCCGGCCGCGATCTGGGAGCCGGGCCGGTCGGTCGGACGCTCCGCCGACGCCCAGCGGCTGCGGGTGATCGCCGACGACCTGCTGACCGAGATGTACCTGCGGGCACCCCAGCGGCCCGAGGGTTGGCCGGCGGCGAACGTGGCGGCGACCAGCGCGGTCGCCCTGCTGCGCTACCACGCCGAGGCCGCCGCACCGCTCGCGCGGGAGGAACGCTTCGCCCGCCTGGCCCAGGTCCGGGACGCGCTGATGGCCGAGAACCTGCTCGCGATCCGCGCGACCGAGGCGCACCGTGGGCCGACGTTGGCCTTCGCGCACAACCGGCACCTCCAGCGCAATCCGAGCACGATGACCGTGGCCGGAACCGACCAGCCGTGGTTCGGTGCCGGCGCGATCGTCGGCGCGCTGCTCGGTGACCGGTACGCGGTGCTTGTCGGCAGCCTGGGCGCGAGCCCCGCGCTCGGCATCGACGCGCCCGCCGCCTCGACGTACGAGGGCGCGCTCCAGCGCCTGACACACCTTCCCCGGTACGTCCGCGCCGCCGACGTGGAGCCTGCCGAGACGAGGTCGCACGACTACCGGTACTTCCCGCTCGACGAGGCCACGATCGCGCACGCGGACGGGGTGCTGCACATTCCGACCGGCATCGACCCGGCGACGCTCGCCGATCGGATTCTCGCGTTGCCCGGCGCCGAGCAGCTCGTGGCGAGCGCCGAGAGCGGGGCACCGGAGGGCGCCTGGGGTGACCGCTTCTTCTACGTCGGCCCGGACCGCCGCCAGCCGTTCGCGACAATCGTCGAGCACGACGTACCCGGCTTCGACGAGAGCTCCCAGCTCGACCGGCCCGGCGTCTTCCGGCTCAACCTGGATCTGGGCCGAGCCGAGTTCGAAAGGCTGTTCGGCTTCGCGCCCAAGGACTTCGAGGCCCACCGCGACAGCTTCGACTTCGCGAGGCTGGACACCGTAATGCCGCACCCCGGCTACGCGCTGCACGGCTTCGCCAGCATCGTCATGCCCGGCCCGCAAATGTTGCCCCAGATCGACCGGCTGCTCGCGGTGGCCCACGCCCGAGCCGTCGACAGGCACGAGCGCGCCTCGCGCCGGCCGCGGTGACGGCACGGCTCACTCCGGCGGCTTGGCTCCCGACTGCTCGCTCACCATGTACGCCGCGTACCAGTCGGGCCAGTCGTCGTCCCTCGCGCCGGTGCGCTTCTCGTGCTCGCCGTGGGCGTCCGCCGCGCGACGGAGCGCGCTCGCCAGGTCGCTCGCCGAGCCGAACGACGTCAGGCCGCCCTCGACGCGGCCGGGCAGCCTGGTCGTGATCTCCTGCATCAGCCAGGTGTTGCCGTCCGGGTCACGGAGCGTGGCGCGCGAGAAGTAGCTGCGCCGCTCGGGATCCAGCCCGGCGACCGGGCCGTCCGGCCCGACATGGAAGATGTCGCCCACCTCGACGCCGACGCCGACCAGGGCGTCGCGGGCCGCCTCAAGGTCGGACACGATCAGGTACGCCGTGGACGAACCGGGCGTCGCCGCCGTGAGGCTCGGGCCGAACTGCACCGAGCATCCACTGCCGTGCGGGGTGAACTGGACCACGCCGGGCGGTGTCTGGTCGAGCCGCCACCCGAGGCGCTCGTAGAACGCCTTCGCGCGGTCGACGTCCGACACCGGTACGACGATCACCTCAAGCTTCGTGTCGAGGCTCTCGACGCTCGACATCCGACTCACGTCGGCCTGGGCAGCCTTCGGGCACATCGCAGCCTCCCTGGATCGAGTAGCGGCGTACCCGTCGCGCCGCGGCGCATGCATTCGCGGCGCGGCGGACCGAGCACGGTCGGCGATCCAGTCGGGCCGGGGAATTTCCGGAGCCCGCCCTCGGGGCCGGGTGTTCCTGCCTATCGTTCAGTGAGGCCGCGACCTCGCTGATCGAGATGCGCGCGAAGTGCCGCGGCTATCTCGCCGGCCGCGCGGAGCTGATCCGGCGTGAGAGCGTCGACGAAGAGTTCACGGATGGCGCGCAGGTGCGGAACGGTCGCCCGCCGGAAAGCCTCCGCTCCGCTCGGCGTGAGGAGCACCTCCGCCCCTCGGGGGACGGTCGGGCACTCCTGGCGGCGGATGAGCCCGCGCCGCTCCATCCGGCCGAGGTGGTGGGAGAGCCGGCTGCGCTCCCACCCGATGTGCGACGCGAGTTCGGAGGAGCGCATCTGCTGGTCCGGTGCCTCGCTGAGCGCGAGCAGGACGGCGTAGTCCCCCGGTGACAGCGAGGACTCGACCTGGAGGCGTGACGTGAGCTGGGAATTGAGTGCCCCCGTCGTCTCGATGAAGTCTCGCCAGATCCGTAGTTCCTCCGCCGTCGGCAGTTGGCGTCGCCGCCGCTCGGGTGTGGCCTCCGTCATCTGCTCCCCCGGAATTGACGTGTCAATCGCCACGTTAGCATCATTGACACGTCAACCGGCGAGACGCCTTCACGGCTGGTTCGACCGCAAAGGAGCACACCATGTCTGACCTCGAGTTCGGGCTCGACACCTTCGGCGACGTACCGCAGGACGACGCCGGCATGCCCCTCTCGCACGCCGCCGCGATCCGGCAGGTCGTCGACGAGGCGGTGCTCGCCGACGGGCTCGGCGTCGACGTCATCGCCCTGGGCGAGCACCACCGGCCGGAGTACTCGGTGTCGACGCCGGAAACGGTGCTGGCGGGGATCGCCACCCGTACGTCGCGGATCCGGCTGGCGTCCGGGGTGACAGTGCTGAGCTCGGACGACCCGGTCCGGGTGTTCCAGCGCTTCGCCACGGTGGACGCGCTGTCGCACGGCCGGGCCGAGGTCATCCTCGGTCGTGGCTCGTTCACCGAGTCCTTTCCCCTCTTCGGCTACGACCTGCGCGACTACGACACGCTGTTCGAGGAGAAGATCGAGCTGTTCGTGAAGCTCCTGGACGAGAAGCCGGTCACCTGGAACGGCACCCTGCGTGCCGCGCTGGACAACGCCGACGTCTTCCCGAAGACGGAATCGGGCCACCTGAACACCTGGGTCGGCGTGGGCGGCTCACCGCAGTCGGTCGTGCGTACCGCCCGCTACGGTCTCCCGCTGATGCTCGCCATCATCGGCGGCTCACCCGAGCGCTTCGCGCCCTACATCGACCTGTACCGCAGGGCGGCCGACCAGCTCGGCACGACCGCGCACCCGGTCGGGATGCACTCGCCGGGCTTCATCGCCGACACCGACGAGGAGGCCAAGGAGATCTACTGGCCGCACTACCGGATCATGCGGGACCGGATCGGTGCGCTGCGGGGCTGGGCGCCGATCCGCCGTGCCGAGTTCGACGCCGAGGTGGAGCACGGATCCCTCTACATCGGCTCGCCGCAGACCGTGGCCCGCCGGATGGCCGACGCGATCCGCGGCCTCGGCGTCGGCCGGTTCGATCTCATCTACACGGCGGGAGCGCAGCCGGTCAGTGCCCGGATGCGAGCGGTCGAGCTGTACGGCTCGACGGTGATCCCCATGGTCCGCGACATGCTGGCCAGCTGACCGGTCAAGTGCGTACCCGGAGGGAAGACATGCTCGACAACGGCCAGACCCTCGCCGTGCTCGGTGCCGGCAAGGTGGGCACCGTGCTCGGCCGGCTCGCCCTCGCCGCCGGCTACCGGGTGCTCATCGCCGGCTCCGGCGATCCGGCGAAGATCGCCCTCACCGTCGAGGTGCTGACGCCCGGGGCGGTCGCCACCACAGCGGTCGACGCGGCGGCCGTCGCCGACGTGGTCATCCTCGCCCTGCCGCTGGGCAGGTACCGCACCGTTCCCGCCGAGGCGCTGCGCGGCAAGCTCGTGATCGACGCCATGAACTACTGGTGGGAGGTCGACGGCATCCGCGACGACCTCACCGACCCGGGCACGTCGTCCAGTGAGACCGTGCGGGCGTTCCTGCCCGGCGCGCGGGTCGTCAAGGCGTTCAACCACATGGGCTACCACGATCTCGAGGAGGGGGCGCGGCCGGCGGGAGCGGCCGACCGCAAGGCCATCGCCATCGCCGGCGACGACGCCGCCGACCTCACCGCGGTCGCCTCCCTCGTGGACGCGCTGGGCTTCGACCCGGTCGTCGCCGGTGGCCTCGCCGAGGGCGTACGGCTCGAACCGGGTAGCGAGTTGTTCGGCGCCAACGTGAGCGCGGACGAGGTGCGTGCCATGCTCGACCGCTTCCCCGAGTCGGAGCGCGGACGGGTCATCGCCGCGGCGCGGGCCCGCTGACCACCGCGACACGAGGCGCCCGCCGGCCCTTCATGGTCGTGCTCGATCCAGGAAGTAGTGGCCTCCGCGTGCTGGGGATGCCACTACTTCCGCGTTCGAGCACGATCTCGCCAGGCGGCGGCGTTTGCTCAGCGGGGTGGGTGCGCGGAGGTCCAGCCCTGCCGTTGCAGCCGTTCGATGCCGTCCAGCAGCAGGTCCAGCGCGAACTCGAACTCGAACTGGTCGTCGCAGCCCTGCCCCACGACCGAGGCGTCGTCGTGCGACGCCGCCGTGGCGATCTCCGCGAGGTACGGGAACCGGAGCGCGACCTCCGGCGGCAGGGGCGCTGGCGGCTCCGCGTTGGTCGTGCCGGACCGGCCGGCGCGCCGGGAGTCGTCGAACAACTCCTGGCTGAAGCCCAGGATCCGGCTGCCCATCGCGTGCATCACGTGGTGGGTCAGATCGGCGGAGAACCCGCCGGCCCGGAGCGTCCCGACCATCGAGTCGAGGTAGGCGAGGACGGCCGGCGTCGCCATGTTCCGCGTATCGATCGCGAGCGGCGCCCAGGGGTGGCGCAGCAGCGCCCGCCGTGCGGAGAGGATGCGCCCGCGCACCACGTGCTTCCAGTCACCGGGTGCCGGCGGGTCGATCTCGGCGACGACCACGTCGATCATGCCGTCGAGCAACTCGTCCTTGTTGGCCACGTGCTTGTAGAGGGCCATCGGCACGACCCCGAGGTCCTTGGCGAGGTTGCGCATGCTCAAGGACTCGATCCCGGCCTCGTCGGCGAGCGCGACGGCGGCGCGCAGGATCCGATCCCTGCTCAGCGGCGTCCGGCGCAGCATCTCCACCTGCTCAGCCATCTCGATCCTCGTCTTCCGGCGGCGGTAGAAACCATAACCGCATTGACTGGTGTACGGCGTACACCTACGCTGTCGGTATCAAGGTGTACGCCGTACACCTGAGAGGGAGGCGAAGATGAAGGCGATCGTCCAGGACCGGTACGGCCCGCCGGAGACGCTCCAACTCGCGGACGTCGACATGCCGGTGCCCGCCGACGACGAGGTGCTCGTGCGGGTCGAGGCCGCCGCGCTCAACGCGTACGACTGGCACATCATGCGGGGCGAGCCACGGATGGCGCGGTTGGCCATGGGCGGGTCACGGCCCCGCGCGCGAATCCGTGGCCGCGACTTCGCCGGCCGCGTCGAGGCGGTCGGCGCCGACGTTGGACAGGTCCGCCCGGGCGACGCCGTCTTCGGCGATCTCGGCGACGCCAACGGCGCCTTCGCCGAGTACGTGTGCGTGCCCGCGAACCTGGTCGCACCGACCCCGGCGAACCTGACACCGCAGCAGGCCGCCGCGCTGCCGCTGGCCGGCGTCACCGCGCTCATGGGACTGTGCGATGTCGCGCAGGTCCAGCCAGGGCACCGTGTCCTCGTCAACGGCGCCTCCGGCGGTGTCGGCACCCTCGCCGTGCAACTGGCCAAGGCGCTCGGCGCGACCGTGACCGGGGTGTGCAGCACCCGCAACGTCGACCTGGTCCGCGCTCTCGGCGCCGACCACATCGTCGACTACACGCGCGACGACTTCACCCACGACGCACGCCGACACGACGTCGTGTTCGACCTGGTCGGCAACCGCTCACTCACCGCGCTCCGGCGGGCGCTCACCCCGACCGGGACGCTGGTGCTCTCCGGCGGCGGGGTCTACCACGGCAGAAGCCTCGTCGGACCGGTCTGGCTCCTCGCTCGCGGACGGCTGCTGGCGCCGTTCGTCCGGCAGCGCATCGTCACCCTCACCGCGGCCCCCAGCCGGCAGCACCTCGAATCGCTGCGCGCCCACGCCGAGGCCGGCCGCCTCACGCCGATCGTCGACCGGACCTATCCGCTCCACGAGGTGCCCGACGCCATCCGGTACCTCGAAGGTGAACACGCCCGGGCGAAAGTGGTCATCTCCGTCTGACACGCCGGCCGGCGCCGGCGAGCAGCAGAGCGGGCAGCGCCACCGGCACCGCGAGCAGACCCCACGGGTGCCGCGTGGTGGCCACCACGAAGGGCAGCGGCCCGGCCGCGGGCTCGATCAGTCCGTGCACCTCGTACCGGCCCATGGTCGTCACGCTCAGCGGCACCCGGATCACGTAGTCACGGCTCTGCCCGGCGGGGACGGTACCGACGGGCGGGGCGGCCACCATCGTGTGCACCCGCCCGGGGCGGCCGGCGAGCACCGTGACCGGTGGCTCGATCACGTCGACGGAGCCCGGGTTGTGCAGGGTGAGCCGCACGGTCATCTCGCCGGGCAGGCCGAACCAGCCGCCCACCCCGGACTCGTCCACCGCGTGCAGGCCGGCCAGGGTCAGCACCGCCGGCCCGGTCGTCACGGCGGCCGGAGTGGATACGCCCGCCAGCGGCAGAGCCACCGTGGCGGTGGTCGCGCCAGTCGGGGTCCGTACGCGCAGCAGACAGGGGCAGGCGACCGGCGGCGCGGCGAGCAACACCGGCACCCGGGCGCTGCCGGTGGCCCGCACCTGGCCGTCGGTGGCCCGCTCCGTCGCGCAGTCGAGCGCGCCCCGACGGCCCTCGTTGCCGCAGACCTCGATCTGGACCACGCCGGCCGGCCAACCGTCGAGCGCCACCAGCACCCGGTCTCCCACCCGGTGGGTCCCCTCGGGCAGCGCCACGCGGGGCTGAACGTCAGGTGCCCGGTCGGTGCCGAGGGCCGACCCGGTGGACGACAGCAGGACGGCGACGACAGAGACGACGAGCAGGGCAAGCCGCTTCACGACGTGCCGCTGAGCGGCTCAGCACCGCGCGGGTCGCCACCGCGCGGCTCAGCAGCGGTCGGTGCCCTGCTCGCGGACGGCGATGCGGTGGTCGTGGACGCCGGGCGGGTGGCGGAGCGGCGACGCCAGCGCCGTACGCCGAACCAGCCGACCGCCGTGGCGAGCAGGGCGATGAGCAGCCACGGGGGTGCCCAGACGCCCGCCGTGCGGAGCACCGGAGGTAGCGCGGTGTCGGTGGTGGTCGGGGCGAGGTCCACAGTGGCGGACAAGCGCAGTGTCGGCGGAACCCCGGTGATCCGTTCGGTCACCGCGAAGGTGGCGCCGGGCAGCAACTCCGGTAGGTCCACGGGGGCGGTCCGGGCGAGTTCCCAGCCGAAGGGCCCGTCGACGATGACCGAGCCCGTTCCGCCGACCCGAACATTGCCGGTGTTGCGCAGCAGGTAGCTGACCGTCAGGTCGCCGCCGCCGAGCGGGTTGACCGGATTGTCGTACGCCACCGTGACCGACTCGACGGCGACGGCGGGTCGCACCTCCCCGGTCACCCGGAGGTAGACCCGGGCCGCGAGCCGCTGGTCCATTCGGACCCGCTGACCGTCGGCGGTGGTGCCGGCCTGCCACAGGGAGGCGATCATCCCACCGGCGTGGTCGCCCGGGGAGGCGTTCTTCGGCACGGTCAGCCGGAACGGGATGTCGGCCCGCTTGCCGGGCGGCACCGTCCAGCGACGCTGCTCCAGGCGCATCCAGGAGCCCACGTCCACGGCGGCCTGGTCGGCGGGGAGCAGGGCGAACGCGCCGTCGGTCGTGGTGTGGGCGTCGGTGCCGTACACGTCGAAGGTGAGCGGCCGATCGCTCAGGTTGGTGACGCCGAGATGGTCGGTGAGCGTGCTGCCGGGTGTCAGGTCGTAGATGAAGTAGTTGCGTCCGGTGGGCCCGTCGGGGCTGGACGGCTGTACCGCCCACCGCGCGACCGAGTTGCCGGCGGCCGGAGCAGGGGTGGGGCTCGGTGCGGCGACGGCCAGCGAGGCCGGGACCGTCACGGCCAGCACGGCGACGAGCGCGGCGCAGGTCCGGGACAGGGCGGTGGTGCGAGGCATGGGTGCGGCTCCGGGGTGTTACCAGGTGCGGTCGGGCCGGTGGGGCGGGACGGGGAGTTCCCGCCCCACCGGCTACCGACGCTGACCTAGGAGAGGGTCAGGGTGAGGGTCGCGGCGTAGTCGCCGGCCGTGGCCGACGCCGGGATCCCCAGGTTGAGCTGGGCACCGCAGTTGAAGGTGCCGTTGCTCGTGCCGGTGGGCGAGGTGCAGAGCGCACGCGCCCCACCCAGGCCGGCACCGGGTGCGGCGGTCGCACCCGGGGTGACCACACCGGGCGTACCACCCAGGGGGTCGGCGACCACGCTGGCGCTCGGCACCCAGCCCAGGTTGTCGGCGGCGATGCTGCCGCCGGCCGAGGTGAAGTCGGAGACCTGACCGACCAGGCTCCAGCCGGCGTTGGTGCCGCGCAGGTCCGCCACCGTGGCGGCGTGCAGCGCCCCGCTGGCGACCTGGCCGTTGCTCACCGCGGGCAGGGCGACCGTGTCACCGGCCACACCGAGGGTCAGCGGGCCGCCGGTGACGGTGGCGGTGATCCGCTGACTGGCGTTCGCGCCGCCCGAACCACCGCCGGCGAAGGTGACCGGGGTGAAGGTGTCCTGGCTGCGGTCGGCCGAGCCGCGGGCGGCGAAGGTGATCACGTAGCACTGCACGGCGATGCAGTCGACCTCCTCACCGGTACGGGCGGTGTAGGCCGCGCTGACCGACAGGGTGGTGTTGAAGGTGCCGTCGGCGTTGAGCCGGTCCCGGGCGTCGGTCGGCTCGTTGGTCTTGTTCACCCACTTGGTGGTCTGCAGGATTCCCGCGTTGGCCCAGTGCTCGGCGACCTTCGGTCCGAAGGAGACGTAGAAGCCGGCCGCGCCGTTGGCCTCCGGGTCGAAGCCGCTGCCCCGCACGGTGATGGTCGACCCGTTCGGGTCGAGCCCGCCGGGCGGGGTGACGGTGACCGCCGGGCCGGCCGGTTCGGCATCGCCCGTGGTGAAGGTGAACGACAGCGGGTCGAGCGCCTCGCCGGCGGCGTAGAAGCCGTTGAAGGCGCTGGCACCCGCGGCGGTCAGCGTGGCCGCCAGGTTGGTGCCGGTCACCGTACCGCCACTGCTGGCGGGGTTGCCGGCGATGGTGGCGATGGTGGCCTGGTGGACCGAGACCGGCTCGACCTCGTTGGTGACCAGTTCCACGTCGGCCTTCAACTCGGCGGAGCCGCCGGAGACGGAGACCGTCGGGTTGGCCAGGGTGATGGTGAAGAAGTGCGCCGGGTAGGAGAAGACGACCTTCCCGCCGTACTCGGCGGTGATCGCCCCGGTGGCGGGGTCGTGGGTGCCACCCGTCGACGGGAAGGTGAAGGTCCCGTCGGCCTTGATGGTGGCGCCGTCACTCGCCGCGAGCGGCGGATTCCCGTTGCCGGTCTTCACGTAGCTGCGGAACGACGACTTGAAACCCCAGTTCAGGCTGCCTCCGGTGATCTCGGCCTCGGCCGCCGAGGCGGGGCCGGCCCCTACGAGGGCGGCCGACGCGCCGAGGGCGACGATTGCCGCCCACAGCATCGACCGGCGCCAGGCGGTACCGGCTCTGGATCGGACCATGTTGTTTCCCTTCACGGAACGCACTGCGGACCCGCAAAGGTTAGGCAAACCTAACTAAGTACACCCTCACTCGTTCGGCTAAAAGATCTTCATCCGAAGAACCCCTTGTGACCTGCACGTTTCTAACTTAGGTTAGCCAAACCTTAGCTAGTTCCCTGGCGATACATCTTGTGAGGAGTCCGATGCGAGCACTGCGTCGCGCCGCTCTGCCCGCCGCCTTGATTACGGTGAGTGTCGTCGTCGGTGCGCTTCCGGCATACGCCGGCACCGCCCGCGGCCCCGGAGGTCAGACCCTCACCGCCACGCCGAGCACCGGGGTGAGCCGGGCCGGGACGAGCGTCACCGTCACCGGCAGTGGGTACGACACCACCAAGGGCATCTACGTCGGATACTGCATCGACAACGGCGCCGGCCAGACACCGACACCCTGCGGCGGCGGAGCCGACACCAGCGGCAGCCTCGGCGCCTCGCACTGGATTTCGAACAACCCGCCCAGCTACGCGGGTGACCTGGCAACCCCATACGGCTCGGGTGGCTCGTTCCGGGTCACCGTGAAGATCACCCCGACGATCGGCGACGTCGACTGCACGGTTCGCCGGTGCGTGGTCGCCACCCGCACCGACCACACCCGACCCGCCGACCGATCCCAGGACGTACGGGTGCCGGTGACCTTCGCCGCCGCGCCCGCACCGAGCCGCAGCAGCGCGGCACCACGCGCGACCGGCAGTGGCACCGCCGCCGGTGCGGCCCAGCCGGGCAGCGCCGGCACGTCCGCCGCCGGGCCGTCGACCGCGGCCCTTCCGTCGGCCGCCGGGACCGCCGCTGGCGGCGCGACCGGCGGCGCACCGGTCGACGCGGGCGGCACCGCCCCGGCGGTCGGCACCGCGTCCGCGCAGGCCGAGGTCACCCGGGTCAGCGCGGCATCGAACGTCGACGTCGGCCGCTGGTGGCCGGTCGCGCTCGGCGCGATCCTCGTGCTCGTGACGCTCCTGATCGGACTGCGCCGCCGGCGACGGAAGCTGGCCCAGTGAACCGCCGCACCGCCGTCCTCTCCGCCCTGCTCGTCCTGCTCGCCGGCACCGCGTTCGGCTGCGCCGAGCAGACCGTCGCCGCCCCGTCGGCCACCACCTGCGGTCCGGTCACCGCCACCGTCGGCCAGTCCGACGTCACACCGCTCACCCCGACACCGGTTCCCGCCCTGCCGGTGACCATCACCTCCGCCGACGGCGTCCGCACCACGGTCACCAACGCCGACCGGATCCTGCCGGTGAACCTGTACGGCTCGATCGCCGAGATCGTGTTCAGTCTCGGCCTCGGCGGCAACGTCATCGGCCGGGACACCGCCACCACCTTCCCCGCCGCCGCGCACCTGCCCGTGGTCACCCCGGCCGGGCACGACCTCTCCGCCGAGGCGGTGCTCGACCTGAGCCCGAGCGTGATCATCGCCGACGACAGCATCGGCCCACCGGAGGCGCTGAAGCAGTTCCGCGCCTCCGGGATCCCGGTCGTGCTGGTCGATGCCGAGCAGACGCTCGCCGGGGTGGGTGCACACGTCCGCGCGGTCGCCGCCGCTCTCGGCGTCGTCGAGGCCGGCGACCAGCTCGTCAGCCGGGTCGAAGGCGAGATCGCCGAGGCGAAGCGCGGCGTACCCCGGAACACGGCACCCCGGGTCGCCTTCCTCTACCTGCGCGGCACCGCCGGTGTCTACCTGATCGGCGGCGAGGGCGCCGGATCCGACGCCATGATCGAGGCAGCGGGCGGCGAGGACGCCGGCAGCGCGATCGGGCTGTCGAAGTTCCGTCCGCTGACCAGCGAAGGCCTGATCAACGCCGCCCCGGACGTGATCCTGGTGATGAGCGGTGGGCTGGCATCCGTCGGCGGTGTCGACGGGTTGCTGAAACTCCCCGGCGTCGCGCAGACCCCCGCTGGTGCCGCCCGTCGGATCGTCGACATGGACGACGGCGTCCTGCTCACCTTCGGCACCCGTTCCGGGCAGGCCGTCCAGGCCCTGGCCCGCGCCGTACACGCGTGCGGAGCGGCGTCATGACCGATGTGGACACACGTCCCGTCGCACGGCCGGGCCCCGGACGCCCCGCCGGGAAGCACCCCCGGCGTGGCCGGCTGCTGGTCGCCGGGCTCGCGCTCGCCCTGCTGGTGGTCGCCCTGGTCGCGGCGGGTCGCGGGCAGGTCCAGATCTCCCCGGCCGAGGTGCTCGGCTCGATCCTGCACCGGCTCGGTCTGGACGTCGGCAGCCTGCCAGCCGCCCCACAGGGCGAGAACGCGCTCTGGATCGTCCGCTTTCCCCGGGTGGTGCTCGCCGCCGTGGTCGGCGCCGCGCTCGGCTCTGCCGGGGCCATCATGCAGGGCGTCTTCGGCAACCCACTGGCCGAGCCAGGTGTCATCGGCGTCTCCGCCGGAGCCGCGGTCGGCGCCGCGCTGGCCATCGCCGCCGGGGTCACCGTCCTCGGCGCCTGGACCGTGCCGGCGGCCGCGTTCGCCGGTGGGCTCGTCACCACGTACCTGGTCTACCTGCTGGCCCGGTCCAACGGCCGGACCGAGGTGGTGACCCTGGTGCTCACCGGCGTCGCGGTCAACGCGGTCGCCGGGGCGGCCATCGGGCTGCTCATGTTTGTCGCCGACGAGTCCGGCGTACAGTCCATCGCCTTCTGGAACCTCGGCAGCCTGGCCCAGGCCAACTGGTCGGCGGTCTATCTGGCCGCGCCGTGCCTGGCACTCGGTCTGGCCGTCGCTCTCGTCGACGCCCGCCGGCTCGACCTGCTCGCGCTCGGCGAGCGCTCGGCCCGGCACCTCGGCGTCGACGTGGAGCGGCTGCGGATCCGCATGATCGTGGTCACCGCGCTGCTCGGGGCCGCCGCGGTCGCCTTCACCGGCATCATCAGCTTCGTCGGCCTGGTCGTCCCGCACCTGGTGCGGATGGTCGCCGGGCCGGGCCACCGGGTGCTGCTGCCGGCCAGCGCGCTCGGCGGTGCGATCGTGGTGGTCCTCGCCGACCTCTTCGCCCGTACCATCGTCGAGCACCAGGAACTTCCGCTCGGCGTGCTGACGGCGGTGGTCGGCGGGCCTGCGTTTTTCTGGCTGCTGCGGCGCACCCGGGAACGCTCCGGAGGTTGGGGATGAGCCGGACCGAACGGATGGGCGCCGAACGTTTCCGGCTGTTCGGCCGGCGACGGCGGGTCGCCCCGCCGCACGCGCCGACCCACACCCCGGACGTACGCATCGACGTCGCCGGACTGCGGGTGCAGCGCGCCGGCCGGCCCGTGCTGGACCAGGTCGACCTGCGGGTACGCGCCGGCGAGGTGCACGCCCTGGTCGGCCCGAACGGCGCCGGCAAGTCCACCCTGCTGGCCGCGATCAGCGGCGATCTGCCGGCCACCGGCACCATCGAGGTGGACGGCCGCGCGCTGCGGGAGTGGTCACCGGCGGAGTTGGCCATGCGCCGGGCGGTGTTGACCCAGCGCAGCACCCTGAGCTTCCCCTTCACGGTCGAGGAGACGGTCCGGATGGGACGGGCGCCGTGGGCCGGTCTGCCCGAGGAGGAGCAGGACGACGCCATCGTCGCCGAGGCCATGAGCCTGTGCGACGTCGCCCGCCTCGCCTCCCGGCAGTTCCCGTCGCTCTCCGGTGGGGAGCAGGCCCGCGCCGCGCTGGCCCGGGTGCTGGCCCAGCGCGCTGCGGTCCTCCTGCTCGACGAGCCGACCGCCGCGCTCGACCTGCACCATCAGGAGTTGGTCATGCGGATCGCCCGGGATCGCGCCGCAGACGGGGACGCCGTCGTCGTCGTGCTGCACGACCTGGCTCTGGCCGGGGCGTACGCCGATGTGATCACCCTGCTCGGCGACGGCCGGGTCCGCGCCGTCGGCCCACCCGCCGAGGTGCTCACCGCCGCGCTGCTCAGCGAGGTGTACCGGCACGACATCGAGGTCGTCCCGCACCCGCGCAACCAACTGCCGCTGGTCGTACCCCTTCGCCACCACCCCGCCGCGCACCCGTCAACGACGCCATCGACCGGCCTTACCGCGACTTCGGAGAAGACATGAGTGACACCACGACCCCGTTCTCGGCCCGCGTCCGGGCCGCCACCGCGGGAGCCCACGAGACCGCGGAGTCCCAGCGGTACGTCTCCGCCCTGCTGGCCGGAGAGCTCGACCTGGCCGGATACGCCGACCTGGTGGTGCAGCACCACGCCATCTACGCCGCGCTGGAGGCCGCCGGTGACCGGTTGCGCGATGACCCGCTGGCCGGGCCCTTCGTCGACGCCGCGCTGATCCGGCTCCCCGCCCTCGAAGCGGATCTGGCGCACCTGGTCGGCCCCGACTGGGCCGACCGGACCGTACGGACTCCGGCCACCGTGGCGTACGTAGAGCGGATCCGGGAGGTCCGTGCGGACTCGCCGGAGCGCTTCATCGCCCACCACTACACCCGTTACCTGGGCGACCTGTCCGGCGGCTTGCACATCGGCCGGTCGGTGGCCCGACACTACGGTCTCGACGACGGAGCGGGGGTGGCCTTCTACCGCTTCGACGACATCCCGCGCCCCAAGGTGTACAAGGACGCCTACCGGGCCCGGTTGGACGCGCTGCCGCTCGACGAGGCGACGGCGAACGCGCTGCTGGAGGAGGTACTCGTGGCATACCAGCACAACACCGACGTCTTCGCCGCGCTGGCCGGACACGTGCCGGCCGGTGGCGGCACCGATGCCACGGCGGCCGTGGCATGAGCGGGCAGCCGTTCGGCCCGGACGTGGTCGCTGCCGTCAGCCGGCACATGAACGACGACCACGCCGCGGACACCCTGCTGATCTGCCGCTCTCTCGGCGGCTGCCCGACGGCCACCCAGGCCCGGACGACCGGTCTGGACGCCGACGGGATGGACTTCGTGGCCACGGTGGACGGCCTCGATGTGGCGGTCCGGGTCCCGTTCGCCCACCGGCTCACCGAACGTGCCGAGATCCGCCGCGAGGTGGTCCGGATGTACCGGGAGGCCTGCGAACAGTTCGGCATCGAACCCCGCCCCGCCGGCTGACAGCGCCGCGCGTCTGCGGGCCGGTGTAGTGGCTTGCGCGGGCCGGTTCAGCCGGCCCGCGCGGCGGTGCTCTCCCGGCGGATCAGCTGGAACGGCGTCTGCACCGTGAGCGGGCCGGCCACCGGCGTGCTCTCGATCCGGGCGACGAGGCGCCGCACCGCCAGCCGGCCGATCGCCTCCTTGTCCGGCGCGATGGTGGTGAGGGTCGGCGCGCCGAACCGCCCCTCCTCGATGTCGTCGATGCCGACCACCGCGACATCCTCGGGCACCCGGCGGCCGGCCTCGGTGAGGGCACGCAGCGCGCCTATCGCGATCAGGTCGTTGTAGCCGAACACCGCGTCCGGTGGCTCGTCGAGGGCGAGGAGGTCCCGCATGGCGCGCCTGCCCTCCATCCGGTCGAACCCGTCGGTGCGGGCGACCAACTGAGGGCTGAACGGCAGGCCGGCCGTGGCCAGGGCCTCCCGGTAGCCACGGAGGCGCAACTGCGCCGACTGTCGCTCGTCGCCGGGTGGCGCGCCGATGAACGCTATCCGGCGGCGGCCGATCGCCACCAGGTGCCGGATCGCCGCGTGGCTCGCGGCCACGTTGTCGATGGCGATGTGGTCGTACGGCGTGTCGTAGACGCCCTCGCCGATGAGCACCAGGGGGGTGCCGGCCCTGCGGTCGAGCACCTCGGCGCGGCCGACGCGTACCGGGCTGAGAATCAGACCGTCGATGATCTGGCGCCGGGAGCCGTCGAGGAGCAGCTGTTCCGCATCGCGGTCGGCGGCGGTGTTCTCCATCACCAGGGTGTAGCCGAGCCCGGCCGCCTCCCGGATGGCGATCTCGGCAAGCTCGGCGAAGTAGGGGTTGGTCAGCTCCGGAATGGCCAGGGCGATCAACCCGGTACGCCCCCGGCGTAGGTGCCGGGCGCTGAGGTTGGGGCTGTAGCCGAGTTCGTCGACCGCCTGCTGCACGCGCTGGCGGGTCCGCTCCCCCACCGGTCGGTATCCGTTGACCACATTGGAGACAGTGGCCAGCGAGACACCCGCGCGCTCGGCGATGTCCTTCAGGCTGACGCCCATCGACCCACCCTTTCCGGAGACCACCCGAGGGTGGCGGTCGGCGCGGACCACCCGAGTATGCATCGACAGACATTGACCGAACGTCCGCCGCTCATCTATAACGTTATATAGATACGGCGGATGTCAATAGTGTTGCCGATCGTCGTTGATGGAACCCCCGCCGACGTCCTCCGCCCCTGCCCAGCGACCACCGGATGCCCACCGCCCGCGCGCTTCGGGCCAGCTGCACCGCCCGCGGCGACTCGTCCCCCGGAGACGGCATGACACGTCGAGTCCCCATCCGCCCCGCCCTGCCCCTGCTACTCATCCTCACCCTGGTCGCCGGCGTACTCGCCGCGCCCACCCGGGAGGCACAGGCCGCCCCGGCCAAGACCCCGCCGCTGACCACCCCCTGGACCAGTCAGGCGCTGGTCGGCACACCGCTGCCGGAGTACCCGCGACCGCAGATGACCCGACCGGACTGGCTCAACCTCAACGGTGAGTGGCAGCTGCGACAGTCCGCCACCGACGACGCCCCCCAGTTCGGCACCAACCTGCCCGAACGGGTAAACGTGCCGTTCCCGGTGGAGAGCGCCCTCTCCGGGATCCAGCGGGCCGCCAACGACAACCGCAACTACCTCTTCTACCGGCGTACGGTCACCGTCCCGCCGAACTGGTCGGGCCGACGGACGCTGCTGCACTTCGGCGCGGTCGACTGGCAGAGCACCGTCTGGGTCAACGGCGTACGCGTCGGGGCGCACACCGGCGGCTACGACGCCTTCACCTTCGACGTGACCCCGCAACTGCGTGCCGGCTCGAACGAGATCGTCGTCAAGGTGTGGGACCCCACCGACACCCGGCAGAACGGCAGTCTCCCGGCGATCGGCAAGCAGACCAAGACACCCAGCGGGATCTTCTACACGCCCAGCTCCGGCATCTGGCAGACGGTGTGGATGGAGCCCGTGCCGGCCGCGTCGATCAGCAGCGTGGACGTCTACCCGAACCTCGCCAACAACACCCTGCGCGTACGGGTCTTCACCCGGGGCGACGTCAGCGGTCACAGCGTGCTCGCCGAGGCGCTGAACGGCAGCACCGTGGTCGGCTCGGCCACCGGCGGCTTCACCGAGTTCAGTGTGCCGGTGCCCAACGCGCGCCGCTGGTCACCCGACGACCCGTTCCTCTACAACCTGCGGGTCACGCTGCGCAACGCCGGCGGCGCGACGGTGGACCGCACCACGCACTACTTCGGCATGCGCGAGATCACCACGGGCCTGGTGAACGGGGTGCTGCGCCCCAAGCTCAACGGTCAGTTCGTGTTCCAGGTCGGCACCCTCGACCAGGGCTTCTGGCCGGACGGTTTGTACACCGCACCCACCGACGCGGCGCTCGCCTTCGACCTGCAGAAGCACAAGGACCTCGGCTTCAACATGGTTCGCAAACACATCAAGGTCGAGCCGCAGCGCTGGTTCTACCATGCCGACCGCCTCGGCCTGCTTGTCTGGCAGGACATCCCGTCGATGACCGCACAGGACGTCGACGCCAACGACGCCCAGCAGGCGCAGTTCGAGACCGAGGCGCGGGAGATCGTCGACGAGCATCGCAGCTCCCCGGCGGTCGTCGCCTACACGACGTACAACGAGGGTTGGGGTGAGCGGAACCTGGCCGACACCCGGCGGGTCGGGCAGAACATCAAGAACCAGGATCCCACCCGGCTGGTCAACACCCACAGTGGCTACAACTGCTGCCAGTCGCTCGGCAACCCCGGCAACGGCGACATCGACGACTGGCACGTCTACCTGGGGCCGGACTCCCCCTCGCCCTCGGGCAGCCGGATCGCCGTGCTCGGCGAGTTCGGCGGTCTGGGCCTGCACACGCCCGGCCACGAATACAGCCCCAACGGCCAGTTCTTCGCCTACGAGTGGCAACCCACGTCGGCGGCGCTCACCGATCGCTACGTGGGGCTGGTGCAGGGCACCCAGAACCTGATGCTCGGCAAGGGGCTCAGCGTCTCCGTCTACACCGAGATCACCGATCAGGAGGGGGAGCTGAACGGCTTCCTCACCTACGACCGGCAGGTGATCAAGATGGATCAGGCCCGGGTCCGCGCCGCCAACACCGCCCTCATCAACGCCTCGAAGTCGATCGGCAGCTCCGCACCCGTCGCCCTGCCGGTCAACACCCGCCGGTCGTTGCAGGTGACCACGCCCGGCTACACGAACAGGTACCTGCGCCACCAGAACAGCCTGGCGTACACCGAGGTGGTCGAGGCGAGCAGCTCGGCCCTGCTCAAGAACGACGCCACGTACACCATCCGGCCCGGCCTGGCCGACACCAACTGCTACTCGTTCGAGTCGGTCAACTTCCCCGGGCAGTACCTGCGGCACCAGGAGTCCCGGGTCCGCAACTCGCCGAACGACGGGACCGCGCTGCTGCGTGCCGACGCCACCTGGTGCGCCCGGGTCGGTCTGACCGGCAGCGGCGTGTCGCTGGAGTCGTACAACTTCCGCGGCAAGTTCCTGCGGCACTACAACTCGGAGGTCTGGCTCAGCAACGGCACCGGCGGCGACGCGTACAACACGCCAGCGCTGTGGGCGGCCGACAGCACCTGGAACATCGCCATGCCCTGGGCGCCCTGACCGGCGTGTCCGCCGGGGTCGGCCACACCTGGCCGGCCCCGGCGGGCAGCTGAACCGGCAGCCCAGCGAACGTGTGAGGATACGGGCCATGCGTGCCGTGATCTTCGACGAGTTCGGAGCCCGCCCCGAGGTCCGCGACGTCCCGGACCCGGTGCCGCCGCCCGGAGGCGCCGTCATCCAGGTCGAGGCGACCGGCCTGTGCCGCAGCGACTGGCACGGATGGCAGGGACACGATCCCGACATCCGCCCACCCCACGTACCCGGTCACGAGTTCGCCGGTGTCGTCACGGCGGTCGGCGCCGACGTACGCGGCTGGCGGCCCGGCGACCGGGTCACCGCGCCCTTCGTGTGCGCGTGTGGGCGGTGCCCGGCCTGCCTCGCCGGCGACCAGCAGGTCTGCGAGCGGCAGACGCAGCCCGGCTTCACCCACTGGGGGTCGTTCGCCGGGTACGTGGCGCTGCACGACGCCGACGTCAACCTTGTCCGGCTCCCCGACGAGCTGGGCTACCCGGCCGCCGCGGCGCTCGGCTGCCGGTTCGCCACGGCGTTCCGCGCGGTGGTGCAGCAGGGGCGGGTGGCCGCGGGTGAGTGGGTGGCGGTGCACGGCTGCGGCGGTGTGGGACTGTCCGCGGTGATGATCGCCGCGGCCTGCGGTGCGCGGGTGGTGGCGGTCGACATCGCACCGGGCGCACTCGACCTGGCCCGGAGCTTCGGGGCCACGGTCTGCCTCGACGGCGGCGCTCTCACCGGCCCCGGCGCGGTGGCCGCCGCCGTTCGGGACGTGACCGGTGGCGGAGCGCACCTGTCCCTCGACGCCCTGGGCAGTCACGCCACCTGCACCGCCTCGATCGAGAGCCTGCGGCGCAGGGGACGCCACATCCAGGTCGGGCTGCTTCCCCCCGCCCAGGGTCGTCCGGCGCTGCCGATGGAGTTCGTGATCGCGTACGAGTTGGAGCTGCGCGGCAGCCACGGTATGGCCGCGCACGCCTACCCGGAGCTTCTGGGGCTGGTCACCGCCGGTGTGCTGCGCCCGGCCGACCTGATCACCCGCACCATCGGCCTCGACGACGTGCCCGACGCGTTGGCCACGATGGACCAGCCCACCACGGGCGGAATGTGTCTCATCCGCCCGCGGTGAGCGGGTCACGCGTCGCACAACGTCCGGTCTCGGTCAGCGGCGCCTACCCGCGTTCCGCTGGCTCCGACGCATATCCGTGCTCCGCTGGCTCCGACGCGACGGTGCGACGTCGGCGCGCGGGACGCAGCAACAGGACGAGCACGACGATGAGCACGAGGCCGTCGGCGACCAGCAGGGTGGCGCCGAACGGGTCGATGCCGTGGGCATGCCCCTCGTTGTCCGGGATGGCGTCGAGGATCTCGCCGGTGTCGCGGGGCACCGTGCCGGTGCCGACACTGAATCGCAGCGCGCCGCTGTCGTCCTGCCCGTTGGTGAAGGTGATGTGGTAGGCGACGCTGTAGTCACCGGCCAGGGTGACGCGAACCGGCTGGCGTAACCCGGTCTCCCCGGCGGTGCTGACCTTCCCGTCGTTGACCGTGGCCCCGGTGCTGTCGCGGACGGTGACGTGCGACAGCACCGGGTCGGCGCTGGTCGAGAGCCGCAGGGTGATCTCGTCCGGCGTGGTCGCCAGCACGGAGTCGCCGGCCGGGGTCACCGCCAGCACGCGAGCCGGTTCGCTGCCGGACTGTCGGACGGCGACCCCGACGACGGCGGCGACCCCGACGGAGGCCAGGGCGGTGGCGACCGCCAGGGTGCGACGGCGTGCGGCGGACAAGACGGCCCGCTCAGCCGACGGACGTCAGCTGGCGCTGGTCCGTGGGGGCGCAGGTGCACTGCGTCTGCCGCAGCTCATCGTCGTTCGGACGCAGGTGCAGGTACATCGCGACCAGCATCGGGATGAAGACGACCGAGTTGTAGAACAGGTGCAGCTCGACGCGGGGCACGATGAGCTGCGCCAGGCTGGTTGGGGCGGCCGCGCCGGGCAGCAGGAAGCCCATCTGGACCTGCAACAGCAGCAGCAGGTGCTCGATGTGATGCCAGAACTGGATCACCAGAGCGATCGTCCACCAGGTTTTCGCCCGGCCGACGAATCCGGGACGCAGGGCGAACAAGCCGATCAGCATGACGATCGCGTACGCGTAGTGCAGCCATTCCGAGCTGACCAGCCACGGGAACGGCATGCCCAGGACGCCACGCGCCTGCGGGCGGGCCCATCCGAGCCCCCAGATCTGGAAGGCCTGCACCAGATGCTCGGCCCAGTGGGCGAGCACGATGGCCATGTACAACCAGAGGACCGTGCGATGGTGCGGTCCGTTGATCGCACCCATCAGCCCGCGACGCGAGGTGCTTTCCTTGGCCACGCTCATGTGTCAACTCCATCCAGGGGGCTGGATATCTCAGCACACACACTAGGCGTCACCATGCCGTCACTCTTCTTCGCGGTTGCGCACTTTCGACGACCAGGTTTGGGCCCACAGCCCAAAAACGGCGCTCCGCTGGCGACCCCGCGACGGAGGCGATGACTTTTCCGGCCCCCGGCCGTCATATCTGCAAGCACGGCACGAGGCCGACAGACGACCGGGGAGTGGTACGTGACAGTGGTTCAGGCGACCCGATCCCCACTCCCCTGCGCACGCGGCGCGTACGGCCTGCGTGCCGCCTGCTGATGGACGATGGCGAAGGACCGTTCTCCTTCCTGCGCTCCCGACTCGGGCCGGACATGGGGATGCGGGTGGTGGCCCTGCCGCCGGGCGGTGCGCTCGACTACGACGAGGCCGACTGGCGGGACGCGATCGTCGTGATCGAGCAGGGCCAGGTCGAGCTGGAGGCGGTCAGCGGCACGCGACAGACCGTCGGGTGCGGCGACGTGCTGTGGCTGGCCGCTCTGCCGCTGCGGGCGCTGCACAACCGGGGTGCGGTGACGGCTCTGCTGGTGGCGGTCTCACGCCGGCACCCTCGTCCACCCGACGCCTGACACCACCGGCCGACCGCCGGGGCGCGCTCGCCGCGCACACCCCGGCGGCCTGCTCCGGCGAACTCACCGACGCGGCGTCGTCACCTCGACTCCTCGGTGATGTCGGTGGTGGTGGCGAGGGCGTGGCCGGCTTCGAGGTCGGTGACGAGGTTCTGGACCTGGGCGGTGGCCAGCGCGTACGAGTCGGAGCCGAGGACCTGGTGCAGGGGCGCGGTGCCGGCTCGGGCGATGGTGATGATCGCGGCGGCGGCCTTCACGGGGTCACCGAGCTGCGTGCCGGGCATGGCGAGGTGGTTGGCGGTCATCTCGCGGATGCTGTCGTAGCCCTCGGCGGCCTGTGCGGGCAGGCGCAGGCTGTGGGTGCGCAGGAAATCGGTGCGCAGGTAGCCCGGCTCGACCAGGTTGACGCGGATCCCGAACTCGGCGACCTCGCCGGCCAGCGAGCCGGTGAGGCCTTCCAGGGCGAACTTGACGGCACAGTACGCGCCCCAGCCGGGGAAGGTGGTCAGCCCCAGGATGGACGAGACGTTGATGATGTGGCCGCTGCGGCGGGAGCGCATACCGGGCAGGACGGCACGCAGCACGTTCCACGCCCCGAAGAGCTGCACGTCGAACAGGTCCCGGGCCGCGGCGTCGGTGACCTCCTCGACCGCGGCCAGCAGACCGTAGCCGGCGTTGTTGACGACGACGTCGATGGCACCGAAGCGGTCGTTGGCGGCTGCCACCGCCGCGGCGACGCTCTCCTCGTCGGCCAGGTCGACCGGCAGGGCCAGCAGCCGGGACGTGTCGACGGGGCTGAGCGCCGCGGTCAGCCGCTCGGTCGAGCGGGTGGTCGCCACGACGTTGTCACCGCCGTGCAGCAGCTGCTTGACCAGCTCGAGACCGAGCCCGCGGGAGGCGCCGGTGACGAACCAGGTTGCGGGTGCGGTGGTGGGATACGGCATGTGGATGCTCCTTGACGGCTCACTTCGACGCGTCCTCCCGGGGCGGGGGACGCCATTTCATGCTGCTGCCGCACACCTGCCCCGGACACCGTCAGCCCGGCCCAGCGCTACCGGGGTATGCCATGCCCAGTCAACGTCTGGCACCGCGCCGCCGGCGCGGCCACTATTGGCGGCATGGCAGGGCGCGGAGATCTGGGTGACTTCTTGCGGAAGTGCCGGACGGACACGACACCAGAGGCCGGCATTCCTGGCTATATCCGTCAACCCGGACGACGGGTGCGCGGCCTGCGCCGGGAGGAGGTGGCTCAGCTCGCCGGCGTGAGTGTCGACTACTACACCCGGTTGGAGCAGGGCCGGCACACCAGCCCGTCGGAAGCGGTCCTGGACGCGCTGGGGCGGGTCTTCGGGCTCGACGCGGCTGCCCGCGCCCACCTCACCGACCTGGCTCGGCCGGCCCGGCGCCGCGTCGAGCAGGCCCCGCCCCAGCGGGTCCGGCCGGCACTGCAACAGATGATCGCCTCGATGGTCGACCACCCGGCCTTCGTCGTCGGCCGCCGCACGGACGTCCTCGCCTCGAACGTGCTGGCACGCGCCCTGCTCACCGACTGGACACGCCTGCCGCCCCGGCACCGCAACTACACCCGGTGGGTCTTCCTCGACCCGGCCGCCCGGGACGCCTTTCTCAACTGGCCGACGGTGGCGGCCGAGGTGGTCGGCACCCTGCGTCTCTACGCCGGGCGGTTCCCCGACGACCCCCAGCTCAACGAACTGGTCGGCGAGCTGACCATCAAGAGCCCGGAATTCCGCACCTGGTGGAACGGCCACCGCGTGCACGAGCGCACGCACGGCACCAAGCACATGCGCCACCCCGCCGTAGGCCCCATCACCATCCGGTACGAGGCGCTGGCGCTGCCCGGCGACGAGGAGCAGACGCTGTTCGTCTACACCACCGACCCCGGAAGCCTCTCGCACGACAACCTGCGCCTGCTCGCCCTCCTGACGGCCCAGCACCAGACGGACCGCACGCCCTCCGGCGGCACTCCGACGCGCGAAGCGTCGGCGCGGGACAACGTCACCGACTCGACCTGACCCGTCGGGTGAGCCCGCGGATCGGGCCGGGTGCGCGACGCACCCGGCCCGATCGTGATCGGTCAGCGGCTATGGACGGTTGTCACGGCGCGACCCGCGCCGGGGTGCCCGCGCCCCCGAGCCGCTCGGCGCCAGGCCCGGCGGGAGCAGCACGGCCGGCGACGATTTCGCGGAGCCGGCCTTCCCGATGCCGAGACCACGCGTCCCGCTGCCGGGCAGCAGCTTCTCGCCGCCGGGAGCACGGACGGACCGGTGCTGGCCCTGCGGCGTACGGAACACGTCGGCCGACAGTTTTGATCGGGGAACGTCGGTGTTCAGGGCGATGATGTCGCCGAGCGACTTCCGGTAGTCAATCTTGAACGCGGCCCGGATCAGCGGCAGCAGCGGGTCGTTGCCGTAGTAGAACCGGTCCCCGTCGCGCATCGCGGTGAACTGCTTGCGCCAGATCGCCAGTTGCAGCTCACCGAACTCCTTGCCGGGCAGGTTCGGCTCGGCCGACATGCCCACGAACGCGTCGAGCCGGTCGACGCTGCCGTAGACGGCCTTGAGCCGGGCCGCGAGCGGCGTACGACGCTCGGCGCGTACGGCGTCGTCGGCCGCCACCGTGGTCTTCTTCCCAGCGACGTTGTAGAGGGCGGTGAAGTCCAGGCTGTCCAGGTCGTCGATCTCCGCGCCGGGGGTGAGCTCCGGGTCGGCCGGGAACGACTCCGACCGCTCCCCGGTGATCGCGGTGAACGACCGCTTGACCGGCAGCCCGTAGGCCCTCCGCATGTCGTTGTAGCTCGGCATGCCGTGGTCGCGGCTGCGCGCGATGTCGATCGAGCCCAGGTCGTTGCGGCCCGGCAGGCAGGCCGGCAGGGCGGGGTCGTCCGAGCAACTGGGGTTGCCCGGCACGGGGATGAAGAACGGGAAGCTGCGCAGCATGTTGCTGATCAGCTCGTCGTTGCGGGTCTGCGGACGCAGCCCGACGCCGTGCAGCATCGGTCCGAGTTGGATCAGTTCCAGCAGGTCGGGGTTGAAGAAGGCGTCCTCGCCGAACGGAATCATCAGCCGGACGGTGTTGCCCTGGACGGTCACCTCGACGTCCAGCTCCCGCAAACGGTCGAGGGTCTGCTGGCTGTACCGGCCGACCTCGGCCTCAAGCCGGAAGTCACCGCGGATCTGGCTGTGCGCGCGGTATCCGACGGTCGCGAACTCGTTGCTCACCGAGAGGTCCACCCCGGGCTTGTAGCCGGTGTAGCGGGGCAGCTCGACGCCGAGCGACGGCAGGAACTGGGTGTAGGTGATGTGCTGCTGCTCGGCGATGACCACCGCCCGGGCGATCTCGAACCTGTCCTGCTCGGAGAGCCACTTCGGCAGCTGCGCGACGATCCGGTTGTGTTCCCGGGCGAAGAGCGTCTGGATGGCCAGCAGCCCCGGGTTCTCGTTGGCTCGCTGGTCACCGGCGACCGCCGCCTTCTCCGGGGTGTTGAACAGTTGCCCACCGGCGACCATGTTCGGCGCCGTGGACGCGTCCCCCCGGGCGTCCCGTCGGGGCAGATAACCGTCGGCCATCAGCAGCTTGGCCTTGTTGTTGCGCGGATTGCCGTCGACGACGCCCTCGCGCATCCAGTCCAGCCGGTCGTGGCTGTTGCCGTAGACGGCGGCGGCGTCGAGCTGGGAGCTGACCGTGTTGATCTGGTCCCGGGGTGTGGTGACGCCGGTGTTTTCGGCCGGGCGGGACCGGTCGAACGGGACGATGCCGATGTCGTTGCGGAACGACTCCATCGGGTCGGCGTTGTCGAACACGATGTTGCGGGTCTCGCCGGGAGGGCTGACCAGGCGCCGGCCGAGCCGCTGGGCGACGGAGTGGTCGACGAACTGGCCCCACACGAAGCCCCACTGGCTCACCTGGTTCGGCGAGTAGATGTTCACGTCGGTGTCGTTGAAGATCCGGTTGCTGACGTACCGCTCGGGCGGCAGGTCGACGATCTCGCTGATTCCGTCGGCGTACCAGGCCGGCCCGACCCGGGGGTAGATGGTGTCGATCATGCCCCAGGTGGGGTTCGCCCGGTTGTTACCGGAGCCGTCGATGCTCTGCACCTCCCAGAGACCGAGGACCCGGTCCGAGCCGCCACCGGCGTGGGCCGGGCCGCTGAGCCCCACCCCGGCAGCCACCACGAGTGCGACGACCCCGGCCTGGGCCGCCCTGGTTGATCGGGCCCGGCCACGTCGGCCGGATACGGCTACGCGCATGCCCCTCTCCTCCCCTTGAATTGACGAAAACGATGGGACGGAGACTGGCGACCCCGTCGCTGGCGCCGAGCGCCACGTGCAACTGTCGATCTCCCCGGTAGTGTCGTCGCCCCCCGTACACGGATGCTTCTTCCGCCTTGCGGAGCGGGGCGATCACCCGTTTGTCACGGCCGTCCGGCCGGGGACGGACGCGGCCCCACGAAGGGCCTGCGCTGCGACGACCAGGCGTCCACGTCGTTGTCGGCGTTGAGGATCGCCTGGTGCAGGCGCTGGACCGGAGCACCGGGTTCGAGGCCCAACTCGGTGACGAGGTTGCCCCGCACCCGGTGGAAGACCTCAAGCGCCTGCGCCCGCCGACCACTGAGGTGCAGCGCCCACATGTACTGCGCGTGCAGCCCCTCGTGCAGCGGGTTCTCCACGATCAGAGCGGCCAGCTCGGTCAGCACCTCGCGGTGCATGCCCAGCCGCAGCTCGGCGTCGACCAGGTACTCCAGGGTGACCAGCCGGGACTCCTCCAGCTGCCGGCGGCGCGCCTCCAGCAGTCGGCCCACGGACACGTCCACCAACGCCCGTCCCTGCCACAGCCGCAGCGCCTCCGACAGGTGCCGCACGGCCCGGTCGTCGTCACCGTCGGCCAGCGCCTGCCGCCCCCGCAGGGCCAGCAGCTCGTATCGACGCAGGTCCAGGCCGGTCAGACGGCTACGCAGCAGGTACCCGCCGGTGCGGGTCTCCAGGAGATCGGTGCTGACCGCCGCCACGGGCCAGCCGGTCGCGGCCGCGAGGTGCTTGCGCAAGCTGAGGATGTACGTCTGCACGGTCGTCGACGCGCTGGCTGGCGGGTCGTCCCCCCACAGCTCGGTACTCAGCGAGGACGCGGGCACCAGCTGGTCGGCGTGCGCGATCAGCACGGCGAGGACGTTGCGTACCTTCGGCGCCGTCGGCGTCCAGTCGACTCCCCGCACGCGTACGGACATTGGTCCCAGCACGGCCATCTCGATAGGTTGATCCGTAGCTTTCACGCGCGCCCCTGCTCGTGTCGACGTGAGCGGATGTTTATGGTCATCGGCGGCACGTCGCGTCCGCATCCTCTACCGTGCCCGCCGCCCTCCGCATCGCGTTCGACGGCCCTCGATCAAGGTTCAACCGGCCGTCGAGCGGCACGACCTACGCTGCCACCACCTGTCGGCCCCGCCGACGTACCCGAGCCCCGCCGCCGCCCCGCACGGCCCGGCACGGCGGCGGCGGGGCGGCTGCCGTCCCGCCACCTGACGCAGGGCCGTACGGAGGTGTGGGGATGATCGACGCGACGACCACCGACGGCCCGACGCGGGTCGCCGTGCTGGGCGCGACCGGCTGCGTCGGGCGTGCCGTCTGCGCGGCGTACGCCCGGCGCGGCGACCGGGTCCTCGCCGTCGCCCGGACACCGCTGCCCGACGTCGGCGCCGCTCTGCTCCCCCTCGACATCGCCGCGACCGCGCCCGCCGACCTGGCCCGGATCCTCGCCGACGAGGGCGTGGACACAGTGGTCAACGCCGCTGGCGGGTGGGCGCGCGCCGAGGAGCTGAAGCGGAGCCACGTCCAGCTCGTCCGTCGGCTCGTCGCCGCCCTCGGCGCGATGGAGACCCGGCCTCGGCTGGTGCACATCGGCTCGGTTCACGAGTACGGCGTGGTCGCCGAGGGCACCAGCGTCAGCGAGACGGCCGAGCTCCGGCCGGACACCGCCTACGGTCGGGTGAAACGGGCCGGGAGCGGGATCGTGCTCCGGGCGGCGCAGGCCGGCACGGTGGACGCCGTGGTGCTGCGGGCGGTAAACGTGTACGGCCCGTACACCACGCCCGCGAGCTTCCTGGGGGCGCTGCGCGACCGGCTGCGACGGGCCGGCCCGGAAGGGCTGACGGTACGCCTCGCCGCGGCCCGCCGGGACTTCGTCGACGCCCGCGACCTGGCCGAGGCGGTGGTGCTGGCGGGCCGCGCCCCGGTCACCGGGCAGGCGATCAACATCGGGCGGGGCGTCGCCGAGGACGTTCGGGACCTGGTCCGGATCCTGCTGACGACCTCCGGCATCCGACCGGAGGCGGTGTCCCTGATCGAAGCCCCGGTGCCCAGCAACGGGGGCCCGTGGACGCGAGCCGACATCCGCAAGGCCCAACGCCTGCTGGGGTGGACCCCGCGCATCGGGGTCCGGGAGTCGATCGAGGCCCTGTGGGAGCAGGGCTGAGCGTCAGTGCCGCCCGGTCACGAAGGTGCGGACGGTGTCGATGACGAAGTCGGCCATCTCCAGCGTGATGCCGGGGTACACGCCGATCCAGAAGGTGTGCTCGGTGACGAAGTCCGAGTTGGCCAGGTCCCCCACGATGCGGCACGGCACGTCCTGGTACGCCGGGTGCCGGGTCAGGTTGCCGGCGAAGAGCCGGCGGGTGCCGATCTTCCGGTCCTCCAGGCACGCCACCAACTCCTGGCGGGTGAACGGGGCCTCGGGCCGCACGCTGATCGGGAAGCCGAACCAGCTCGGGTCGCTGCCCGGGGTCGCCTCCGGCAGCAGGAGGCCGGGCAGGTCCGCCAGCCCCTCGTACAGGTGGCGGAAGTTGCGCCGCCGGGCCTCGACGAACTCCGGGAGCCGGCGCAACTGACTGAGCACGAGCGCGGCCTGCGGGTCGGTGGCCTTCAGGTTGTAGCCGACGTGCGAGTAGACGTACTTGTGGTCGTAGCCGGCGGGCAGGGTGCCCAACTGGTAGTCGAACCGCTTGAGGCAGGTGTTGTCGGTGCCGGGCTCGCACCAGCAGTCCCGGCCCCAGTCCCGCAGCGACTCGACGATGCGGGCCAACTCCAGGCTGCCGGTCAACACGCAGCCCCCCTCGCCGGCGGTGATGTGGTGCGCCGGGTAGAAGCTCACCGTGGTGAGGTCGCCGAAGGTGCCGGTCAGTCGGCCACGGTACGTCGAACCGACCGCGTCGCAGTTGTCCTCGACGAGGTACAGATCGTGCTCGGTGGCCAGGTCGGCGATCTCCGCGACGGGGAACGGGTTGCCCAGGGTGTGCGCGATCATGATCGCCCGGGTGCGCGGCGAGATCGCCTCGGCGACCCGCTCGGCGGTGGTGTTGTAGGTGCCCAGCTCCACGTCGACGAAGACCGGCACCAGGCCGTTCTGCAGGATCGGGTTGACCGTGGTCGGGAAGCCGGCGGCCACCGTGATCACCTCGTCGCCGGGCCCCAGCCGTGCCTCACCGAGCTTCGGGGAGGTCAGCGCGGTCAGCGCGAGCAGGTTCGCCGACGAGCCCGAGTTGACCAGGTGCGCCTTGCGCAGCTTGTAGTAGGCGGCGAACGCGCTCTCGAAGCGCCGCGCGCTGATCCCGGCGGCGATCCGCATGTCCAGTGCGGCCTCCACGAAGGCGGCGCGGTCGTCCTCGTCGAGCACCGCCCCCGACGACAGGATCGGGGTCACCCCGGGCACGAAGTCTGTCGACTCCTGTTCGCGGTGGTATTTGCGGGTCTGTTCGAGCACCAGATCCTTCAGCGACGTCATGTTCGCACCCTCTCCGCTCCACGATCGGTACGCCCATGGTCAGCGGCACCGGTCGAGGATCCGTCGAGGAACGGTGGAGGCACCGCCGGCCGGACCGTCCCGGCCGGCGGTGCGGCCCGTCAGGCGCGGCGCCCCAGGTACGCCAACAGCTTGGTCTGCTCATCCGCACCGGGCGGGGGCTCGAGGGCGGGTCCGCTGACCATGCGGCTGCGCACCACCTCCTCGCCGACCATCCGCAGCGACTCCCACGCCTTGTCGATGTCAGCCTGGTCGATCCGCTCGTCCTGGCCTGTGGCGCGGGCCAGGTCCCAGCCGTGCACGACCAGCTCGGTGGAGACCGCGCTGTCGATCGCCTGGGAGAAGGTGCGCAGGCCGAACCGCCCGTCGAACTCCGCGCGGGCCTGCTCGGGGTCGTTCAGGCTGGTTTCGATCTGGTCCCGCACCCGCACGAACGCCTTGTACGGGTCGACGTCCACGCCGGGGCCCTCCGGCACCGGCAGGTCGACCATGCTGAGGTGGATCTCGCTCATCTCGACGACGTGCGCGACGAGGTCACGCACGGTCCACTCGGTGCAGGGCGTCGGCCCCGACCACGCGTCCGCTCCGACCGCGGCGACCCGGTCGGCGAACTGCGCGCCGAGCCGGGCGAACCGGTCGGCCACGGCTTGCTCCTCCGCCGTGAGCCCCGCACCACGCACCGACGGATCAGCTGTCCGTCCAGGCTTGACCGTTGACATAACCGCTCTCCTGCCACTCGACGTCAGGTGGCCCCGGCGGACGCCAGTCCTGGCGGCACCGGGGCACTACCTGTACGACGCTCGGCAGGCGGGAAAATCATCGGCAGAAAGCCCGGTTCGGCGTGTCGTCCACCGATTTGCCCGGCGGCTCTCCCCTGCGATCCTGCGGCGGTCAGTACTCGACGACGGCGCGGAACCGCACCTCACCCTTGGCGACGCGGTCGACGGCCTCGGCCACCCGGTGCGCCTCGAACGTCTCCACCCACGGGGTGACCTTGCCCGCCGCGACCAGGTCCAGTGCCTCCCGCAGCAGGTGGGGTCCACCATGGGTGGCGCCGGTGATCCGCTGCCCCTGCGCGAAGAACGGGTAGGCCATGGCCGGCGGGATGGTGAACGGCTCGACGCCGTCGATGCCGGCCAGCACCATCCGTCCCTGCACCCGCAGCCCGGCGAGGCAGGCGGCGGCCGCCCGGTGCGACGGGGCGGTGAGGAGGACCACGTCGGCACCGCCCGCGGCGCGCAACTGGTCCCCGTCGGCGACCACCAGGTCGGCGCCGAGCCGGCGGGCCGCCTCGTGCTTGTCCGCCGAGCCGGTGACCGCGATCGTCTCGTGCCCGCACGCCTTCGCGTACTGCAGGGCCAGGTGGCCGAGGCCGCCGATGCCGATCACGGCCACCCGGTCGTGCGGGCGGGGCTCCGCCGCGCGCAGCGCCGACCAGGCGGTGTAACCGGCGCACATCACCGGCGCGGCCAACTCCCAGGCGAGCCCGTCGGGCAGGAGCACGGTCGACTCGGCGGCAGCCACCAGGTACTCGGCGTGCCCGCCGGGTGCGGTGAACCCGGTGGTCGTCGGCGCGGGGCAGTTCAGTGCGGTCTGCCCGGTCACCGGCAGGCCCCGCAGGCAGTAGTCACACCGGCCGCAGCCGGACCGTACCCAGGTCACACCGACCCGGTCACCGGGACGCCGGCTCGTCACCCCCGCACCCACGTCGACCACCTCGCCGACCGGCTCGTGCCCGGTGACGGCCGGCTCGATCGCCGGGAAGGGCAGCATCCCCCGGGTGGCCAGTACGTCGTTGACGCACACCCCGCAGGCCCGTACGCGAACGAGAACCTCACCGGGACCCGGCTCGGGGTTCGCCACCTCACGCAACTCCCAGGCAACGTCGACTCCCGGCACAACCGCCGCTCTCATCACCAACCACCACCCGTCCTGTGCACGACTCGGAATCGGTTCCGTCCGGACGCCACGGCGTCAGACCGGCAGCGCGGGCGGACGATCGTCCGCCCGCGCCGTCCCTGCATGCTCGCCCCGCCCCGACCGGCGCTACATCCTCGCGATTGCCGCATCGCGGCGACGGCCGGTCAGGGCCGACGCTCGGCCAACGCCACCAGCGCCGGAACGATCTCGGCGGGGCTGGGAATCGCCTGCCAGGTGTCGCGCAGCCTGGTCGCGGCCTCCCGGAAGGCCGGCTCGGAGAGCACCCGGTGGATCTCCGCACGAATCTCCTCGACCGACTGCTTCTGGTGGTCGAGCCGGACCCCGGCGCCCTGGTCGGTGACGTAGCTGGCGCAGGGCGTGGCCAGCAGGTTCTTCTCCGGGTGCAGCCAACCGGCCGCCTCCTCGGCCGCCTGCCCGGTCTCGGTTCCGAACTCCCGGCCGACCCGGTAGGTGCCGCTGTCGACCTCGGCCGGGGCGGCCGACGCGGGGCGGAACAACAGCGAGTCGTCGGTGTCGCAGACCAGTTGCGGGATGCCCGCGGCGACGGCGGAGCTGAGCGTCCCCATGCCACCGTGGTGCACGAGAACGTCGCAGGTGGGCAGCAACTGGGTCAGCGGCACCCACTCGATCGCCCGCACGTTGTCCGGCAACGTGCCCACGGCCTCCAGTTGCAGCGGGCTGAGCGTGGCGACCACCTCGACGTCGAGTTCGGCCAGGGCGGCCAGCAACTTGGGCGTACGACCCCAGTCGCCGGCGACGTAGCGGCGGGTGGACTCGCCGAGCGACAACGCGACCCGGGGCCGCCCCTGCGGCCGGGCGTACAGCCAGCGCGGGAAGACCGACGCGCCGGTGTAGGGGACCTTGCGAACCGCCACCTTCGTCGTGGCGGTGGAGAGGCTGAGCCCCTTGGGCAGCGGGTCGACGGTGAACTGTCCGAGAAGGAGTTCGTCGTCGACGGTCATCCCGTACCGCTCGGCGAGCGGGCGGACCAGGTCGCCCAGCGGGTCGGTGGCGAGCCCGGCGCGGCGCACGGCGTCCCGGTGCGTGGCCAGCCGCTCCTGGCTGAACGCGAAGTAGTCCAGGTTGCTGCCGAGCAGCCGGCCGTGTGCCGCGCCGGCGGCCCGCGCCGCCACCGCGCCCGCCGGGAAGACCAGATCCCACAGCACCAGGTCCGGACGCCAGGCGCGAGCGAACTCGACCAGGTCCGGCGCGTCGGGCAGGTCGGCGCGGACGTAGTCCGAGGCCGGGTTGAGGTTCCACTGGTAGAAGGCGATCCAGTGCTCGCGCTCCTCCGGGCTCAGGCCCAGGGCCCGCGCGTACGCGTTGACGTCCTCCGGCGTCGGGGGCTGGCGGGCGTCGTCGCGCAGCCGTGGCTCGGGCGACCCGGCGTCGCCCAGCGCGACCGGGACCAGGCCGGTGCTGGCGATGGTGTCGGCGAAGCCGGCGTGGGACGCGACCCGGACCTCGTGCCCGGCGCTCTGCAACGCCCAGGCGTACGGCACCACGGGGTACAGATGCGCCACGGCGGGATAGACGGTTATCAAGACACGCACGGGGTCCTCCTTGGGCACGCGGGGTGGCTGTCGGTCCTCGGCGTCCCGGGCACGGCGCACCCGCTCGGGCAGGCGTGGACGCCGTGCCGGCACCGGCACGGCAGTCGCCGGCCTGGTGATCAGGATGCCGACACCGGGCCGGCCCGGCTTCTCCTGTAGTGCGCAGGCCCGCACCGGTTCGTCCGGCCGGCGGCCCGCCCTGTTCACGGTGGGCAATCGGGAAGTTGCTGCCCGTTCGCGCACGGTTGGACGATGAGCGCCGGACGACATCGGATCCTGCGGGCGACATGTGTGCCAACACGCGTGCGGCGACCCGTGGGCAGTGAGGGGTGACCCATGGCGATGACCGAAGCCGTCGACACGCCGGCCTTCCCGATCCCCCGGGAATGCCCGTACCGGCCGTCAGCCCGACACGTCGGCCTGCGAGCGGACAGCCCGATGACCAAGGTCAAGCTCTACAACGGACGTATTGCCTGGTTGGTCACCGGAGCGGCGCAGGCCAGGGCGGTGCTCTCCGACTACCGGCGGGTGTCGATCCGCCCGTACCACGGCAACTATCCGCTGCTGAACGAGGAGTTCGAGAAGGTCGTCGACAGCGGCTACGCGGACGTGCTGTTCGGGGTGGACCCGCCGGAGCACACCAAGCAACGCTCGATGATCATGCCGAGTTTCACGCTGCGGCGTACCGCGCTGCTGCGCGAGGACATCCAGCGCATCGTCGACGAGAAGCTGGACGACATGATGCGCCACGGCGCTCCGGCGGACCTGGTGAGCATGTTCGCCCAGCCGGTGCCCTCGATGGTGATGAGCACCGTGCTCGGCGTGCCGTACGACGAGCACGAGGACTTCGAGACACCCGCGCACAAGCTCTTCGTGCCGGAGTTGGCCGATGAGGCCACCACCGAACTGGGCGAGTACCTCGACCGGCTGATCCAGAAGAAGGAGAACGACCCGGGCGCCGGGGCCGTCGGTCTGCTCGACGACCTGATCGCCAACCACCTGCACACCGGTGAGCTGACCCGCTCGGAGTTGGTGCACATCGCCATGGCGATGTTGGTGGCCGGCACCGACACCACCACCAACGTGATCTCACTGGGCACGATGGCGCTGCTGGACAACCCCGAGCAGTGGGAGGCGCTGCGGGCCGACCCGGAGATCGTGCCCGCCGCCGTCGAGGAGATCCTGCGCTACGTCTCCCTCGTCGAGGCCTTTGCCCGGGTCGCGGTGGAGGACATCGACCTGGGCGACGGCAACGTGATCCGCAGCGGCGAGGGGATCCTGATCAGCTGCGCCGGGGTCAACTTCGACCCGGCGCACGTCCAGGAGCCGGACACGTTCGACATCCGCCGGTCCGCCAAGCCCAGCTTCTCGTTCAGCCACGGCATCCACCGCTGCCCCGGCGACAACCTCGCCCGGTTGGAGCTGGAGATCGCCTTCAAGACGCTCGTCGAGCGGATGCCCAACCTGCGCGCGGCGGTCCCGCTCGACAACCTGCCCAGCAACAACAACGACGGCACCCTGCAGCGGCTGTACGAGTTGCCCGTGCAGTGGTGACCAGCCCCGACGGCTACGAGGCGAAGGAGCAGCATGGCACAGCCCCGCACCGACCATGCCGGTGACGCGACCGGCGAGGCCCTGGAGTATCGCGGCGTCGCCTACGACACCGGCACGAACTTCGCCACCGGTCAGGGCGACCTGTCCCGGATGGCGTGGAGCAGACGCCAGATGCTGGAGGAGTTGAGCCTGATCAGCGATCAGCTCAACTGCAACTCCATCACGATCTACGGCACCGACCTGGAGCGGCTGCGGGAGACCGCGGAGGCCGCCGTCGAGCGGGACCTGCACGTACGGTTGCAGCCCCGGCTGGTGGACCGGCCGCAGAACGAGGTGCTGGACCACCTCGCCGAGGCCGCCCGGCTGGCCGAGTCGCTGCGTCAGCAGGACGCCCGGATCGACCTGACCGTCGGCGCGGTGCACCTGCTGTTCACCCCCGGCATCACCGACGGCGAGCAGTACCACCAGCGAATGGCCAACGCGTACGCGGACGCCGACCATCACCTGCTGCACCCGACCGGTCAGATCGACTTCGCGGAGGCATCGCCGCGGCTCAACGAGTTCCTGGCCCGGGCCAGCAAGGTGGCCCAGCAGTCGTTCGCCGGGCCGGTCAGCTATTCGGCCGCGCCCTTCGAGCAGGTCGACTGGTCGCTGTTCGACCGGATCGGGCTGATGTGGCAGTACCTGCCCACCCACCACACGCCGGAGCAGCACCGGGCGGTGCTCGACGGCTACCGACGTTGGGGGCTGCCCATCCAGGTCGCCGAATTCGGCACCGCCACCTACCAGGGCGCGGAGGAGAAGGCCTTCTTCTTCTGGGACGTGGTGGACCGGTCCGGCGCCACGCCGCTCGTGTTCGACGGCGTGATCCGTGACGAGGGTCGTCAGGCGGCGTACCACCTGCGGATGTTCGAGCTGTTCGAGCAGGCCGGGGTCAACGGTGTCTGGATCTCGGAGTTCATCCACCCGACCCACCCGCACGCCGACGATCCCCGCCTCGACCTGGACACCGCCAGCATGGCGATCGTCAAGACGATCCGGAACGACTTCGCCGACTCGGCGTCGACCTACCGGATCGAGCCCAAGGAGTCCTTCCACGCCATCGCCGACCACTACGCGCACCTCGGCTTCCAGGCGGCCCGCCGCTGAACCTCCGGCCGGGCCATCGCCGTCCGGCCCGACACCCACCGTCACCGCAGCCCGCCGCGCCCGCGTCGGCACCCGGCCGGGGGACCCTCCGAGGTCCCCCGGCCGGCCGGCGGGAGGGGTCAGGTCCCGTCCCGCGTGCCAACGTCGGCGCTGGGCCCGACCCCCAGGAGCACCATGCGAACCGTTCACCGGACCTGCCCGATCTGCGACGCCGTCTGCGGCCTGCGGCTCACCCTCGACGACCAGGACCACGTCACCTCCGTCCGGGGTGACCCCGACGACCCGTTCAGCGGCGGGTACGTCTGCCCGAAGGGGGCCAGCCTCGGCCGACTCGACGAGGACCCGGACCGGCTGCGCACGCCGATGGTCCGCGATGGGGACCAGTGGCGGGAGGTGAGCTGGGAAGAGGCCTTCCGCCGGGTCGACGAGGGCCTCAGCGGGGTGATCGCGAAGCACGGCCGCGAGGCGCTCGCCGTGTACTTCGGCAACCCGACGTACCACACCATGGCGGGCTTCATGTACCGCGAGCCGATGACCCAGGCCCTCGGCAGCCGCAACGTCTTCTCCGCCAGCACGATCGACCAGATCCCGAAGCACGTCTCGACCGGCTACATGTTCGGCGACCCGTTCGCCATCGCGGTGCCCGACGTGGACCGGACCGACCACCTGCTGATCATCGGGGCGAACCCGTTGGAGTCACACGGGTCGCTCTGCGCCGCGCCGGACTTCGCCAGCCGGCTGCGGGCGCTGCGGGCCCGGGGCGGCCGGATCGTCGTGGTCGACCCGCGACGGACCCGAACCGCGGCGTTCGCCGACGAGCACCTGCCGGTCCGTCCCGGCACCGACGCGTTCCTGCTCCTCGGGATCGTCCACACCCTCTTCACCGAGGGGCTGACCCGCGTCGACGTGGAGGTGGAAGGGCTCGACGAGATGCGCGCCCTGGCCGACGAGTTCAGCCCGGAGGCGGTGGCGCCGGTCTGCGGGGTCGCCGCCGCCGACATCCGGCGGATCGCCCGCGACCTGGCCGCCGCGCCCACCGCCGCGGTCTACACCAGGGTGGGTACGTCCACGGTGGAGTTCGGCACCCTGGCCCAGTGGCTGGTCGACGTGGTGAACATCCTCACCGGCAACTTCGATCGCCCCGGCGGGGTGATGTTCACCCGGACGGCCGCGCTGGAGATCTTCCGCACCGGGCAGCCGTTCACGACGGGACGGTGGCACAGCCGGGTCCGCAAGCTGCCGGAGGTGCTCGGGGAGATCCCGGTGGCGACCCTCGCCGACGAGATCGACACCCCGGGCGAGGGTCAGATCCGCGCGTTCGTCTGCATCGCCGGCAACCTGGTGCTCTCGGCGCCGAACGGGCCACGACTGGACCAGTCGCTGCCCGACCTGGACTTCATGGTCGCGATCGACCCGTACCTCAACGAGACCACCCGGCACGCGGACGTCATCCTGCCACCGCCCCGGATCCTGCAGATGCCGCACTACGACTTCCTGCTGTTGATCGTGACGGTACGCAACTACACCCGGTTCTCGCCGCAGATCCTGCCGCTGGCACCGGGCCAGCCGTCGGAGGCCGAGATCATGGCCCGGCTGCTGCTGATCATCACCGGTCAGGGTGCCGACGCCGACCCGGCGCTGGCCGACGAGGCGATCCTCGACGCGGTGCTGCGCGGCGGTACGTCCGCGCCGGGCTCGCCGCTGGCCGGCGCGGACGTGGCGCAGCTGCGCGCCGAGCTGACCGGCGACAGCGGTCCGGAGCTGATGCTCGACGCGATGCTGCGGCTCGGCCCGTACGACCTGTCGCTGGAGAAGCTGCGAGCCAATCCGCACGGCATCGACCTGGGGCCGTTGGAGCCGCGCCTGCCGGAGTTGCTGCGCACCGCGTCGGGGCGGGTCGAGCTGGCCCCGCCGCCGTTGGCGGCGGACGTGGAGCGACTGCGGACCCGCTTCGCCGGGCCGCAGCCGGAGTTCCTCCTCGTCGGCCGGCGTCAGCTGCGCTCGAACAACAGCTGGCTGCACAACACCGACTCGCTGACCGGCGGCAGCAACCGGTGCACGCTGCACGTCAACCCGGCCGATGTCACCCGGCTCGGCCTCGGCGGGCACGCCGTCGTCCGGTCCGCCACCGGCGAGGTCGTCGTGCCGGTGGAGCCGAACGACACGGTCATGGCCGGCGTGGTGAGCCTGCCGCACGGCTGGGGGCATCGCCGTACCGGCCAGCGGCTCGCAGCCCGCGACCCGGGCGTCAACGCGAACGCCCTGACCGACGAGAGGGTCGTGGACGTGCTCTCCGGTAACGCGGTGTTCAGCGGTGTTCCGGTGACTGTCGCGCCCGCGCCGGCTCCCGCGGACTGACCAGCACGACACGGCGCCCCCCGCCCGATCCGGGCGGGGGGCGCCGTCGACGGCCGGATCCCCGGCGGGGTGGCGACGCTGCCACCCACCGGGGATCCTCCACCGGCCGGCCGGGGCCGGCGGCGGGGTCAGCGGGGCACGGACGGAGCCCGCGCGTCACGCCTGGGGTACGCGAAGAGCCGCATCGCGGGCCGTTCCACGAGGGTGTAGAGCACCCAGGAGACGAGGATGCAGACCAGGTAGACGCCGATCAGGAAGGCGATGCCGGTGACCGTGTCGAACTGGTACGGCTGGTACGCCGCCCGCACGCCGAGCTGGCCGTTGACCGCCGCGTGCAGCAGGAACAGGACGTGCACGTGGACCAGGAAGAACGCGTAGGAGATCTCGCCGAGCCAGACCATCGGCCCGTTGTTCAACAGCGAGCGGCGCCCCGCCACGTCACCCGCCGCGGCGGCGGTGATCAGCAGTGCCATGGGCACGAGCAGCACCGACTGGTAGCCGTCCATGAGGCTCAGCGGGATGGTCGCCACGTAGACCACGACCAGGAGCAGCGTCGGCAGCACGGTGCGCAGGCCGATCCAGCGACCCGAGATCAGGATCCGGGCCATCACCATGCCGACCAGGAACTCGAACAGTCGCGCCGGCGGGAAGAAGTAGACGAACCACTGCTCCGTCCAGCTCAGCGTGGTCGACATCGGGCTCAGCGGCCCGTCCGGCAGCGCCGCGCGGGCGATCACCGGCAGCAGCATGGCTCCGGCGGTGAACAGCCCGGCGGTGAGCCAGAGCCGCTGCGGCCGGATCCGGTTCACCAGCGGCAGCAGCAGCGGGAAGAGCGCGTAGAAGAGCAGCTCGACCGAGAGCGACCAGGTGACGCCGTTGACCGCGAACAGGTGGTAGTTCGGATCCGGCAGGAAGCCCTGGATGAGCGGGAGGCTGGCCAGGGTTGGCCCGAGCATGACCGGCAGTCCGGCGATCAGCATCAATGCCAGAACGCCGAGATAGACCACCACGTGATTCGGAAAAATCTTGAAGAAGCGTCGGCGGTAGAACGCCCCGGTGGAGTCGCTCGACCGGGCCGACCAGGTGAGGACAAATCCGCTGAGTACGAAGAAGAAGGCGACGCCGACCGACCCGGTGTTGTGGGCGATGATGCCGTACACCTCGTTGACGTCTTCGTTGCGGAACAACGGGAAGATCAGCCCGTGCCCGATGAACACCAGACTCGCGGCGATGATGCGCAGTGCGGTCAGGGACGGAAGTCTCGTCGGAACGGACTCCTTAGCCTGTGTCGACGCCTCGTCTATCGCTGTCATTTTCGCGGCCGTCCTCTCCGGGCGCCAGATCTATGTACACGGCAGACACGACTGCCATTTGCGTTGCCGGCAATCTAGCAACGTGGATCCCCCGCCAGTTCTCCGGAAATGCGGATCTGTGGGCGCGTGGCATCCGACCGGACCGGGCCGCCGCAGCGCCCATCGCAATCGGGAGGATGCGCAGGCCAGCCACGGAAAGAGACGGTTGACGGTGTCCTGTCAGCAGCAGACCGTGCCGTCCACAGGACGACGGTTCCACTTTCCGTTCGAGAGGTGGCCATGGCCGTGCCTACGAAGACCACATCGGAGCCGGGCTCGTCGGAACTGCCCAGCTACCCGATCCCCCGGGAGTGCCCGTACCACCCGTCGCCGGAGACCGCCCGCCTTCGTGAGCCCGGACCGGTCTCGAAGGTGCGGCTCTACGACGGCAAGGTCGCCTGGTTCATCACCGGGCCGGCGGAGGCCCGCGCCCTGCTCGCCGACCGCCGGGTCTCCAACCGCTCGGACTTCCCCAACTATCCGGTGATGGACGAGCGCCACACCCGGATGCGGGCCACCCGGGAGATGGCCAAGGAGGAGGAGGGCGGCTTCGCCGGCGCCCTGTTCGGGGTGGACCCGCCGGAGCACACCCGGCAGCGGCAGATGCTCGTGCCGCGCTTCACCGTACGGCGGGTGGCGGTGCTGCGCCCGGAGATCGAACGCATCGTCGAGGAGTGCCTGGACGCCCTGCTCGACGAGGGACCTCCGGGCGACCTGGTGTCCACCTTCTCCACCCCGGTGCCGACCCGGGTGGTCTGCGCCTACCTCGGAGTGCCGTACGCCGACCGCGCCATCTTCGAGCCGCTGACCCGCGACCTGTTCGAGCCGGAGCGTGCCGACGAGGCGATGGAGTGGCTGACCACGTACCTGACCGGCCTGGTCGAGACGCGGCGGTCGCAACCGGCCACCGGCCTGATCGACGACCTGATCGCCAGTCAGGTCTCCAAGGGCACCCTGACCCCCAAGGAGCTGGTCTCCTTCGCGATGGCGATCCTGGTCGCCGGCACCATCACCACGTCGAGCATCATCGGGCTGGGTACCCTCGCCCTGCTGGAGAACCCGGGCCAGTACCAGCGCCTGGTGGCCGATCCCGACCTGGTGCCCGGAGCGGTCGAGGAGATGCTGCGCCACATCTCGCTGGTGGAGCAGCTCGCCCGGGTGGCCACCGAGGACATCGAGATCGGCGGCCACGTCATCCGGGCCGGGGACGGCATCCTGGTCAGCTTCGCCGGGGCGAACCTCGACCCGAGCGTCACCAGCCACCCCGGAACCCTGGACGTCACCCGGCCGCCGTCGAACCACCTCGCCTTCAGTTTCGGCATCCACCACTGCCTGGGGCACAACCTGGCCCGGTTGGAGCTGGACATCGCCTTCCGCGCGCTGGTACGGCGGCTGCCCAACCTGCGACTCGCGGTGCCGGCCGCGCAGATCCCCACCTTCCAGAGCGGGGACGTCGAGCGCCTGGCCTGCCTGCCCGTCGTCTGGTGAACCGCGCCGCCCGGGCGCCGGAGGACCCTCCGGCGCCCTGCCCATCCCGCCGCAGTCCCCGAGGAGTCCGATGCACAACCCAGACGGCGCAGTCGCGCTGAGCGCAGAGGTGTTCGCCAACCCGTTGGCGCTGCTCACCGAGTTGGGCGAGCGGCGTCCCGTGCACCGGGTGACCCTGCCGGACGGGATGCCCTCCGTCCTGGTCACCGGAAACCGCGAGGCTCGGGAGGCGTTGTCCGACCCCAGGCTGGTGCGCAGCATCGAGGCCGCCGATCCGGAGCTGCACAAGTACCACCCGCTGGCCAGTGACGACTATCCGCTCTCCCGGCACATGCTCTTCGCGGACCCGCCGGACCACGCCCGGCTGCGGCGGCTGGTGTCCAAGGCGTTCACCCGGCGCCGGGTGGAGCAGATGAAGCCACGGATCCAGGAGATCACCGACCGGCTGATCGACGAGGTGGTCGCGCGGGGGGAGGCGGACCTCGTCCGGGACCTCGCGCTGCCGCTGCCGATCGCGGTGATCAGCGAGATGCTCGGCGTGCCGTACGACGACCGCGCCGAGTTCGAACACCATGCGGAGACCCTGACCGGCATCAACGCCTCGGCCAGCTTCGACTCGATCATCGCGGCCGGCACCTGGTTCGACCGGTACCTCAGCGATCTGGTCGAGCTGCGTCGCGCGGATCCCCGCGACGACCTGATCTCGGCCATGATCGCCGCGCAGGAGCAGGGTGACCGGCTCAGCGACCTGGAACTGCGCTCCAACGCGCTGCTGCTGCTCAGCGCGGGCTTCGAGACGACTGTCAACCTGGTGGCCAACGGACTGCTCGCGCTGCTGCGGCACCCCGAGGCGGCCGAGCTGCTGCGGGCCACGCCGGCGCTGATGCCGAACGCCGTCGACGAGCTGCTGCGCTATGACAGCCCGGTCTCCTGCGTGACGTACCACTTCGCCCGGGAGCGGCTTGAGATCGGCGGCTTCGAGATCCACCCCGGCGAGCACGTGGTCATCGCCGCGGCGGTGGCCAACCACGACCCGTCGGTCTTCGCCGACCCGGGCCGGCTCGACGTGCGTCGGGAGAACAAGGGGCAGATCCTCAGCTTCAGCCACGGCATCCACTTCTGTCTCGGGGCGCCGCTGGCCAAGCTGGAGGGCGAGGTGGCGTTCGAGACGGTGCTGCGGCGGCTGGAGGGCCTCGCGCTCGCCGTGCCGGCGGACGACCTGACGTGGAAGGCCAGCTTCGTGCTGCACCGCCTGGAGCGGCTGCCGGTGACCTTCACGCCCCGGCCCTGAGCGCCCCCTCAACACCACCGCGATCTTGCACTTTCTGCCTGGACCAAAGCCCCGAAACGGGACGAATCAGGGGCCGGAAGTGCAAGATCGCGGTGGTGGCGGGCGGGGTCGTACCTCGCAGCCCTGAGTGGGCGCGTGGCGGCGTCCACGGCCGGCCGGTGACCCGGGTCAGCGGCCGTCGTCGTGCCGGCCCAGGTGGGCCAGGAGCCGGGCCTGCTCGTCGGCGGCGGGCGGCGGTGGCACCGCTGGGCCGAAGCCGAACCGGACCTCGTCCTCACCGACCAGCTCGATGGTGTGCCAGAGGTGGTCGATGTCGGCCGGGTCGATGCGCGCCCGCCATCCGAGGGCGCGAGCCAGGTCCCAGTGGTGCACCACCAGCTCCATGCCGATCGCCCGGTCGACGACCTCGGCGTACGTCCAGTCGCCCAACCGTCCGCCGATCCGCGCGCCGGCGACCTCGGGGTCGGTGAGCGCGGCGCGGACCTGCTGCTGGATGGCGCCCCACCCGCCGAGCGGATCCTCCGTCACGCGCGGCACGGCCGGCGGCGGCGCCCCGGCGCGTCCGAGGTGGATGGTGTTCATCTCGGCCACGTGGGTCACCAGATCGCCCACCGTCCAGTCGCCGCAGGGTGTCGGGCCGTCCCAGCCGGTGCCCGGCACCGTCGCGGCGGTCCGGGCGAACGCGTCCGAGCGGCGCAGGTACCGATCCACGACCTCGTCCATCGCGGCACTATAGGACGTGCCGGCGACGGGACGGCCCCGCACACGCCGGTGCCCGACAGCGGCGGGGACAGCCACTGCCGGGCACCGGGGATCGGGGCAGGTCAGCTGGGGTTGACCGTGCCGGCCTTGACGTCCAACCGGGACAGCACGTCCACGATCGCGGCGGACGCCCGCTTGGCCTGCTGGTCGTCGAGGACCAGCGGCGGGGACAGCACCAGCGTCGGGCCGTAGTTGCGGGTGATGACGCGGTGGTTCTCGTACAGCTCGTCGGCGACGGCCAGCGCGAGGTCCGGCGCGACCGGCTCCCGCGTCTCGGGGTTGCTGACCAGCTCGATGCCGACTGTCGCGCCCTCGACGCGCACCTCGCCGACGGCGGGCAGGGCCGCGGCCGGGGCCAGCCCCGCCCGCATCCAGTCACCGATCTCCAACGACCGCTTCAGCAGCCCCTCGTTCTCCAGCAGGTCCAGGTTGGCCAGCGCCACCGCGCAGGCCGTGGGGTGACCGGAGTAGGTGTGGCCGTGGAAGAAGCTGGCCTCCCCGGCCGCCATGACGTCGGCCACCCCGTCGCGCATCAGCACCGCGCCCAGCGGCAGGTAGCCGCTGGTGAGGCCCTTGGCGGTGACGATGATGTCCGCGTCCATGCCGCGGTCGGCGGAATCGAACCAGGTGCCGGTACGCCCGAACGCCGTGATCACCTCGTCGGCGATCAACAGGATGCCGTACCCGCTGAGCAGCTCGCGCACGCGCGGCCAGTAGTCGGCGGGCGGGGCGATGACGCCGCCACCGCCGAGGATCGGCTCGCCGATCATCGCGGCGACGTTCTCCGGCCCCAGCCGCTCGATCGTCGCCTCCAGCTCCCGCAGCAGGAAGGCGGTCGGGTCCTCGCCGCCGTACATCTCGCTGTGGTACGGGTACGGCGGGGTGACCTTCTCCACGTGCGGCAGGTTCGGACCGACGCCGATCTGCATGTCCGGGATGCCGGTCGCGGTGCCGCCGCCGAGGGTGGCTCCGTGGTAGCCGAAGTGCCGGGCGATGATCCAGTTGCGCTCGGTCTGCCCGCGACGGTGGTGGTACAGCCGCGCCAGCTTGATGGCGGTGTCCACGCCCTCGGAGCCGCCGGAGGTGTAGAAGACCCGGTTGATGTCGCCCGGGGCCAGGTCGGCCAGCCGCTGGGCGAGCAGCGCGGACTTGTCGTTGCCGAACTCGAAGAAGCTGGTGAAGTGGGCCAGCTCGGTGATCTGCGCGGCGGCCGCCTCGGCCAGCTCCCGGCGACCGTGGCCGACCTGGGCGACCCAGATGCCGCCACCAAGCATGTCGAGGAGCTCCCGGCCCTCAGCGTCCCACACGGTGGAGCCGACGCCCCGCACGATCATCCGGCGGAACGGTCGCTGGTCACGCTGGTGCGAGTGCAGGACGTAGCGCTTGTCCAGCTCCCCCAGGTCGGCACCGGACACGGCGCGCCCGGCTCTGGTCGTAGAAATCGTCACGTGACTACTCCCTCGTTGCAGACGATGCGGGCTTCGCGGTACGTGGTGGGGACGGCCGACTTGGCGGCGGTCCACTGTGTCCACCACCGCACCGGTCGGTCGGCGCGTGGACGGCCGGGCGTACCTGCGCCCTACCGGTGGACTCCCCGAAACAATGGCAGCCACGGGCGGCCGGAACATCTTCGGCCGTGCGCAACGCCCCACATGGGTCACGTCGTGGTGCCGGGTCGCGAAATAAGCACTCTGGAAGATGCCGACAAGCCGGACCGCTGCTTACCGTACGCGTTCGAGGTGTATATCGGTGGTGGCCCGCAGAAACAGCGGTCGGCCATCCATTTCGCTCAGGAACCAGCGGCACTAAATTGACGCCGCATTTACCAGGATGGGGGAGAACATGCCCGTACGGGGCGGAAAGATTTCCGCGGCGATGGCCGCGGTGATGCTGGTGTTGGTGGCTGGGTGTGGGGACGGCAACTCGGCTGGCACCGACGCCAAGGCCGAGACGCCGGCCCCGGCGACGCCGAAGGCGCCCGCCGACCTCAAGGACCTGCTGACCAACCCGCACGAGGACGCCAGCAAGGACGAGGTGCTGACCTTCGACTTCAAGCAGGTGGCGGAGAAGTCACTGCTGGCGCCCCCGAAGGGGATGGCCTTCACTCCGGACTCCTGCGTCAACTACGTGACCATCGGCGACGCGGCCGGCACCCCGCTACAGACCGCGGCGCCGGCCACCATCGCCGGCCTGAACGGGTTCATGCAGTTCAACACCGCCAGCCCGGTGGGCAAGGACCACAACCTGGGCCACGACAACTTCTTCGCGCACTTCGTGGTCGAGTTGCCGGAGGGGCCGAAGCTGGACGCAATGCACAAGGCGGCGACCGCCTGCAACAACGGCGACATCACGCTGGACGGCAAGGTCCCGGGCAAGCTCAGCAACGTCAACTTCGAGACGCCATCGCTGGCCGGCGCCGAGGCCAAGGGCCTGGTCCAGCGGATCACGTTCCCGCCGCAGAAGGACGCGGCGGGCACCAAGATCCTTGAGACGTACTACGGCGGCGTCGAGCCCAACGGTGGGATCGACCGCTTCAAGCACATCGTGATGGTGGTGATGGGCAACGTGCTCTACTACGGCATCGTCACCGACATCGAGACGGCGAACAAGATGGCGGCGAACTTCCACCGGTTGGCCAACGCGCGCGGCATCGTCTGAGCTACGCACTTCCGTGCCCACGCCCGTTCCGGGCGTGGGCACGGTCGCGTTTGCGGCGCGAGGATTCCTCCGCCATGAACGAAAGACCGGGGCAACACAGAAGATGCCCTCCCCCGCCGCCTAATGCCACCATTACGTTGTGGCCGATTAGAAGAAGACCAGTCGGCAGAACATTTTTCGCCAGCTGGTCCGACATCATTTGTCGGCGGCTATGAAGCGGCATTGGCGGAGTGTGCGAAGCACCAATCACGATTTCCCCAACCGCTGACAGTTTCCCCGGTTTCGCTCGACAGGCAGGAGAGGTTAGCCGTGGGTTCCGAAATTGGAAATCGCGTGGTGGTGCTCGGCGGGAGCATCACGGCGCTGTTCGCCGCCAGCGCGCTCAGCGAAGGCTATCGAGAGGTCGTCATTGTCGATCGCGACGACATGGTCGACGTCTGGGACGCGCGCCGAGGCGCACCGCAGGGCCGGCACATCAACGGCCTCATCGCCCGCGGCTCCCGGGCCATGGAAGACCTGTTCCCCGAGATCACCGCCCAGATGGTCACCGCCGGATGCCCGCTGACCGACCTGGCCGGCACTGTCAAGTGGTACATGAACGGCAGGCCACTGGCCCAGACCCGGGCCGGCCTGACCTGCGTCGCGGCCCGACGGCCGATCATGGAGGGACACGTGCGGCGGCGCGTCGCCGCGCTGAAGAACGTGACCTTCATGGAGCGCACCGACATCACCGGCCTGGTGTTCAGCTCGGACAAGTCCCGGGTCATCGGGGCGCGGGTGCAGCGCCAGGGCGAGGGCAACAGCGAGGAGATCCTCACCGCCGACCTCGTCGTCGACGCCACCGGCCGGGGATCGCGCACCCCGGTCTGGCTGGAGGCCCAGGGCTACCAGCGCGTGCCGGAGGAGGGCACGAAGATCGGGCTCGGCTACGTCACCCGGCACTACAAGCTGCGGCACGACCCGTTCGGCACCAGCCACTCGATCATCTCGGTGGCGTCGGCGGACAACCCCCGGGGCGCCATCTTCACCAAGTCCGACGGCGGCAGGGTCGAGCTGACCACGTACGGCATCATGGGCGACCACCCGCCCACCGACCCGGAGGGCTTCAACCAGTTCGTCAAGTCGCTGTCCGCCCCGGAGATCTACGAGGGCATCTCGGACGCCGAGCCCCTCGACGACCCGGTGCTGTTCAAGTTCCCCACCACGCTGCGGCGGCGCTACGAGCTGATGTCCCGCTTCCCCGACGGCCTGTTGGTGCTCGGCGACGCGGTCTGCACCCCGAACCCGGTGTTCGCCCAGGCGCAGACACTGGCCGCGCTGCAGGCGCTGGCGCTGCGGGACCTGCTGCGCTCGGGCCAGGCCCCACAGGCCAAGGACTTCATGCGTACGGTCGGGCGGATCATCGACCCGGCCTGGGAGATGACCGAGTCGATCAACCTCAGCTTCCCCGCTGTCGAGGGCAAGCGCACCCGCAAGGTGCTGATGCTGCTCGCCTACATGAAGCGACTGCACATGGCGGCCACCAAGGACGCCAGCCTCACAGAGGCGTTCATGCGCTCCGCCGGTCTGGTCGACCCGCTGGAGGCCCTGCTGCGCCCGGCCGTGGTGTGGCGGGTGATGCGTCACTCGCGTGCCGAGATGCCGCTGTTCGGCGGACGGATCTGACCCGCCGGTCACCCCGGCACCTGGTCGCCCTCCGGCCGACCGGCGACGGCACGATGGACCTCGTCCCCACCGGGGGCGAGGTCCTTCCGTCGTCATCGCGGCTCGCGTGTCGAACCAACCCCGACGGTCGCCGCGAGCACGTATCCTCCGACGAGGCGTCGACCGGGGCGTCCCGCGCCGTACCCGGCCGCCCCGTCGGCCACCAGCGACAGCTCGCCCGAGGGGGGACCATGACCACCCGCAAGCCCAGCGAAGCCCGCATCCGGACCCGGATGGCCCGCACCGGCGAGAGCTACCCGACCGCGCGTGCCGAGCTGTCCGGAGCCCGGACAGCGCCGCGGCCGGTGACCGACGCCGGCTGGGCGTTACGCGGTGGGCTGCACGCCGAGACCTCCAACGTGACCAACCTGCTGACCCACCTGGGCGACACCAGCGGCGCGGAGCTGACCGAGGCGATGCTGCTCGGCGTCGGGGGTGGCCTCGGGGCCGGCTACATGCTCTGGGAGATCAAGGGGCAGACGCCGAACCTGTTCCTGGGATTCCGGTACCGGTGGACCTTCCACGACTGGGCCGAGCGCACCATGGACCGGCTCGGCGTGGGCTACCAGGTGAAGACGACCGGCAGCAGCAAGGCCGCGTCCGCCGCGCTGCACGAGCGGCTCGCCGACGGCACCCCGGTCATGATCGCGCCGGACCGGCAGCTCGTCGGCTACTGGCACCTGCCCCCGGAGCCCGCGCTGGCCGGCCGCGGCCGTCCGGTCTTCTCCGGCGCCCGGCGCAGCCCCGTGGTGGCGTACGCGGTCACCGACGACGGCATCCGGCTCGACGACCGCAACCTCGCCCCGCTCACCGTCGACGCGGACACCCTCGCCGACGCGCGGGCCCGGGTCAGCTCCACCAAGAACCGCATGATCGTCGTGGACTCGGTGCCGGAGACCCTCCCGCTGGCCGACGCGGTACGCGCCGGCATCGCCGACTGCGTCGCGCACCTGGACGCCAAGGCCGCCACCGTCGCGTTGCCCGCGTGGAGCAAGTGGAGCCGCCTGGTCACCGATCCCCGCAACGCCAAGGGCTGGCCCACGCTGTACGGCAAGGCGGGGATGGTCACCACGCTGCTGTCGGTCTGGGAGCACGTCGAACCGGCCGGGCTCACCGGCGGCAATCTGCGCGGCCTCTACGCCGACTTCCTGGACGAGGCGGCGCCCCTGCTCGGCGACTCCGCCGACGCGGCGGCCGACGCGGCGCAGCTGTTCCGCGACTCCGCGCAGCTGTGGCACGAGGTGGCCGAGACGGCGCTGCCCTGGGACGTCCCCGAGTACGCCCGGCTCCGGGAGCTGGTCGCCACCATCTCCGCCGGTGTCGCGGCCGGCGACTCCGCAGTCGCCGAACGCGCCGAGGCCGCCGACACCCTGTGGGACCTGATCGGCGAGTACGACCGCAAGCTCCCCGCCGAGCCCGACCTGGCCCGGCTGTCCGAGCAGATCCAGGCGGTCTACGACACCGAGCGGGAGGCCGTCGGGGCGCTGCGCCACGTGCTGAAGTGAGCCCTCACCTGTCGCGCAGCACGTCGCGCAGCCCGCGCAGGTCCTCGAAGGAGTCGAGGTCGTCGACCAGCCACCCGTTGAGGTCGTACTCCCCCAGGCACTGGTCGACGAACGCCTTGTAGCTGTCCAGCTCGCCACCGAGGATCTGGGCGTTGAGCAGCTCGACCCGGGTGTTCTCGTGGTTGCCGGCGTAGTTGCGCTCGTACAGCTCGTGCCGGCCACCGAACTCGGAGCCGACCGCGTCCCAGAGCAGCTTCATGATCTTGACGCGCTCGACCGCCTCGACGCCGCCCGAGCCACGGACGTACTTGTCGAGATAGGGGCGCAGGTCGGGGTTGGCGAAGTCCTCGGCGCTGGAGTTGACGTAGATGAGGCCGCTGGCCACGTCCTGCAGGATGATCTCCCGTACCCGGGCGTAGCCGACCTGCATGAACCAGCGGTACGCCATCCCGTACGCCGGGTTGGGCAGGACCGCGCCGTTGTGCCACGGCACCGGGTTGCGGGCGGCCGCGTCGGAGAGCCCCCAGAACAGGTTGCGCCAGGCCAGCACCTCGCCCAGCCGGCTCTGCACGCCCCGGAAGTCGGACGTCCCCGTCGTGTCCAGGGCCTTGGCCAGCAGGCCGGCGATGAACTCGAGCTTGACGGCGAGGCGCGTGCAGCCGTGGAAGGTGAAGCGCTCGGTGAAGCCGGACTTGCCGGCGAACATCTGCACCTTGCCGAGGTCGCCGTAGATGAACACGTTCTCCCAGGGGATCAGGACCTTGTCCAGCACCAGGATCGTGTCGTTCTCGTCCAGCCGGGACGAGAGCGGATAGTCGAACGGGCTGCCCATGACCGCGGCGCTGGCCGAGTAGGACGGTCGGCAGATCAGTTTCATCCCGGGGGCGTCCATCGGCACGGTCGCGACCAGGGCGAACTCCCGCTTGCGGACCGGCAGGCCGTAGTGGGCCAGGAAGTTGTGGTGGGTCAACGCCGACGCGGTGGCGACCACCTTCGCGCCGCTGACGATCACCCCGGCGTCGGTCTCCCGTTCCACGTGGATGAAGACGTCGGCGACCTCGTCCGGCGGCCGGGACCGGTCCACCGGCGGGTGCACGATGGCGTGGTTCCAGTAGAGAACCTTCTCCTGCGTCTCCCGGTACCAGCGGCGGGCGTTGTCGGCGAACGGCTCGTAGAAGTCGGCGTTGGCGCCGAGCGTGCCGAGGAACGAGGCCTTGTAGTCCGGGCTGCGTCCCATCCAGCCGTAGCTCAGGCGGGCCCACGCGGCGATGGCCTTCTGGTCGGCCACGAGGTCCTCCGCGCTGTGCGGCGTGGTGAAGAACCGGTGCGTCCAGCCCTCGCTGCCGGTGTCGGTCGGCGCGGTCAGCACCGGACGGGACCGCGGGTCGTGCAGGGCGTCGTAGAGCCGGGCGGTCATCCGTACCGGATTGTGGAAGGCGGGGTGCCGGGTGACGTCCCGTACCCGGTCGCCGTAGAGGTAGATCTCCCGGCCGTCACGCAGCGACTCGACGTACTCGTCGCCGGTCATCGGGCGGGTCCGGCGGACCTCGGCCGTCGGTCGGTCTGCCAACTCGGTCATGGGTCGCCTTTCGCCGGGCCGGGCAGGCCATCGGGTCCGATCGGACCGGGCAGCCGTCGCGCCGGCCTGGCCCGCATTCAGCATGGTCAGCGCCGGAGGTTGGGACAAGGCGGTACGCGGCAGAGCGCAACCGGGAAGACGGCGGGCCGTGGTCACCTCCAGCCGGACGCCCGTGACACGGGCACTCCATAGAGCGATGACTTTTTCGGGGCGCTGCCGTCTCAACAGTGAGCCGCAGGACAGCGCGGCCGTAATCGAGAGGACCAAGAGCATGACAACAGTCGACGGGCAGGGGGGCGCAGCCGCCACCCCGGCCGTGGCTCCTCGGGCCACCCGGCGGGAGTGGTTCGCTCTGGCCGTGATGTGCCTGCCCACCATGTTGACGACGGTGGACCTCAACGTCATGTTCCTGGCGTTGCCACACGTCACCGCGGACCTGGGGGCGAGCAGCACCGAGCAGCTGTGGATCTCGGACATCTACGCCTTCCTGATCGCCGGTTTCCTGGTCACCATGGGCACGCTGGGCGACCGGGTCGGGCGTAAGAAGGTCCTGCTGTTCGGCGGCGCGGCGTTCCTCGCGGCGTCGCTGCTGGCCGCGTTCGCGACCTCGACGATCGTCCTGATCATCGCCCGTGCGCTGCTCGGCGTGGCCGGCGCGACGCTGATCCCGTCGATCCTCGCCCTGCTGCGGACCATGTTCAAGGACCCGAAGCAGATGGGCGCCGCGATGGGCCTCTGGGGCACGTCCCTGATGGCCGGTGTGGTGCTCGGCCCGGTGGTCGGGGGTCTGATGCTGGGCGCCTTCTGGTGGGGCTCGGTGTTCCTGCTCGCCGTCCCGATCATGGGCCTGCTGCTGCTCGCCGGCCCGGCGCTGATCCCCGAGTCGAAGGACCCGAGCGCGGGCCGTCTGGACCTGTTCAGCGTGGCGCTGTCGCTGCTGGCCATCCTGCCGTTCGTCTACGGCCTCAAGGAGCTGGCGCGCGAGGGCTGGGCGCCGGTGCCGCTGATCGCCCTGGTGGCGGGGCTGGTCTTCCTGGTCGTCTTCCTGCGTCGGCAGGCCCACCTGACCCACCCGCTGCTCGACCTGAGCCTGTTCAAGATCCGCGCGCTCTCGACGGCCCTGACGATGGCCCTGATGATCGCCTTCGTCATGGGCGGCGCCGGTCTGATGGGCAGCCTCTACATGCAGATGGTCGAGGGCCTCACCCCGGTGCGGGTCGGCACGCTGCTGCTGATCCCGTCCGTCGTGATGATCGTCGTGGGCAACCTGGCGCCGGCGATCGCCCGCAAGGTCCGACCCGCCTACGTGCTCGCCGGCGGCTCCCTGATCGCGGCGGTCGGCATGGTGGTGCTGACCCAGGTGGGCAGCACCGCCGGGTTGACCACCCTGCTGGTCGGTCTCGGGATCGTCTACGTCGGTGGCGCCTCCATCGGCCCGATGACCCCGTTCCTGGTGATGTCGTCCACGCCACCGGAGAAGGCCGGCGCCGCCGGTTCGCTCTCCTCGGCCGTCGGCGAGCTGGGCGTCGCCCTGGGTGTGGCCATCCTCGGCCTCATCGGCACCGCGACCTACCGGGGTCAGGTAAGCGTCCCGGGCGATCTGCCGGCCGAGGCGGCGGCCACCGCCAAGGAGAGCATCGCGGGTGCCAACGTGGTGGCCGAGCAGGTCGGTGGCTCGCCCGCCGGCGCGCTGCTCGACTCGGCCCGGGAGGCCTTCACCACCGGCCTGAACACCGTCGCGCTGGTCTGCGTCTTCCTCTTCGTCGCCCTGGCCCTGGTGGCGTTCTTCGGGCTGCGGCACGTGCCGTCGCTCGGTGACATGCCGATGCCCGGCATGCCCCCGAAGGAGACAGAGCCGACCTCGGACGCGGCCGTCCCGGCGCAGCCGGTGCACTGAGCCGCACACGTCGCCGTTACACCGCGGCCGCTCCGGTCACCCCTCGTGGGGGCCGGGGCGGCCGGTGTGGCTCCCGGGCACACGCCCGCCGCCCGTTCGGCAGCGCGCCTGTCCCGCCACGGACTGTCCGACCACCGCCGTCGGCGGGACACGCGGGCGCCCCGGGCCGACGCGCGACCCGGGGCGGTGTCCGGCGATGCGGTCAGCCGGCTGGCGGTACCGCCGTACCGGCCGTGGGCGTGGCGGGCGACGGGTTGCCGGGCGGAGCGGCCGGTCGCAGTGGCGCGTGCCGCAGCACCCGCAGCACCATCGAGGGCCGCATCAGCGCCTGGGGCGGGTCCATCAGCCCGGCCACCCGCATGAAGCCCTCGGTCACCCGGGCGTCCCTGGTGGCCGCGTACTGCAGCCGCGCCATGTAGGAGTTGACGACCCGCACCTGCAGGGTGCGCCGCCCCTGGACGCCCGGGAAGTCCAGGTCACCACCGGCGGAGATGTCCCACGGGGTGTCGATCACCCGGGACATGTCGGCCATGAATTCTCCCGTCCGTGGCGGTCGGCCCCGCCGCAGGTGCTCCCGCAACGTCAGCGCCTCGATGGACGCGACGCTCATCCCCTGCCCGTAGACCGGGTTGAAGCTGCACACCGCGTCACCCATGACGAGGAGCCGGTCGGGCATCCGGGTCAGCCGCTCGTAGCGACGCCGGACACTCGCCGGGAAGGTGAACGACACCGGGTCGTCGAGCGCCTCGGCGTCCCGTACCCCGTCATAGACGTCCGGCACCGGTAGCGAGCGGGCGAAGGCGAGGAACCCCTCGTGGTCGGTCGGCGGATGGTCGCCCAGCACCCCGGTCAGCGAGAGGATGCAGACGTCGCGGCCGACCTGCCCGAAGAAAGCGCCACGAGGGTGCGCGGGCGAGGCGACCGGGTTGATCGACTGCACGCCCTCGAACATCTCCGGACGCAGCCGGTAGTGCCGCGTCGTGTAGGCCAGCCCGACCTTGACCCGGTCCTCGTCCGGCCGCCGGTAACCGAGCTCCGCCAGCCACGCCGGGGTACGCGAGCCGCGCCCGGTGGCGTCGACCACCAGGTCCGCCTCCCACTCCTGGGGCGAGGCGTCCACGGCGCGGGAGCGGACCCGGACACCGACGACGCGCTCCCGATCGTCGGTGGTGACCAGGCCGAGGACATCGTGCTGTTCCAGGAACCGGACGTTGGGCAGGGCCGCCACCCGGCTGCGGACGTGGTGTTCCAGCACCGGTCGGGGCGCGGTCACCGAGACCAGGCCGGTGTGGGCGGGGCGGATCTTGCGGGCGTTGAAGAACCAGCGCATCTCGCCGAGGTCCCCGGTCGGCACACCTTCCGCGGTCAACTCGTCGGTGATGCCGGGGAAGAGTTCCTCCATGTTCAGGTGACCGCGCGCGTGCAGGCCGTGCGCGTGCACCGTGTGCGGTGCGCCGCGCCGGGGCCCACGTACGCCCAACAGCGTGTCCCGGTCGACGACCAGGACCTCGCCGTAGGACTCGGCCAACACCCGGGCGGCGAGGACGCCGGCCATACTGCCGCCCAGCACGACGGCGCGTCTACCGATCTCACTCACTGCGGCAACCTCCTGACGACGACCGTTTCCAAGGTCGGCGACGACGTGGCCCGTGCGGCCCCAGCGGTCGCCGCGCCGGCCACTGCGGTCAGCGTCACCGTCACCCGGTGCCGGTCGCATCCTTTGCCGTGCGCTACGGCTGACGCCCGGTGCCGGCGTGCCCGAAGAGGGCTGCCGTGTACCGCCGCCGTGCTACGGTTCTGGCCGACCGTCATCGAACAGTTGCTGTCGGGAGCGGGGCACGATCTGTGAGCCGTGTCAGGGTCAACTCCACCCAGTTCGAGGCGCGCCCGTCGATGCCCGTCGACGAGGCGACCTTCGCTCGTCTGGTCGAGGGTCACCGCCGTGAGTTGCAGGTCCACTGCTACCGGATGCTCGGGTCCTTCGAGGACGCCGAGGACCAGGTCCAGGAGACCTTCCTGCGCGCCTGGCGCAAACGGGACACGTTCGAGGCCCGGTCCACCTTCCGCGCCTGGCTCTACCGCATCGCGACGAACGCCTGCCTGGACTTCCTCAGCCGCCACCCCCGACAGCCCCGCGCCGGCCGCGGCCCACTGCTGACCGAGGGCGCCGCCCGTCCCACCACACCGGACGAGGTGTACTGGCTACAGCCCTATCCGGACCGGCTGCTGGAGCCGGCCGCGCCGGCCGACGCGGAGCCCGACGCCGCGGTGGTCGCCAAGGAGACCATCGAGCTGGCGTTCCTGGTCGCGATCCAGCACCTGCCGGCCCGGCAGCGGGCCGTGCTCATCCTGCGTGACGTCCTCGGCTGGCCCGCCGCCGAGACGGCCGAGCTGCTGGAGGTCAGCGTCGCCTCGGCCAACAGCGCCCTGCAACGGGCCCGGGGCAACCTCAAGGACCACCTGCCGCCGCACCGCATCGAGTGGGCGGCGGCGGAGGACGCGACAAGCGAGGAGCGTGCGCTGCTCCAGCGCTATATGGGGGTGTTGGAGCGCGCCGACACCGGCGCGATGGCCGAGCTGCTGCGGGAGGACATCCGGATCACCATGCCGATGTCGGTGCCGTGCGTGCCCGGCATGCCCGACCCGGCCTGGTGGGGTCGGTCGTCGTTCCTGTCCAGCCTTCGCGACGTCCTCGACCCGGGCTCGCCCGCCTACCTCGGCCAGTGGCGCAGCGTGCCGACCTGGGCCAACCGGCAGCCGGCGGCGGCCCACTACGTACGCCGTCCGGGCGACACCGCCTTCCGGCCGCAGGTGCTGGAGGTGCTCCGGATCGCCGACGGCAAGATCGTCGAGATCACCGCCTTCGAGCCGGACCTGTTCCCGGCGTTCGGCCTCCCGGCAGCTCTCTGACCCGGCCGTCCCCGCGTGGGGCGACGACCACCCGTGCCTCGATCCGGGTGACCTCCCCGCCGCACCGCCGCCCGCTACGCATTCGGGGAGATGCGGGGCATGTCCAGCCTCTGTGATCCTCGGGTTGACCGGCCGCGCAGACCGCCGCCCGTCCTCGGTGGAGCAGCCCCGCGCCGTACCCCCGCGAGGCCAACCGGGACCGTCCGCACCACCCAGCAACCATTCCAAGGAGGGTGCTTTGCTCACCACCGATGTCCCGACGTCCGAGGACCTCGTCCGACGCGCCTCCGACCTCGTACCCCTGTTGCGCGGGCACGCGGCCTGGTCCGAGGAGAACCGCCGCGTCCACGACGAGACGATCGCCGCGCTGGCCGACGCCGGCGTCTTCAAGCTGCGCCGGCCCGTCCGGTACGGCGGCTACGAGGTGGACACCCGGACGCTGGTCGAGGTCGCCTCGGAACTGGGCCGGGGTGACGGCTCCGCGGCCTGGGTCGCCTCGGTCTACTGGATCCCCACCTGGATGGTGGGCCTCTTCCCGGACCACGTGCAGGACGAGGTCTTCTCGACCCCCGACGTGCGGGTCTGCGGCACGCTGAGCCCCAGCGCCACGGCCACCACGGTCGACGGCGGCATCGTGGTCAACGGCAAGTGGGGTTTCATCAGCGGCGCGCCGCACGCCCACTGGCAGGAGATCGTCGCGGTGCAGTTCAGCCCGCAGGGCGAGCCGATGCCGATCGTGGCGCTCGTTCCGATGTCGGACCTGCAGGTCATCGACGACTGGCACACCAGTGGCCTGCGCGGCACCGGCAGCGTCAGCACCGTCGCCCAGGACCTGTTCGTCCCCGCCGACCGGGTGCTGCCGTTGGGCGCCATCGTGCAGGGGCAGGGCGTGTCGGCGGCCAACGCGGGCTCGCCCATCTACCGCTCTCCCCTGCTGCCGGTCGCGGCGGCGTCCTCGGTCGGCAGCGTCGTCGGCCTGACCCGGGCGGCCCGCGAGGTGTTCTTCGAGCGGCTGCCCGAGCGCAAGATCACCTACACCGACTACGACAGCCAGAAGGACGCGCCGATCACCCACCACCAGGTGGCCGACGCGGTGCTGAAGGGCGACGAAGCGGAGTTCCACGCGCAGCGGCTGGCGACCCTGGTCGACGACCGGGCCACCGGCGGCACACAGTGGACCCTTGAGGAGCGGGCTCGCGCCCGGGCCGAGCTGGGCGCGGTGTGCCGGCGCGGCAAGGAGGCCGTGGACGTCTTCGCCCTCGCCAGCGGCGGCTCATCGGTCTACAACGACGTGCCGATCCAGCGAATCGCCCGGGACGTGCAGGCGATCAACCTGCACGCGCTGATGAACCCCACCACCAACGCGGAGCTGTACGGCCGGATCCTCTGCGGCCTCGCCCCGAACACCCTCTACCTCTGACGTCCCCCGCTACGACGGAAGGATCCCATCCCGTGACCACGAACAGCCTCGCACCGGACGTGTCCGCAGACGACCAGGCCGCCATCGCCGCGGTGCCCGGACGCATCGTGCAGGCGTGGGCGGCGCACGACGCCGACGCCTTCGCCGACGTGTTCACCGCCGACGGCACGATGATCCTGCCCGGCCTGTTCCAGAGGGGCCGCGACGACATCCGTGACTTCATGGCCAAGGGCTTCGCCGGGCCGTACAAGGGCACCCAGGTGACCGGTCAACCCTTCGACATCCGCGTCCTCAGCACCGACGTGGCGCTCCTGCTCACCGACGGCGGCGTCCTCGGCCCGGGCGAGACGGAGGTTCCTACCGAGCGCGCCATCCGCGCCTCGTGGCTGCTGGTCCGCACCGACGACGGGTGGCGACTGGCCGCGTACCAGAACAGCCCGCGCGACGCCGGCTGACCCGGCCCGTCGACGGCGCCGGTCGGAGTCCCCCTCCGACCGGCGCCGTCGCCGTGTCCCCCCATCCACCAGCGCAGCGAGGAGAGCGAACGTGCGGATTCTGGTCACCGGAGGCACCGGCTACATCGGGTCGCACACGGTCGCGGCCCTGTACCGCGCCGGGCACACGGTGCGGCTGCTGGTCCGTGACCCCGGCGCGGTGGACGGCGCGCTGGGGCCGCTCGGGTTGTCCGGGCGGGACGTGGAGACCGTCGTCGGGGACGTGACCGACGCGACGTCGGTGCGCCGGGCGGTCGGCGGCTGCGCCGCGGTGCTGCACGCCGCCTCGGTCTACTCCTTCGACACCCGCCGGCACGCCCGGATGCGGGCGGTGAACGTCGGCGGCACGGAGGTGGTGCTCGACGCGGCCATCGAGGCCGGCGCCGACCCGGTCGTGCACGTGTCGTCGTTCGTCGCCCTGGCGCCGACCGGCGGGCGTCCGCTCAGCACCCACCTGCCGGTGGGCCGGCCACGAGAGCGGTACATGGCCACCAAGGCCGCCGCCGAGGAGGTCGCCCGCCGGCACCAGGACGCCGGAGCGCCGGTCGTCATCACGTACCCGATGGCCACCCTCGGGCCCCACGACCCGCACGTGGGCGATCAGCTCGCCCGGCTGCGGGCGTTGCTGCGCGGGCAGCTACCCATCTGGCCGGGCGGTGGGTTCCCGGTCGGCGACGTCCGCGACGTCGCCGACCTGCACGTCGCGGCGCTGCGCCCCGGGCAGGGGCCGCGCCGCCTGCTGGCGGCCGGCCGGTACCTGTCCACCAGGGAGTTCGTCGCGACGGTACGCGAGGTCACCGGGCGCCGGCTGCCGGTGGCCTACCTGCCCTCGGCCGCGGTGCTGCCGGTGGGCGCCGCCACGTCGTCGCTGCAACGCCTCTGGCCCTGGCACATCCCGGTGGAGTACGGCGCGGTCTACACCTGCCACTGCGACGTCCGGACCGACCCCGACACGCCGGCACCGACCCGCGCGGTCGCGGAGACGATCCGGGACGCCACGCGGTGGCTGCACCGCAGCGGTCTGATCACCCGACGGCAGGCCGGGCTGGCGGCACAGCCGGCCTGACCGGTCACACCAGACGACGCCGGCGGTGACCCTCTCGGGTCACCGCCGGCGTCGTGGTGCCGGGTCAGGCGCCGCCCCGCCCGCCCAGCACGTCGACGAGAGTCTGCCGGAAGGTGGTGACCATCGACCGGACGGTGCTCTCGACGAACAGGTTGGTGGTGAAGCCCACGCTGCCGACCAGGCCGCCCTCGGGGGACGCCTCCAGCCCGAACAGCACCCCGTCGGGGATCTGCGAACCGACCGAGGCCGACACCATCCGCCGGCGCATCGCGGCGAAGTGCAGGTCGCCGTGCTGCTGGCCGAACATCATGTCCGGCGACTGGGTCACCTGGAGCACGCACGCCGCGGCGTTCGGACCGATGGCGTCGTTCATGACGTCCGGCGCCTCCTCCAGGATCTGGATGAACGGCAGCTCGTGCGCGTACGCCGCGAGACAGGCCGCCCGGGCGCGGGCGATCACGTCCCGGAAGTCACCGACGCCGGTCAGGTCGACCCGGATGGGTAGGAAGTTGTAGAACGAACCGACCGTGTTCTGCACCCAGGCCGGGTGACGTCCGGGGGTGAAGGTCGGCACCACCAGGTCCGTCCTGCCGGTCTGCTCCCGCAGCTGGGTCAGGTACGCGGCCAGCAGCACCATGAACGGGGTGCTGCGGGTGGCCGCCGCCAGGTCCGCCGTGGCCCGCCGGAACTCCTCGTCGAGCAGGAAGCGGTACCAGGAGGTGACGAAGGGCTCCTCGGACCGGGTGCGGTCCGTCGGGACGGCGACCACCTGCGCGCCCCGCAGGTTCTCCCGCCAGAACTCCCGCGCCCGGCGCACCTTCTCGCCGGCCTGGCTCTCCTGCTGCCACCGCACGTACTCCCGGTACTGCCGCATCGCCGGCAGCTCCGGCGGGCGGCCCTCCCGCCGCGCCGCGTAGAACTCGGCCACGTCGCGCAGCACCAGGTGCACCGACCAACCGTCCACGGCGGTGTGGTGGGCAGCGAGGACCAGCACACCGTCGTGGGCGTCGAAGCGCCCGAGCACGGCGCGCAGCAGCGGCATCTCGTCGATGCCGAACACGTCGGCCTCGATCTCGTTGGCCAGGTCCTCGGCGACCAGGTCGCGGTCGCGTTGCGGCCCGGCGCGCAGGTCGCGTACCTCCAGCGGGACCGCAGCCGGCGGGCGCACCAGCTGGTACGCCTCCGACCCGTCGCGCACGATCGACGTGCGCAGCGTCTCGTGCCGCACCACCACGTCGTCGAGGGCCCGACGCAGCGTGTCGACATCCAGCTCGCCGGTGACCCGCCAGCCGCCGACGATGGTGTAGCGCGGCCCGAACGGCCCGGTGTGGTCGCCGTGGTCGATGTGGTGCAGGAACTCCTGTTGCAGGGAGAGCGGGACACGGGTCGGGGTCTGGGCCGTCGGGTCACCAGCCGGCGTCGGCGGTGGCAGCAGGGTGTCGGTCATCGGGCTCCCTTCCATCAGCCGGCCGGCTGCTGCGGCGACGACCAGTGCAGGCCGTCGGTGGAGGGCACCAGCCCTCCGGCTCGTACCGGAACGTTCTCGTCGGTGCTCTCGCCGAGCTCGGCCTGGATCTGGATCCGGGTGCCCTCCTTGGACACCGACCGGGCCAGGGCGGAATTCAGCAGGTCGCGGTCCTCCCCGGCCTCCTGCACCGGCTGCGCCACCAGGTCGGCGAGCTCGTGGTACGCCTCGTCGCGGCCCCGGGCGTACGCGCCGGAGGAGACGAGGGCGGCCTCGTTGGAGGAGCCGCCGCCGACGAGTTCCACGAAGGACTCCATCTCGGAGACCGTGTTGTTGGTGACCTTCTTCGCCTTCCAGAAGTAGGAGGTCTCGTCCTGGTGCATGTCGTAGAAGGCGACCAGGAAGTCGTGGAACCGGGCGTACTCGCGCCGGTACCGCACCTCGAACTCCTCGAAGCAGGTCGTCTCGTCGAGCCCTCCCCGCAACGCCGTGTTGATCGACCGGGCGGCGAGCAGAGCGCTGTAGGTGGCCAGGTGCACACCCGAGGAGAAGACCGGGTCGATGAAGCACGCCGCGTCGCCGACCAGGACCAGGCCGGGCCGCCAGAACTTCTCCTGGATGTACGAGTAGTCCTTGCGGATCCGGACCTCGCCGTACGGGCCCTCGGTGACCCGGCGGGCGTCGGAGAGGTAGTCGGCGATCATCGGGCACTGCTGGATCAGGTCGAGCAGAGCCTGCTCCCGGTCGCCCCGCGCACGGTCCAACGCCTCGGGCATGAGCACCACGCCGACGCTGGTCAGTTCCTCGGTGAGGGGGATGTACCAGAACCAGCCGGCGTCGAACGCGACGGCGAGGATGTTGCCCCGGTTCGGGGCGGGCATCCGCTTGCCCCCCTCGAAATAGCCGAACAGGGCCAGGTTGCGGAAGAACTCGGAGTATCGCCGCTGGCCGCCCACCCGGGTGTGGATCCGGCTCTTGTTGCCGGAGGCGTCGACGACGTACCGGCTGCGCACCTCACGTCGTACCCCGTCCGGGCCGGCGTAGAGCACCCCGTTGACCCGGTCGGTGTCCGCGTCGGTGAGCACGTCGACCACCGACGTCTCCTCCTGGACCTCGACACCCTTGCGTCGGGCGTTGTCCAGCAGGATCTGGTCGAAGCGCATCCGTTCCACCTGGTAGGCGGTGGCGGAGTCACCGGCGAACTTGGCGGAGAGGCCGAAGGAGAAGGTCCACGGCTCGGGGTTGGCGCCCCACCGGAACGTGCCGCCCCGCTTGGGCATGAAGTTGGCCTGACGCAGGTCCTCCTCGACGCCGAGGATGCGGCAGATGCCGTGCACGGTCGACGGCAGCAGCGACTCCCCGATCTGGTAGCGCGGGAACCGCTCCTTCTCCAGCAGCAGCACCCGGTGGCCCTGCATGGCCACCAGGGTGGAGATAGTGGAGCCGCAGGGTCCACCGCCGACCACCACCACGTCGTAGTCGTACTCGTTGTCCGTCATCGGATCTCCCTACTCGGCGTACGTCCGCGCTCAGCGCAGTTCGACATCGCTCTGCCCGATGGCGGCGACCAACTCGCCCCGGCTCAGCGCGGCGCCGACCTGCTCGATCTCGTCGGCCATGAAGCGGTCCCGGTCGAGGGTCGGCGCGATGCCCCGGACGAACTCGTACGCCGCGGCGGAGGCGGGGCTGAGGCCGGCGCGTCGCTTCGAGATGTCCACCGCCTGGGCGGCGGCGAGCAGCTCCACCGCCAGGATGTACTGGTTGTTGGCGAGCACCCGACGGGCGTTGCGGGCGGCGATCAGGCCCATGCTCACCACGTCCTGGTTGTCGCCGTTGGACGGCACACTCTGGGTGCTCGCCGCGCCGATCGTGCGGTTCTCGGCGACCAGGGCCGTGGCCGGGTACTGCGCACCGGCGAAGCCACTGTTCAGGCCCGGGTCGCCGGTGACCAGGAACTCGGGCAGACCGTAGCTGAGGTGCCGGTTGAGCAGCCGGTTGGTGCGGCGCTCGGACAGGACGCCGAGCTGGGTGAGGGCGATCGTCACGAAGTCCATCGCGAAGGCGATCGGCTGACCGTGGAAGTTGGCCCCGTGGAAGACCTCGTGCCCCTCGAAGAAGAGCGGGTTGTCGTTCGCCGAGTTCAACTCGATGTTCAGCTTGTTGGTGGCGTGGTACAGGGTGTCCCGTACCGCGCCGAGGACCTGCGGGATGGCCCGCAGCGAGTACGCCTTCTGCATGTACACGTCGGTGCGCTGGACGTCGACGCCGTCCTGCTTGCCCTCCTGGAGCTGGCTGCGCAGCTGGCGGTGCTCGACGGTGAGCGCGCTGCCGCGCATCAGCGTCCGCATGTTCGCCGCGCTGTCGATCTGGCCCTGGTGCGGCCGGGCCACGTCGTGCCCCTCGGCCAGGAACGGGCTGGTGGATCCCTGCAGCGTCTCGATCACCAGGGCGGTGACGATCTCGGCCTGCCGGACCTGGTCCATCGACCTGCCCACGACCAGCGCGCCGAGGCCCGTCATGGCGGAGGTGCCGTTGATCAGTGCCAGGCCCTCCTTGAAGCGCAGTTGCATCGGCTCGATGCCGTGCTCGCGCAGCACCTCGCCGGTGGGCACCCGCCGGCCGTCGCGCAGCAGGTAGCCCTCACCGATCACGGTGCAGGCGATGTGCGCCAACGGCGCCAGGTCACCACTGGCGCCGAGGGAGCCGATCTCCGGGATGGCCGGGGTCAGGCCGAGGTTGAGGTAGAGCGCCAGCCGCTCCAACAGCTCCGGGCGGACCGCGGAGTGCCCCTTGGACAACGCGTTGAGCCGGGCGGTCACCACGGCCCGCGCCTCGTCCTGGGCGAACAACGGACCCACCCCGGCGGCGTGGCTGCGAACCAGGTTGGTCTGCAGCTCCACCTCCTTGGCCGTGTCGACCAGCATGTAGATCATCTCGCCGTAGCCGGTGGTGACCCCGTACACCGGTACGTCCTGGCGCACGATGTCCTCGAACAGCATCCGGCTCTTGCCCGCTCGGGCCAGCGACGACGCCGCCACCTCGATGGGTGCGCCCTCCTCTGCGACCCGTCGCACCCCGGGGATGTCGAGGTCCTCGCCCGTGATTGCCACCGCCTGCGTGGTTCTGGCCAACGTCAATGCACTCACTCCATCGCGTCCGTGACAGCACTCAGGTCTGCCGATTCCGCTGGTATCGAACGGTCGTGGGCCACGCGCGCCGCCTCGATCAGGGCGGCCATGCCGGCCAACGTGTTGTGGGTGAAGCAGTCCCGCAGCGCCACCGTGACGCCGAGGCGTCGCCGGATCCGCGCCACGAGCGGTGGGACGAGCAGGGAGTCCCCACCGGCGGCGAAGAACGTCGACTCGGCGTCGAACCGCCCTCCACCGAGCAGGTCCGACCAGATCTCGGCCAGCGCCTGCTCCACCGGGCCGGTCGGTGCCCGACGGTCCGTCGACGGCCTCGGTGCGGACAACCGGCGGCGATCCACCTTGCCCGCCACCGTGCGGGGCAACCGGCCGGGCACCGACTCGAACGAGACGAGCACCATCGCGGTGCCGAACCGCCGGCGCAGGTGCGCCCGCCACTCGCCGACCCCGCCGAGCGGGCCGCCGTCGGGCCCGCGACGCGGTACGACGTACGCCGCGAGCCGGACCACCAACCCGTCCCGGTCGGTCACCGGAACCACCGCGCACTCCGTCACCCCGTCGTGCGCGGCCAGCGCCGCCTCGACCTCGGCCAGCTCCACCCGTGAGCCGAGGAGTTTGACCTGCTGGTCGCCGCGCCCCCGGAACTCCAGCAGGCCGTCCCACCGCCGCCGCGCGAGGTCACCGGTGCGGTACCACCGCGGGCCGGTGTCGTCGTCGAGGTGGCCGGAGGGTGGTCGGAAGGCTGGCCCAGGCCCGTCGGCGCCGACATAGCCGTCGCAGACGTACCGGCTGCGCACCACGATCTCACCGGTGACGCCGGTCGGGCAGGGCCGGTCCGCCTCGTCGAGGACCAGCACCTGCCGCCCCGGAATGGGTCGGCCGATCGGCACGGTCGCCGGCACCGGGCCGGTGATGTCGTGCCAGGTGGCCGCGATCGTCTCGGTCGGGCCGTACATGTTCGTCAGCCGGGTGGCCGGCAGGGCACGGCGGAACCCGTCGACGAGTTCGCCCGACAACGCCTCGCCCATGAGCACCAGCCGGGCCAGGCCGGTGGGCCGGTCGGCCGGCTCCCGGGCCGCGACGACGGCCAGCAGCTCCCGGGCGAAGCTCGGCACGGTCTGCAGGAAGGTGATCCGCTCCCGCACCAGCCAGTCGACGAACTTCTCGGGGTGCACGCGGATCCGCTCCGGCACCGGGTGCAACGTGCCGCCGCCGACGAGCGTGGCGAACACCTCGCAGATGCTCGGGTCATGCTCCGGTGTGACCCACTGGGCCACCCGGGCGCCCTGGCCCAGCTCCAACGCGTCGGCCATCCACCCGACGAACTGGGCCAGCGCCCGGTGGGTCTGGGCGATGCCCTTGGGCCGGCCGGTCGAGCCGGAGGTATAGGCGACGTAGGCGGTCCGCGAGCCCGGGTCGTCGGCGCCCACGGCGCTCGGCTGGTCGGGGTCGACGGCGGCCACGGCGCTCGGCTGGTCGAGGTCGACGGCCCGCGCGACGCTCGGCTGGTCCGGGAGGGCTGTCACGTCGATCAGCCGGCCGTTGAGTTCGTCCCGGAACCAGCGGGCCAGGTCGTCGCCCGGATCCTCACCCATCCGCAGGAGGCAGGCCGGCAGAATCTCGGCCAGCACCGCCCGACCCCGCTCCCCCGCGTCGCCGGCACCGAACCACACCACGTGGCCGCCGGCGCGCAGGACGCCCAGCGACGCGGCGAGCTGCCACGGACCGGGCGCCATCCGGACGACAACCGGCGCGCCGACGACGGGCAGCGCGCTCAGGTGGGCGGCCAGGGACGCCGCGCGGCGCTCCAACTCGTCGTACGTCCAGCGCTCGTCCACACCGGCCACCGCGATCGCCTGCGGGATCCGTGCGACGTGCGCGGCGATGCTCTCGTACACGGGTGGGGGGTCGACGGTCGTGGCCTGCGGCGCCGGGTCGACTGCCGTCGGCTCGTCCAGCGGCAGCCGGTCCAGCGGCGTGTCCGGGGCGTCGAGCGCGGCCGACAGCAGCGTTCGGACCTGGCCGAGCACCCCGGCCGCCGAGGCCGCCTCGAACCGGTCCCCCCGGTATCCGAGCGTGCCGGTGACCGACGGCCAGGTCCGGCGAACGGTGAGCACCAGGTCCGCGACGGTGGGACCGCCGTCCGCCACCTTCGCCGCTCGGGTCCGGGCACCGGCCAGCCGCAGCTCGGCCTCCGACGTGTTGACGGCCAGCACCACATCGCAGAACGGCACCCGGCCCGGGTCGCGGTGGACGGGCAGCGCCCCGACCAGCCGCGCGAACGGCAGCTCGCCGTGGGCGGTGGCGGCCCGGAGCACGGCTGCGGCGCGCCCCACCGTCTCGGTGAAGGTGGGTGCGCCCCCGAGGTCGCCCACGAGCACCAACAGGTTGTCACAGGGGCCGACGAGCCCGGTGAACTCCTCCGGGAGCACCGGCACGGGCAGCGCCACGCTGACCCGGTCGTCGTCGCCGTACCGGTGCAGGACGGCCTGGAGCGCGGCCAGCAGCACCACCGTCGGGCTGGTCTCCCCGGCCCGACAGAACGTGGCGAGCCGGCCGGACAGCTCGGTGCCCCAGTCGAACGGGACGAGGCCGGCGGGGAGCGACGGCCGGGTGCCGGGGTCGACGGGCAGCGTCACCGGTGGGGGCACCGGGGTGAGGGTGTCGGTCCACCAGTCCAGCATCCGCCGGCCGACCGGCCCGGCGACCAGCTCGCGCTGCCAGCGGGCGTAGTCGGCGTAGCGGGGAGCCGGGGGCAGCGGCACCGGACGCGCCGGCGCCGGACGCGCACCGGCGGCGTAGCAGGTGGACAGCTCGTCGACGAGCACGGAGACCGACCGGTCGTCGGCCACGGCGCGGTGCAGCGCCAACACCAGCCGGTACGCGGTGCGGCCGGTCCGCACCAGCGTCAGTCGCGCCAGCGGGCCGTCGGTGGCGTGCTCCGGGGCGGCGGCGGCCGCGGCGCAGACCCGGTCGGCGCGGCGGTCGATCTCGGCGCCGGCCAGGTGGGTCAGGTCGACGTGGACGAAGGCGCCCTCGGGATCGGCGGTGACGACCGGCATCGGCCGGTCGTCCACCTCGGCCAGCCGGGTCCGCAGCACCTCGTGCCGGCCCAGCACCGTGCGCCACGCCACCCGCAGCGCCTCCGCGTCGACCGTCCCGTCGACCCGCCAGGTCCGGACGATCCGGTGCACGCCCCGGTACGGGGCGAGGTGGTCCAGCAGCCACATGCCGTCCTGTGCCCAGGACGTGCGGACGGGGTCGGCACCCGTCTCGGGCGTACCGGCCAGCGTCGTGTCCCTGCTCATCGCCACGGTCGAATCGTGGCACGTGACAATGAAGCCGGTCTTCTCAACAAATGCGATCCCGGAAATAGAGCACGCCGGGTCGGTGACGGGAATTCCACCGTCGACGAACACACCAGTCGCCGCCGGACGGTCGCGCAATCGCAAGGATGCGCCTGCCCATCGACCACCCGCAACATGGGAGCGCGGTACGGCGTGCCTGCCGCAGTCCGGTACCCGTGACCGGCCGGCCACGGGTGCCGGACCCGGCCAGGAGGGGAGCACTGCGAATGACGGATATCGATCAGGACGATTTGCGTCGGTCGACGGTCGAAAAGTGTGTCGCGGCGATCTGGAGCGACGTTCTACGCATGCCACCGGATCGACCGGAGGCGACATTTTTCGAATTGCAGGGACAGTCCATCTCGGCGGTTCGCATCATCACGCGCATCGAGGACGAACTCGGTGTGGTGGTGGACGTCGGGCTCCTCTTCGAGGATCCGGACCTGACCGCCTTCACGGCGGCGGTCGTGGCCGCCAGCCGACCCGGGCAGGACGCGCAGGCGGCGAATCCCGCCTGACCGGTTCCGGTCGGACATCGCGGATCCACCCTCGGGGGTGGATCCGCGTCGTCGTGTCCGGGCCGCGTCGGGATCCACGCCGAGGCCGACGCCGGGGCACGACCCACGCCGATTCCGGGACGCCGACGCGCGCCGGCGCACACGCAACCGACCCCGCGCCCACCAGGGCCGGGGTCGGTTGCGGATGCCTCAGCGGCGTCGGGCGATGGTGAGTCCGTCCGCGATCGGCAACATGACGGTCTCGAACCGCTCGTCGGCGGCCAGCGTGGCGTTGAACGCGCGCAGCGTCTGCGCGGCACGCCGGGGCAGGCCGGGCTCGGCCAGCTCCGGGGCCAGCACGTACCCGTCGAGCAGGACGTTGTCCGCCAGCAGCAGGCCGCCGGGCCGCAGCATCGGCACCACCGCCTCGTAGTAGGTGGGGTAGTTCATCTTGTCGGCGTCGATGAAGACCAGGTCGACGACCGTGTCGGTGGGCATCGACCGCAGGGTCCGGGCCGCCGAGCCGAGCCGGAACTCGATCCGGTCGGCCACACCCGCCCGCTCCCAGTGGGAGCGGGCGATGTCGATCCACTGATCCGTGACGTCGCAGGTCACCACCCGGCCGCCCGGGGCGAGCCCGCGGGCGATGGCCAGGGCCGACAACCCGGTGAACGTCCCGATGTCCACCGCCGTGCCCACACCGACGAGCCGGGTCAGGATGGTCAGCAGCGCGGCCTGCTCGACCGGCACCATCATCCCGGCCGCCTCGCCCACCCCGCGGGTGGAGTCGACCAACCCGCTCAGGGCCTCCTCCGGCGGTGAGCTGGACCGCACCAGGTAGTCCCGGACGGCCTGGTTCACCGGCACGTGCTTGACCTCGGCGAAGCCCGCGCCGCTCACCGGCGCGTCCCCGCGGCGTCCTCCGCCGTGACCCGCATCGGCAGGCCACCCCGGATCCGGAGCGACAGCATCGGTTCGGGAATCACCCGGTACGCCGGGTCGCCGGTGAGCCGCAGTTCCCGCACGACCATGGCGATCACGAACGTGGCCTCCATCAGCCCCAGGTTGTTGCCGACGCAGAACCGAGGTCCGGCGCCGAACGGCACGTACGCGTACCGTGGCCGGCCGCCGGATCGGGACGGGTCGAACCGGTCGGGGTCGAACCGCTCCGGCTCCTCCCAGAAGTCCGGGTGGCGGTGCAGGGTGTACGGGCAGATCAACACGTCCGCGCCGGCCGGCACGTCGTACCCGCCGATCACGTCCGGCCCCTGGGCGATGCGGGAGAGCATCCACACCGGAGGGTAGAGCCGCATCGCCTCGCTGATCACCTGACCGATGAACCGCAGCCGGGCCAGGTCCTCGAACACCGGCAGCCGGTCGCCGAGCACCTCCACCGCCTCGGCGCGGACCCGCTCGCGCACCTCCGGGTGCTTGTCGAGCAGGTGGAAGGTCCAGCCCAGCGTGCTGGCCGTCGTCTCGTGCCCGGCCAGCAGCAGGGTGACCAGTTCGTCGCGCATCCGCAGCCGGCCGACCTGGGGATCGGCCTCCTGCCCGGTGGAGACGATCAGTCGGGTCAACGCGTCGTCACCCGCCTCGCCACGGGCCCGCCGCTCGGCGACCAGGGCGTCGACAATTCGTTGCAGGTCCCGTCGGGCACGCCGGAACCGGAGCTGGTGGGGCAGTGGCAGCCAGGTCGGCACCGAGCCCATCGTGACCATCTCGAACATGGCCTGGTCCTGCATGACCTCGAAGGAGTGCCCCACCGAGCCGTGCCCGCTGAGGTCGCTGTCGAGCAGGGTGCGACCCAGCACTCCGAGGGTCAGCCCGGTCATCTCCTGGATGATGTCGACGGGGGCGCCGTCGCGGTGCGCGCGCAGCCGTCCGACCAGCCGGTCGGCCTCCTCGACCACCACGCCGGCCTGCGCGGCGATCCGCTTGGCCTGGAACGCCGGCTGGATCACCCGGCGCTGCTTGCGCCACAGCTCACCCTCGCTGGTGAGCAGGCCGTCGCCGAGGGCCCGCCGGGCCTGAGCGAGCCCGACGCCCTTGTGGTAGTTCTGGCTGTTGTCGGCCAGCACGTGCTTGGCGTGGTCGGGGTGGTTGAAGAAGTTCATCGTCTTGAAACTCGGTCCGAGCCGGACGGCGTCGCCGTAGCTCGCCGCCGTCCGCATGAGGCCCAGCCGGTCCCGGGCGAGCTGCCAGAGCGTGCGCAGCATCGCCGGGCCGGTCGGACCCGCCGGTACGCGGCGGATCGGTGTCGTCGTCATCCCGTCACCCCTCCTCGGGCCGTGGCGTGCCACGCGGGCACACCGTCGGCCGGGTCGGCCCGGTCCGGGGTGAGCTGCCGGAACCGGCCGTGGACGAACAGCACGCCGTCCCCCTCCGGCTCACGGCGCGCCGCCAGCAGGTTGCCCACGAAGATGGTGTGGTCACCGCCCTCGTAGGACCGCCACAGCTCGCACTCGAAGTGCGCCAGCGCCCCGGTGATCAGTGGTGCGCCGGTGGCCTGGCCGGCGAACCAGTCGACGGCGTCGAACTGGGCGGCGCCCAACGGGCGACGCCGGTTCGCGAAGTGCCGGGCCACCGGCTCCTGGTGCGCGGCCAGCACGGAGATTCCGAACTGGCCGCGCTCCAGCAGACTGCCGTGCATGATCGCCTGCTGGTCGACGCAGACGAGCACCATGGGCGGGTCGAGGGACACCGACGTGAACGAGTTCGCCGTCATCCCGTGTGGACAGTCGCCTCCGACGGTCACCACGGTCACGCCAGTGGCGAACGAGCCGAACGCTCGGCGCAGCTGGACGGGATCGGACGGCTCGACGACGGACTCTGACTGGACGTTCACGTGTACCTCCCGTGTGTCGCTACGCCGTCCGTGCCCGGTAGGGACCCAGTGCCCGGGCCAACGAATCCGGAACCCGGGTAGGGCTGGTGCGGCTGTTCGGCCCGCGCATGCAGGCCACCCGTTGCCGGCCGCGGGCGACCAGCACCTCGCCCTCGGCGTGCAGCCGGACGTAGTCGAAGCTGAACTCGATCTGGGTCTGCGTGAGCTCGACCAGCCGCATCCGGATGGCCAGTTGGTCGAAGGCGGTGATCTCCGCGAAGAACTCGCAGTCCACCTTCAACGTGAACAGCTTCAGGTCGGCGCGCAGGTCGTCGAGGACGTCGGTCGCCTTGTGGTACAGGAACATCTCCCTGCACCGTCCCTGCCAACGCAGGTAGTTGACGTAGTAGACGTTTCCGACGAGGTTGGTCTCCTCGAAGCCCACCGTGTGCCGGTACTCGAAGTAGTCCTCCATGTCATGACCAGCCATCGGTGAGGACGGCCAGGAGGACCGGCGCGGCCGTGTCACCCACGGTGGTGGCGAGGGTGGCCACCCGCACCGGACCCGAGGCGAAGACCACCCAGCCGTCGCGCCGGACCGGGGTCAGCGCCACCGGCGCGTGCTCCGGCAGACCGATCTGACGCAGGCAGGCCAGGACCGCCTCGATGCGGGCCCCGGAGACGTCCCGGTCCTCACCGGAGCCGTCCACCAACTGGTCGAGCAGCGCCCCGCGCCGGCCCAGGACCGCCGACCACTCGTCGGCCGAACGCGCCGGCACCGGCCGCACGTCGCAGCCGATCTGGGCGGTGGCCGCCACTGCGAGGCTGAGGCCAGCGCCGTGGCAGACCGCCACCGAGCGGTCGCCGACCTTCTCCGGACGTCCGTTGCCGTCGTAGCGCAGCGACACGGCGTGCCCGAGGGCGCGACCGACCGCCAGGGCGTCCCGATCGCCGTCGCCGGCCTCCGCGTCCGGTTCGACGGCGACGGCCACCGTGGCGCCGATCAGGTCACCCAGGGTCCGTTCCAGGTAGGAGCCGAGCAGCGGCGCCACCCAGGGACCCCGGCCATCCTTCTTCCGTACGGCCCGCAGGTGCAGGCCCTCCCACCGCTCGACGACCTCGCCCGAGCCGGTTCGCAGCGCGATGTCGTAGACGTAGGTGTCGCCGTCGCGCTCCCGCTCGGTGGCGCAGTAGCGCAGCGAGCCTTCGGTGCCCAGCCGCGGACCGGCCGGGTACAGCCGCTCGATCGCCACCGGCAGCAGGGTGGCATCCGGCACGCAGACCTGGTTGCCGTGCATCAGCGCGTCGCGGACCCCCGGGTCGCCGAGCAGCAGGGTGCTCGGCAGGTACGCGCTGAACCAGTCCGTACCGGGCTCGGCCGCCAGGTCGGCGTCGACGTCCCGGGCGGCGGCCCGGTGGAACCCGCGCAGCCGCTGGAAGCGTGCCCCCTGGAAGAGGGTGCCGCCGTACAGGTCGCGGGCCGGGTCGAGCGGCACCGGCGGCAGGTCGTCGGTGACCTGCTCCGGCGGTCCGGCCGGCACCGGGGTCTCGGCGAAGCGCAGCGTCGCCTCGAAGTGGTCGGCGGCGAACCCGGTGTCCGAGGCGCGGATCACCGCGCGCACGGTGTCGTCGGCGGTGACGAGCACCGCGATGCGGATGGTGGTGCTGCCGTGCGGCGGCACCACGATCGGTCGACTGAACCGGGCCTGCTCGATGACAGGTGTCTCGTCGCGGCCGGTGACGGCCATGGCCGCCTGCGCCATCGCCTCCATGCCGAAGACCGCCGGGAAGAGCAGGTTGCCGTCGAGGAGGTGGTCGGGCAGGTACAGGTCACTGCCGGCGGTGAGCTCGACGTCGGTGACCAGCTCGACCCCGTGGTAGCGGACCTGGGGCCGGTCCACGAAGCGCAGCAGCGGCAGCTCCGGCTCCTCGAACCGGAGCGTGTCGAGGCTGTCGGCCCGGCCGCTGGCCACCACCACCGGCGGAGTGTCCGGGTCGGTGACCAGCCGGCGCAGCAGCGCCACGCCCTCGTCGGGGGTGATCGGGGTGATGCCGTCGCGGGTCAACGACTCGACGACCGACAGCCGCTCCCCCATGCCGACGCCCGACCAGACCGACCACTCCAGACAGATGGAACGGCAGTCCGGGTGGGCGGCACCGAATCGGCGGGTCTGCTCGGCGAGCCGGTCGTTGGCGGTGGCGTAGTGCGCCTCGCCCCGCAGCCCGGCCCGACCGATGATGCTGCCGAAGGTCACCAGCAGCTTGAGCCGGTCAGCGTCGACCGCGTCCAGCACATTGGTGAGCCCACCGACCTTGGGTGCGAGGGCGCCATGGAAGTCGTCCATGCTCAGGGAGGTCAGCGCGGCCGGCTCGTTGCGCCCGGCGCCGTGCAGCACGGCGGTGACCGGGCCGAGCAGGCGCTGGGCCTCGTCGACCGCGGCCCGGACCGCCACCGGATCGGTGACGTCGGCCTGGAAGTACCGGGCCTCGACCCCGGAGGCGGCGAAGCGCTCCAGGTTGGCCGACAGCTCCGCGTCGCCGGCCAGGTCGGACCGGCCGAGCACCACCAGTCGGGCCCCGGCGTCGACGGCCAGGGCGAGGGCGCACTCGGCGGTGATGCCCTTGCCCCCACCGGTGACCAGCAGCACGTCCCCGGTCGTGAGCGGGGCCTCGGTGCGGCCCGGCGCGATCGGCAGGGCCCGCAGGACCTGCTCCCGGCGGGTGCCCGAGGCGTCGTAGTGGACCTCGCGGTAGCTCTCGGTCGCGGCGACCTCGGCCAGCACCCGCTCGGCGGCGTCGAACCCGGGCGGCAGGTGCACCACCGTGGTCCTGATCTGGGGCGCCTCCAGCCGCAGGGTGCGGGCCAGCCCGCTGGCCCCGAGGCCGTGCTGCACCACCACGAAGCGGTCGGTCGTGCCGCCGGCCAGCACCGCCCGGGCCCCCTGCAGGGCCGGTTCGAGCTGTTCCGGCGGGCAGTCCGCCGGCAGCCAGACCAGCACACCGCCGCCCACGCCGCCGTTGGCCAACGCCTGGCGGACCTGCTCGGCGCGTGGATCGGTGAGCGCGCCGAAGAGCTGCCACCTGCCGGCCGGTTCGGCCGGGCCGGGCACCGGCGTGGGTGTCTCGGCCAGGTCGACCGCGAACGCCCGGATGAAGGTGGCCACACCGGCCACCGACGTCGGCTGCGACGCATCCTCGATCAGGCCGGTGCCGATCAGTGTCTCCAGCGCCTCGGCGACCTCCCGTACGGTCGCCGTGGCGACGTTGGTGGGCAGCCGTGACGGGGGTACGCCCAGCCGCTCGGCGGCCTGGTTGACCACCTGGCTGACCGTGATCGAGCTGAGGTGCAGGTCGTCGAGGAGTCGGCTGTCCTCGCCGACCATGTCCAGTGGCAGCTCCGCCCGCTCGGCGACGAGCTGGCGCAGCGTCAGGGACGCCGACTCGCCGGTGGGCGCGCCACCGGGCAGCGGCGCGGCGACCTCGACGGCCCGCTGCTGCGACTCCGGCAGCGCCACCTCGGGCACCGTCTCGCAGGGGCTGGTGAAGAAGGTGAACTGGTCGACGTCCTTCAGCGGCCGGACCAGCCGGCCGTCGAAGAGCTGCGGGTGCACCCGGGCGGCACCGACGACGTACGCCGCCGCGGCCACCCGCAGCACGCTGGCCATCGTCTCGTCATCGGTGTCGAGTGCCACCGCCGGCACCGACACGTCGGTGCGGGCCAGGTCGGACAGGATGCGTCCCGGGCCGACCTCGACGAACAGGTCCACCTCCTTGGCGGCCAACGCGACGGCTTGCGTGAACAGCACCGGATCGGTGATCTGGTTGCGCAGCAGGGCGGCGAGATCGGTGTCCGACGGCAGCTCGGCGCCGGTCACGGTGGAGATCACCTGCCGGTGCAGCGGGTCGAACCGCTCACCGGCGAGGTACCCGCCGAACGCCTCGGCCGCCTCGGCGACCAGGGGCGAGTGGAAGGCGTGCGAGACCCGCAGCCGTTTGCCGGCCACGCCGGCCGCCTCGGCTCGCGCCAGCACCCGGTCGACCGCCTCGACCGCGCCGGAGACCACGGTCTGCCGCTGGCTGTTGTAGCCACCGATGACCACGGGGTCCTCGCCGAGGAGCCGGCGTACGGTCTCCGGGTCGGCCGGTATGCCGGCCATCGTCCCGTCGGGGCGACCGTGCTCGGCCATGGTTCGGCCCCGTGTGGCGGCCATCCGCAGCACCGACGACAGGTCCATCGCCCCGGCCCAGTGCAGTGCGGTCAGCTCGCCGAGGCTGTGCCCCACGGCGACGTCGGCCTCGATGCCGAGCGCGGAGAGCACGCTCAGCCCGGCGACCGACCCGGTGACGATGCGGGGCTGGGCGACCTCGGTGGCCACCACGTCGCCGGTGGGCAGCGCCGCCTCGGTGACGATCCGCTCGGCCTGGGTGAACCGGCGACGCAGCGCCTGCGCCGGCCGGCCACGACCCGTGCCCTGCCCGGGAAAGAGGAAACCGATCCGGGCGGAGCCTCGGGCGTGCCCGAGGAAGGCCCGGCCGTCCACGGCGTACAACCGGGTCTCCCCGGCCTGTAGGGCCGCGTGCACCCGCAGCAGCTGACGCTCGGCGTCCTCCGGCGAGCGGGCCACCACGGCGGCCCGGTACGGCCGGTCGCCCAGCTCCCGGTAGAGGCCGGCTGCCAGGTCACCGAGCTGCGCGTACGACAGCTTGATCACCTGTGTGGCGAGGGCGCCGATCCGCTCGGCCAGCTCGGCCGGTGTGTCGGCGTCCACGGCGAGCAGCTCGACGTTCTGCGTCCGGGACGCCATCGTGCGGGTCCGGGCGTCCGGCCGGCGGCGTGCGCCGTCCTCGCCCTGCACGACCAGGTGGGTGTTGATCCCACCGAACCCCATGGCGGTGATCCCGGCGCGCAACTGCGCGTCGGCCGGCCACGGCTCGGCGGCGGGCAGCACCCGCAGCTTCGCCTCGGTCGAGGTGAGCACGTCGTGCGGATCCTCGCAGCCGACGGTCGGCGGCAGCATCTGGTGGTGCACCGCGAGGACCGCCTTCAGCAGGCCGGCGACCCCGGCGGCTGCCTTGGTGTGCCCGATCATCGCCTTGATGGAGCTGATCGCGGCCGGCGTGCCGGAGGCGCCGGCGAGGCGCCGAGCCTCGGTGAGTGCCCGCAGCTCCGTGCCGTCACCCACCTCGGTGCCGGTGCCGTGCCCCTCGAACATGGCGACGGTCTCGATGCCGAAGCCGGCGCGCTCGTACGCCCGGCGTAGCGCCAGCCGGTAGCCGTCCTCCTCCGGCCGGGTGATGCCGCCCTTGCCGTCGGAGGACACCCCCCAGCCGGCGATCGACGCGTAGATGCGCCGGCCCTGCGCCACCGCGTCCTCGTGTCGCATCAGGACGACCATGCCGCAGCCCTCACCGGGCCAGAACCCGTTGGAGCCCTGGTCGTAGACCTTCATGTCGCCACGGGCCAGCGCGCCGGTCTTGGCGAAGCCGATGATCTCGAACGGGTCGATCGACAGGTCGACACCGCCGGCCACGGCGACGTCCAGCTCGCCGTCGACCAGGCCGCGGCAGGCGGTCAGCACCGACAGGAGCGACGAGGAGCAGGCGCCGTCGACGGTGTAGCCGCCGCCCTTGAGATCGAAGTAGTTGCAGATCCGCCCGGCGATGGTGTTGGACAGTCCGCCGGCCAGGGTGTCCTCGTCGATCTCCGGGAACGGCGCCTTGTAGCGCTGTTCGAGGGTGCCGAGGAAGTCACCGAGCTGGTCGTCGTCCCAGCCCTGCTCGCGCAGGGCCGCGCCGACGGTCCGACGGACGTACGGCCAGCGCAGCCGCAGCACGTTGGCGCGGGCGAACTCCCCGGTGAGGGTGTTGCCCACCACCACGCCGGTCCGCTCGCGGGGCAGGTCCTCGCCCATCGGGAAGCCGGCGTCGCCGAGTGCCGAGGCGGCCACGTCCAGGGCCAGCCAGTGGGTCAGGTCGGTGGAGCGGTACGTGCTGCCGGCGATGCGGAACTTCACCCGGTCGAACTCGTACCCCTCGATGACGGCCGCGTTGCGCGCGTAGAACCGGTCCGGGGCGCTGCGGTCGGCGTCCCAGTAGTCGGCCAGCCGCATCCGCTCGTCCGGCAGGCGGCGGAAGGCCCGCCGGCCGGCGACCGCGTTCTCCCACAGTTCCCCGGGCGACGCGGCGTCGGGATATCGGCACGCCAGGCCGACGACGGCGATGCGACTCATGCCGGTACCGCCTCTTTATGCGAGTTGGGCTCCGTGGCGAGAGTGCCGGCGTCGGCGCCTGCCTCGGTGCCGGTGGCGGCGGCGATCGGGGCGGGCTGGCCACCGGGGGTTTCCGTCCCGCCGGCGGCGGCTTCCCGCTGCTCGCGGACCTTGTTGGAGATGTGCAGCGCCCACAGGTACATGCCGCGGATGAGGCAGACCGTCGCGGTGGCGAAGAACAGCCCGTAGGCGATCCCCGCGCCGGTGATCACGCCGTAGACGGTGGCCACGCCGGCACCGAAGGCGAACTGCGACGCGGGGCTGGATGGGCTGGTGCCCGGGTCGGTGATCATGTAATTCGTGAACAGCACGAACGCCACGCTGGTCATCATGCCGAGGGCACCCAGGATGGCGGTGTCGAGGATGAGCCCGCGCACCACCGCCTGGAGCGCGAACACGGACAGCCAGCCGAGGATCAGCCACATCCGGTTGGTGAGCTTGGCGTTGAGCATCGTCCCGGCGGTGATGATGATGGCTGGAATCAGCCAGTCGCCGAGCGCGGGGGTGTGCTCGGTGAAGTGGTAGGGCGGGGCGATGCTGGCCCACGGGAACAGGATCAGGATGACCGCGATACCGAAGTTGGACGGGTTCATGTAGTGCCGCAGCCGGCCTCGGACGGGAGCCCGCAGGATCCACTTCGCGGCGATCGCGACGGTGACCCCGAACATCATCACCCAGACCCGGTCGTTGACGTAGGTCAGCATGTTGACGGCCAGCGAGGTGATGTGCGCCGGCAGCAGGAACTCCATGAACCCGCGCTTGCCGCCGCCGAGGAAGCGCGGCGCGCGACCCTCGGCCCGGGCGCCGACGGCCTCGAGCACGATCTCGACGGTGTACCCGGTGGCGAGCGCGATGAAGGGCCACAGCCAGGGCTGCTCGAAGCCCAGGTAGACGTAGCCGACGATGTTGAAGATCGTGATCGACATGGCGAAGCGGCGCAGCGCAGTCGTGATCTTGGCGTCGTGGCGGACGGGGATGGTCTGGGTCTCGGCCATGTCCATTACCTCTCGTTGGCCTGCGAGCCGAGCTGCACGTCGTGCCAACCCGGGGTCAGCTGAAGGTCCTGCTTACGGATCTGTCCGGTACGGTCGCGCCAGCAGAGGGTGACCTTCACCGGCCCGGTGACGTCGGCGCCGAGCCCGATGTGCACCTCGTTGCTGCGCTTGCCGGAGTGCCCGCCGCCGCCGTCGACCTTGGAGACGAGCGTGCGGCCGTCGGGCATGGTGACGGCGACCTGGGCGCCGACAGCCGGCGAGCCGCGGCCGGCCGGGTCGGCGGACTCGTGGGTCAGCCGCAGGCCGAGGAAGGCACCCGCGTTCGGGCTGGTGTTGCGGTAGAAGATGGGCTCCGCCCACTGTCGGGCGACCGCCAGGTCGAGCCGGCCGTCCCCGTCGGAGTCGCCGGTGGCCAGCCCTCGGGTGGGTACGGGGATGTCCAGACCCAGCTCGGGTGCGATGTTGACGTACCGACCGTCCTCGCCCCGGACGAAGAAGTGCAGCCGCTGGTTGCCGCCGACGTCGTCACCGGCGCGCACGTTCGGCCACCAGGCCGGGTGGCGGACCAGCGTGTCGTTGGTGGTGGCCAGCTCCTGGAGCTGGGGCCAGCGGTTGACCTCACCCCGGACGAAGCCCGTGGCCTGGGCGATGGCGAGCCGGCCGCCGTTGTCGAAGTCGGCCATCTTGACGTCCCAGCCCCAGCCCGACCAGGCCAGGCCGAGGTCGGCGCTGCGGTCGTAGAACGGGGCGTTGCCACTGCTGAAGCTGGTCTTGACCTCGCTGTGGTCCTTCGCGGTGTTCATGAACGCGTAGTTGCTCTCGTGGATGCCGAACGGCGTGGTGATGTTGCTGACGAACAGGTCGTACAGGCCGTCTCCGTCGATGTCACCGAAGTCGGCGCCCATCCCCTTGAACGAGTCCTTGCCCAGCACCTTCGACTTCGGAACGTTCGCGGTGCGGACCCCGTCGACCAGCGCGAACTCGATGTTGCCCGGCGTGGAACGGTTGTAGAGCAACCGGTCGGGGCCGAAGTCGTGGGCCAGGTACAGCTCCGGCAGCAGGTCGCCGTCGATGTCGGCGGCCGACGCCCCGAGGGCCCAGCCCTTCGAGACGGCTCGGGGGACCACGTTGCTCACCAGCTGGAAGGTGGCGTTCGGCTCGGCACCCGCCGACCCACCGGTCCACCGGAAGACGTAGTCCTCGCCGCCGTTGAGGCCGTTGGACATCGAGTCGTTCATCTCCACTCCGCCTTCGACGGTGTCGTCGAGGACGGGGCTGTGCGGGAAGTAGTTGCCGATGTAGATGTCGACGTGACCGTCACCGTCGAAGTCGTCGATCGCCACGGCGTTGGTGTTCCACAGTGGGCCGTTGTACTCACCGGCGCCGACACCTGGCACCAGCTCGACGGGGCGGTAGGCGGCGTTGCCGAGGGCGAGCGCCCCGCCCTGGGCCAGGAAGAGGATCGGCGTACGGCCCCAGTAGTAGACCAGCAGGTCCATCCGGCCGTCCTCGTTGAAGTCACCCGGCGCGCAGCCCATCGGCGCGGTGATCCGACTGATCGGCAGCGGCGCGGCGTCCAGCGCGAACGGCTGGTACCGGCCCTCGCCCTTGCCCGGCGTCGGGGTGACGACGGTCTGGTCGGTGCGGGGATCGGTCAGGCAGAGGTCGTTGGCCAGGCCGTCGCCGTCCAGGTCGTTCATGGCGACGCCGGCACCCACGGAGGAGATCCAGGCGTCGATGTGGGTGTAGGACTTGTTCACCTTGCGGATCGACTGTTGTACGGCTCCGGAGGGCAGCGCGATGCCCATGGGCTCGAACGCGTACCGGGACGACAGGTCCGTCCGCTCCGCCGCGGACGAGCTGGGCAACCGGACGGCGAAGAACATTCCGACCACGAGTGTGAGGCCGATGATCCCGGCGAGCTGCCGGCGCAGCAGGCCAAACGTCGCTGACATGAACTCAAGACCTCCCGTTTGGTGACGGAACTCGTCGGAGTGACGCCACCGCGCGTCGCGGTGGCGTACCGGCCCGGGCCGGTCGGTTCACGGGTCGCCCGGCTCGATCTGTCTCGCCGGGCGACCCGCCCGACCGGAGGCGGTCGACGTGCGACCGGGCCGGCGACCGGGGGGACCCGGACGGGCTCGGTGCTGTCGTCCGCCCTGCGGGGGGCGTGTGAGCAGATCCTCACAGGACGCCAGAACCCGGGCTACTCGAAAATTGCTGTGCCCTGCCGCGTCTCGAATTGATGACACATTTAGATAATGCGTCCCAGAGGGCGGGACAGGGTTTTGTATAAAGACCTACACAGGCGCCGTCAATAACTGTTTGGAATTACTCCACAGAAGCGTGGACAGTCTTGTCGTCGAAATGCCGACGGATGTTGGTCCGCCATATCTCGTACGGTGGGTTCGGCCCCCCGTCGTCGGCCCCCGGCGCGGTGTCGTCGGCCAGGGCGACGGCCGCCTGCACGGACAGGTCGGTCAGGGCCGCGGCGGCCACCGCCGAGTGCGGGGGCACGAAGCCCGCGTGCACCCGCGCCCGCATGGCGAACACGCTGCCCAGCGCCAACTCCGGCGCGTACCGGCCGGCCCGGCGGCGCAGGGTCGCGAGGTCCGCCGCACCGCAACCGCCGGCGAAGGTGGCGGCCAGCCCGACGCCGCTGTAGAGGTCGGCCCGACGCTCGGGGGCGAAGCGACACACGGCGGCGTCCACGTCGTCCACCCGGGCGCCGTGGATGAACCACAGGGCCCGACCGATCCCCTGGTCCACCGCCCGGCCGAAGTAGTCCGGCCGACCCTGCCAGGCGTACGGCGCGGGCACACGCTGCTCGTCGACCCACTTGCCGGCGTCGAAGTAGGCCAGGTCGAAGCCGTAGCCGTCCACGGCCAACCAGGTCATCGTCGGGTGGAACGGGCCCGGCTCCAGGTCGGGCACCACCTTGCGCCACAGCGGCCGGGGCAGCCGCGCCATCGCGAAGCCGATGCCGATGTAGGCCAGGAAGAGGTGCGGCGCCCCCGGGCCGAGCAACAGCTCACGGGTACGTCGGCGGCGGCCACCGCCCATCGCGTCCAGCACGGTGAAGGCCATCGTGACGCCCTCGTACGCGAAGCCGCGCATGCCCTCGTCGACCAGCTCGACCCGGTGCCGCACCTCGGTGAGGTCCCGGGCGTCGATGCCCCACTCGAAGCCACACACGACAGCCCGGGGAATGGCCTCCAGCCGCGCGGTGGCGGGCGTCGGCGGCCCGGCGAAGCCTCGGCGGGCGAAGCTGACCTCGCTCAGCGCGGGTGCCAGCGCGAGCCTGCGCAACGAGCCCAGAACGGTGGACATTTTTCCTCCCGGACGGAGTCAGACAGGACGGACGCCCGCCGCCGGCGGGGTGCCGGCGGCGGGCGGGGGGTCACGACGGGTGCGGCGGCAGGGCCGGGTCGAGCGGGACCCAGGCCACCACCCGGCGGGCTGCGGTCATGCTGGCCCAGGCGGTCAACTCGACCAGGGCACGATCGTCTGCCCCGCCGGCACGCACGCCGGCCACCACCTCGTCGTCGACCTGGTAGGCCGCGAACGCGGTGAGCAGCGCGAGCTGGCCCGCGGGCCGGTCGGCGGCGGGCAGGTCACGGACCGCGTCGCCGACCCAGGCCCGGCTGAGCCCGGTCGGCAGGCCGTCCCAGGTGTCGAGCCGGGCGACGACCAGCTCCCGTACCGACTCCGGCACCGACCGGCGCCCGGCGGCGTCGACAGCCGCGCCACCCCGGGCGAGCGCGTCGGCCAGGATCGGGTGGCCGGCGGTCCAGCCGAGGTCCGGCGCCGACGGCGCGGACGGCAGCAGCTCCAGCGCGGCGCCGGCCGGTCGGTCACCCCGGGCGCCCCGGGCCATCAACCGGCCGAACACCTTGCGGACGCCGCCACGGAACGCCTCCGGCACACCGGCCGGGATCGGCGAGGGTTCGAGGAAGACGTTCACCATCCGGTTGAGGTACTGGAAGGCCAGTGCCACGCCGAGGAGTTCGACGGCCTCGTCGTGGGCGACCGGGGGCGCGGCCTGCCGGGCCGACGTCCGTGCCGTGCCGGCCCGTGCCCAGTCGGCCACCCGGGCCAGGCGGGCGTCGTCCGGCGCGTCGCTCGCCGGCCGGAGCAGGCCGTCGAGCGTCGCCGAGTGCACCTCCACGCAGTACGGGCAGGAGTTGGCCGCCGACACGGCAGCCGCCACCGTCTCGCGGGTGGCCCGGTCCACCCGGCCGGCGGCGACAAGCGTCTCGCGCAGCGTCACCCAGCACGCGGCCAGCACCTGCGGCGCGGGCGAGTGCAGGCTGACCGGCGGGGCGAGCATGCCGAAGTCGCGCTCCACCTGCTGGTAGACCGCGGCCACCAGGCCGTCGGCCCGTTCGACCGGCACCGGGGTGACCCGACGCACGTGCGCCCGGGAGGGGCGGCGGGCCACTCGGGCGTACAGGCCGCTCACCGCCGCCGCGCTCCGCTCACCAGGGGCAGCATGGCGTCGCGGCTGCTGGTGGCCCCGTCCGGCGCGGGGGCGCCGTAGCGGACGTCCACGCCACGCGCGCGGGCCGCCTCGACGATGCCCGGCACTGCCCGCTCGGCCAGCGCGGCGATGGTCATCGCCGGGTTCACGGTCAGTCCGGCCGGCACCGCGGAGCCGTCGGTGACGAAGATGCCGGGGTGGTCGCGCAGCTCGTGCCGGTCGTCGAGCGCCGAGGTCGCCGGGTCGTCGCCGATCCGGCAGGACGCCAACGGGTGCACCGTGTACGCGCCCACCACGTCGTTGGTCCACGGCATCACCCGGGCCAGCCCGTCGCGTTCGAGGATGTCGCGCACCTCGGCGTCGGAGAGGGCCCACCCACGCAGGGTGTTCTCGGTCGGGTCGTAGCGCAGCGAACCGCGTCCGAGCATCTGCTGGGACAGCCGCATCGAGTTGCCGCTGGACGGCGGCGGGCCGAACACCCCCTCGTTGTCGTCCTCGCTCATCGTGAAGACGGTCAACCAGGACTGCCAGCGGCGCAGCAGCTCCTTCTTCTCCGCGCCGAACCAGGAGGGCCCGACAGCGTCGGGCACCTGGGCGAGGATCGTGCCGAAGCCCGGCGGGAAGTAGAGCTGTTCCAGGGAGTACCGCTCGTATTCGGGAAGGGACCCGTCGAGCCGGTCCCAGGTGGCAACGGCCGGGCCCTTGCCGATCTGGTAAGCCTCGTAGGGCACGCCGTCGGGCCGGGTCAGGCCGAGCACGTCGCGGACGCGGTCCTCGTTGAGGATCGCCGTGTTCAGCCGCTCGCCGTTGCCGGAGAAGTACCGGCCGACGGCGTGTGGCATCGCACCGAGGGTCGGCTCGGACCGCTGGAGGATGACCGGAGTGGCCCCGGCGCCGGCGGCCAGCACGACGATCTTGGCGTCGATCGTGCCGGCGCCCACCTCGACCCGGTAGTCGACGTCGTCGAGGACGCTGTAGTGCACCCGGTAGCCGCCGTCGTCGGTGCGGGACAGGTGCTGCACCTCGTGCAGCGGCCGGATCTGCGCGCCGTGCGCCACCGCGGCCGGCAGGTAGTTGAGCAGCAGCGACCGCTTCGCGTCGAACCGGCAGCCGGACATCATCCAGTTGCAGTTCGTGCACGTGGCCGCGTCGAGCGCCACCGGCACCGCGTTCGCGGTCCGTCCGGCGTGGTGGCAGGCGGCACCGAACAGCCCGCCGGAGAACGGCACGGTGTCCCAGGTCGTCTGGGTGACGGGCAGCGCCTCGGCCACCCGGTCGTACCACGGCTCAAGCGACTCCCGGGAGATCGCGGCCGGCCACATCCGGTGGTTGAAGCGCCCCTTGCGGTCGAAGACGAACCGGGGGGCGCGAGGCATCGCGGCGAAGTAGACGACGCTGCCGCCGCCCACGCAGTTGCCGCTGAGCACGCTCATCCCGTCGCCGATGACGAAGTCGAAGATCCGGGTCGACGACGAGCCGAACTTGAAGTCGTGCTGGAAGTCCTCGCCGGACAGCCACGGGCCGCGTTCCAACACGACCACCCGCGCGCCGCCGGCAGCGAGGTGGTACGCCGTGATGGCGCCGCCGAAGCCGCTACCGATCACCAGGACGTCGGTGCTCTCGGAACTCGTCATGCGGGGCTCCCGGAGGGGGTCGTGTCGGGGTGGGGCTGGGCCAACTGCCGGCCGTAGCTGTACGTGGGGAACCGCCACAGCCCGTCGGAGTCCGGCGGGCGGAAGCCCATCGTCGTCAAGCCCGCGTGTCCGGCGTCGAGCGCCTCCACGGTGTTGGTGTGCGCCCCGGCGTCGAAGGCGATGGTGCTGAACATGGCGAGGCTGATCCACGCCTCCCGCTCCGGGTGCGCGTGGTCGGTCAGTCGCTGCACGAGCAGCACCCGGTCCGGATAGTCGAGCGAGACGAACGGCGGGACCTCTGGATCCAGCGCGATCCCGGCCCCAGCGGCGTACTCCCGGGCGTGCTCGTTGAGACCGTCGGCCAGCATGTCCAACGCCGGCGCCATGCCCCCCTCGGCGGAGCGGAGCACCTCCAGCGCACCCGAGGCCACTGCGCCGCCGCCCTGCGAGACCCCGGCCACGGCCCGGTCCCCGGGCCACCGCCGCTCACCGGGCAGAATCGTGTCGGCATACGCTTCCAGCGACATCGTCCGTGCCTGCGCTGTATCGGTTTCCCTGGGCACGGGCATCACCTCCGACGATCGATTGAATTGACAGGAAACGCGTTGCAGGCATGCGTCCGCGCAATGTCCGGTCGCCCGCGAGAAACGCTGCGACATTCCCCCGTCATGACGCAATCCAATGGTGTCGGCGTGCCGCTGCGGCCGCATCTCGCGTTTTGCTGTGCACATCCACAAAGAACGCAACCGGGAGGACGTGCGACGACATTCGCGGCGCATGGGATGGCCACCGCACAACTGGATGCGCGACGTCCATCCGGGCGGTCGATCAGCCGGCCGCGGCCACCGCGACGGACAGCTCCGCCGGCGTGCCGCGCAGCCCCATCACGCAGGTGGCCACCCGCCAGGTACCGGCGGTGAGCACCACCCACCGGTCCGGGGTGTGCCTGTCGTACGTGAGCGGGGTGACCGCCGTGATCCCGACCTTGTGCAGCGACTCCACCGCCGACCAGACACGGGTCGCCGCCGTGGACAGCGACTCCCCGGTCTCGGCGGCGATCAGCTCGGCCAGGGCGAGGTGTCCGCCGAGCAGTTGGCGCCACTCGTCGCGCGAGCGCGGCGCGACGGGTTCGAGGTCACAGCCGATCGGCGTGTGCGCGGCCACCGCCAGGGTGTGCGCCGCGCCGTGCGCCGCCGACACCCAGCGTCCGCCGCCGACCTCGGGCCGCCCGTCGGGGCGGTACCGCACGGTGGCCCGGGCGCCGAGCAGCCGGGACACGGCCAGCGCGGTGTGCTGCCGGCGCCGCTCCCGGTGCAGGCCCGGTTCGAGCACCGTGGCGGCGTCGACGCCGACCAGCTCGGTGAGCCGGCGATCCAGGTACGGCCCGAGCACGTGCGCGGGCCACGGGCCGGGCGGGCGAGCGCCCGACGCCAGCCGCAGCCGCAGCCCGGTCCAGCGTTCGACGACCCGACCGCCGGCCAGCACCTCCAGGTCGAACCGGTGCACGTCGCGGTCCCGATCCCGGCGGACCGCGTACAGCGTCACCTGCTCGTACGGGCCGGCACCGGCCAGCCAGATCCGGTCCACACCGAGCGGTCGCAGGATCGCGTCGGGGGCCAGCCCGTGCAGGGCGTGCAGGATCGCGTCGCGCAGGCCGGGGTCACCGAGGAGCAGTGGCTCGGGCGGGGCCGCCCCGAACCACCATGTCGCGCCGGCTCCGGCGAGTTCGGCCACGCAGCCCGAGGCGGTGACCTCGCGGTAACGCAGCAGGCGACGCAGCCGACCGTCGGAGCGGAGTGGAGCGTCGTACAGCTCACCCACGGGTTCGGCCCACTGCGGCGTCGACTCGACGCGCCGCGCGGGGGGCACCGGCAGGGCGGCCGGGACGGGCACGGTGGCCACCCGGTGCCGCATGACCGGCACCGGGTCGGTCACCCGGGCGGCGCCCCGGTGCCGCAGCCGGGCGCGGACGTGCTCCACCTGGTCTCCCCGGTACGCGCTGTGCAGCGTCACCGTGGCCGTGCTGACCTGCGGGCCGGCCACCGCGGTCAGCCGCAGCTCGACGGCGCGGTCGCGGGGCACCACGAGCGGCTCGCCGAACTCGACCGCCTCGATCACCGGGGGCCCGACGTGACCGGTCAGCGCGGTCCACCCCTGCGCGAGCGCCTCCAGCGCGCACGCGGCCGGGAGCACCAGCGACGCGCCGCCGCCCGGGTCGTCGAGGTACGGGTCCTCCCCCGGCCCCAGGGTCGCCGAGGTCACCAGCAACCGACCCGGCTCATGGACGAGCACCGAGGTGGTGAAGCGCGCGGCCGGCGCCGCCCCACCGGGCGCCGTACGAGGCCCCGTCGTGATCCGCTCCACCGTGCCACCTTCCCGGCTGGTCTACCTGTCAGGCGAAGTGCGCCTGGATCCGCTGACGCCAGATCTCGTACGCCGGCACGACTCCGTCCGGGGGGAGGGCGTCGCGCTCCCGCTCGGTGATCGTCGCCGCCTCCTGCGGGGTGCAGCCGCAGAAGACGCCGGTGGCGAGGTGCGTGTGTTCGGTGGCCAGGCCGGCGTGCAGTCGCGCCTGCGCGGCGAAGGTCGCGCCCTGGGCCAACTGCGGCCGGTACCGGCCGGCGTGGACGTACAGCTTCTTGAGCTCGTCGGGGTCGGCACCGCCGGCGTAGGTCGCGGCCAGGCCCATGCCGCTCCACAGGTCACCGTGGCGGGACTCGTCGAAGCGGCTGATCAGCTCGGCCGCGACGTCGGGGTCGGCGCCGGCGACGAACCAGCTGGCCCGCCCGATGCCCTGGTCGATAGCGTGCGTGGGGTAGTCGCCGGGCACGTCCGGAGGCCAGGCCACCGGCTTGACCTCCTGGCGGCGCACGAAGCGGTCGGTCTCGAAGTAGGCACGGTGGAAGCCGAGGCCGTCGAGCACCAGCCACCGCAGCAGCGGGTCCGGCGCCTGGACGGCCCGCCATCGCCACCGGGGCAGTTTGGCGTACGCCCAGCCGATCCCGACGTAGGCCATGTAGACGTGCGGCTCCCCGAAGCCGGTCAGGAAGCGGCCGGTGCGGTTGCCACCGGGGGCGACACCGTCCAGGATGGCGTATCCCATGGCGGCGCCCTCGTAGGCGAATCCACGGAACTGCCGCTCGATCAGCTCCAGGCGGTCGATGTCGGCGTCCTCCCGGGCCTCCACCGCAGCCCGGAAGCCGGTGAGGAAGCTGGCGCCGACGGACTCCAGCCGGCGCCGGGTGGCCTCGTCCTTGACGTGGAATCCCCGCCGGCTCATCGTCGTCTCGACGGTGTCCGGCGTCATGAGGCTTGCACGGAGGGTGCGCCACATGCCTGCCATCGGCTCTCCCCACGGAAGACGGACGCCGGGGGCGTCCGTGTCCTTGTCCGGTGGACCCGGATGAGCCGAGGCTAGGGGCAGCGGGGGGCGATCGCCTACTTCCTGGTTGCTCTGCGCGATCTCCTGATCACTGTAAATCACGGCCCGTATTGGTGGCGTCGACACACCGACCGTAATCGCCGGTCGAGGGCTGGTCGAGTGACGGCACGAACAGAGAAGGAATACTGTCGCCGACTGGGGCACACTCGGAAAGTCTATTCGACGTAGATCATGCGCCACAGGAGTTACCGACGCATTGAGCTCAGCTTTACTGGCCTCTCGCAACGGCCGCAGCAGTTTCCGCACCCGGCATCGTGCATCGATGTGCATAAATTGGTAAATGTGCTGCCAGCCGGTCGGAACACCATGTCGCTGACCGTCGAACAGGCACCCGCCCCGTGACGACTATCAGGAAGAGGGTACGACGTGACCCAGGCACCCGACGTGATCGCCGATCTCACCGCGGAGAGCGAGGCCCTCGACGCCCTGGTCTCGGAGCTGGACGCGGACCGGTGGGACACTCCCACCCCGGCGCCCGGCTGGGCGATCCGGCACCAGATCGCCCACCTGGCGGCGACCTTCCGACTCGCCGGGTTGGCCGCCGCGCAGCCGGCCATGTTCCAGCAGGTGACCTCCCGACTCAGCGACGACTTCGACGCCAACGTGGCGGCCGCCATGGCCGAGTTCGTCGTCGAGCCGCCCGCGGTCCTGCTGTCCCGTTGGCGCGCCGAGCGGGCCACGGCCGAGAAGGCGCTCGCCGCGGTGCCGCCCGGCCAGCCGGTGCCGTGGCTGGTACGCGCACTGCCGGCACCGGTGCTCGCGGCGGCCGGGATGATGGAGGTCTTCGGGCACGGCCAGGACGTCGCGGACGCCCTGGGAGTGCACCGCACCCCCACCGACCGCCTCGGCCACCTGGTCGCGTTCGCCGTCCGGACCTGGGACTTCGGGTACCTGGCGCGCGGGCTGACGCCGCCGGACGTCGAGTTCCGGTTCGAGATCACCGCCCCTTCCGGCGCGGCCTGGACGTTCGGCCCGGAGGACGCCGAGCAGCGGATCAGCGGCCCGGCCGAGGACTTCTGCCTGCTCACCACCCGCCGCCGGCACCGCGACGACCTGGCCCTGCGGGCGGTCGGCAGCGAGGCCGACCGCTGGCTGGACATCGCCCAGGCGTACCGGGGGCCGGCCGGCTCGGGACGGTCGCCGGGCCAGTTCGCCCGAACCCGACAGTCATAGCACCCGGTTGACCCGGATTTCACCCGACACAGCGTCGGAAATCCGTCCGCAACCGTTCCGTCCAGTGGACGGGACGACGGATCGCCCCTTTTCCACCAGGCCGACCAGGTCGTCAACCGACAAACCGGATCGAACAGTCAGACATTGCCCGGCAACACATACCACTGTCATCACATACGGGGCAAGCGTCCATTTTCGTCACCCCTGACCAGTCTCCTAACGAAACTGTATCTCCACCTGGGGAAATATGTGTATTGATTGCCGGTCCGGTGCGGGCTAACATAAGCCCACCGTCGCCAATCATTTCCCTATGTCTATCCCTGTCAGTTCTTAAACACGCAATTGCCGCCGGCTTAACAACCCGGCGGCAAGCGGAACGCGTATCGCCACACGCTAGACCTGACAGGTCGAGTCACCGCCACGAAATCCTGTGTCACACGCGCACCAACCATCGGATTGGGGGATGCGATGGAAGACTCTATCCAGAGAGCCGTCGGTCGAGTCATCAGGTCAATTCGGGAGGATCTTGCCGAAGAGCACACCGTGGACGGCATGGCCAGGACCGCGATGTTCAGCAAGTTCCACTTCACCCGGATCTTCCAACGGACCACCGGCATCTCTCCGGGGCGCTTCCTCATGGTCATGCGGCTGCACCGCGCCAAACAACTCCTACTGTCCACCTCGTTGAGCGTCACCGAGATCACCCATGAGGTCGGCTACGCCAGCGTGGGCACCTTCAGCTCCCGGTTCAGCAGCAGCGTCGGCGTCTCGCCGAGCACGTTCCGCAGGCTGGGAGGGGTGACCCCGCAGGTTCCCGTCGACCTACGACCGACTGTCCAACCGCCGGTCACCGCGATCCGCGGCACCGTGCACGCCCCCGAGTCCGACCACAACGCGGAGCGCACCGTCTTCATCGGACTCTTCCGCGACCCCGTGCCACTCGGGCGGCCAGCGAGCTGCACCGTCCTCGAACGCCCCGGCCCCTACCGGTTGGAGAGCCCACCACCGGGGCAGTGGTACGTCCTCGCCTACTCCCGGCTCCGCGAGGAGCAGAACTACTGGCGCCCCACCTTCGAGGACCAGGACGCCCTCATCGGCGCGCACGGCCCACTGACCATCTGCCGGCGTCCGGGGTCGACAGAGGTCGACCTGCACCTACGACGAATTACGCCGCTCGACCCGCCGATCCTGCTGGCTCTTCCCATCCGCTGATCCGACACGCCGCCGGTAGCCGCCCGACACCGTCGGCCAGGGCTGCTCAGCCACGGCCGACTCGGGGATGGCCCGTCGCCGCACGATTCCACCGGCACGGAGCCTCCGCGCCGAGCACGGCAGCCGACACTCGCTGATCGACGATCCCGCCCGAGGTCGAGTCGCACCACGGCCGGGGCCGAACCTCGCGGTCGACGACGCCCGCAGCCGTCGCCCACACCCGCTGGGCCGCCGGGCGGCGTAGCGGCCCACGACAGTGGTCCGGTCCGTCCACAACGCCGTTGGAGCACTGGTGACCGTCGCGGCCAACCTGCCGGAAATCGGTTAGAAGACGGCGTCGATAATCGCGTGCAACATGCACTTCGACCACACCGCCATCCACCTTCATGGTCGCAGTCTTGTTGTGATGTGCTCGCTGTCGTTCGACTCCGGCCCGCAGGGTCGTGCGAGGGAGGCTCTGCTGCTATCTTCAGTGCCCAACGTCAGTTTTTAATCCGCACTGAGTGGTTGTAGGCAACGCCGCGCCAGCGGCAGCCCGGGGACGCGCCCAGACACACCCCCGGCCGTGGCACCTCGGGTCTGTCGTAGCCGTGGCCCGTCGTGGGCCGGTCAGACCCGCGGCACGTCTGCCGCTTACGGATGCGGCTAGCTCCCGCACCACGGGGAAACCAAGGGGCTGGATGGTGGACAACTTCAGTGGACCGTCGCCATCGGCGGTGCGGCTCGGCAGACGTCAACGGTTGGCCCTCGGCGCGCTCGGCGCCTCGTTCCTGATGGTGACAGTAGACAGCACCATCGTCTACGTCGCCATTCCGAGCATCCAACGTGGCCTGGGCCTGTCCACGGGGACAGTGCAGTGGGTCATGTCCGCGTTCCTGATCAGCTTCGGCGGCATGCTGCTGCTCAGCACCCGCCTGGCCGACATGTTCGGCCGCCGACGGCTCTTCACCGCCGGCCTGGCACTGGTGACCGCCGCCTCGCTGCTGTCGGCAGTGGCCTGGTCCGGCGCTGTGCTGATCGCGGCCCGTGCCCTGCAGGGCGTCGGCGCGGCGCTGGTCGCGACGACCGCGCTGCCACTGCTCGCGCTCTCCCTCGGCAACGGCCCGGCCCGGTCCCGCGCGCTCGGCCTGTGGACCCTGATCGGGGCCTTCGGCGGCACCTGCGGGCTGCTGCTGGGCGGGGTGCTCACCGACGGGCCCGGCTGGCGCTGGGTGTTCCTGCTGAACGTGCCAGTGGGTCTCGCCGCCGCGCTCCTCGTCCCGCTCCTGCCCGCCGACCGGTGCGCTCCCGCCGGGCGTCCGCTGGACGTGGTCGGCACGGCGATCCTGGTCGGCGCCCTCGCCCTGTTCGGTTGGACGATCGTCGGCGCGTTCACCCCCGAGGGCTCGGCCGTCGCGGCCCTGCTGCGGTTGGCCGGCGCGATCATGCTGCTCCTGCTCTTCCTGACCGTCGAGTCACGAGCCGCCCGTCCCCTGGTACGCCCCGGACTACTGCGCTCCCGTACCCGACTGGCCGGCCTCGTCGTGCTGTTCGCCGCCGGCACGATCGTCGACGGCGTGCTGCTGCTGATCGCCCTGTACAGCCAGGAGTCGTTGGGTTTCTCCGCGAGCCGCTTCGGCATCCTGATGGTCGCCCTGACCCTGCCGTCGGTCATCGGGTCGTACGCCGGTCAGGCCGTGGCACTGCGGCACGGGCTGCGGACGGTCGCCCTGGGCGGCATGGCCATGGTGGGCGGCGGTCTGCTGGCGCTGGCCATGGTGCCTGGCCCACTGGCCGCCGGGCACCTCATCGGCGTGCTGCCGGTCATCGGCGTGGGCACGGGAGCCGCCTTCGTGGCCGCGCAGATCGCCGTGACCCTCGGAGCCACCGACGCCGACTCGCCCACCACCTCGGGCCTGACCGACGCCTCGTTCAGCATGGGTGGGGCCATCGGGCTCGCCATCGTGTCGGCAGTTCTCGTCGCGCACCAGACGGCGCCCGGAGTGCCTGCGGCACCGGGGCGGGTGGCGGACGGCCTGCACACCGCGTTCGCGGTCGCCGCCGTCCTTGCCGTGGTCGGGGTGCTGGCGGCGCTGCTGCTCCGACACGGCGGCAACCATCAATCGGCCCGACGGGCGGACGCGTGAGATGCGGCAATTCCCACAGCTCTCAGGGCCTGGCGGGCACTACGATAACTCAATGTCTCGACGCGGGTACGGACAGAACTGCTCGATCGCACGCGCTCTCGAGATCGTCGGCGAGCGCTGGACGCTACTCATCATCCGCAACGCGATGGTGGGTGACTGCCGGTTCGACTCGTTCCTCAGCGACCTGGGGATGGCTCGCAACGTCCTCGCCCAACGCCTCAACACCCTCGTCGAGGCGGGCATCTTCGAGCGGGTCCCCTACAAACACCGCCCACTTCGGCACGAGTACCGGCTGACTCCCCGGGGCCGGGAGCTGGCGCCGGTGCTGACCGCGCTGATGCAGTGGGGTGACAAGCACAGCGCCGGCGCCGGGCCACCCGAGCGGGAGACCGTCCACACCAGCTGCGGCCACCGCGTCGAGCTGGTGACGGTCTGCACCTCGTGCGGCGGGCCGGTCCCCATGGATGAGGTGACCACCCGGCCGACCACCTCGTCCACCACCGCGCCGCAACCGCGCACCACGGTGGACGACGCACCTCCGGCCGCTCTCGCCTCGGTCCCGCCCGCCGGCTCCTGACCCCGCTCCGGCGGCTCGATGAGCCGCGCCCAGGAGGGGCGTCGGAGCACGTCGGCACCGACCGGGAGGGCATCTCCGGAGACGCCAGCGACGCGTCCCGGGCGGAGAATTGTGGGACGCATCCGGCGAGGAGGTCGTCCCCGTGGTCCTGTCCGCCACTCCGGCACCACTGGCCCACCATCAGCTCCTGGTCTTCCTCGCCGCCATCACGGTCCTGCTGCTGCTCGCACGCCTGCTCGGCGCGCTCGCCGAACGTTTCGGTATGCCCGCCGTGGTCGGCGAACTGCTCACCGGCGTCATTCTGGGCCCGTCCCTGCTCGGGCATTTCGCCCCGGGGATCGCCGGATGGCTGCTACCCAACGACCCGGCGCAGATGCACCTGCTGGACGCCGTCGCACAGCTCGGCCTCCTGCTGCTCGTCGGCGTCACCGGAACCCACGTCGACCTGTCGGTGGTGCGCCGCCACCGGAGGGCCGCCACCGCGGTCAGCATCTGTGGACTGCTGATCCCGCTCGCTCTGGGCATCGGCCTGGGCCTGCTGATCCCGGCCTCGGTATCGGCCACACCGGACGCGCAGCGGTGGACGTTCGCGCTCCTCGTCGGGGTGGCGATCTGCGTCTCGGCCGTACCCGTCATCGCCAAGACCCTCTCGGACATGCGTCTGCTGCACCGCGACATCGGTCAGCTCACCCTCGCCGTCAGCGTCATCGACGACGTGGTCGGGTGGCTCCTGCTCTCGCTGGTGGCCGCCGCGGCGACGGTTGGCCTGACCGTCGGTGCCGTCGGCGTCGCCGTTGGGTATCTGATCGGGTTCGTGGCGTTCGCCGCCACCGTGGGCCGAGTTCTGGTCCGCCGCGTCATGGAACGCGCGGCCCGCTCGGGCGACTCCGGGCCGGCGGTGGCCTCGGCCGTCATCATCGTGCTGATCGGCGCGGTGATCACACACTCGCTGGGCATGGAGGCGCTCTTCGGCGCGCTGATCGCGGGAATCCTCATCGCCACCACCCGGTCGGCCCAGGTGCTCCTCGCGCCGTTGCGGGCGATCGTGCTGTCGGTCCTGGCGCCGATCTTCCTGGCCACCGCCGGCCTGCGGATGGACCTCACCGCGCTGGTGGAGCCAGCCGTGCTGCTGACCGGGCTCGCCATGCTGGCGGTGGCGATCGTCGGCAAGTTCACCGGCGCGTTCCTCGGTGCGTGGATCGGCCGGCTCGACAGGTGGTCCGCGGTGGCCCTCGGCGCGGGGATGAACGCCCGCGGTGTCATCCAGGTGATCGTCGCGCTCACCGGCCTGCGTCTCGGCGTCCTGAACACGGCCATGTACACCGTCGTCGTCCTGGTCGCCATCGTCACCTCGCTGATGACACCACCCCTGATGCGGTACGCCACCAGGCAGATGGCCGAGGGCGAGGAGGAACGGCTGCGTCTGCTCGAACACGACACCTGGCGGGGCCGAAGTCCGGTGGCGGCGGCACCGCCGACCACGACCGACGGGTCACCGCCCCACTGAGCCCTCCCGTCCGGCGTGCGGCGACAGCCGCCGGCGCCGCGTCGCCGGGAGAGCACGATCAGAGAAACGCCCCCGACGGGCCGGATGGGAGCATGGTCGGGCGGCGGTCCCGCCGCCCCACGCGGGCAGTCGTCTGAGCGGAGGCGTCGTCCGGCTGGGCCCACCGCGTACGGCGGAGAGGGTTGACGACCATGGCGCACATCGATCTCGGGGTCGACGAGAAGCAGTTTCCCGGCATCACCGGCCCCATGCGGTACCGCCCGGAGACGGCGAAGCCGCTCAACGAACTGGCCGAGGTGCTGCTGCGCGCACCGCACTCGCTCCCGGCCGGCGAGCGGGAACTGATCGCCGCGTACGTCTCCGGGCGCAACGAGTGCACCTTCTGCTGCGCGTCACACTCGGCGTTCGCCGCGGCGCAACTGGACGAGGGCATGACCCTCGTCGACCAGGTACGCGCCGACCTCGACACCGCCCCGATCTCGGCCAAACTGCGGGCACTGTTGCGCATCGCCGGCGCGGTCCAGATCAGCGGCCGCAACGTCACCACCGAACTGGTCGCCAACGCCCGCGCCGAGGGCGCCACCGACCTGGAAATCCACGACACCGTCCTGATCGCCGCCGCGTTCTGCATGTTCAACAGGTACGTCGACGGCCTCGGCACCTTCGCACCCGTCGGTCCGGACGCCTACGCCGAGACGACGCGTCGGATCATCGAGGCCGGCTACGGATCGGTGCTGCCCGTGCCGCCGGCCGCCGCCCCGGTCAGCTGAGCCCAGCCCCCGAGACGGCGGGGTCAGGAGGTCGCGGCGGACCGGTTGGTGGGGTCGGTCGCGGTGGTGCCCTGCGTGGGGCGGCGAGTCAGGACCTGGGGGCCGGAAGCCGTGATGGCGACGGTGTGCTCGGAGTGGGCGGTGCGGGACCCGTCGGCGGAGCGGATCGTCCAGCCGTCCTCGTCAAACTTGATCTTGTTGGTGGAACGACAGAACCAGGGCTCGATGGCGATGGTGAGGCCGGGGTCGAGTTTCAGGCCACGACGGGGGCGGCCGTCGTTGGAGACGTGCGGTGCCTCGTGCATGGTGCGGCCGATGCCGTGGCCGCCGAACTCGGCGTTGACGCCGTAGCCGTAGGAGCGGGCGACCTCGCCGATCGCGGCGGAGATGTCGCCGAGGCGGCCGCCGGGCTGGGCGGCGGCGATGCCGGCCTCCAGTGCGACCTCGGTGGCCTCGATCAGCTTCTCGTCGGCCGGGTCGGGGGTGCCGACGATGACCGACAGCGCGGAGTCGGCGACCCAGCCGTCGATGCCGACCGCCATGTCGATGCTGAGTAGGTCACCGTCTCGCAGGACGTAGTCGTGCGGCAGGCCGTGCAGCACCGCGTCGTTGACCGACAGGCACAGCACGTTGCGGAACGGGCCCCGACCGAACGACGGGGCGTAGTCCCAGTAGCAGGATTCGGCGCCGCGTCCGGCGATCCGGCGGCGGGCGTGGTGTTCGAGATCCATCAGGTTGACGCCGACCGCGGCGACACCGCTCAGCTCGGCAAGCAGTTCGCCGACGAACTGGCCGGCCACCGCCATCCGGCGGATCTCTTCGGCGGACTTGAGCTCGATCACGACAGCCTCCCTCTCCGTAAGCGGTATTTTTATACCACGCCAGATCGGCGGCGCTCCGGAGGGACTATCCTGGTGGCATGGTTCGCCAACCCCTCACCGCCGAACAGATCGCCGCGGGCCAGCGCCTCGGAGCCGCCCTCCGGGCCGCGCGCGGCGGCCGTAGCCTCGTCGAGGTGGCGTTGGCAGCCGGCATCTCCCCCGAGACGCTGCGCAAGATCGAGGCGGGCCGCCTTCCCGCGCCGGCGTTCGGCACCGTGGTGTGCCTCAGCCAGGCCCTCGACGTCCCGCTCGCCGACCTGGCCGAGATCTGGATGGCCGACATGCCCATCGGCCAGTCGTCCTGGAGGCCGGCCGCCCAGGTGCTCCGGTAGAGCGGGCCCCGCCGCTCAGCTTCCAGCGGAGCGCCCGGATGCGCTCTCAGGACTCAGCCGAGGGTGGCCGCACCCGGGCGACGCCCCGGTCGAGGACGACCTGGCCGGCGCCGTCCACGGCCTGGAAGGCGGCACCGTGGCGGTGGCGCCAGACGCGGATCGTCAGGGTGTCGCCCGGATACACTGGTGCGGTGAAGCGCGCGTCGACGCGACGCAGCCGGGCCGGGTCCGATCCGGCCACCGTGTGCAGCAGCGCACGCCCCGCGTAGCCGTACGTGCAGAGCCCGTGCAGCAGCGGCCGGGGCAGACCGGCACGTTCGGCGACCGTCGGATCGCTGTGCAGCGGATTCCGGTCACCGCTGAGCCGGTAGAGCAGGGCCTGGTCGGCGGGCACCGGGTAGCGGATCTCGTGGTCGGGCGGCCCGGTGGGGGCCAGCCAGGCGGGCGCGGGTGCCCGGTCGTCGCCGAAGCCGCCGGCGCCGATGACGAAGAAGCCGGCGACGGCGGTGGCGAACGGGCGGCCCTGGACGTCACGGATCCGGGAGACGACGCGGACCAGGGCGCCGCTGCCCTGGTCGTACACGGCGGTGACGGCGGCGGTGACGCGGGCAAAACCGGCGGAGGGCAGTTCGCGGTGCAGCCACAGGGACTGTTCGGCGTGGCGGACGGCCGCCGGGTCGCCGAGCGGGGGCGGATCGGCGGCGAGCAGGGCCGCGAACGTCGGTAGGACCGCGTGCGGGTGGCCGGCGGAGTTCTCGGTGGTGAAGCGCAACTCGGCGGCGGGGTCGCGCTGCCCGGCGCCGACGCCGAGGGCGTAGAGCAACGCGTCGCCGCTGACCCACCGCCGCTCGACGGTGTGCCGCCAGCGGCGTAACGCGGCGGGGCAGAAACGGTCATCGGGCACTTTGGGGCCCGTGCTGGGGGTCATGAGCAACCTCGATCGTGAGGGGGATTGTGTCCAACCCCTGGTCAGCGGGCCGTGATCCCTTGACGGTGTGCGCGGCCGCACAGTACCGTCCCACATTGAGCAACACGGACCACCATATGAGCCAGTCGGAGACTGAGGTAGCCATGAAGATGCGAACGTTGCGGGTAGCGGCCGCGGCTCTGCTGATAACGGTCTCCGGCGCCGCGTGCGCCGAGAACCAGACGGCCGACGAGGCCGGTGGCGCCGCCACCGCACCGTCCGCCAATGTCACCTTCGGGGTGGGCGTCGACCCGGCGTACTCCCCCATCTACCTGGCCGACCAGGACAAGCTGTTCGCCGCGGCCGGCGTCAACGTGACGGTGACCCAGTTCCAGGAGGGCACCGGCGGCCTGGACGCGATCCTGGCCAAGCAGGGCCAGGTCACCGCCAGCACCGAGTCCAGCCTGCTCAACCGGGCCACCCGGGGCGACATCAAGGGCCTGGCCGTCTTCTCCCAGTCGCCCAGCTTCATCAAGCTCGTCGCCCGCTCCGGCATCAACGACGTCGCCGCCATCAAGAAGTACGGCGTCGTGCCCGGCACCGTCAACGAGTACGCCACCAACAAGGTCCTCGCGGCCAAGGGCATCAGCCGTGACGCCGTCGAGTTCGTCAAGGCCTCCCCCGCCGAGATGCCGGCGCTGCTGCAGCGCGGCGACGTCGACGGCTACATCATGTGGGAGCCGTGGCCGTCGCGCGGTGTGGCGAACGGCGGCAAGGTGCTGCTCACCAGCGGCGACATCGGCTACGTCTACAACCTCGTGATCGGCGTCGACGGCGCCTGGTACGAGGCGAACAAGGACGCCGCCAAGAAGGTCGTCGACACCGTCGGCAAGGCGTGCGAGCAGCTCACCGCCGACGCCGCCAAGGCCGGCGCGGTCACCGAGAAGGCGATCAAGGTCCCGGCGGCCGAGGCCCAGAACCTCCTGCAGGGCGTGGAGTGCAAGGTCCGCGACTTCACCGACGAGGACCTCCAGCGCTACACCGAGATCGCCAAGTTCCAGCAGGACAGCAAGATCGTGGAGAAGGCCGCTGACCCTGCGACGGTGATGGTCAGGGGCGTGGCGTGACGCCCCACGGCACGCGTACGGCGTCCCCGACCGGCCGGTCGTCCTCGACCGGCCGGGGCGGGGCCCCCGTCTCCCTTCGCGACGTCGACATCCGCTTCGGCGATTTCGACGCGGTGCGTGGCGCGACACTCGACATCGCGGCGGGCGAGTTCATCTGCCTGCTCGGGCCCTCCGGCTGCGGCAAGTCCACCCTGCTCAACGCGGTCGCCGGGTTCGTCACCCCGGCCAGCGGCGAGGTCTCCTGCGGCGGCGCTCCGGTCACCGGGCCGGACGTGGCGCGCGGCGTGGTGTTCCAGAGCGCGGAGGCGCTGTTCCCCTGGCTGACCGTCCGGCAGAACGTCGCGTTCGGCCCCCGGATGCGGAACATGCCGAAGGCGAAGCGCACCGCCGTCGAGGACCGTTACCTGGCGATGGTCGGGCTCAGCCACAGCGCCGACCGGTTCCCCAGCCAGCTCTCCGGCGGCATGCGGCAGCGGGCGCAACTCGCCCGCGTGCTCGCCAACGAGCCCTCCGTCATCCTCATGGACGAGCCGTTCGGGGCGCTGGACGCCCAGACCCGGCTGGTCATGCAGGTCGAGCTGGACCGGATCTGGCGCGACACCGGCGCCACCATCCTGTTCGTCACCCACGACATCGGCGAGGCGATCCTGCTCAGCGACCGCATCGTCACCATGACCGCCGGCCCCGCCGCCGCCATCAAGAACGTGTACCCGTGCGACCTGCCCCGGCCGCGTGACCTCACCGACCCGGCCAGCGCCGCCCTGTTCCGGCAGCTGCGCGAGGACATCGGCGAGGAGGTGGCCCGGACCCTGCGGGCCCAGGGGCTCGACGACGGGCACGACGGCCGGCCGACCGGCGACCAGAAAGGGGCGGGACGATGACCGTCGACGTGCGTACGGACCCGGCGCCCACCCCCGTCGGGCCGCGCCACTCGGCACGCCGGCGAACCATGCGACCCCAGCTGACACGGGTCGGGCTGTCGGTGCTCTCGGTGGCCCTCGGCATCGCCGTCTGGGACCTGGTGAGCCGCAACTACACGGCGTTCTTCCTGCCGTCGCCGATGCTGACCTGGAACGGCGCGGTCGACCTAATCCGCGACGGCACCCTGTGGGCCTCGATCAGCGCCTCGTCGACCCGCATCCTGACCGGCTGGGCGCTCGGCGTCGTGATCGGCGTGCCGGTGGGGCTGCTCATGGGGTGCATCCCCTGGCTGCGACTGATGCTCGACCCGTACATCCAGTTCTTCCGGTTCGTGCCACCGATCGCCTTCGTCACGCTGGCGATCATCTGGCTCGGCCCGGGCGAGGCGTCCAAGGTCGCGCTGATCTTCTACACCACCGTCTTCATCGTCGCGCTCAACACCCTGGCCGGGGTGCTGGCCGTCGACGATCTGCGACTGCGGGCGGCCCGCGCCCTGGGCGCCTCGCCGCTGCAGAGCCTCGTGTCGGTGGTGCTGCCGTCCACAGTGCCGCACGTCGTCACCGGCGCTCGGCTCGCCATGGGCAACTCGTTCCTGACGATCGTCTCCGCGGAGATCGTCGCGGCGCAGAGCGGGCTGGGTTCGCTGATCTGGACCGCCCGCAACTACGCCAAGACCGAGTGGGTCTTCGTGGGCATCCTCGCCCTCGGCCTGCTCGGCTACCTCTTCGACTGGATCTTGCGGACCGTCACGCGTACCACGCTGCGCCGCTACGGCGTCACCTTCTGACGGTCCCCCTCCCACGAAAGGCACCCCCCGCATGCTCTGCATCGGCGTCGATATCGGCGGCACGTTCACCGACGTGATCGTCTACGAGCCGGCCACCGCACGGCTCGCCGAGGCGAAGACGCTGTCGACGCCGCACGACCCCGCGGCCGCGATCTTCGAAGGACTCGCCAAGCTCGGCGTCTCGCTGGACACGGTGGACCGCTTCGTGCACGGCACCACGCGGGTGACGAACGCGTTGTTGGAGGGCTCCGGCGACCCGGTCAGCGTGGTCACCACCGCCGGCTTCCGCGACGTACTGGAGATGGGCCTCGGGCACCGCCCGCAGCTCTACAGCGTCAAGGAGGCGGCCCGCCCGTCGCTGGCGCCCCGCTCGCTGCGGCACGCGCTGCGCGAGCGGGTCGCCGCCGACGGCTCGGTCACCGAACCACTCGACGCGGGCCACCTCGACGAGGTGCTGGACCGGGTGGCAGCCGCCGGGCCGGGAGCCGTCGCGGTCTGCCTGCTGCACTCGTACCGCAACCCCGCCCACGAGCGGGCAGCGGCGCAGCGGCTCGCCGAACGCCACCCGAACCTGGTCTGCACGGTCTCCTCCGATGTCGTGCCGGAGCAGGGCGAGTACGAGCGGTTCGCCACGACGGTGCTCAACGCCAGCGTCCGCGGCGCCGTCGCCGACTACCTGCGCGGGCTCGGCACCGCCCTGGCCAACGCCGGGTATGTGCACCCGCTGTCCATCATGACCAGCAGCGGCGGCGTCGTCTCCACCGACGAGGCCAGCCGCCTGCCGATCAACCTGGCGCTCTCCGGCCCGGCGGGCGGTGTCGCGGCCGCCGTCCACGTGGCGGGCCTGGCCGGACACTCGAACGTGATCACCTGCGACATCGGCGGCACCAGCACCGACGTCTGCCTGATCAAGGGCGGCTCGCCGCTGATGACCAGCGACGGGACGATCGCCGGGTACCCGAACCGCACCTTCCAGGTGGAGATCAACACGATCGGGGCGGGCGGCGGTTCCATCGCCTGGCGCGACCTCGGCGGCGAGCTGCGGATCGGGCCGCGCAGCGCGGGCTCCACGCCCGGCCCGGCCTGCTACGGCCGTGGCGGCACCGAGCCGACCACCACCGACGCCCACCTGCTGGTCGGGCACCTCGACCCGCAGGAGAGCCTGGGCGGCGAGGTGCTGCTGGACCGGACGCCGGCGGCGGCTGCCGCGGCGGCGCTCGCCGGGCAGCTCGGGCTGGACGAGATGGAGCTGGCACACGGCATCCTGCGGCTGGCCACCATCAAGATGACCAGCGCGATCAAGGAGATCTCCGTGGCCCGCGGGCACGACCCGCGCGACTTCGTGCTGATGCCGTTCGGCGGGGCCGGGCCGATGCACGCCACGGCGCTCGCCGACGAGCTGGGCATCCGCCGGGTGCTGGTGCCGCCGGTGCCGGGCAACTTCTCGGCGCTGGGGTTCGTCACGGCCCGCGCCCGGCACGACTACGTGCGTACCGTCCTGGTGGCCGCCGACGAGCCGGGGCTGGCCGCGGCGCGCGAGGCCGTCGCGGAGCTACAGGACGCCGCCCGGGCGCAACTCAAGGCGGAGGACGGCATCGAGGCCGACCAGGTGTCGTTCGCCCTGACCGTGGGCATGCGCTTCCGCGGGCAGAGCCACGACCTGGCCGTCGCGGTGGACGACCTGCCCGCCCGGGCCGAGGACCTGGTCGCGGCGTTCCACGACGCGTACGCCGAGCGGTACGCCTACGTGCGTACCGGCCACCCGGCGGAGATCGTCAACTGTCGGCTCACCGCGTTCGGGCCCAGCCCCGAGGTACGCTTCGCCGCACCGTCCGCCGGCAGGGCCGAACCGGGCCGAACCCGGCTGTACGGGCTGGACGGCTGGGTGGACGCCGCGGTGTGGCGACGGGCCGAACTGGCCCCCGGCGACACGGTGACCGGCCCGGCCGTGGTGCGCGAGAACGGCAGCACCACCGTCGTCGGGGCCGGCTGGCGCGGCGCTGCCGACGAGCACGGCAACCTGCTACTCACCCGGGACTGACCCGTGTCGCACCTCGCTCTCGACGCCGTCCTGCTCGACGGGGCGACCCGGTGCCCGGACCGGCCGCTGTACGCGTTCGCGGAACTGGACCGCCCGGTCACGCACGCCGAGTTCGCCGAGCTGGCGGGCCGGGGCGCCGCCGTCCTGGCCGCCCAGGGGATCGGCCGCGGAGACCGGATCGCGGTGTGGTCGGAGAACAGCCTCGCCTGGCTGACGCTGCTCGCGGCGGCGGCCTGGCGCGGCGCCGCCCTGGTCACGCTGCACCCGGGCCTCACCGCGGCGGAGCTGGCCGAGGCGGTGGCCCGGGCCCGGCCGCGCCGGCTGTTCGTGGCCGCGCGGATCCGCGACCGGAACGCGCCCGCCGAGGCGGCCGCCGCGCTGGCCGGTACGCCGTACGCGCCGGACGGCATCCACACGCTCGACGACGACGGCGGTCGGGGCGCGCTCGCGGCGCTGACCGGCTGGGCAGACCCCGCACCGGCACCGACCGGTCACGCCGATGCCGTGCTGAACATCCAGTTCACCTCCGGCTCCACCGGCCCCGCCAAGATGGTGGCGCTGAGCGCCCGCAACCTGGTGCGCAACGCGCAGTGGACGACCCAGGCGGCCGGGCTGCGCCCGGCCGACATCCTCGCCTCACCGCTGCCGCTGGCGCACGCCGCCGGGCTGAGCAGCGGCGCCGTGCTCGCCCTGGTCACCGGGGCGCTCTGGGTGTCGACGCGGCGGTTCCGTTCGGAGACCGTGCTGGACCTCATCGAGCGGCACCGCTGCACCGTGGTGCAGGCCGTCCCGACGATGGCCACGATGCTCGCCGACCGGGTCGAGCGCGAGCCGGGCCGGTGGGACCTGTCGTCGCTACGGGTCGGCTTCCTCGGCGGCGCGCCGTGCCCGCCCGCGCTGCGTGAGCGCACCGTGCGCGTGCTGGGCCTGGACCGCGCCGCCGTCGTCTACGGCCAGACCGAGGCGGGTCCGACCATCAGCGTCGACCCGGGCGACGGCAGCTGCGCCCCGGTCGGCCTGACCGTCGGCCGGATCGTGCCCGGCCTGGAAGCGGCCGTGGTGCGGCCCGGCACCCGGCACGCCGTGCCGCCGGGCGAGCCGGGTGAGCTGCTGGTCCGCGGCGAGTCGGTCGCGGCCGGGTACGTCGACGACCCCGACGCCACCGCCGCGGCCCTGACCGACGACGGCTGGCTGCGCACCGGCGACCTCGGCGCGCTGACCGCCGAGCGGGTGTTCACGCTCACCGGCCGGGTCAAGGAGCTCATCATCCGAGGCGGCGAGAACGTCAGCCCGGCCGAGGTGGAGGCCGTGTTGCTCGACGACGCCGCCGTCGGCCAGGCGTGTGTGCTCGGCGTGCCGTCGGCGCGCTGGGGTGAGGAGGTCGGCGCGCTGCTGGTCGCCGCGCCCGACGCCCGGCTCGACCCCGAGGTGGTGCTCGCCGCCGCCGCCGGGCGGCTGGCCCGACACAAGCTGCCCACACGGGTACGCGCGGTCGCCGGGCTGCCCCTGCTGCCGTCCGGCAAGGTCGACCGGCGCGCCGCGCTGGCGCTGTTCGAGGGGGAGAACTGATGCACCTGGGGTCCTGTTTCCTCGACTCGCTGACCGTCACCAGCTTCTTCGGCAACGCCGAGATGCGGGGGGTGTTCAACGACCGGCAGCTCATGCAGTCCTGGCTGGACGTGGAGGCCGCGCTGGCCCGCGGTCAGGCGTCACTCGGGATCATCCCGCACTCCGCCGCGGAGGCGATCACGGCGACGGCCCGGCTGGAGAAGCTGGACACGGCGGCGCTGACCGCCGACGCCGCGGACACCGTGCACCCGCTGGTGCCGTTGGTGCGCGCCCTGACCGCGGCGTGCCCCGGCGAGGCGGGGCGGTACGTGCACCTGGGCGCCACCACACAGGACGTCATGGACACCGGGTTCGTGCTGCGTGCCCGCGCCGGCCTGGACATCGTCGGACGCCAACTCGACGAGCTGGTGCGGCTGCTGCGCCGGCTGGCGCTGCGGCACCGCAGCACCCCGATGCCGGCGCGTACGCACGGCCAGCAGGCGCTGCCAACGACGTTCGGGCTGCGCTGCGCGGTGTGGCAGAGCGAGTTGCAGCGCCACCGCGACCGGCTCCGGGAACTGCGCGCCCGACTGCTCGTGACGAGCATGGGCGGGGCGGCGGGCACGATGGCCGGGTACGGGCCGCAGGCGTTCGCGCTGGAGCGGATCGTCGCCGAGGACCTGGGCCTGGGTGTGGCGGACACCCCGTGGCACGCCACCTCGGACCGGTTCGCCGAGTGCCTGATGGTGCTGGGCCTGGTGGCGGCCAGCGGCGAGAAGCTGGCCCGCGAGGTGTACTTCCTGGGCCGCACCGAGATCGGCGAGGCGTACGAGCCGCAGCGCGCGACCCAGGTGGGCAGCAGCACGATGCCGCACAAGCGCAACCCGATCCGCTGCGAGGCGGTGATCGCGGCGGCCGGCACGCTGCGCGCGCAGGTGCCGCTGGCCCTCCAGACGATGGTCGCGCAGGACGACCGGGACATGGGCGTCGGCATGACGCTGTGGAAGCTGCTGCCGGAGTGCTTCATCCTCATCGGCGGCGCCCTGGAGCGCCTGGTCGAGGTGTTCGGCGACCTGGGCGTCAATCCGGACCGGATGCGCGCCAACCTCGACATCACCGGCGGGCTGGTGCTGTCGGAGGCCGTGATGCTGCGGCTGGCGGGCACGCTGGGCCGCGAGGAGGCTCACCACCTGGTGATGCGGGTGGTGCGCGACAGCCTGGAGCAGGACCGCCCGTTCGCCGACGTGCTGCGCGCCGACCCGCAGGTCGCCGCCGCCCTGCCCGGCGAGGACATCGCCGGGCTGCTGGACCCGCTGTCGTACGTCGGTCACGCCGCCGCCCTGGTGGACCGCGCCCTACTCACCTCGGAGTCACCATGATCACCGAACCGTCCTCCGGGTCTTCCGTGCTGCTCGACCGAGCGGGCCGGCTGGCCCGGATCACGCTGAACCGGCCGCATCGGCGCAACAGCTTCGACCTGGCGATGCTGGCCCGGTTCGAGGACGTGCTGCACGAGGTGGGCCGCGACTCCGAGGTGGAGGTGGTGGTGCTCACCGGCGCCGGGTCGGCGTTCTGCGCCGGCACCGACCTGGACGAGCTGGCCACCCTGGACGCGTCCGCCACGATGCACGTGCAGCGCCGTACGGCCGAACTGGTGGAGCGCTGGTACCGGTTGGAGCAGACGACGGTGACCGCGTTCAACGGTCCGGCGATCGGCTCCGGCGCGGTGCTCGGGCTGGCCGCGGACGTCCGCGTGGCGGCGGAGAGCTGCTTCTTCACGTTCCCGGAGGTCACCTTCGGCATTCCGCTGACCTGGAGCGGCATGGCGATCATGGCCGACCTGGTGGGCGCGGACCGGGCGAAGCGCTGGCTGCTGCTGGGCGACCGGATCGACCCGGCCGAGATGCTGCGCCACGACCTGGTCACGGCGGCGGTGCCGGCGGACGAGCTGGGCCCGGCGTGTGACGCGGTGGTCGACCGGCTGCTGGCCGTGTCGCCGGTGGGCCGGTCCATGACGAAGCGGGCCGCGCGCCTGGCCGGGCCGCGGTTCGAGGCCGCCGCCAACGACTCGTACCTGGGTGCGTTGAGCGTCGCGTTGCGACCGGCCGGCGCCTACCCGAAGGGCCAGCGCCGGTGAAGGTGTACCAGTTGCTGGCCGACGCGCTTGTCGCACACGGCGTCGACACGGTGTTCGGCCTGCTGGGCGACGCCAACATGTTCCTCGTCAACGACCTGGTGGACCGGCACGGCGTGCGGTTCGTCGCGGCCCGCAACGAGAACGCCGCCGTGATGATGGCCGACGGGTACGCCCGCGCGACCGGGCGGTGCGCGGTGGCCACGGTGACCCAGGGGCCAGGGCTGGCGGTGGCGGGCGCCGCGCTGACGATCGCCCGCCAGGCGGGCACCCCGCTGGTGCTGGTGGCGGGCGACACCCCGCCCGGCGACCCGGGGCACGTGCAGAACTTCCCGCAGCAGCCGTTCGCCCTGGCGACGGCGGGCCGCGTGGTGCCGGTGGTCGGCGCGGCGGGCGCGGTCCGGGACGTCGCGGCGGCGTTCCGGCTGGCCGAATCGGCCCGTGGACCGGTCGTGCTGAATGTGCCGATGGACCTGCAGGACGAGGACGTCCCGCAGGACGTGCCGCCGCCCGTCGCGGTGGTCCGGCCGCGCCCGTCGGGGCCGCCGACCCCGCACCCGGACGACGTGGTGATGCTCGCGGAGCGGCTGCGGAAGGCGGAGCGGCCGGTCGTGCTGGTCGGCCGGGGCGCGGAGGCTGCGGCGGCGGCGGTACGGGAGTTGGCGGACCGCAGCGGGTCGGTGCTGGCCACCACGCTGATGGGCGCGGGCGTCTTCGCCGACCACCCGTACTGCCTGGGGGTGGCCGGTGGGCTGGCCCGGCCGCTGACCCGGCGGGTGCTGGGCGAGGCGGACCTGGTGCTGACGTTCGGGGCCGGGCTGAACCGGTGGACCGCGGACCACGGCCGGCTGTTCGCCCAGGCCGAGGTGGTGGGTGTCGACATCGACGCGGCGGCGCTGGGCGCCCGTTGGCCGGTGGACGCCCAGGTGGTGGGTGACGCGGGGGCGGTGGCCGCCGCGGTGGCCGCCGCGCTGCCGCCGATCTCGCGGCCACAGTGGCGCTCGGCGGAGCTGGCGCGGGAGGTGGCCGAGGCGGACCCGTTCGCCGGGCTGGTCCCGTTGCGGGCGGCCGACCGAATCGACCCACGGGCGTTCCTGCGGGTGTGCGCGCGGCGGTTGCCGAGGCACCGCACCACGGTGGTGGGGGTGGGGCACTTCGGCGGCTGGCCGAACCTGCTGCTGGACTCACCAGCGGTGGACCGGGCGCTGATCGCCCCGTGGGATTTCGGAAGCATCGGCGTGGGGCTGCCGTTCGCGGTGGGCGCCGCGGTGGGTCGTCCGGATCGGCCGGTGGTGGCGTTCGAGGGCGACGGGAGCCTGCTCACCGGGCTGGGTGAGCTGGACACGCTGGCCCGTACGGGCGCCGCGGTGCTGCTGATCGTCCTGGACGACGCGGCGTACGGGGCGGAGGTGCGCAAGCTGCGCCCACGCGGGGTGGATCCGGCGCTGGCCCGCTTCCCCGAACGCGACCTCGCTGCGGTGGCGCGGGCACTGGGCGTGCCGTCCTGGACGGTGACGGACGAGGCCGGTGCCGACGCCGCGTTCGACGCGGTGCTGCCGGTCACCGGCCCCGCCCTGCTGCACGTGCGGGTGCACCCCGACGCCGTGCAGGAACACTTCTGAGCCGGTCAGTGTCCCCAGATCGCGCCCACGCCGTGGCCCATCTGACGCGACAGCTCGTCGGCGGTCCGGACGGCGGCGGCGGCCAGCTCGGCGACGCGGGCCTCGTCGAGGCGGAAGATCGGCCCCGAGACGCTGATCGCGGCGGCGACGTGGCCGAACTGGTCGCGCACGGGCGCGGCGACGACGCGCAGGCCCTCCTCGCTCTCCTCGTCGTTGAGCGCCCACCCCTGCTCGCGCGCCTGGTGCATCCGCTCGGCGAACGTGTCGAGGTCGGCGACGGTGTTGCGGGTCAGCGGCGTGAACTCGGTGTCGACGAACAGGGCACGGATCTGCTCGTCGTCGTGGTCGAGCAGCAGCGCCTTGCCGGCCGCGCTGCACCACAGCGGGATGCGCCGGCCGAGGCGGGAGACGAGCTGCACGTTGCGGGTGCCGTGCTCGATGTAGATCGACAGCGCGTCGAGCTCGTCGCGGATGGACAGGTTGACCGACTCGCCCTGGTCCTGCGCGAGCTGGTGCAGCAGCGGCCGGGCCAGCGCGTGCATGTCGAGCCCGGAGAGGAAGCGGGCGCCCAGCTCGAAGACGGTGACGCCGAGCCGGTACGCGCCGGTCTCGTCGTTGCGTTGCAGGAAGCCGGTGTCGGCCAGGGCCCGGAACAGCCGGCTGGCGGTCGACTTGTGCAGTCCCAGCTCGCGGCTGACGTCGCTGACCTTGCGTTCGACGCTCCCGCTGCGGAAGGCCAGCAGCACGCTGAGGGCGCGGTCGAGCGCCTGGGTGCCGGACTCCCGGGTGACGGGCTCCTCCGCAGCTGGGGACGGTCCTGCGGCCTGCGACATCTTGCTTCCCACTTTCTCGCTTGGTAGTGTTTCATAATATAAACCACGGACCACAATGTGGTCCACGGGAGGTCAGAGCCAAGCCACTTGGCACCACGAGCCGGAACACATGAGGCGTCGCATGACCAAGACGTTGAACCCGATCGACCTCGAGATCGTCACCGAAGGTCTGATCTCGATCGTGCGCGAGATGCGCCAAACGATCTTCCGCACCGCGCACTCCCCCGTCATCGCGGACGCGCAGGACTTCTCCTGCGCCTTGTTCGACCCGAAGGGTCAGATGGTCGCCCAGGGGCGCGACATGCCCGGGCATGTCATCGCCATGCCCGCCTCCGTCGCGGAGATCTTCGCCGACTTCGCCGACGAGATGCGCCCCGGTGACCTCTACATGGTCAACGATCCGTACCGCGGCGGCAGCCACCTCAACGACGTCACCCTGATCACCCCGGTCTTCGTCGACGACGAGCTGTTCCTCTTTCCCTGCGTACGCATGCACTGGGCCGACATCGGTGGGATGACCCCCGGCAGCGTCTCCGGGCAGGCCACCGAGATCCTCCAGGAGGGACTGCGCGTCCCGCCGATCAAGCTGATCGAGCAGGGCCGTCCCAACGCCGCCGCGTACGCCATCCTCTTCGCCAACGTGCGGATGGCCGACGAGCGACGCGGTGACCTGGAGAGCTGCATCGCCGCCTGCCACACCGCCGAGCGCCGGCTGCGCGAACTCGTCGGCCGCTACGGCGCCGAACTGCTGCTCGACAGCGTCGCCGCCAACATGGACCGCACCGAGCAGCGACTGCGCGACCGCATCCGCGAGCTGCCCGACGGCGTCTACCGCTACGAGGACTACCTCGACCTCTACACCGACGGCCGGTACGACCCCGCGCTGGTGCGCTGCGTGCTCACCGTCGACGGCGACGAGATCGACGCCGACTTCCGTGGCTCGTCCACACAGGTCGCCGCCGTCGTCAACTCCTCGCGAGCGATGACCGTCGCGGGCGTCTTCATCGCCGTCAAGAGCGCGCTCGACCCCGGTGGTCTGGTCAACCACGGCGCCTTCCGCCCGCTGCGCGTGCACACCGAGCAGGGCACCGTCGTGCACGTCGCCTACCCGGCCCCCGCCAACGCGCACAGCGAGGTGCGCAAGCGCGTCATCTCCGCCGTCATGGCCGCGTTGAGCCAGGTCGCACCCGACCTCATCGCGGCCGACCAATTCGGAACCACCTTCCAGAACCTCATCGGCGGCGTGGACCAACGCACCGGCCGGCCCTACCTGTACTACGACTACCCCGCGGGTGGCAACGGTGGATTCCTCGAATCCGACGGGCCGAGCGCGATGAACCCCGTCGACCTCGGGGACATCTCCACCATCCAGTCCGTCGAACGGCTGGAGACCGAGATCCCGATCCTCATCGACGCGTCCGAACTGCGCCTCGGCTCGTGCGGCGACGGGACGCGCCGCGGTGGGCTCGGCAGCCGGCGCGAAACCCGACTGCTCGCCAGCACCGGCGCCTACTCCGTGCAGACCGACCGCACGACGGTGCCCCCGTACGGTCTGCACCACGGCGGCCCCGGCGCCCCCACCGTCACGTTCGTGCGCCGCGCGAGCGGCGAGCGGGTCGACTTCGCGACCCCCGGCAAGGTCGCCGGCTTCACCATGCGCGCCGGCGACGTCCTCGTCATGGAGTCCGCCGGCGGCGGCGGGTGGGGTGACCCGCTCGACCGCGAACCCGCCGAGGTCGCCGACGACGTGACGCAGGGATACCTCAGCGCCGCCGACGCCGAACGCCGCTACGGGTTGCGGCTCGACGACGACGGCCGGGTCGACCTCGGCGGGACCGCGGCGACCCGGCAGGAGATGCGCGGGGGGCGGCGGTGGCTGCGCGTCACCACCACCGACCGTGAGCCGTACGCCGGGGAGCGCGGCCGGCGCCGGATCGTCTACGTGGCACCCGGCGCGGGCCTGGCCGAGGGTGCCCTCGTGGAGATCCACGGCACGCACCCCGCGCCCCTGCGGGCCTGGGTCCGGCACGACGCCGGCCTGGCCGACGACCAACTGGCCCTCGACGACGACGGGCTGCAGATCCTCGGCGCCGAACCCGACGAGCGCACGTTCGTGCGGGTGCTGGCCGACCGGGGCACGACCGGGGAGGGACCGGCATGAGCAGAGTCTTCCGGGTGCCCGTGGCGCCCGCCCGTCCGGGCGGCGTCGGCCGCACCGGCACCACCGAGCGGCTGCCGCAGGAGGCGTCCGCCCGCGCCGGCATCGTCGCCGGGATCATGAGCCCGCACCCGCCACACCTGATATACGCGGAGAACCCGCCGCAGAACGAGCCGCGCTCCACCGGCGGCTGGGAGGTGCTGCGCTGGGCGTACGAGCGGCTGCGCAAGCGCATCCGCGAGGTGCACCGCCCGGACGTGCTGATCGTGCACGCCCCGCACTGGATCACGATGGTCGGTCACCACGTCAACTGTGTGCCCAACCCGCGCGGCGTCTCCGTCGAGCCGATCTTCCCGCACCTGTTCCGGTACTCCTACGACTTCCGCTCCGACGTGGAGCTGGGCGAGGCCATCGCCGACGAGGCCAGCGACCTCGGCCTGGTCACCCGCAAACTGCGGGACCCACGGGTACGGGTGGACTACGCCACGATCGGCGCGCTGCACCTGGTCAACCCCGCCTGGGACATCCCGGTGGTGTCGCTGTCGGCCAACAACAACCCGTACTTCTACTCCGACGCGTCGCTGGAGGAGATGGAGGTGCTGGGCGAGGCGACCCGCCGGGCCGTGGAGCGCACTGGCCGCCGCGCCGTGCTGCTGGCCTCCAACTCCCTGTCGCACCTGCACTGGCACGAGGAGCCGGAGCTGCCGGAGGACATGGAACGCGAGCACCCGTACAACAACCACCAGTACCGCTGGGACATGAAGCTGCTGGAGGCGATCCGCCGCGGGCCGACCGCGCCGCTGCGCGAGCTGATCCCCGAGCACATCGAGGCCACCGCGTCGGAGACCAAGGCGGGCAGCCTCACCTGGATGTTGGCCGCGATGGGCTGGCCGCAGATACCCGGCGACGTCATGGGCTACGGCACGATCATCGGCACCGGCAACGCGGTCGTCGAGTGGACGCCCGAAGGAGACCGCCGTGCCTGACACCGGGATCATCGCCGGGGCGCTGCTGCCCGGCATGCCGCACCTGCTGGCGGAGAAGCCCGCGCAGTGCTGGGCCGACCTGGCCAACGCCGCCCGCGACGTTGGCGACCGGCTGCGCCGACTCAAGCCCGACGTGGTGCTGCTGCTGTCCACGCAGTGGTTCACGGTTCTGGGCCACCAGTTCCAGTGCGACCCGAACCCGCGCGGCGAGCACGTCGACGAGAACTGGTACGCCTACGACTACGGCCTGCTCCGCTACGACCTGCGCTTCGACGTGCCGTTCACCGAGCGGTGGGCCGACCAGGTGCAGAAGGACGGCATGCAGGCCCGGCGGACCCGCTACGACGGCTTCCCGATCGACACCGGCACCATCGTCACCTCGGCGCTGCTCGACCCGGGCCGCGAGCTGCGCTGGTCACAGGTGTCGTGCAACCTGTACGCCGACGCGCAGACGCTCGCCGACGTCGGCGCGGCCGGCGCCGCCGCGGCCCGCGAGGCGGGCGTACGCGCCGCCGTCGTGGTGGTCTCCGGCATGTCGTCCGGTCTGATCCAGCAGTGGATCGAGCCGCACGAGGACCACATCGGCGACCCCGCGCACGACCGCTGGAACCGGCGGGTGCTGGACCTGCTGACCGCCGGCAAGGTCGACGAGGCGCTGAAGATCCGCGAGGACTTCGCCCGCCAGGCGCAGGCCGACAGCCAGTTCCGCGCGCTGGCGTTCGCCGCCGGCGCCGGGGCGGCGACCGGACCGGCGCAGCTGCACGGGTACGGACCGCTCTGGGGCACCGGCGGCGCCGTCCTGTCCTGGAACCTGCCCTAAACACTGGAAAAGGAGAAACCATGCGGAACATGGCTGCCGGCTTCGTCGAGGCCGAGGGCTACACCGCCATCTTCGACGCAGTCGATGCGATGGTGAAGGCCACCGAGGTCGAGGTGACCCGCGTCGTCCGCCTCGGCGGCGGCATCGTCGCCGTCGCGCTGCGCGGCGACCTGGCCACCGTCGAGGAGGCCGTCGACATCGGCGAGGCGACCGCCAAGGCCAAGAGCCGGACGGTCCACTCCATCGTCTTCGCCAGCCCCTGCGACGCGGTGTCGGCGCTCGCCGTCGACCCCCGTCTCGTCGGCAACTGACCCGGTAAGGAGAACAGCACATGCCTTCTGACATCGCCATCGGCATCGTCGAGACCCGGGGCGTCGTGGCCCTGTCCGCCGGAATCGAAGCCATGATCAAAACTGCGGACGTCCGTTGCATCGCCGTGGAGCGGGTGACCAGCGGCTACCTCGCCGTCGCCGTGCAGGGCACCCTCGCGGCCGTTCGACAGGCCGTCGCCTCCGGCGAGGCCGCCATCCGGGCACACGGCGACCTGCGCAGCTCGCAGGTGTACCCCAAGCCCCACCCCACCACTGCCGCGCTGCTGGAGGACCCGGAGGCCTCCCGGATCCGCGAGGTCATGGCGAGCCTGCGGGGAGACGCCTGATGATGCTCGGCGAGGTCATCGCCAAGGTCTGGCCGGACAAGATCCTGCCGGCGTTGCAGGGCCGCCGGCTGGTGCTGGTCCGGCCCCGCACCGACGGGCCCGACCTCGTCGCGATCGACCCGCTCAACGTGGGCGTCGGCACCGTCGTGCTGGTCGCCACCGACGAGGCGGCCGCCGCGGCGACGGGTGAGCCGACGGCCGACGCGGCCATCGTGGCACTCGTCGCCGACTCCACGATCGAACGATAAGGACCGCCATGACATCCGGGCGTACCACCCGCTGGCCGAGCGGCCTGATCGACGGCCGTCCGAGCGGCGACCTGCTGCTGCCCAACTACGTCGGTGGTGAATTCGTCACCGGCGGCACCCCGTTCGCGAAGGTGTCGCCGGTGACCGGCGAGACGATCCTGCACGTCGCCGAAGCGGACTCCGCCACGGTGGACGCGGCCGTGGCCGCCGCACGGGCCGCGCTGCGCGGGCCGTGGGGCGCGATGGGTGAGGGCGAACGGGCCGTCGTGCTCCGCCGGGTCGCCGACGAGTTGGAACGCCGCTTCGACGACCTCGTCGCGGCCGAGGTCGCCGACACCGGAAAGTCGGTGTCGCAGGCCCGCACCCTGGACATCCCGCGCGGGGCCGCGAACTTCCGCGCGTTCGCCGACGTCATTACGGCCACGCCGACGGAGTCGTTCACCACCGTCACGGCGGGCGGTGGGCGGGCGCTGAACTACGCGGTCCGCAAGCCGGTCGGCGTGGTGGCGATCATCGTTCCGTGGAACCTGCCGCTGCTGCTGCTGACCTGGAAGGTGGCGCCCGCGTTGGCGTGCGGCAACGCCGTGGTCGTGAAGCCCAGCGAGGAGACGCCCTCGTCGGCGACGGTGCTGGCCGAGGTGATGGCCGCGGCCGGCGTACCCGACGGGGTCTTCAATCTGGTGCACGGCTTCGGTCCCGGCTCGGCGGGTGAGGCGCTCACCCGGCACCCCGGCGTGGACGCGATCACCTTCACCGGCGAGTCCGCGACCGGCTCGGCCATCATGCGTTCCGCCGCGGACGGCGTGAAGGCCGTCTCGTTCGAGTTGGGCGGCAAGAACGCCGGGCTGGTCTTCGCGGACGCCGACCTGGACGCGGCAGTCGAGGGCTCGGTGCGGTCCAGCTTCACCAACGGCGGCCAGGTGTGCCTGTGCACCGAGCGGCTGTACGTGCAGCGGCCGGTCTTCGACGAGTTCGCGGCCCGGCTGGCGAAGCGTGCCGAGGAGTTGGCGTTCGGCTGGCCGTCGGAGGCGGCGACGATGACGATGCCGCTGATCTCCGGAAAGCACCGGGAGAAGGTGCTCGGCCACTACGAACTGGCCCGCGCCGAGGGTGCCACCGTGCTGGCCGGCGGTGGTGTGCCGGTGTTCGGCGACGACCGCGACGGCGGCTCGTACGTGCAGCCCACCGTCCTGACCGGACTTCGGCAGCACTCCCGTACGGTCCGCGAGGAGATCTTCGGGCCGGTCTGCCACATCGCGCCGTTCGACGACGAGGACGAGGCGTTCGCGCTCGCCAACGACAGCGAGTACGGCCTGGCCGCCACCGTGTGGACCCGCGACGTGGGCCGCGCGCACCGGGCCGGGGCGCGGCTCGACGCCGGCCTCGTCTGGGTGAACACGTGGTTCCTGCGGGACCTGCGCACCCCGTTCGGCGGGGTGAAGGCGTCCGGTGTGGGTCGTGAGGGCGGCACGCACTCGCTGCACTTCTACTCCGAACTCACCAACGTCTGCGTGGACCTCGGATGAGCGCCGACATCGAAGCCGCGGCGGCGGCGCTGCGCGAGGCGTACGCCACCGGGGTTGCCCGGGCTCCGCTGCGCGACGACCTGCTGCCGGCCGGCGACCTGCGGGCCGCGTACGCCGTGCAGCAGGCGCAGGTCACGGCCTGGCTCGCCGAGGGCCGCCGGCCGGTCGGCGCGAAGGTGGGCCTGACGTCGCGGACGGTGCAGGAGGCGTTCGGCGTCTTCCAGCCCGACTTCGGGGTCCTCTTCGGCGACATGGCCGTCCCGGACGGCGCCGAGATAGACCTGCGCGGCCTGCTGCAACCGCGCGTCGAGGCGGAGGTGGCATTCGTGCTCGGCCGCGACCTCTCCTACGAGCAGGTCACCGTCGCCGACGTGGTGCGGGCCACCGACCACCTGCTGCCCGCCATCGAGATCGTCGACTCGCGGATCGCCGGCTGGGACATCTCCATCGTGGACACCGTGGCGGACAACGCCTCCAGCGGTAGGTACGTGCTGGGCACCACCCCACGCCGGGTGCGCGACGTCGACCTGCGGCTGTGCGGGGCGGTGCTGGAGCACGGCGGCGAGCCGGTCTCTGTCGGCGCCGGGGCGGCGTGCCTGGGCAACCCGCTGCACGCCGTCGCCTGGCTGGCGGCGACGCTCGCCACGAACGGTCGGCCGCTGCGCGCCGGGGACACCGTGCTGTCCGGCGCGCTCGGGCCGATGGTGACGGTCACCCCGGGCGCCGCGTACGAGGCTCGAATCTCCGGCCTGGGCAGCGTCCGGGCCTGCTTCTCGAAGGGTGACGCATGACCACCGGCGTGGCGGTAATCGGCTCCGGCAACATCGGCACCGACCTGATGATCAAAGTGCTGCGGCTGTCGGAGTCGCTGCGGATGGTGGCGATGGCCGGCATCGACCCGGCCTCCGACGGCCTGGCCCGGGCTCGCCGGCTCGGCGTGGCCACCACCGCGAAGGGTGTCGACGGGCTCGTCGCGATGCCGGAGTTCGCCGACGTCGGCATCGTCTTCGACGCCACCAGCGCGGGCGCGCACCGGCACAACGACGCGGTGCTTCGCCAGCACGGCATCCGGGTGGTCGACCTGACCCCGGCCGCGATCGGCCCGTACGTCGTACCGCCGGTGAACCTGGATGCCCACCTGGGCGAGCGCAACGTCAACATGGTCACCTGCGGCGGTCAGGCGACCGTGCCGATCGTCGCGGCCGTCGCCGCGGTCGCGCCCGTGGCGTACGGCGAGATCGTCGCCTCGATCGCCTCCCGCTCGGCCGGGCCGGGCACCCGCGCCAACATCGACGAGTTCACCGAGACCACGGCCCGTGCCATCGAGGTGGTCGGCGGGGCGGGCCGCGGCAAGGCGGTGATCGTGCTGAACCCGGCCGAGCCGCCGTTGCTGATGCGCGACACCGTCTACTGCCTGTGCCCGAACGTGGACGCCGACCGGGCGGCGATCGCCGCGTCGGTGGAGGCGATGGCGGCGGCGGTGCGGCAGTACGTGCCCGGCTACCGGCTCAAGCAGGACGTGCAGTTCACCGAGGTGGACGCGCACGTGCCGGCGCTCGGCGGGCACTTCACCGGCCTTCAGGTCGCTGTCTTCCTGGAGGTCTCCGGCGCCGGTCACTATCTGCCCGCGTACGCCGGCAACCTCGACATCATGACAAGCGCCGCGCTGCGCACCGCCGAACGGATGGCCTCGTCGTGACCGACCTCTACATCCAGGACGTCACCCTGCGCGATGGCATGCACGCCATCGGGCACCGCTACACGATCGGGCAGGTCACCGAGATCGCGGCGGCGCTGGACGCCGCCGGGGTGGCGGCGATCGAGGTGGCGCACGGCGACGGCCTCGCCGGATCCAGCGTCAACTACGGCCACGGCGCCGCGACCGACGCCGACTGGATCAGCGCGGCCGCGTCCGTGCTGACCCGCGCGAAGCTGACCACGCTGCTGCTGCCGGGCATCGGTACGATCGCCGACCTGAGGGCCGCCCACGATCTCGGCGTCACGAGCGTGCGGGTGGCGACGCACTGCACCGAGGCGGACATCTCCGCGCAGCACATCGCCTGGGCCCGGGACAACGGCATGGACGTGGCCGGGTTCCTGATGATGTCGCACATGGCCGACCCGGGCACCCTGGCGGCGCAGGCGAAGCTGATGGAGTCGTACGGGGCGCACTGCGTCTACATCACCGACTCCGGTGGCCGGCTCACCATGGCGGACGTGGCGCAGCGGGCGGACGCGTACCGGCAGGTGCTCGACCCTGCGACGGAGATCGGCATCCACGCGCACCACAACCTGTCGCTCGGGGTGGCGAACAGCCTCGTCGCGGTCGAGCACGGGGTGCGCCGGGTGGACGCCTCGCTGGCCGGGATGGGTGCCGGGGCGGGGAACGCGCCGCTTGAGGTGTTCGTCGCGGTGGCGGAGTTGAACGGCTGGCAGCACGGCTGCGACGTGTTCGCGCTGATGGACGCCGCCGAGGATCTGGTGCGCCCGTTGCAGGACCGGCCGGTGCGGGTGGACCGGGAGACGCTGTCGCTGGGCTTCGCCGGCGTCTACTCGTCGTTCCTGCGGCACGCCGAGAGCGCCGCGGAGCGTTACGGGGTGGACGTACGCACGATCCTGATGGAGTTGGGCCGCCGCCGGATGGTGGGCGGCCAGGAGGACATGATCGTCGACGTGGCGCTGGACCTGCTCCGGGACGCCGGAAAGGACCCGAAGTGATCGACACCCTCGCCGGCCGCCTCGACGAGGCCGCCGTGTCGCACACCGCGGTCGCGCAGTTCGGCGCCGACGCCGGCCTCGACGTGACCACCGCGTACGCGGTGCAGGAGGCCCTGGTGGCGCGACGGCTGGACCGCGGCGAGGCCCTGGTCGGGTTGAAACTGGGCCTGACCAGCCGCGCGAAGATGACCCAGATGGGCGTCGACGAGGTGATCTGGGGCCGGCTCACCGACGCGATGCACGTACCCGACGGCGGCACCGTCGACCTGTCCGGGCGCATCCACCCGAAGGTCGAGCCGGAGGTCGCGTTCCTCGTCGAGGGCGGCGAGATCGCCGCGATCGCCCCGGCCATCGAGCTGATCGACTCCCGCTACGTGGACTTCCGGTTCACCCTGCCGGAGGTGATCGCGGACAACACGTCCGCTTCCGGCTTCGTCGTCGGGCCGTGGCGGCCGGTGCCGGACGGCGTCGACAACCTCGGCGTGCTGCTGGAGGTCGACGGCCGCGTCGCGCAGGTCGGCTCCACCGCCGCGATACTCGGCGACCCGCGCCGCGCCCTGCCCGAGGCGGCCCGCCTCGCCGGGGAGTTGCGCGACGGCTGGGTGCTGCTGGCCGGCGCGGCGACGGCCGCCGTGCCGTTGCGGCCGGGCGCGCACGTGCGGGTCACCGTCGAGCGGCTCGGCACGGCGTCGCTGCGGGCGTCGGCATGAGCGGGGCCAGGGTCGTCGCCGGCAAGGCCGTGCCGCGCGGCCGGTTCCCGCACGTCAAGGTCGCGGGCGGTCTCGTCTTCGTGTCCGGTACGAGCAGCCGCCGCCCCGACAACACGATCGCCGGTGCGACGGTGGACGCCATGGGCACCACGTCGCTGGACATCGCCGCGCAGACCCGTGCCGTCGTCGAGAACATGCGTGACATCCTGCGCGACGTCGGCGCGGACCTGTCCGACCTCGTGCAGGTCACCACGTACCTGGTCAGCATGAACGACTTCGGCGGCTACAACGACGTGTACGCCGAGTTCTTCGACGAGACCGGGCCGACGCGCACCACCGTGGCCGTGCACCAGTTACCCCACCCGCACCTGCTGATCGAGATGCAGGGGATCGCGGTGTTGCCGGCCAGGTGACCGGAGTGGCCTGCGCCACGTCCCAGCCTCCCTCCCCGAACCAGGCTCGCACCGGGTGCCACCCGCGGCCTAGCGCGGCGGCGCGTCGTGCTCCAGCGTCGCCAGGAAGGTCTCGGCGGCGTCCTGGATGCGGTCGCGGTCACCGGTGGTCAGCAGGTCGAGGAGCAAGCCGCGGATCGTCGCGATGACCAGGGTTGCGGTGCGGGTCGCCGCCGCCGGGTCGGTGCCCGGCCCCTGCGCGTCGACCAGGGAGCGCATCCAGTCGGCCACGACCCGATCGAGGAACTCGACGAACTGCTGCGGCGCCTGCAGGGCTCGTCCGTAGACCGCGAAGAACAGCCGGAACTCCGCTGACTGGCGCGGGTCGGAGGTGCGCGCCCAGACCGCCCGCGCCGCCGAGGCCAGGTCGGGTTGGTCGCCGACCGCGTCGCTCGTGGCGGCGAACGTCCGCTCCCGCAACCGCCCGAGGATCGCCTCAAGCATCTGCTCCTTGGTGCCGAAGTGGTGCACCAGCGTCGTGGTCGACACCCCCAGGGCGCTGGCCACCGGCCGCCACGACAGCTCGGCGAACCCGTGTTCGACCGCGTAGTCGACCGCGGCGTCGAGCAGGTCGGCCCGCCGCTGGTGATTGACCGGCCGCCCCATCAGCTCCGCCTCGTGATCCAGCTCGCCTTGCAGTTACTAGAGCGATCGTACTATCTTCATTCCTAGCACGATCGTTCTAGAAATAGGGAGGTCCCCGTGCACGTGTTTGTCACCGGAGCGTCAGGTTGGGTCGGTCGAGGGCTCGTCCCCGAGCTGATCGCCGCCGGCCACAAGGTCACCGGCCTGGCCCGCTCGGACGCGGCGGCCCAGTCCCTGCGGGCGATGGGAGCCGAGGTCCGCGCGGGATCGCTGGACGATCTCGACGTCCTCCGCGACGGGGCCACCTCCTCCGACGGCGTCGTCCACCTCGCGTTCAAGCACGACCTGTTCTTCGCGGGCGACGCTGCCGGCGCCACCACCGCCGATCGCACGGCGGTCGACACCTTCGGCGAGGCCCTCGCCGGCACCGACAAGCCTTTCGTCATGGCCTCCGGCATCCTCGGCGTGCTCGGGCTACCGTCCGGTGTCGTCGCCACCGAACGCGACGGGCTGACCCCGGACATCGGCAGCGCCGGCACGATCAGCGGTGCCGACGGACGGATGGCTACCGCGCGCCACGCTCTCGCCCTCGCCGACCACGGGGTCCGCTCCTCGCTCGTGCGGCTCCCACCCGCCACCCACGGCAAGGGCGACAACGGCTTCACCACCACCGCGGTCGGCTTCGCCCGCCACAAGGGCGCTGCGGCATACGTCGGTGACGGCAGCAACCGCTGGCCCGCCGTCCACCGCGATGACGCCGCACGGCTGTTCCGCCTCGCCGTCGAGTCCGCGCCCGCCGGCTCCGTGCTGCACGCGGTCGACGACGAGGGCGTACCGATCCGCGCGGTCGCCGAGGCGTTCGCCGCCCACCTGCGCGTCCCCGCCGTCTCGGTCAGCCCCGAGGAGGCTGGCGACTACGTCGGCTGGCTTGGCGCCCTCTGGGGAATCGACGGACCCGCCTCGGCGCATGTCACTCGTGACCTGCTCGACTGGCAACCGACTCGGCCTGGGCTGATCGCAGACCTCGCGCTCGGCCACTACTTCGCCTGAGCAACCCTGCGACCCCGCGGGCTCCTATAGTCGGGCGGTGAACGTGGAGCGGGTTCGGCAGGCGTACGCATCCGTCGCCGAGGTCTACATCGGGCTGTTCGGCACCAGCGAGCAGGTACACCCCGACGACCTCGCCTTCATCGGGCGGCATCTGGCGGGCCGACCGGGCCTGGTGCTCGACCTGGGCTGCGGTCCTGGCCACCTCACCGACCACCTCCGCGCGCTGGGCGTCGAGGCGACGGGTCTCGACCTGGTCGGAGAGTTCATCGCCCACGCGCGGGCGACCCACCCGAACGGTCGGTACCAGCTCGGGTCGCTGGAGAGCCTCGACGTCGCCAACCACTCCCTGGCCGGCATCCTGGCCTGGTACTCACTGATTCACCTGCCGCCGCAGGAGTTCGACGGTGTGCTCGCCGAGTTCCGGCGAGCGATGTCCCCGTCCGGAATGCTGGTGCTCGGTCTCTTCGACGGTGACGAGGTCGCCGCCTTCGACCACAAGGTCACGACGGCCTATCGCTGGCCCTTCGACGAGGTCTCCGAGCGGCTGGCGCGAGCCGGTTTCACGGAGGTCGAGCGTCTGCGGCGGCCCGGCGACGGCCAGCATCGACCGCATGGTGCCATCGCGGCCATCGCGACCGGAGGATGAGCCGCCCAGGCGACCTGGTCTGCCGCGCTCATGGCCCGTCTCACCGCAGGTCGGCGAGATGAGCGCGACGCGGTGGGGCAATCTGATGGGGTGAACGCCCCAGAGCCGGCCGACGACGTCCGAGTTCCCCGGGCCCAGGTCGGGCCCAGCCCGCAGCATCTGCTGACGACCCTGCTCGGCGAATATCTCGACTCCTCGGACGCCGACCTGCCGTCGTCGGCGGTCATCGCGATCCTGCGGGAGTTCGGGGTCAGCGAAGCCAGTGCCCGCGCCGCGTTGTCCCGACTGGTCAAACGTGGTCTCATCGCGGCCCGGGGCACCGGACGGTCGCCGGTCTATCACCTCACGCCCCAGGCGATCGCCAAGCACCGCTCCCGGATGCGTCACTTCCTGACCTTCGGCGCCCACCAGCCGCACTGGACCGGCGAGTGGGTGCTGGTGTCGTTCTCGATTCCGAACGCCGGCCAGGCCTCCCGTCACGCCGTACGCAAGGCGTTGAGCGCGCTGCGCTTCGTGGGCCTGTACGACAGCGTGTGGATCCGGCCGGGAACCGACGCCGCGCCGGCGAAGGAGTCGCTGACCGAGCTGCTGCACCACGTCGAGGGTGCGCGGTGGTCGGTCATGCACGTCCGGTTCGACGACGAGTCGGGGCCGCACGGCCCAGCCTCCGCGTACGACCTGACCGGTCTCGCTGCCGCGTACTCGGATTTCATCCAGCAGTACGCGGAGCTGCGGGTTGACGCCCTCGCCGGGCAGGTGGCCCCGGCCAGGGCACTGGTGGCGCGGACCTCCGCCATGGACTCCTGGCGGAAGTTCGCGGACGCCGACCCGGATCTGCCCCCGCATCTGCTGCCGCAGCCCTGGCCCCGCCAGCAGGCCAGGGAGACCTTCCTGGACATCCACTCCACGCTCGGCTCGCTCGCACAGGCGCGTCTCGTCCAGGTGGCGTCACCGCACTGGCCGGACGCCGCGTCCTGGATCACCCACTTCCAGGCTTCGCGGGATCCCGCGCGACCGGAGCCGACCGGCGGTACGCACGGCAGCCGGCCCCGCCCAGGCTGACAGCGGCCCAGCAGACCAGACATTGACACTTTTCGTTACGGCGGTGATAGTAAGTGCATACAGCTCCCGTCGGATCGCCCGTGGCGACCGCGGCCGGATGGTGGACGCCGCCCACATCCACCCGGCCCGTGGCCCGCGCCGACCACGCTGGTCGCGACGCGACCGCACGATCGCCGCCGCCGTCACAGGGAGCGCCGTCGCGATATCCCTGGAGGGGTCAATGCGAAAAAGATCGAAGGTCTACGCCGGGCTGGCGGCCACCATCGTCCCGGTCGCGTCCGTGATCATGGCGATCGGCGTGACGCCGGCCAGCGCCGCGGTCGGCGGCTCCGGGCCCTATCCGGCCGACTACGAGACGTCGGCCACCCTGGCCAACCACACCATCTTCCGCCCGCAGACGCTCCCGTCCGAGCGCCTTCCGATCGTCGTGTGGGGCAACGGCGCCTGCTCGGCCAACGGCCTCTCCCAGGGCAACTTCCTCCGCGAGATCGCCTCCCACGGCTTCCTCGCCATCGCCAACGGCGCCCCGAACGGGTCCGGCTCCACCAACTCCCAGATGCTCACCCAGTCCATCGACTGGGCAGTCGCGGAGAACTCCCGGCAGGGCAGCAAGTACTACAACAAGATCGACACGTCCAAGGTCGCCGTCGCGGGCTTCTCCTGCGGAGGTCTGGAGGCGTACGCCGTCTCAGGCGACCCCCGGGTCACCACGACCGGCATCTTCAGCAGCGGCCTGTTGAACGACGCCGACGACTACCAACTGCGGAGACTGACCAAGCCAATCGCCTACTTCGTCGGCGGTCCCAGCGACATCGCCTACCCGAACGCCATGGACGACTGGGGCAAGCTGCCCTCCGGGCTGCCGGCCTTCATGGGCAACCTGAACGTCGGTCACGGCGGCACCTACGACCAGACCAACGGCGGCGAGTTCGGCCGCGTGGCGGTGCTCTACTTCAAGTGGCGTCTCAAGGGTGACACGACCGCCGGCGGCAACTTCGTCGGCGCGAACTGCGGGCTGTGCCGCACCCAGTGGACCGTCCAGCAGAAGAACCTGACGCTCGGCGACAACCCACCGCCCACCACCCCGCCGCCCACGACGCCGCCACCCACCACCCCGCCACCCACCACCCCACCGCCCACCACGCCGCCACCCACCACGCCACCCCCGACCGGCAGCCCGGCCTGCACCGCTGTCTACGCCGTGCAGGACCAGTGGAACGGCGGATTCGTCACCAACGTCACCGTGACCGCCGGAGCCAGCGCGCTCACCGGCTGGCGGGTCACCCTCAACCTGCCGAGCGGGGCGTCGGTCAGCTCGCTGTGGAACGGCGTCAACAGCGGCACGAGCGGCACCATCACCGTCACGAACCAGAGCTACAACGGGCGACTGGCCGCCGGCCAGACTGCCACGTTCGGGTTCCAGGGCACCGGGAACGGCAGCGGCGCCACCGCCACCTGCACCGGAAGCTGATTTCCACCACCGCGTGAGCCCCTCGGCGGGCCGGTGCCCGATCACCGGCCCGCCGAGGGTGTTCCGCCGCCGGTCAGTGTGAGTGTCGGGGCACGGCGCTGCCGCTGCCACCGACGAGGAAGTCGAGGTCGGCTCCCCTGTCGGCCTGCAGGACGTGCTCGCTGTAGAGCCGCGTCCAGCCCCGGTCAGCCGTCAGCGGGGGTGGCTGCCAGGCGGCACGACGTAGCGCGAGTTCCGCGTCGTCGACCAGGAGGTCCAGGCGTCGCGTCGGGACGTCGACGTGGACCAGGTCACCGGTACGCACCAGCGCGAGCGGGCCGCCCACCGACGCCTCCGGGGCCACGTGCAGGACGCAGGTGCCGTACCCGGTGCCGCTCATGCGGGCGTCGGAGATCCGGACCATGTCCGTGATGCCGGCGGCGAGCAGCCGCCGTGGCATGGGCACGTTGCCCACCTCCGGGAAGCCGGGATAGCCCCGTGGCCCGGCGTTCCGCACCACGATCACCGTGTCCGGGGTGACATCGAGGTCCAGATCGTCGGCCGCGACGACGTACTCCTCGATCCGGTCGAAGACGAGCGCCGGGCCGGTGTGCGTGAGGAGGTGGGCGGAGGCAGCGGAGACCTTCAGCACCGCCCCGGACGGCGCGAGCGACCCGCGCAGCACCACCGTGCCCGACCCGGCGGGCTGGAACGGCGCCGCGAGGGTGCCGATGACCTGCCGGTTCCAGCACTGGGCGCCACTGATGTTGTCGGCGACACTCTTTCCGCTGACCGTGACGTGGTCGAGGTGCAGCAGCGGGGCGATCTCCGTCATCACCGCCGGGACCCCGCCGGCGTAGGCGAAGTCCTCCATGAGGTACGTACCCGACGGCATCAGGTTGACAAGCATCGGCACGTCGGCGGTGAGTGTGTCGAAGTCCTCCAGTGACAGCGGAACGCCGAGGCGTCCGGCGATCGCGAGCAGGTGTACGACGGCATTGGTGGAGCCGCCGATCGCCGCGTTGACCCGGATGGCGTTCTCGAACGCCTGCCGCGTGAGCACCGTGGACAGCCGTTGGTCCTCCTCGACCATGGCGACGATCCGGCGGCCGGCGGCGTGCGCGAGCGCGTACCTGCGCGAATCGACCGCCGGCACGGCGGCGGCCCCCGGCATCTGCACCCCCAGCGCCTCGGTCACGCAGGCCATCGTGGAGGCCGTACCCATGGTCATGCAGTGGCCCCGGCTGCGGGACATGCCGACCTCGGCCTCCGCGCAGTCGGCCACGGTCATCCGTCCGGCCCGCACCTCCTCGGTGAAGCGCCAGACGACGGTGCCCGAGCCGATGTCCTGGCCGCGGAACTTGCCGTTGAGCATCGGGCCGCCGGTCAGCATGAGGGTCGGCAGGTCCACGCTCGCCGCGCCCATCAGTAGGCCTGGGGTGGTCTTGTCGCAGCCGGAGAGCAGCACCACCCCGTCGAGCGGGTTGGCGCGGACAAGCTCCTCCAACTCCATCGCCAGCAGATTGCGGTAGAGCATGGTCGTGGGTCGCATGAGGGGCTCGCCCAGGCTCATCGCGGGGAACTCCAGCGGCAGGCCGCCGCTCTCCCACACGCCGCGCTTCACCGATTCGGCCAGGTCACGCAGGTGGGCGTTGCAGGGTGTCAGCTCCGACCAGGTGGTCGCGATGCCGATCACCGGGCGACCGTCGAAGACGTCGTCCGCGAACCCCTGGTTACGCATCCAGGACCGGTGGACGAACCCGTTACGGCCTTCGGCACCGAACCACTCGGCGCTGCGCCGCGGTCGATCTGTGGTCGACATCAGCACACCTCTCTGTCATCGGGATGTTGACGGGCGCCGGCGTCAGAGGTCGAATTCGAGCCGTCCATCGACGCGCCGGGGAATGACGGTGTACTCGTCGCGCAGTTCCTCGGGGAGGATCCATTCCGGCGCGTTCTGCCACGCGAGCGGCCGAAGGAATCGCCGGATCGACGTGGCGCCCACCGAGGTGTGCACGGCATTGGTCGACGGCCAGGGCCCACCGTGGTGCTGGGCCCACGACACCCGGACACCGGTGGGATATCCGTCGAAGACGATGCGACCCGAGCTGGCGGCGAGAACGTCGGCCAGCCGGCGTACGACGGCGGCATCATCGCGCGGTCCGAGATGGACGGAGCCGGTCAACGACGGCGCGACGGTCGCCAGCACGGCGTCGAGGTCGGCGACGTCGCGGTACCGGACCACGACCATGAGCGGGCCGAAACACTCGTCGGCGATCTCGGCGGTCAGCCCCGGCAGACCGACCTCCAGGAGCGTCGGCGCGACGGTGAAACCCACGCCAGGATCGACCACGGGCCGCGCCACGACCTCAGCGCCGGCCCGCTCGAACGCCCTGGCCCCGCTCTCGTACGCGTCCCGGATGCGCTCGTTTAGCAGCACCGTGCCGCCCGAGGCGGCGACCCTTTCCCGCAGCGCGTCGACCAGGTGCTCACCGTCCGGATCCGACGACACGAACGCCAGACCCGGTTTGGTGCACAGCTGACCGCCCGAGCCGGTGAAGGAGACAAACAGCCCTTCGGCGATCTGGTCGGCCCGGTCGGCGGACGCGCCGGGCAGGACGACGATCGGGTTCACGCTGCTCAGCTCGGCGTAGAAGGGAATGGGATCGGGCCGTTCGTCGATGGCCGCCTGGATGGCACGCGCGGCGCCGACGGAACCGGTCAGGGCCGCCGCGCGTATCGCGGGGTGGCGCACCAGTGCGCGACCGGCCTGCTCCCCGTACACGGTGGCGATCACGCCGTCGGGCCCGCCCAGGCCGCGGACCGCCGACCCGATCGCCTCGGCGGAGGCGTGCGAGGTCAGCGGGTGCGACGGGTGGGCCTTCAGGACGGTGGGACAGCCCGCGGCGAGCGCGGCGGCGGTGTCGCCCCCGGCGACCGAGAACGCGAACGGGAAGTTGCTGGCCCCGAAAACGGCGACCGGCCCGAGGGGTACGAGCATCCGCCGCAGATCCGGGCCGGGCCCGAGCGGTGTCTCGGCCGCGTGGTCGATGGCCGCCTCGACGTACCCGCCGTCGCGCAGCACGTCGCCGAAGAGACGGAACTGGAGCGCGGCCCGGGTGAGTTCCTGGTCAAGACGCGCGTGGCTCAGCCCGGTCTCCGTCTCCGCGGCGGCGACCAACTCCGCGCGGTGGGACTCCAGGGACGCGGCGATCGCGTCCAGCATCTCCGCCCTGCCGAGTCTGCCCAGACCGGACAACCACTGCGCCGCCCCGGACGCCTGGCCGGCGATCGCCTCCAGCCGGGACTCGTCGGTCTCGGTGAGATCCGTCGCGCGGCGTCGGCCGTCGCGCGGATCGACCGTGCTGACCACGTTCACAGCAGTCCTCTCTTTGCCAGGTTGGCCATCAGAGCCCGGACCCCGAACTGCCAGGGCTCGCACATCTCCGCGTGCCGCACACGGTTGACCAGGGTGCCGAGTGACGGGCAGCTGATCCGCACCACGTCGTCGACCTTGTGGGTGAAGCCCTCGCCGGGGCGGTCCCGATCCTGGATGGGCGCGAACATGGTGCCGAGCATCAGGGCGGCACCGTCGGGGTAGCGGTGGTGTGGGCCGATCAGCTGACGCACCAGCGCCTCCGGGTCGCGCGACATCCGCGTCATCTCCGAGACCGCCTCCAGTCGGAAGCCGTCCACCCCGCAGACCTCCAGACCCACCTTCAGCTCACGCACCTGTTCCAGGCCGAAGCGCTCGTCGAAGAGCCGGATCAGCGGGCCGAGGGAACACGAGGCGTTGTTGTCCTTCGCCAGCGGCAGCAGGAGCGCCGAGCGGCCCTCGACGTCCCGCAGGTTCACGTCGTTGCCGAGGGTGGCGCCGACGATCCGGCCGCTGGACTGGACGATGAGCGTGACCTCGGGCTCCGGGTTGTTCCAGGTCGACGCGGCGAGCACACCGACCGGCACGGCGGTGCCGACGGCGGAGAGGATCTGTCCCTTGGTGAAGATCTCCGCGTCCGGGCCGATCCCCACCTCCAGGTACTGGCTCCAGAGGCCCTCGCCGACCAGCAGGTTCTTGAGCCTCTCTGCCTCCGTCGAGCCCGGCTCCAGGCTGGACAGGTCGGTGCCGATGTCGTCGGACATGCGCCGACGGATGTCCGCCGCCACCGCCAGGTCTCCCCGTGCCCGCTCCTCGATGACGCGTTCGATCATCGAGACCGGGAAGGTCACGCCCGCGGCCTTGAGCGCCTGGAGGTCGACCGGGGCCAGCAACCAGGGCCGGGTACGGTCCGGGGACGCGGCGGCCGTGTTGGCCAGGATCTCCCCGAAGTCGCCCACCCGTGGCCCGTCAAGCCCGGCCACCGTCGCGGCGGGATCCGGCAGCTCGCACACGTCCCGGATGGTCGGGAACAGGTGGCTGAGGTCGATGACCTCGCCGTCCCGCACGGTGACGGGCGAGGGGCCGTCGACGGACGGGTCCCAGACCCGACCGATGAGGACGCTCTGGTCGACGTCGTCCGGCAGCGCCTCGGCGGGGGAACCGAACCAGTCCGCACCAGCGGCCAGTTCCGTCATGAGCCGCTCTCCACGATGGCGCGGTTGGCGCGGTGGAAGCCGACGACCGGTGTGTCGACAGCGACGATCTTCATGTTTCGCCCAGCCCTTCGCCGCGATCGACGGGGCGACCAATACCCATCAGAGTCAATCGGAGGAAATTGCAACGATCGTAGCGCCATGTGCAACGGTGTCAAGCAATGATTGCGCGGCCCGTGAACTACATTGCATATGATGCAACGACAGCGACGGGTCAACCCGCCGTGCGAGGGGAGACAGGGTCTTGGCGCAATCGATTCGCCGCGCGATCGACCTCATCCGTCGGTCGGCGGAGCACCCGTTGTCGCTCACGGAGGCGGCAGAGGTGCTCGGCGTCCACAAGTCCACGGCCCTGCGGATCCTGCAGACGCTGGAGGCCGCCCGCTTCGTGCGCCGGACCGGCGCGGGCACCTACGTGCTCGGCAGCGGGGTCATCGAGTTGTCCGAGCTCGCGCTCGGCTCGATGGACCTGCGGCAGTTCGCCGCCGCGCACCTCCGTGCGCTCCAGCGCGATACCGGCCACACCGTACACCTGGCGCAGCTGACCGGCGACGAGATCATTTACATCGACAAGGTCGACAGTCAGGCGTTCGACGCCGTGAAGCTGCCGTCCCGGGTCGGGCGCGCGGTGTCGATCTACGCGAGCGCCGTCGGCAAGACGATCGTTGCCTACCTGCCCCCGGATGAGCGCGACCGTCTCCTCTCCCACGTGGTCTTCGAACGGTTCACCGACACCACCCTGACCGACCACGACTCCCTCGAAGCCGAACTCACCAGCATCCGCGAACGCGGCTGGGCCACCGACAACGGCGAACACGACGCGTACGTGATGTGTGTGGCCGCACCGGTCAGGGATTCGCGAGGGCAGGTCATCGCCGCCGCCTCGATGACGGCGATCGAGGTCATCGCCAGCCTCGACGAGCTGATGAGCGCCCTTCCGCTCCTGCTGGAGACCGCGAACAAGATCTCACGCGAGCTCGGCTACACACCTCCCACCCCCTGATCGTCACTCCGATGTCACCGGTCGATCGCATCGATGACGTGTCGGAGTCGGTCCATGCGGATTGGCTGTCAGGCGTCGCACTTGCCTGGACCAGGAGCTGATCCACGTGCCTTCCTCTCGTCGTACCTTCCTCGCGGGCAGCGCCGCCGCCGGCGTGGGCCTTGCCGTCGCCGGCGGGCTGCCGTCGCTGGCGCAGGCCAGCCCGGGCCGGCCGCACCCGCCGGTCAAGGCCGGGCCCGTGCCCTTCCCCCCGCTCGTAAACGACCCCAAGGGCATCCTGGCCCTGCCCAAGGGCTTCAGCTACACAGTGGTCACCCGGACCGGGGTCACCCGGCTCGACCGCGGCCAGGGCGCGACCCCGGCCGACCACGACGGCATGGCTGTCTACGACGCCGGCAGCGGTCGCTACCACCTGATCCAGAACCACGAGATCGACCCCGGCGCCGAGTTCGGAGTGCCGCACGTCAAGGGCACGGTGTACGACCCGGGTGCCGTCGACGCCGGCGGTTGCACCGTGATCAAGACCGACCGTGCGGGCCGGAACCTGGGTGAGTTCGTCGCCCTCTCCGGCACCATCTCCAACTGCGCCGGCGGGCCGACCCCCTGGGGGACCTGGCTCACCTGCGAGGAGACCGAGGACCGGGCCGGCGACGAGTGGGAAGAGGGCGGCCGGTCCGGCGTCTACCAGAAGGACCACGGCTACGTCTTCGAGGTCTGGGCCGACGGCAGCGCGGACCCGAGGCCGGTCAAGTGCCTGGGCCGCTACTCCCACGAGGCCCTGGCGGTCGACAGGGACCGCACCAGGATCTACCTCTCCGAGGACGCCGACGAGCCCAACGGCCTCTTCTACCGCTGGACGGCGCCACACGGCGTGAAGCTGGGGCCGGGCGTGCTCACCCGTCTCGCACCGAACGCGGGCGTCCTCGCCGCGATGCAGATCATCATGGACGACGGCTCGGTGCTGCCCGACGTCGCCTACCTGACCTCCGCCCAGTTGGGCCGACCCTTCCCGGTCCGGTGGATCGAGGTGCCCGACCGCGACGCGCGGAACAAGCCCGTGCGCGAGCAGTTCACCGACGGCCAGGTCACCCGCGGCCGCAAGTTCGAGGGCGTGTGGGGCACCGACGAGGGCGTGTACGTGGTCAACTCCTACGCCTGGGACGACGGTGACCTGCCGGCGGACGCGGCTCCGCACGACGGCATGGTCTGGTTCTACAACTACAGGGACCAGACGATTCAACTGGTGACGTACTTCCCGCACCAGACCGCCTCGGAGGAGGGGACGCCGGTCCGGTACAACGACCTCACGTTCGACGGCCCCGACAACGTGACAGTCACCCCGTGGGGAAGCCTCGTCCTCGCCGAGGACGGCTCGGGCGCCTCCCACGTGCTCAGCGCGACTCCGGGCGGCCCGACGTACGCGATCGCCCGCAACCAGCTCAACGACTCGGAGTTCTGCGGGCCGACCTTCACCGCCGACGGCAAGGTCCTCTTCGTCAACATGCAGGACCCCGGCCTCACCCTGGCCATCACCGGCCCGTGGGAGAAGTACCTGGGCTGACGCCCACACCAGTGGGGGTCAGGCGACCGGCCTGGCCCCCACGACGCGGGTCGAGGCGGCAGGTAGGGTCACCGCCGTGCCAGCGAGGCTTGAGGCTGTCTACTGCGACGGGTGGGACGCCGGCGTGGTCAACCCGTTGACGTCGGTTGATGCGAGAGCACGCGACGCGGTGGGCGAGCCGTACACCGTCCTGCTGTTGCTCAACGGTCGGCTGTGCGCGGTGATGGACCTGTCCTGGAGCGATGGGTATTGCCGAATCACTCGATTCGACCCCGCTGACAGGCAACTGTCTCGGCACCTGCTGCGCGGCACCGACGAAGGCGACCTGTTCCTGCGCGAAGCCCGCACCTGGGATGGCCCAGCCGACGCGGGCAAGTACGAGTATCCGCACGTCGCGGCTAGGACAACCACGACGTACGGCATCTCCGGAATGCGTGCCGACATCGTGGAGCCGCGCGGAGACCGGGGTGCCCGGCAGGAGTCCACGTCGGAGCAGCGACCACCAAGGCTTCCCATCCCGGCTTTTGGCCAATGGAACGAGCTGTTGCGCCTCGCCGGGGAGGCATCCGCCGAGATTGTCGACGCCGTCCAGCACGAGCTGCCGGTGCGCGTGGAGACCCGCGCGCCGTGGCGACCGCCCCGTCCCCTGCGGCCCGACGGCATTGCGGAGCTGTTCGTCTCCGGCGCCATCGTCGACATCCACGACAAGCGGCTTCGCCTGTCGGTTCATCAGGCCGGGGAGCTTCGCCTGACCTCCGGCCGTCTGGTGGCGGCCGACCCCTCGTCGCTGGAGTTCGACGCCGAGCCGTTCACCGTCAGCGTGCCAGCGGGCGCGTACCCGGTCTCGATCAGCCTTGCCACCTTCCTCGACGACCCGCGCCACCGCCGGGTGTGCGCTGCCCGCCTTGACGTCAACGACCGGCCCACCGTGCGGTGGGAGCTGGCCTTGCGTGATGGCCAGGAGCCGATCGATCTGGGCCATCGGGAGTTCTTCGGGTTCGGCGTGGACGCGGGCATGGCCTGCTTCGTCGATGCGGACGCCCGCGAGCGGATGAAGGACGTCTGGCTGACCCTCGACGGCCTGATCGATCCCCGGCATCGCACGATTGACTCCGGAGCGATGGTCGCCTGGTCCAGCGGCTGGGGCGACGGTGCCTACCCCACCTGGATCGGCTATGACGCTGCCGAGAGCGTGACCTGCTTTGTCGCGGACATGCTGCTGTTCCCCACCGACAACGACGAGGACGACGACTGAGCTGACAGGACTCGCGAGCCGACAAACGTCAGCCGGTTCGAGCCGCGAGCCCTGATGCGAGTGACATGCACCCTCACGTACGGTGCGACGTGGAGCTGTTCCTCGATCGTCAACCGTCCCCTACGATCGGCCGGCAGACGCCCCGGCCCCAAGGGAGTGCGGCCCGATGGATTCGAAGATCCTGCTGGAACGCCTGCACCGGGCCGGGATGCGCGACGTCGTGGCGGTCGAGCCGGTGACGGGTGGGCTCGCGGCGCTCGCCGGCATAGCCACCCGCCGGGACGCGCCTGCGGTGTTCGTCAAGGCGTTCGCCGACGCACCAGCCGAGGACGTCTTCGTCACGGAGGCGCACGGGTTGGCCGCCCTGTGCGAGCGCGGCGGCGTGGCGACGCCTGAGGTGATCCTTGCGGGCCGGGACCTGCTGGTGCTGTCGGTGCTGCGGCCGAGGCCGCACGACGAGCACTTCTGGGAACGGTTCGCGCACGCGCTCGCCGGGATGCACCTGAGCACGACCTCCCCGCGCTTCGGCTGGGACCACGACAACTGGCTGGGCCGCCGCCGCCAGATCAACACCTGGGACGACGACGGCTTCGCCTTCTTCGCGCAGCACCGGTTGCTGCGCTGGCTCGGGCAGCCGCGCGTCGACGCGGCACTCGACCCCGGCGACCGGGCGGCGCTGGAACGGCTCTGCGACAGGCTGCCCGACCTGCTTCCCGACCGGCCGGCCTGCCTGACCCACGGTGACCTGTGGGCACAGAACATCCTGGCCACGCCGGACGGGCAGCCCGCGCTGATCGACCCCGCCGTGTCCTACATGTGGGCCGAGGTCGACCTCGCCCACGTCTGGTCCACTGCTCCCCCGCCCGAGGCGCGACGCTTCTTCGACGTGTACGCGGAACTGACCTCGCTCGACAGCGACTGGCGGGCCCGTATGCCGATCGTCCAACTGCGGCAGCATCTCGCCGTGCTGGCCCAGTTCGACGACGACTGGGGCGCGGCCGACCAGATCCGCGCCACCCTCGCCCCGTTCCGTACGCAAACCTGACCGCAGGTGCCCTCGGCTCGGCATGGCCGAACCGCTCGGGCACGGCCTCTCAGGGCCGCTCGGGGCATGGACGCGCGGCGCCGCGGGTGTGCGTGGGCCGGCCGGGCCAGGCTCAGTGGACGAGGCCGAGGCCGGTCAGGTCGGCCGAGAGCGCCCAGAGGCGGGCCGCCGCACCGCTGTCCGAGGGGTCGCCGCCGCTTTCGGTGGGGTCGCCGCCGACGACGATGCGACAGTCCGCGCAGTAGCCGCCGCCGTCCGCGTCGAGATCGGGCGACGTGGCGGCCCAGACCTGCGTCGCCGCGCCCTGCTCGGCGGTCTTGAAAAGGCCCGGCTTCGGAGTGCCGTCCGCGTCGATCCAGCCAGCGGCGACCATCTCCTCGACCGCGAGGTGCCGTTGCAGCGGGGTGCGGATCCAGCCGGGGTTGACCGAGAAGGCGCGGACGCCGTACGGCCTTCCGAGCAGGTCGAGGTGGCGGGCGAACAGGACGTTCGCGAGTTTGGACTGGGTGTAGGCCGCCCACTTGTCGTAGCCGCGCTCGAACTGCACGTCATCCCAGCGGATCCGCCACGACGGGTCACGTCCGGAGGCGACCGAGACCACCCGGGCCGTCCGGGCGGCGGTGAGCGCGGGCCACAGCAGGTTCGTCAGCGCGTAGTGGCCGAGGTGGTTGATCGCGAACTGTGCCTCCCAACCCGGCCCGACCCGCGTCTCCGGGCAGGCCATGACCCCGGCGTTCGCGATCAGGATGTCGAGCTTCGGGTGGTCGCGCAGGAACCGGTCGGCGAACGTCCGGACGGACGCGAGGTCGGCGAGGTCGAGCTGGTCGACCTCGACCCCGCCCACGCCGGCCAGCATCCGCTGCGCGTCGTCCGGCCTACGGGCGGGGACGACGACGCGAGCGCCCGCTCGGGTGAGCGCGAGGGTCGTGGCGCGGCCGAGGCCGGAGTAGCCGCCCGTGACGACAGCCGTCCTGCCGGTGAGGTCGATCTCGCCGAGGACGTCTCCGGCCGTGCTGTGGGCGCCGAACGTGGTGTGGGTCGCGTCGCTGGTCATGGCCCGGACGCTAGGTGCTAGACCAAGGTCTAGGTCAACGGTCAACGGGCTACCGTCGACGCCATGGCGGACGGGGACCTGAGCATCGGGCAGGTGGCGCGGCGCACCGGGTTGAGCGTGCACACGCTGCGGCTCTACGAGCGGGCGGGTCTGCTGGCCAGCGAGGTGCGGCGCGACCGGGCCGGCCGACGTGTCTACAGTGCCTGGGACGTCGAGTGGTTGGTGAACTGCGTGAAGTTCCGGGCCACCGGAATGCCCCTCACCACGATCAGCCGCCTGGCCCAACTCGTCCGCGAGGGCAGCGGCAACGAGGCCGAGCGGCTGACGTTGCTGCGCGAACACCGGCAGCACATCACCGGGCAGCTCGCCCAACTGCGCGACTGTCTCGACCTCGTCGACACCAAGGTGGCCAGCTACGAGCGACACCTCGCCGCCGGCGGCACCGGAGATCCCTGGCAACAGGAACCACCGCCCGTGCCGGGGGCGCACCGACACCAGGTCGGCTGACGCCCCCGGGTCAGACTCCCCAAGGTCTAGCTGGTGACGCGGAAGGTGGCGTCCGCGCGTCCGGTGGAGTCGGTGATCTGGTCGAGCCGCAACAGGTACTCCCAGTGCCGGATGTAGCGGTCCGGGAAGTTGTACGACTGGAACGACACCGCGCCGGAATCGGCCAGCCCGGCCACCCGTCGGAAGGTGGCATCGGCGGCGAACTGCGCGGTGCCCTCGTTACGGGCCAGCGAGAAGTCGTAGTCGAAGTGCCGGAGATAGTAGCCCGGGAAGTTCACCGACTCGAACGAGACGTAGCCACTGGACGCGTTGGCCAGGCCGGGCACCATCCGCCACTGGCTGTCGGCCGACGGGCTCACGTTCGCGTCGATTCGGACGTCGTAGCTGGCGTGCCGTACGTAGCGGTCGGCGAAGTTGTACGACTGCAAGCGGTTCACCGGCAGCGTGGGCGTGCCGACGCCGACGCTGGTCTGGGTGACGCGCTGAATGGTTCCGTCGCTGTTGTAGTTCAGGTAGTCCATCGCCAGGGATCGCCGGTAGTCGTTGCTCCCCGGCAGACCGTTGCGGTGGTAGGCGATGTACCAGCGGCCGTTGTACTCCGCGATCGAGTGGTGGTTGGTGTTGTTGTTGGTGTAGTCCAGCAGGATCCCGCGATAGGTGAACGGGCCGAGCGGACTGCTCGAGGTGGCGTAGGCGATCTGGCCGGGCCAGCCGGTGGAGTACGAGAAGTAGTAGATCCCGTTGCGCTTGTGCACGAACCCGGCCTCGCCGAAGGCGGTGCTGCTGCCGGTGCCCGTGATCGTGAGGTTCTGGACACCGCCGGAGGTCGAGATCATGTCGGCGTTGAGCCGGATCACCTTCGGTGCGCGGGCACCGCCGAAATACAGGTACGCCTGCCCGTTGTCGTCGACGAAGGCCGCTGGGTCGATCGGTTCCTCGCCGGTGTTGGCGTCGCGCCCGCGCTCCACGAGGGAACTGCCACGAGGATCACTGAAGCCGCTCGTGGGCGACGTGCTGCGTGCCACCCCGATCTTGGTCCGGTCGACCGGAAGGTACAGGTAGTAGTACCCGTTGCGCTGCACCGCGGACGGCGCCCAGGCGTACCGCGTCGCCCAGGAGAATCCGCTGACCGAAAAGGGCGCGCCGTGGTCGGTCCAGTCGACGAGATTGCTCGACGAGTAGACCCGCCACGCGTTGGAGTCCCAGTACGTACCGCTGTTGCCCTGGTCGTCCGTGGCGTAGACGTACACGCGATTGTTGGCGACGAGCATTGACGGGTCCCCGGCGAATCGAGTCACGATCGGGTTGGCCGCCTGTGCGGGCATGGCGACCAGGGTCGTGGTCACCAGGGCGAAGGACACGATCACGGACGCGATGGCGCGCCAGCGGGTTGTCAGTCTCATGAGACGGCTTCCTCTCGAGGGGTTGGCTGTCAGCGGGCGTTCAGCCGGGGGCGGGTCGATGCTCGGCGGGCAGCGGTCCGGGGTGCACGAGCAGCACACCCTCCACCGCGGCCACCACGATGTGGTGACCGGCCACCGCGAGGCTGTTGACGGTCACCTGAAGGGGCAGCACGGCCACCGGCGTCAGCGTCAGCGGGTCCCACAGCCGTACGGTCCGGTCCCAACCGCCGGTGACGAGCAGGAGGCGCCCAGCGGGTGTGGTGAACGTGGTGACGGCTGACACGCCGCTCGCGTGGGCCCGGGCCGGGGTGGCCGCGGGTTGCCGGGACGCCGGATCGAACAGGTGGAGGGTGCCGTCGCGCCAACCCGAGGCGATGAGACATCGACCACCGACCTCGTAGGCCGCGAGCGAGAGGACCCGCTTGGCGCGCACCCTGATCGGCTCGTCGGCCTCCTGCTTCAGCAGGGGATCCCAGAGTCGGATGGTGCTGTCGTCGCCGCCGGTCGCCACGCGTACGCTCCGGCTCCCGTCGTTGGCGCGGAACACGGCGGCAGCCCTGATCCAGCCCGAGTGCCCCTCCAGCACTGCACGCAGGCGCGGGCCGCGGGTGTTCAGTGCCCAGAGCGCCACCGTCTTGTCGACGCCGGCGCTCACCACGAACTGCTCTCCGGCGGTGGTACGGAAGCCGGCGAGCGTCAGCACCTCGGCCGTGTGCCGCCAGTTCGCCTCACCGATCTGGCGGCCACTGCCCGGTTCCCACATCCGTACCGTCCGGTCCCTGCCGGTGGTGACCAGACAGGGCGCGCCGCTGGGGTCGGTCGCCGCCAGGACCGCGTTGATCGCGCCCCGGTGCCCCGCGATGAAGTCCCCCGCCTGCTCAGCGTCGGAGGTCGACCAGATCCGGACCTTCCGATCGGCACCGACGCTGGCGAGCATCTGGCGTCGCCGACGGGGGTAGACCGCGACGGCCAGGACCCGACCGATGTGGCGTCGGCCCGCGGTGCCCGACGGCGGTTCGGCGTACGGGTTCCAGACCCGGACGTCGTGGTCGTGCCCTGCCGAGGCGACGACCGGGAACTGTCGCTGGTCGGAGAAGACGGCCACCGCCCGGATGCCACGACGGTGCTTCCGTTCTGGATCGACCAGGATCTCCTCGCCCGCGTTGGGGTCCCAGATCCGCACGGTGCGGTCGTCACCGCCGGAGACGAGCAGCGCGGCACCGGAAACCCCGGTGCACGACGCCACCGTGTGCACCGCCCTCATACCGTCCGGGCCCGCGACCCGGAGTGGCTGCTGGACCTCCCGGCAGGTCTGCGGATCCCAGATGCGGATGCGACCCTCACCGCCCGCCGAGGCGAGACGCGGCTGGTGGCCCCGGCCGGTGAAACTTGTGACGTCGTAGACCCAGTCGGTGTGGCCGGACAGGACGCCCCGCGGCTCGCCGGTCAGTGGATCCCAGATCCGCAGGTGCCGGTCACGTCCGGCGGTGGCGACCAGGGGCTGCCCGTCCACGCTGGTGAAGGCGGTGACCGCCATGATCCAGTGCTCGTGCCCCGCGCAGACGAACAACAGCTCATGGCTCTTCAGATCCCAGACCCGCAGCAGCCTGTCCTCTCCCCCGGAGACGAGCAGGAGGCGATCCCCGGTGGCCACCGCTGCGAGCGCACGCACCCGGCCGACATGCCCTACCAGCGGCTCCGGTCGGGAGCGGCGACGGTACGGGTCCCAGAACCGGATCGTGCCGTCGGCGCCGCCCGACACGACGAGGTGGCGGCCGTCCGCCTCGGGAACCGTGGTGAGGGCCCAGACGGGGCCGCCGTGCCTCCCGAGCCGATCGACCTGCCCGGTCGCCGAATCGATGAGCCGGATGACCCCGTCGTCGCCGGCACTGACCAGTCGGGTGCGGCCCATTCCGGTGAACGCCGTCAGCGCGTGCACCAGCCCGTGGTGTCGGCCGACCATGGCATGCGTCGTCTCCCGGGCCAGCCAGGCGCCGTCCAGAGACCAGGAGTCGCGGTCGTCGTACCCGGAGAATCGGTTGACGCCGGCGTACCGCGCCATGGCGACCTCGCGGATGCCCCGTCGGTCGGCGTGCCGGGCGGTGGCCAGCAGGTGGCCGGCGGCGGTCGCCCCCCTGATCTCCGCCGGCAGGTCGGGGGTGCCGAGGGCGTCGCGGATGAGGTCGGTCCGCAGCCGGGCACCGTCCAGCAGGTCGAGAATCCGTGGGCGGCCCGCCAGTTCACGCCATCCGGCCTGGCCGGCCGCCGCCGCGTGTGCGGACAGGTACGCGATGAGGTAGGGCGGCGGAGCGTCGCCGGCGTTACCGGCGAGCCGCAGCAGCGCCCGCACGATCACCAGGTGTACGGCGGCCTCGTCGGCGCGATGGCGCTCGCGGAGTACCTGCTGGTAGACGTTGTGCGCCAACCGGTAGACCGTCGCGCCGTTCTCCAGGTCGGCGACGAGATAGCCGGCCGCGTGCCGCCGGACGGTGGCGGCGATGTCGTTGGTGGTGATCCGCGGCCCGTCGGTCAGCGCCTCCGCGACGGTCGCCCAGATCGAGGCCGCGCTCGGCAGACCTCGACCGCGCATGAAGGCGAGCGCCAGCAGCAACCTCGGCACCGCGGGCACCTCTGCGCTGACCCGGTCGAGCCAGTCGGCGAAGATCCCGCCACGGCCGCGTGCGAGGACGGCGTCGAGTGCGGTCGGGTCGGTGAGAAGAGCCGGACGGTCCAGCAGCTCGCCCACCGCGAGGCGGGCGAAGAGGAAGTCCCGACCGCCCCCGGCGATCTGCCGTGCGGAGGTGAGTGCCGCCTTCGCCGGAAGTTCGGGGAACGCGTGGGTGAGTCGGCTCACCACGTACTCCACGGCGGTCGACTCGTCGTACTCGACTCTGATGGCCGGCTGATCTCCCAGCGCCTCCAGCAGAGAGGTCGTCGGACGGGTGCCGACGATGACGCGGATGCCGGACCGCTCGGCGATTCGGGCGAGCATCATGGCGACGACCTCGGGCTCCTGCGCTTCGTCGAGGGCGTCCACGAGCAGCGTGACGGGCGGCAGTCCGTCAGCCAGCCAGTCGGCGAGCAGCCGGGGGTCGTTGTGTGGCGGCACCGCGGGTAGCCCGCCGGCCTCGGCGATGGCCAGTGCCAGGGACCGGCGGTCGAACCCGGTCAGCAGCAGCGCGGCGGTGAACACGTCGTCGTCGGGCCGACCCTCCTGGTCGGCTGTCAGGTGGAGACCCAACTGGGCGAGCACCGTACGCATCGGCGGCCTGGACTGGACGAGAACCTGGCCCAGGAGCGCTGATTTGCCCACCCCCGGGTCACCGATGACCGGCAGCAGACCGTGGTCGTGCTCGCGCAACCAGCCCGCGATGCGCCGCTGCTCGGTGGCCCGTCCGGTGAAGTACCAGCTCAGGTCACCGGCCTCGCCGCCCCGGAGCGGCCGGACGAAGTGCAGGCGTTCGGTTTCGCTGAGGGCGTTGATCGCCTGCTCCACCTCGGCGGCGAGGTCCACGGGCGCGGTGACGGGCACTGGCGCGTGCCGTCGGACCAGCGCCGCGTCGGCCGGCATGCGCAGGCTGGCGACGTACGCGCCGCGCAGACCGTCGGTCTCCAGTTGGCTGACCAGCTCGGCCAACGGGATCCGGTCGTTGCGCGCGTAGTGGGTACGCAGGGTCTGGTCGAGCTGGCGGCTCAGTTCCCCGAGCCGGGTCTGGCCGTCGCCGGATGTGCCGAACAGCAGCAGTCGCCGGGCCGTGGTCTGACCGGTGACGTACGCGGTGAGTTGCTGGACGAACGTCGCCGAGGTGCAGGCGTCGATGATCACGAGGGTCCACGGTGGCTGCGCCTCGCCGTCGCCGCGGTAGCCCAGTTCGTTGCCGATCTGGGCGGGGATGATGCCGCTGGGGTGCCGCTGGTCGGTGAGGTAGTGCGCCAGGAGCGCCGTCTGGCTGTCGCGGTAGCCGTGGCCCAGCCAGTAGATGATGGTGTCGCGCCGGGGCCACTGTTGGTTCCACAGGCGCAGCCGGTCGGTCACCGCGTCCGACCCTCGCTCCTCGGGCGGCACGGACCACGGCAGGTGTTCGCATCCGAATGCCGCCAGGATGGCGTGGAGCCGACCGACCTCGGCGTCGACGTCCAGTTCGGGCCAGCTGGTGTCGCGGTACCTGCCGATCGGGAAGGGGACGAGAAGCGGCGCCTCGTCGCTACCCATGTGCGCCGCTCGATGGCCCGGCGAGCACGACCTGGCTGATGATGCCGGCGCGAGACGTCAACTCCAGGCGGTAGAGGCCGGGGGCCGGCAGTGTCACCGGGACCTGGACCGAGCCGTCGCGGATCTCGACGGGCCACGGCACCCGGCGGTGTCCGTTGGAGAGTGCGACGACGGCGGCCTCGACCTCGGAGGGACGGCTCACCCCACGGACCGTCGCCGTCCACTCCAGCCCGGCCGCGACCGGGGTGTCCGGCACCTCGACGCCGACGCCCTCGTCGTCACCGAGAGGCGGCCCGAGCTGGTCGAGATCGCGCTCCCGTAGCGTCCGGGTCACCTCGCGGAGCACCGCGTCGGCCCGGGCAAGATCCTGGTGCTGCTGCGCGAAGCGGACCGGACGAAGGCCCGGCAGCTCGGCGGATCCGGTGGGCACCGTGCCGTCCCCGTAACGGTTCGACCTGCTGGTACCGAGTTCGGTGTGCAGGAGCGTGACGACGCCGTCGCTGAGGCGCAGGCTCTGCGGAGTCGGCTGCGCTCCGCCGAGGACGAGCCGATGGTCGTCGAGGGTGCCCACCGTGGCGGTTTGCCGGCTCGCCCAGGCCTCGGTGTGGTCCGGATCGCCGCCGAGTGCCCGCACGTCGGCGCAGGTGAGATGGCGTCCGTCGCCGCCGTCGTCCACACACCGAAACCTGGGCAGCAGATCGTAGAGCCCCGGCAGGGTGGCGGCGAGCGCCCGGACGCCGTCGTCGGCGTCGGGGCGTCCGAGGGATGCCAGCGGTCGGTGGCTGGGCAGCGGGACGGGCAGGCCCACGCCGGTGTTGAGCAGCGCCGCCGCCTTCAGGGAGCCGTGAAACGGGGTGCCCAGGGTCACCACGGCGCGGATCAGCTCGCGCATGCCCGGGATGGCGGCGGCCTGGCGGGCGAGCAGGCCGCCCATGGAATGGGCCACCATCACCACCATGGCGGGGCGACCGGTGGGGTGACGGCGACGCGCGCCCTCGTGCTCCGGGGTGGCCCGCCACCGCTCCAGGGCCGCCAGCACCGAGGTGCCGAGCAGGCCGGAGTTGTGGCCGACCGGGAGGCGCCAGTCGTACGGGAACTCCAGCAGTGCCCGGGGATCCACGACGCAACCGCGTGCCGCGTCGACCAGCCTCGTGTACGGCTCGGCCCCGCGCAGGAACGGCAACCACTCCGGCAGGCGCAGCAGTCGGGTCGGACGGACGCGCCCGTACTCGCCGGCGGTTTCACGCTCGTCGAGGGCCAGGTCCCGCAGGGGCGCACCGTCCAGCCAGGACCTGAGCAGCAGGGGCACCGACGCTCCCCAGAGAGTTCGCCGCCGAACCGTGTCGTACAGCTCGCTACCCATGATCCCCGGCACCACGACCACGAGATCGTGGGTCAGGTTCGGGTAGAGACGACGATCGTCACCTTGGGTGCCCATGGCCTCAGAGGATAGTGACCGTCGTCCATCGAAAACACGGCCGCACGGAGGGCTCTTCTGCCGGTCCGGGCTACCTCACCGCCGCCTCAGGGGTGGAGCGCGAGGGCTCGCAGCGCGATGTCGACCGAGGCCTGGAGGTCTTCGCGGGTCGCGCCTGCAGCGGCGTGGACGGCGTGACCCTCGCTGAGCGCCATCACGAATCGCGCCAGCGCCCGGGCGTCCATGCCGTCCGGGAGGTCCCCCTCGGTCCCCGCGCGGGACAGTCGTTCTTCCAGCGCGGACTCGGTGTCGGCCCGCCCGGCGGCCAGGATCTCGGCGATGCGGGCGTTCTCCGGCGAGCAGGCCAGGCCGCCCTGGATGGAGAGGCACCCCGCGGGGTGGTCACTGGCGGTGAGGCCGTCGGCGCTGGCGCGCAGAAAGGCCTCGATGACGGCGTACGCGGTGGGTTGTTCGAGTGCCGCGCGGGCGCTGGTCAGCTGGGTCTCGTGGTAGCGGGCGAAGGCACGCTGGAACAGCTGCTCCTTGTTGCCGAACGTGGCATACAGGCTCGGCCGGTTGATGCCCATGGCGCTGGTGAGGGTGCTCAGGGACGCGCCCTCGTAGCCGTGTCGCCAGAAGACCTCGACCGCCCGGTCGAGGACCGCCTCCTCGTCGAAGGCCCGGGGTCGTCCGCCCGTGGATGTCGCACTCATGACCCCATAGTACCGCGCGGTACAAATCGTGACCCGGCTCACCTACCGCTCAGTACAAAACCTGTTACGGTTACCCGGCAACCGAGCGGTACAAAAGAGCAGGGGAAACACATGACCGTCACGCTGATCACCGGTGGGAACAAGGGCATCGGTTTCGAGACAGCCAGACAACTTCTCGAACTGGGCCACAACGTCTACATCGGCGCACGCGACGTCGAACGAGGCGAGAAAGCCGCGGCCGAGTTGGGCGCACGGTTCGTGCAGCTCGACGTCACCGACGACGCGTCGGTGAACGACGCGCTGGCGACCATCAATTCGGCGGAGGGCCGACTCGACGTCCTGGTGAACAACGCGGGCATCCTCGGCGACGGCCCTCTCAGCGGCCCCAAAGCCCTGCGGGTGTTCGACACCAACGCGGTGGGGATCGTCCGCGTCACCGAGGCAGCACTGCCTCTGCTGCGCAAGTCGTCGAACCCGACGGCGGTCACCGTTTCCAGCAGCCTCGGATCGTTCTGGGCGGTCACCAACCCCGAACGTCCCGAATACAACCTCCCGGCGGCGCTCTACGCGGCGTCCAAGTCGGCGGCCACCATGCTGACGATCCAGTACGCCAAGGCGAACCCGGGCATCAAGTTCAACGCGATCGAGCCCGGCGCCACCGCCACCGACCTGACCGCCGCCTACGGATTCGGACGGTCACCGGCGGAGAGCGCCAAGACGGTCGTACACCTCGCCACGCTCGGCCCCGACGGGCCCACCGGAACCTTCACCGATGAGTTCGGCCCCTTCAACTGGTAACACCGAGAAACAGGAGAAAATCTGATGACTGACAACAACCTGCGTGACTGGTACCTGCGCTACGTCGCCGACCTCAACGCCCACAAGTTCGACGGCATGGACGAGTTCATCAACGACACGGTGATGCTCAACGGCGAGCCCGGCACCCGGGACGACGTCCTCAACGTGCAGAAGCACGACGTCGACGCCGTCCCGGACCTGCGCTGGGAGGTCAAGGAACTGCTGTTCGACCGTGACCGCATCGCCGTACGCGCGATCAACACCGGCACGCCGGTGAAGGAGTGGCTCGGTGTGCCGCCGTCCGGCAGGTCCTTCGAGATCGTCGAGTACGCCATCTACAAGGTCAGCGACGGCCGGTTCGTGCAGATGACGGCCCTGCACGATTCAGCCGAGATGCTTCGGCAACTGACCGCCTGACAGCATCCACGGTTGCCGCGTCCGCTCGCTCCCCCGAGCGGACGCGGCAGAGGCCTGTCATCCTGACAGGCTAGTTTGCTCGGATGAGTCTCCTCGATGACGTCGCCGCGCGTGACGGTTGGCGATGCTGGGTGTGCGACGAGCCGGTCGACGCCGACAGGTCGGTGAACGACCCGCGTGGTCCCAGCGTCGACAGCCGTACCGCCGACAAGAAGGCCAAGGTCGCCGAGCGACTCGCGCACCGGGCCTGCAACACCCGCAAGGGCGCGGTCAAGGTGGTCATCGCCTGGTCGGACCGCCTGCACGTGGTGGAGCCCGCGCCGCTGATCGCCGTCGCCGAGCGACTCGAACGCAAGGGTGGCCGGGAGTTGGTGGCCCGCTGTCCGAGCAAGAGGGACGCCCAGGAGGCGGCGGACTGGCTGGTCGACCGGTTCTCCCGGCTGGTGCCCGGACTGCCGGTGACCGCGAGCGTCGACGCGGGCGGCGGACAGTACCTCGTCGCCCTGGCCGCCGGTCGCCGCTGACCGACGGCCCTGGTCGGCGGCCCGCCGGCCAGGGCAGCCCGGCCCGAGCCACCACCACTGGCGGTGGCGACTCAGAAGGGGGGCGCGTCCTCGCCCATCAACGCCAGCACGACGCCGCCCTTGCCCCGCTTGAGGCTCTGGACCACGACTGTGCCGGTGCTGCCGTCAGGCAGCTCCAACGTGAAGGTCTTACCGACCGCGTTCTTGGGGCCGTTGCCGGCGCTGTTGGCGGGTCGGAAGTCGCCTGCCCACGGCGGGACCCCGCCCTTGCGGGCGGGCTCAGCAAAGAGCGCGGCGGTGCCGGGGGTCCTGGTGCCGTCCGAGGCGAGAAGCACTGAGGCGCTGCGATAGGTAGCCATATCCGGCAAGGCTATCCCGGACCGCGCTCGTTCTCGCCACAGCATCCGCGCCGCAATGCGATCGGCCACCGCATCGCACCATCCGCCGACAGCCCGTCGCCCCCGGGGAGGCAGCCGTCGAAAACGGCGCAGCGGCGCCCTGACCGGTTGTTTTGGTCAGGGCGCCGCCTGCTGTCAGCAGGGCAGAGGCCGGCCCGCACCTCTGCCCCACCCGGTGGAGACTGGCGTCAGCGTTTCGCCCGTGCCTTGCCCTTGCGTCGCTGGCTGGTCGACTGGTAGCTCGACTCCCCCTGCTGCGTCTCGGCGTACTCCCGCTCGGCGCGGGGAGCGGCCATCCGGGCAGCCCCGCTGGTCGTCCCGTGCGACCGGTGCGACTCCGGCCGGTGCGACTCCGACCGGTGCGACTCCGACCGGTGCGACTCCGACCGGTGCGACTCCGACCGATGCGACTCCGACCGATGCGACTCCGACCGGTCGGCCGGAGCGTGCTCGCTGCCGGTGTCGGCGGGCCCGGCTGCCGTTCTGTTCCGGTCCACGCCAGCGAAAACCGCACCGGCCCCGTACGCGACCGCAGCGGCGCCGCCCAGATAACCCGCCGCTCGGACATGACTTCTGTCGATGACGAGGTGGTCGTCCGTTGACAATGCCTTGTTCACACCAGAGATCAGGGTGTAGCCGGCCGCGATACCGGTGGTGAGGCCGACGACGTCGGCGGTGTCCCGGGCCAGACGCGGCATGTCGACCTGCGGCGCGGTGATGTTGTTGTAGATGCTTTGACCTCTGTTGATGATGTCGGCACCGAGGATCACAGCGTTGCCGGTCGCGATGGCGTAAGACACTCCGGTGGATCGCCCGAACGCCTCGAGCGTGCTGCCGAGCGCGTACAGGACCCGGGTCCGGACCTCCTCGTCCATGACAACTTGCCAGCCATTTTTGACACGTTGCAGGAGCGTCTGCCCGTCTTCGTGCAGCGCGAACGTGTCCGCCCGCCCCGCCTCCACGTCAGGCCCGCCCGCAGGGCCGCCAACCGGCGGAAGAGGCGGAGATCCACTCGGGGTGTGGCTGGGACTGGCCAGCGGGGAGCGGTCGGGGACGACCATTTCCTCCCGCTGCGTGGGGCGCGTCCCGAGCTGGAACGGCTCCCCCGTCACGAGGTTGGTGAGTCCGTCGGCGACATGCTGATCAGCCCACTGCTCCCACGCCCTCGTGCTCGCCTCCAGTTCGGCGAAGTCCGGAGGCAGCGGAGGCGTCACCGGGGCAGGTTCAGGCATCCGGTCATCAGCGGGTGCCGTGGCGAAGGCGCGCTGCGCCTCCCACACATCGTGGTCAACCGAGGCGAGGTTGCCGGCGAGCTGATAACGCTCAAACTGGTTGGCGAGTTCGTCGACCGAGACAGGCTGCTCGAAGCTGGTCGAATAGTCGTACGGCCCCTGCGGCGAGGGCGAGGCGGCGGCCGGGTACGGGTACGGGTACGGTGCGGAGCTGGTGCCGCTGCTCGAGAACGGCTGCATGGTCGCGTACGGAGCGACACTCACGTTCATGTGCGACGGGTACCCGTTCTCGTCGAGCGCCGGGCCGAAGTCGTAGGTGTTGTCACCGCTCTGGTGGCTGGTGCCGCTGCTGGTGTCCCAGTGGTTGCTTCCGTCGTAGTAGGGCTGTCGGGGGTCTTGGTCTCGTTCCATCTCATCGTCTCCTGCCGACGGTGGACCTGGATTCCCGCTCTACGCGGCGCCCCGCCCCCCGGTTCAGCCCGCATGCAAGATCTTCTACCTGGGCCCATTGGTCGGAGGAGCCAGGCCTACGTCGAGCTGGTGCCGAGCTTGGCGGTGGCCCGTTCGGTGATCGCCGCGACCTCCTGCTTGGCCAGCGCCGAGATTCGTCCCGCGTCCGGCTCCTTGTACCAGGGACGCAGCTTGATCACCGCAGGTCGGACGCCCGTGGCCAGCAGCAGAGCGGTCCCCTTCGGCAGCGCCCGGATCCGGTCGGCTGGCAGCACGTTCTCCTGACGGTACGAGACGGACCGCGACGAGCCGTCCCGGCTACGCGAGATGCTGACGGTGCTCACGTCGTGCAGGCCGACCAACTTGGAGATCTTCTCCACGAAGTCGGCGTCGTCGAGGCCCGCGCCGAGCAGTTTGATGGTGGCGGCACCCCACATCGCGTCCATGCCGGCCTCGCCCCAGACTCGGGAGCCCTGCCGATAGCTCTGCAACAGGGTCACCACGTTGATCCCGCGCGAGCCGAGGTGCGAGTACAGGTCGGGCAGGTCGGAGATCCGGCACACGTTCGCCGCCTCGTCGAGCACCGCGGTCATCGGCGGGTCCAGCCGGCCGCCCATCCGCTCGGCGGCGACCACCCCGGCCCGCAGCGTCGCGTCGGCGAGCCCGGCGATCACTCCGGCGGCGGAGCCGCCGCCGTCCTTGGAGAGCAGGTAGAGGGTGTCCCGGCCGAGGACGTGCCGATCCGGACGGAACTGCGGCAGGTACGGGTCCGGGCTGACCCAGGAGAGGATCTCCGGGTCGAGCAGGCACGCCACACACTGCCGGGCGGTCTCGTAGATGCCGTCGCGGGTTTCCACGGCCCCGCGTACGGTGCCCTGCAACTGCTCGGCCATCGCCTGCATGCCCGCGTCGCGCAGCAGGTCGATCGGGGTGCGGTCGGCCGGGTCGGCGAGCCAGCCGAGCAGGTCGGTGACCGGGGCCCGCCCCCGGGCGGCGGCCAGGAAGAGCGCGGTCAGGGTGTTCTGCGCCGCCGAGATCCAGAAGTCCTTCTTCGAGCTGTCGTCGTTGACCGAGGCGACGAAGTGCCCGGCCAGCCGCCGCGCGCCCTCGATGGTGACGCAGTCGGCGAGGATGTCCCACCACATCTCCCGGGGCGCGTGCGCGATGCCCTGCGGGTCGAAGGTCCAGACGGTGCCGATACGTTCCCGTTCGGCGCGGGTCACCGCGTACACGTCGGACTTGTTGGACGTGAGCAGGACCGCGCCCCGGGCACGCAGCACCCGGGGAATGGCGATGCCGGTGGACTTTCCGGCCCGGGGTGCCATCAGGTCCAACTCCACGTCCTCGTAGGAGGAGCGCAACTCCGGGCCGTTCGGGGACAGGTCGCCGAGCAGGTTGCCGGTCTCGTCCGGCGGTAGGTGCTTCATCCCGGCCAGCGAGGGACGCAACTCCCGGGCGCGGGCGGCGATGCCGGCCGGGGCCAACGACGCGAGATCGCTTCTGCGGGCCAGCCCGACGCCCTGGTTGCGGCGGTCGAGCAGCCAACGCCCGACGAGCACGACCGGCACGACGAGGAGCGCGGCCACCACGACCATCCCCCCGTAGACCGCGTACGGGGACGCGCCGGGCCAGAGCGTGTCGAGGTCGCCGGAGACCAGGGCGAAGTACGAGCCGATGGTGAACGGCGGCGGGCGCCAGCCGTGCCCGGTCAGCCCGGCGCCGAGCGTGCCGCCCGTCCAGGCGACGATGAAGAGCCCGAGGTTGGCGAGGACGACCAGAGAAAAGGCCCAGAAGAACAGGTCGGACCCGCGTGGCGGGCCGGAGGACATCCTCCCGCTCACGCCTCCCACCCCCGGCTGGCTCCCTCGGTCACCTGGGCGTACTCCGGCTGGGTACTCAGGTTGCCCAGTTCGGCCTCGGCCTCGAAGGCCGCCTGCCGGGCCGCGGCCCGCTCGGCGGCCTGCTGTTCGGCGAAACCGTTCTGCACCCAGCGCAGGTTGGTGTCGTGCAGGCGACGCTCGGTGTCAGTGATGGAGACCCGGATCGGGATGCCAGGTCGACCACCGACCTTGATCAGGAACCGGCCCCGGCCGGGCGGCTCCTCGTTGCTGCCACTGCTCGCCCAGCCCGGCGGGGACGACCAGGACGACACCAGCTCGATCTCCCGGCGGGACAGGCCGATCACCCGGCCCAGGTCGGTCATCTCGGCGGCCGGCAGTCCGGCGCAGGCGACGATCCCGGCCCGCTCCACGAAACCACGCGCCTTGGCCCGGTCGGCGTCGGTGCCGAGCGCCTCGGCGTCCTTGAGGGTGTGGGTGATCTTCGCGTCGCCGAGGCCGAGTGAGCGATTAAGCCGGGTCAGCGCGTCGATCCGGTCGACGATGCCGGAGGCCGCCCGAAGTGGACGCCACAGCTCGTCCAGGATGGTGAAGAACCAGCGGCGCGGTGCCATTCCGGCGTCGGCCATCGCATGCGCGGCGGCAACCGTACCCAGGCCATCAGACCAGGCGGCGAGCATCGCCGCCGCGGTGAGTTGGGTGTCCGACTCGCCGATCCGGGAGATGTCGATGCAGACGGCGGGGGCGTCCAGGTTGATCCGGGTCGAGGTGGACGAACCGAAGGTGTCGCCGAGCGCGCCATCGAGGATGCCGAGTAGGGAGCGGTGCAGCGGGTCCACCGCGTCCCGGTACCGGGTCTCCTGCCCCCGGTCCAGGGTCACCGCCCGGACCCGGTCCGGCCCCTCCTCCAACACCCGCAGCAGGTCAGGCAGGATCGGGGCACGCCCATTCGGGGTACGTTCCCGCAGGTGCCGCAGGCAGGCGGAGAGCACCGCCTGCTCGTGGTCGTCCAGGGCCCGGCCCCGCACGATGGTCAGCAGCGCCGCCACCATGTTGAGCACCCGGCCGTGGGTCTCGGCCGCCAGCGCCTGACCGGCCTTGCCGCCGATCCGTTCGGCGGCCAGCCCCATCGCCCCCGGGTCCAGCACGTTGATGCCGCCGACCCCACGGCCGATCGAGATGACCTGCCCACCGAGGGCGCGGACCGTGTCCGCGTAGTCCGGCTTCAGGTCGCCGAGGACCAGCGGCACCACACCGGTGGCGGCCAGTCCCACGGCCATCCGGTTGATCAGGGTCGATTTGCCCAGGCCGGGCATACCGAGCATGAACAGCGACGGGTTGGAGATGTACTTCGCCCGGGTGAACCAGGAGATCGGGTCGCCGCAGACCGTCGCGCCGGTGAAAAGGTGCTGGCCGAGCGGCACCCCGGACATCGGCGCGCCGGAGCCGGCCGAGAACGGCCAGAGCCCGCACGCCTGCACGGTGGTGGCCCGCCACATCGTCGGCGCGTCGAGGTAGCCGACCTTGCCGCCGCCCGGTCCGTCCCAGCCCCGCGCCGAGACCGGGAAGTCCCGGCGGGGCTTCGGTGGGGCGGCCTTCGCTGGCTTGGGGGCCTCGTCGTCCGGGTCGCCGACCAGGCCCGTGAGCGCGGTGGACGCCCCGGCGTGCCCGGCCGGCCAACCGGCACCGAGTGGGGTGCTCACATCGCCTCCTGGAGTTCGTGCGGCAGCATGGTCTGTTCCCAGGGCAGAATTCCGGCCGGCAGGCTGCAGCTGAACGCCGCCGCCTGCATCCGGTTGGCCGGACGCATGGAGATCCGGGCGGCCCCGGTCAGGTTGCGCACCACCACCGACGCGTCGTCGAGCTGGTCGGGGCGGTCGACGGTGATGGTGAGCATCAGGGAGAACTCGACGAGCCCGGCGCCGGTGGCCTCCTCGGAGGCGGCCTGTTCGGCGGCGCGTACCTCGGCGGCGGCCCGCGCCTGCACCATGCCGCGACCCGAGGTCGCCATGAACTGGGCGGTCCGCCGGTCCGCCTCGACGATCCGGGCCGAGGTGGCCGGGTCGATCGGCCGGTAGAGCAGCGCCACGCGCTTGCGGCGGGTGCCGGCGGAGGCGTCCAGCATGGTCCGCAGCACACTGGACCGGACCGTGCCCCGGGGTGCGAGGGTGAGCAGCCAGGTCCGCGACACCCCGGAGTCGTGTTGGTACGCGTCGACCGTCTCCACCGCAGCCACCGGCCCGGCGTCGATCCACTCCAGCCCGGTGTGCCCGTGCTCGGCGCGGACGCTGAGCACGTCGGCGGCACACGCGGGGTCGTACGCGACCCGGACCACCTCGGCGATCTGCTCGGCGGTGAGCGGCTCGGCCACCCCACCGCCCGCGCTGACCAGCCCGGTCAGCAGGCTCGGCACCCGGATGGCCAGGTCGGTGATGACGTCCTCCGGGTCGCGGCGGGGCCCGCCCACCGGCGCGTACGTCAGGGTGATGTACGAGTTCATCTCCGACGACGCGGACGGGTAGTCCTCGACCACCTCCTGCATCACCGCGCGGGCGGCGGGCGGGGCGTCAGCGTCGAGCCGGGGCAGCACCTCGGTCGCCAGCCGGGTGCCCGGGTCGGGCGCGGTCTCCACCACCACCGACGCGCCGCGCAGCCCCGGCTCGTGGGCGAGTCGGGACAGCCACTCGCCCCAGAGCGCCACCCAGGTGTCGACCTGGTCCGGGTCGACCAGCGACCCGCCGTCGGGTTCGCAGCGCAGCACGATGGTGTAGAGGTTGCGGCGGCGGTGGTGCAGCACCCCGAACGACCGGTCGTAGGCGTCCCGCCCTTCCAGGGCCGCCACCCCGCTGAGCATGCCGGGCGGGGCGAACCGACCCTCGGGACGGGCCGACAGCGGCCCCGAAACGTACAGGTGCTCGCCCCGGGCCCGCCGCCGGGACCAGCCGATGCGCAGCGTCACGAGCTGGTACAGGTTGCGGCCGTCCGGGGTGCGCACCGCCATGGGAACAAGGCCCAGCACGAACGGCGTACCGATCACCATCGCCGCCTGCAGCGATGCCAGAGACGCCAGCAGCACCACCACCAGCCCGCCGAAGACCCCGACAGTGCCGAGCAGACCGAACGGCCCCAGCCCGGCGCGGCGTGGCCGGCGCCAGTTCCCGTACGTCGGTTCGATAGCGGCTTCCGTCGACATAGACCTCTCCCTCGCCTCTTCTGGTCGGCGGTCGGCCGCCGACGCACCGTCAGTTGTGGCCCGCGTCGCCGTCGGCTCGCTCCACCGCGCCGGACACCATGCGCCGGCCGACCTGGGCCGCCTGGTACGTCGCGCCGATCACGGCGGCGGCGGGTCCGGCGGCGCTCGCTGCGGCGCCAGCGCCGCTCGTCGCGGCACCGGCACTGCTCGGGGCGGGTCGCCCGCCGGCACCGTTGCGGCCCGACGCTCCGTCGCGACCCCCGCTCGCGGAGCCACCGTCGCGGCCGGCGGGGCCGGAGGCACCGCTGGGCGCGCGTGACCCGGACGGGCCGACACTGCCGCCGGACGACGACGCGGCACCGCTGGCGATCTTCTTCGCACCGGAGGCGATAGCGCCACCGGCCGCGGAGATGGCGGTGCCGGCGGGGTCACCGGTGCCCAGCGCCGCCGTTGCCGGGACCACGAGCTTGAGCAGGGCGGGGAGCGCGATCGCCGACAGCAGCAGAACGCCGACCCCGGCTATTCGGCTGTGGATGCCGTCCTCGGATTTGTTCCCCTGGGCGATCATCTGCGAGCCGGCATACATGATCAGGCCGACCGCCGGTTTGTAGAGCAGCCAGGCGACCGTCCAGCCGATGTGCTTGCGCCACCAGCCGGCACCCCAGTTCGTCATGGAGGCGGCGGCGGCCAGCGGCAGGGTGCCGAGCAGGAGGATCATCACGCCGAGCCGGACATAGAGCAGCAGGACGTGCACGATGGCCGAGATCAGCAACAGGAAGGCCAGGACCAGGAGGAGGAACGCCTCCATCCCGGAGCCGTCGTCGATGCACGGCACGCTCTTGATGATGTTCAGGGAGGCCGTGGAGAAGAGGTGCCGGGTGTAGTCGTCCGAGATGGCGGCGGCCTTGATCGCTATCCACGAGCCGGCCCCGGCCACCAGGATCACCCGGAGGAAGCCGCGCAGCGCCACCTTGCCGGCCTCGGCGCGCCGATCCATCGCCATCTTGGCGGCGGCGAAGAGGATCGAGCCGACCGCCAGGTAGACGATGAGCCACTCGATCTGGTCGCTGATCATCCCGGGGACGGCCATGGAGGGCTCGCCGTCCGCCTCCGCAGAGAGGGTGGGCACCTCGTCGGTCAACTCACCGAAGATCGAGATCGCCCCGGCGAGGATCAGGTTGGCGATGATCCGGACGAACATCCCGACCGGGTTGATGATGAGCTCGAAGATGTCCTGCAGGCTGTTCAGCGGACTTGTGTCACACACGTGTCACTGCCTCCACACACTGAAGCCACGGCTGCTGGCGACCGTGCCGATGGACTCGAACACCACGCCGACCCGCGACGGCGCGAGCTTCCAGTCGCCGTCGTCCCAGCGCAGCTCGATCCGGCTCGCCATGTACGACCCGGCGCCGTGCACGAGTAGCTGCACGGTGGCCGCCTCCGGCGTGTACGCGTCGACCGCGTAGCCGGCGTAGTTGCCCCCACCCCGACGGTTGTTGTTGACCACCCGGTCGAGCCGGGCGGTCAGCACCTCCCGGCCCTGGCCGGGCAGAACCTGAAGGTCGGCAACCGTCTGCCAGTCGGGGCCGTCCAACTTGACCGGAATGATGTGCGCCGCGAGCACCGCACCGATAGGAGTGTGGGCGAAGCAGCGGAGCACCCCGCCCTCGATGCGCAGCGGCCCTTGGCTGGCCGAGACCGGCACCTGGTAGCCGACGTCGACGGCCCGCCAGGACACGTCGGCGGGTGGTTTCGTCGGGGCGGGTGGTTGCGCCGGAGCGGACGCCACTGTGGAGGTCGTCGGACAGGGTGGGGCCGGCTGCTTCGCGGGCCCCGCGGCGGCCTGACCCCCCAGGTCGGCCGAGTCGTCTCCGCCCAGCCCGCCGATCCAGACCATCCCGGAGAGCAGGACCGCCCCGGCGAGGAAGACCGCGGAGACGATCCACCCCCGTTCCGTCCAGAAGGGCGGTTTCCCGTCCTCCGACCATCGTCGGCCGCCGTCGGTCACTGGGCCCCGCCCTGGGTGGTGTCCCCACCGCCGCCGAGGAACCAGTTCGCCACCGGGCCGGCGACGGCGACCAGGATGCACCCACCGAGGACGAGGCCGAGCCTTGACATGTGCTCGGAGCTCTCGCCCCGCTTCACCGAGATCGCCATCATCGTGCCGGTGATCAGCACCCCGGCCACCCCCGCGGCGGTGCCGCCCCAGGCGATCAACCCCAGCAGTTTGTTGACCAGATCGCTGAGCGCAGTGGGGGCACTCGGCGTCGGGTTGACCACGCCACCGCCGCCGGGAGCCGGCTCCATCGGCAGCCGGGCGAGGACGTGGGCGGCGGCGGACTGGCTGAGGCTGGTGAGCGACATCGGAAAACTCCTTGTGGAGGAAGCGGATCAGGACGATCGGCGATCCGGGGGCTCCCGGTCGACCGGTGACGACGTGGTCAGAGACCGAGGTCGCCGAAGAACGCGACGAGAGGGCCGGCCGAGGCGCCCAGGACACAGGCGAGCGCGACGACAACCAGGCCACGGAAGTGTTCGGCACCCTCGCCCGGCGTACCACGGTTGAGCTGCAAGGCCATCTGGATGCCGACGACGATGAGACCGGCGATCGCAGCCGCCGTCACACACCAGGCGAGCAGGCCGAGCAGGTCGTTCGCCTCGGAGACCGGGGTGTACCCGGGCGGCGGCACGAACGGGCTCGGATCTGCCGCGCGGATAGATTCGAAATCGAGGTTCACGACGGTCTCCCCCGCGTGTCGGAACGGAGACCGGCCGCCGTGGCCAGCCGCAGCATCGCCTTCGGCGTCGTACGCGCCTGGCGGCCCAGACGCCATTCCGGGACCCACGGCACCCGGTGCACCGGGGCCACCGAGCGCAGCACCCGGATCCGCCGGGACAGCGCCATCGGCAGCCGGCCCGGGGCGTCGGCGAGCAGCACCAGGCCGGTCAGCCGCATGCCGGGTGGGTGCCGACCCTCCCGCAACGCGTTGAGGGCCCGCGACAGTGCCCGGATCCCCTCCGCGTTGGTCCTGCCCACCAGCATGACCGTGGCGGGTTCGGCCAACGCGGCGTCCGGCCATCGGCAGCCGAGGTCGGTGCCGCCGAGGAGCCGGGCCAGTGTCGTCGTGCCGGCGCCCCCGTGCGCCGCGATCCAGCCAATCCCCTCCTCGGAGAGGTACCGGCGGGGCTGCGTGGCGGGGCTGTGGCCCGGTGTCCGCGCGGACACCGATCCCGGTGGCACGCGCGATGCCGGCCCGACCGTCGTCGCGGGCATCATGCCATCCACCTCCTCCTCGTGAATCCCGATCTGATCTGTCCCGACCGGGTTTGAACCGACAGGCCCTCGGCCCCGTTGTGCGGCCGTCCGGCTCGTTGACGGACGCCTCTACGGGGCGTCCGACGCCCCGGTTCAAGACGAGTTCCAGATTTTTCAAGCGACCCGAGGACGGGAGGCGACGTGAGTGGTTCCGGTGCGGGTGGGGAGGGCAGCGGCACCCGGATCGCCGTGATCGGCGCGGCGATCGGTGGCGGCATGGCGTTGATGTCCAGCCCGATCGCGCTGGCCGTCGGCGGCGCCCTGGTCGTCGTGGTCGGCGCGCTCTACATCCTGCTGCTCCCGCTGATCCTGCTCATCTGGCTCTTCGGTGGGTTCAGCGGAAGCGGCGGCGGGCCGGACATCGACGTCCAGGACGCCGCCCGGCAGTCCATCGAGGCGGGACGGGGAGACGGCAAGGGCGAACTGGACACCGAGCAGGTGCCGGCCTCGCTGTTGGAGACCATCGAGGACGCCGGCAAGGAGTGCACCGAGATCGGTCCGGTGGTCATCGCCGCCCAGATCCAGGTGGGCTCCGGGTGGTACACCGCGAAGGTCGGCGAGGACGGGAAGGTGGGCATCTCCCAGCTCGACCCCGAGATCTTCGAGAAGTACGGCGAGGACACCGACGACAACGACAAGACCCGCCCGGAGGACCCGGAAGACTCGATCATGGCGCAGGCGAAGTACATGTGCGCGCTCGCCAAGGAGGTGCAGACCCTGCTGGACGAGGGGAAGGTGATCGGCAACGTCCTCGACCTGACCCTGTCCGCGTACCAGGACGGGATCGACGCGGTACGCGAGGCCGGCGGGGTCAGCCCGAGCACGAACACCCGGGCCTACACCGCGAAGGTACGCGCCTACTTCGGCCAGTACATGGGGATTCTCGGCGAGCCGTACGCCACCCCGACGACCACCGGCCCGACCTCGGAGGCGACCACCGAGGACGACAACGAAAACGAAAACGACGACGGTGCGGATGGTGGCGACAGCGCCACCACCGGCGGCGGGGTCCTCGAACTGGTCAACGCCAGACGGAGCGAGGCCGGCTGCGCTCCGGTCCAGAGCGATCCGGAACTGACCACGGCAGCGATGCGGCACAGCCAGGACCAGGCCGACCACCGGAACATGTCGCACACCGGCAGCGACGGCAGCGACGTGGGCCAACGGCTGGACCGGGCCGGCTACGTGTGGCGCACCTACGGGGAGAACGTCGCGTACAACCAACCGACGCCGGAGGCGGTGATGGACGCCTGGATGAACAGCCCCGGACACCGGGCCAACATCCTCAACTGCGCGTTCACCGAGATCGGGATCGGCCGCGCCGACAACGGGGACGGCCCGTACTGGACGCAGAACTTCGCCGCCCCGGGCTGACCACGAGCTCATCGACCAACCGAGAAGGAGAGGACATGCTGTCAGCACAGGAGCAGCAGCGGGCCGCCGAGCCCGCACAGTCGGCCGGGGAACCGGCTCCGCCGGCCACGGACGCGTCAGCCCCACCCGCGCCGAGGAAGCCGCCGTTCATCCTCTATCTCGAGGGCGACGAGCACGCCGAGGCGCTGCGGATGCTGACGATGTGGGTACGGCACCTGCTCGTGCCCGTCTACGCCCGGGAGGTCTCCTCGACCGCGCCCTGGTGTTCCCGGTGGTGGCAGCATCCCGAGGCCGTCGCCCAGTTCTACGGGCTGTGGTTGGCGTGGCAGGAGCTCACCGGCCCGAACGCCGGGCTGAGTGGACCGGCGAACTGGCACCGCGACCACCTCGGCCCGGTGATGAATACGCTGCGCGACCCGTCCGGTCCGTTCGCCGGCTGTAAGCCCGGCGCGCACCGGGCCAAGGAGGTCCCGCAGGTCGACCCGTACTGAGTCCGGCGGGCGGCCTCCCGACCGAGGGGGACGGGAGGCCGCAGGTCAGCGAGGCGACCGCCGCGTTGGGCTCCGGCTCGGCAAGGGGGGTCAGGGCTATTGCGAGGTCGGGCAGCAGCCCGCCGTGTTCACCGTCGGTGACTGGCACTGCCTCGGTGATGGATCGCCCTGGGCGACACCGCGTTCGGCACCCGCCGAGTCACGTCCACCGTGGCGCCGACCATCCGCCGCAGGGTAATGAGAACGCTGCCGTCGGCTGGTTGCCGGACCTGATGACCTGTCGCCGGCTGCTGCCCTGCTCACAACTACTTGCTCGTCATCGTCGGCCGTTCCGCGTAGGTGGCGAGTCCCCACGCCATCCGACGCATGAAGCGCAGCAGGTAGAGGCGCATGATCGGACCCATCAGACGGATGTTCGTCTCGAACTCGGCCTGCCAGTTGATCTTAGTCCCGGAGCCGTCAGGTATCAGTTCTATCTGACCGCGGTAGCTGCGAAACGGTCCGGAGGGATTGCTGTAGACGAAGCGCCGATCGGGATCGAGATCTTCGATTGATTCGCGGCTCAGAGCCCGTCCTGTGCGGAAGAGTCGGACGTCGCCTACACGGCCGCGATCCCACGGGTCGCGGCCGTCTGCCAGGGTCACCGAGTCGATAGGTGACCACATTGGCCAGGAGCCGGCACGCAGCAGCGCATCATAGACGGCCGTGGGAGCGGCGTTCGAGCGCGCGTTGATGGAGTAGCGGTGAGGCATTCCCCGACGGTAGAAGCGTGGGCGTGATCGGTTGTTACGTGAGATTGCGGACAGCCGCATCGATCTTGCGGTGTTAGCGTCGATCGGTGAATCGCGAGGCCCAGTTCGACTTCGCCGCCTACGCGGGATACGACACGTCACGACTCCACACGAATCTGTACAGCTGGGACGCCGCAGGCTGACGTGCATTGCTTGTCCAGAGCTTCGATCATCTGGACAAGGTCGGCGAGGTCGACCTGCCCGCCACATCCAGCTACCACGTGTGGCTGGTCGTGGCCGGGCAGGGCACGATGCGGATCGAGCAGGGCAACGAACGCAAGACTGTTCCGGTCGCTCCGGGGTTGATCGGCGGGTCCGTGGGCGGCGATGAGAGCCGCCTGCGGTTCGAGCTCTCGGAACCGATGTCCACTGTCCACCTACATCTGCCCGGCCACACGGTCCGCAGGGTGGCAGCTGAGATGAGTCTCCCGACTGCAACACACGTCCCCAGCGATGACGAACTACTCCCGTCGCTACTGCCATCACTCGCGAGCGCGGCACGCCGGGGCGCCGGCGACCTTCATGCTCAGACGGCTGCTGAGTTCCTCGCGGTTCACCTGCTGGGCCGGCCCGGAGAGGCCGAACGGGTGGGTCGTGAGGACAAGCGGGTCCACGCCGCTATCGAGCTCATGAACGAGCGTATGGCTGAACCACTGCGACTGGCCGATCTGGCACGGGAGGTGCACCTCAGCACCTTTCACTTCCTGCGGGTGTTCAGGCAGACCACCGGGCTGACCCCGGCCCGGTACCTGACCCGTTTGCGCATTGATCAGGCCCGCCGCTACCTGGAACGTGGGATGGGGGTAGGACAGACTGCGATCCGCTGCGGGTTCGGCGGCACCGCGCAGTTTTCGGCGGCCTTCCTGCGAGAGACCGGTATTCGACCGTCGGCGTACCGGACGGGTAACTAATCAGGGCTTAAGCCAGGGACAGCCGGCGGCGAGGTCGGTGAGGGCGTTCATGGTGTTGTGGCCGTCGGCGAGCAGGTCGGGGTCGATCCCGGCCCGGCCACGCCGGTCAACACCTCACGAACCTGATCCACGAACTCCGAACCGGCGCGGGCGTGCGCGGCGGCGACCGCGGCCACCCGGCCGAGGGAAGACGGGAGGCCGCTGGTCCGCGAGGCTACCGCCGCATCGCGGTCCGGCTCGGCACGACGGTGCTCGGCCGTCGACTGACCGGCGAGACCGGCGTGGTGTTCGGCGACACCGCGGGCGTCGACCGGAGGGCGGCCACATTCGCGATCGATGTCTCCGACCCGCGCCGGGAGGACGGTGGTCGGTCGCCGCCCGGGCTGGTGAGCGCGGCCACGTCGGCGGCGGTCGGCTCCCGGTCGAGCCGGGTCTCGGCCCCGTCCAACCTCGCCTCGGCCCCGTCCGGCGTTGGCTCGGGCCCGTCCGCGCGGCCCTTGAGGAAGTGCGACACCGTGGGCAGGCCGACCTGGTCGTACAGTTCCTTCAGCGCGGGGCTGTCCTTCAGCATCGAGTCGACCGCATCGGTGAGGTGGCTGCGCAGCACCGCTTCGTCTATTTCGGACATCGGTCGGACGTCCATCGGCAGGTCGTGGAGAGGCAGCCTGTACGGCGTGACGGGCGGGGGCGGAGCCGGCCACGGCCCCGGCGTCGCGTGCGGTGGCCCCTGCGAGGCCGGATACGTCGCGGTCGGCTGCGTCGACGACCCGTCCAGCATCTGCAACAGCTCCCGCACCAAGCGCCCGAAGGTGCTCTCCGAGCTCTGGTGGACAACGGTCTCCGGCTGCCACTGCGCTTCCGCCGGGTCCAGATCCTGACCCGGGTCCCGGTCGCGTCGGCGCGTCTCGCCGGGCGGGGGCGGTCCTTTGCGGTCGAGGTCGCGCTGCTTGCCGTCGACGAATTTTCTCGCGTCGTTCCACTTGTTCGCCAGATCGGGCGAGCGGTTGTGAGCCGCTTGCGCGATCCGGCGCAGGTCATTCTCGACAATCTTCAGCGCCAGCCGCTCGACGTGTGGGTTGGGCGCTCGCGTCTGCTCGGGCATGGACACCTCCGGTGGGCCTCGGTCATCGCCGTCGCAGGCCCTACGGCTGCCGCCGACGTTCGGTTCAGCCCAATCCGTGGGGAGCCCGCCCACCCGCCGGTCGGCGGGCGGGTCAGCGGGAGATCGGAGCGGTGACGATCGCCGTGCCGTCGACAAGCCCCACCGTGACGAACGCGAGGTCGTTGACGGGCAGCGACAGCTCGGCGGCCACGTCCTGCGGCCCGGACGACGCCGTCCAGTCGCGGATCACATGGGTGGCGCCGTCCCGGGTCACCCCGAAGAGGCGGTAGCGCAGGCCCGGACGCAGACCGATGGCGGTGACCTTGATGCTCGACCTGTCCTGGTCGGTGGTGATCGTGACGGCGAGACTCACGCCCTGGGCGGGCGCCTCCCCGTTCGCGGTGAGCACCACGTCGCTGTTCGTGGGGCCGAGGCCGGCCACGACACCACCGCCGGCGATGACGACGGCCAGCACCGCGGCGGCCGCCCCGGCCCAGAGCTTGAGCCGGCGACGTCGTGGGTCGCTCGACGGGCGACCCGGGCGGCTCTCGGGTGCGGCTGGCGTTCCCGGTCGGCTTCCGGCCGGCCGGGCCGACCCGACGGTACGTGGACCGGCGCCGCCACGGCGGTTCCGGCGGCGGGTCACGTCAGCTCCAGGGCCGGCCGGGGCGGAAGCCGTCGCCCCGGGCGGGTCGTCCGAGGGCTCAGGCGGGCCGGCCTCGCGTTCGACCGCGAGGCCGCCCGGCGGGAGAGTCGGACCGGAAGCCGGTGGCGCGACCGTCGACGTGTCGGGCTCGGTCGGTCGCACGACCGCCGACGTGTCGGGCTCGGTCGGCGGCACGAACTCCGGCAGCGCGAAGTCCGGCGGAAGGGACGCGATCGCCTCCCAGTCGGCGGCGTCCAACTCGGGGAGGGCACTGGTCACGCTGCCCATCTGCCCCGCCGCCGACAGACACTCCCAGCAGCCGGCGAGGTGCGCCTCGAACGCGACGCGCTCGGCCTCGTCCAGAGCACCGAGCAGATAGCGGGCCAGCGTGGCGTGCTCGGCAGTCGGATTCTCTTCGCCGGTTCGCATCACGCCCCCCATCTCGGACCCAGAGCACCGCGAACGGCGTGTCGCCGCCCGCAACGACCGCCGTGCTGGAGACCTGGCGAGGCCCCGGGGCGACGAGGCGTCAGGAGAGGTGCCATCAGGACGACTCGATCGGACCAATTGCCGCGTGCAGCGCGCGCACCGCATAGTACGTCCTGGACTTTACCGTACCCTCCGGTATTCCTAGTCTCTCCGCGGCCTCGGCGACCGACGAGCCCTTGTAGTACATCTCGATCAGCACCGCGCGATGCTCCGCCGAGATCCGCTGCAGCGCCAGCCGGACCGTGTGCGCGGACGCCACCCGGTCCATGTCGTCCGTCGGGACGGAGAGCCGGTTCAGGTCGGGGATGGCGACCTCGGGCGGCCGGGCCTGCCGGGCGCGCATCGCGTCGATCGCCACGTGTCGGGCGACGGTGTAGAGCCACGGGGCGATCCGCCGTGGATCGGCGGCCAGCGTCTCCAGGTTTCGCCAGGTCCGCAGGAACGTCTCCTGCACCAGATCCTCGGCCAGCTCGTGCTGACCGAGGACGAGCCGGGTGAGAAACCGCAGCAAGGGGCCCCGGTACTGCTCGTGGATCGACCGCATCAGGGCATCCGGAGAGGTTTGCCCGGTCACGGTGTCGCCGACGACCTCAGATCCCAGCGCTTCGTTGGGCACCGCCGACACAGAACGCCTCCCCCTCACGCACGGGTCGTGCCCGTGCGGTCGCGCCGACGTGTCAACGTCGATCACACCCTGAGGGGAAGGATAGCCGGATCCGACAGACGACCATCGTGGCCGCCGCCCAACGGGTTCACGCAGGCGTGAGTCGGCGGTGCCGGCGGCTGACCGGGGCCCGGCGGCGCCGGGTCGTCGGCGGCGTCCGTCCTGACCCGACGGAGGGGCCGTTGTGTCTGGTGTGGACCGGTCGGCGCGGGGATTCACGGTGGTGAGCTCGCTCCGCCGGTCGGCATCGACGAGGACGGCCGCGCTCACGTGTTGAACCGCAGCCAGCGGACATTGACGAACTCCTGCGGCTGCCCACTGGTGAACGTCAGGTAGACGTCGCGCGTGCCGGTGACCGGGGCAAGGTTGCCCGACACCGTCGTCCAGCTCTGCCAGCCGCCGGTGCTGGCCACCACGATCTCGCCCACCGGCGGGCCGTCCGCAGCGTCGAGGCGCACCTCGACCAGGCCGGAGACCCCGTCCGGCGCTCCGGAGGCGACCCGCACCTGGAACTGGGTGACCGGTGTGCCGCCGAAGTCGACCCCCTGGTAACCGGCCCAGTCACCGTTGGCGAGGAAGCCGATGTGCTCTCCACCCTCGCTGGACGCCTCGGTCTGGACCCCGTGCTGCCGGTCGAAACTCGCGGCGGCGATCTCCTCGCCCACCCCCCGGGAGCCCGGTGCGGCTTGTCCGGCCGACACGACCGGCGGCACGACGACCGCCTCGGTGCCCGAAGGCGCCGGCACCTCCACCCGTCCTCCGCCGAACGGCGTGAGTGTGATGGTCATCTCCTGGGGAGCGGTGTCCTGGATGTACGAGGCGTCCTCGATCACGTCGTCGAAGGGAAACCCGTACGCCTTGCCGTCGGCGGAGTATCGGTGCAGCACCCGTGAGTAGTGGTTGGTGACCGGATGCTGGTAGAAGGCGCTGCGGTTGGTGGTCGGGTGATCGTGCTGGTCCATGGTGGACCGGTTGAAGCCGGCACCGAGGACTCGTGCCACCTGGTTGGCGGCCTCGTCACCAGTCGTGCCGAGGGCACCGGCGCAGTAGAAGACGTCCAACGTCGAGGGCCGGTCGAAGGCTCGCACGCCGTCGAAGACCAGCCGCCCGTCGGCCACCCGGCCCCGGCGGGTCCCGGACGGCGTGTGCACGCGCAGCTCGGTACGGCTGTAGCGGTCCCACACCTCACCGACGTAGCTGTCGTAGTAGTGCGGATCGAACCGGCCCGTCTCGATGCCCTTGCCCGGCGCGATCACCCGCAGCCCGTCTCCGATGACGAGGCGCTCGTAGCCGGGCTGGCGGGCCAACTCCGCGAAGATCGCTTCTCGTCCACCGTCGACCAGTTTGCCGGCGACCTGCTCGGTGTTGCCGCGCAGGCGGATCGCCATCGGGATGCTGAACATGTCCACCGTCGTGGTGTTGCAGGCCAGCACGGAGTCGTTGTAGGTGAACTCGCAGCAGTCGTGCAGCACACCGAACGCCGGGTCGCCCTCCGCCCAGCCCACCGGGTACTGCAACGCCGGCTGGCCGTCACCGTCGCTGACCACGGTGAACCTCAGCCGTTCGTTGATCGCGAAGTAGATCCGACCGGACATCTTGGGCAGCACGAACCGGGTCGTGCCGGAGGCGTCCAGGCGTACCCCGATGTTGGCGAAGCCGTCCGGGCCGTTGTCGGCCGGGTTGGCGGGGGTGAACGTGCCGCTCTCGCGGACGTACCCCATCCGGCCGGTCGCCAGGTCGGTGCCGACGACGTACATGGTGATCGCGGCACTGTCGAAACGGCCGGTACTGTTCACGATGTTCAACGGCAGCCCGTCGGCGGCGTAGGCCCGCGAGATCAGGGGTGCGGCCGCCAGGGGTGCCCCGACCACGGCAGCTCCGGCAAGTCCGATCCGGAGCATCCTGCGGCGAGTCAGCATTAATCAACTCCGATCAAAGGGTCTGACGGTCAGCCGTCGGCGTCGTTGCGGTGTGACAGGCAACGCGGGCCGGCGGTTGCAGCGTTGACGGCTCGGCGTGCCCCTCGGTTCAATACCTCGCAGGAAAATTTCGTTCGATCCGATCACGAGCCGGTGAACCGAGGGCAGCGCGCGTCCGTCGAGACAGCAATGCCAACACCGGAAGGGATGCTCCCGTGGAACCCGATCAGCCCTCCCCCCGTAGCCGGCTGGGTCCGATCTCGCGTCGCGCGGCCGCCGGGGTGGTCGCCGGCCTGGCGGTGCTGTCCGCGGTCGTCGCCACTGTCAGCTGGGGAGTCGCCTCGGCTCAGGACGATGACTTCGTCGGTCGGGCCGTGTCCGACGAGCAACTGACCACGATCCGGTCCGCCGCCCGCTCCTGCCCGGCCCTGACCCCGGCTCGGCTCGCCGGCCAGCTCATGGCCGAGTCGGGGCTCGACGGCCAGGCCAAGCGGACCGCCTCCGGCGGCCGGGGCATCGCCGGCCTGGACGACGCGGCATGGCAGGCCTGGGTGCCGTGGCCAGGTGCGCAACGCTCGGACAGCGCGGCGAACATCCTCGCCCTGGCCCACAAGATGTGCGATCTGAGCGGCCAGGTCCGAGTGACCAAGATCGCGGGCGACCCCTGGCGCCTCTCGCTGGCCGCGTTCAACGCCGGTATCGACGAGGTACGCAAGGCCAAGGGGGTGCCGTCCAGCTCCGTCGACTACGTCGACCACGCCAGCGGGTACGCCGCCTTCTACGCGAACCTGGTGCCGTTCGGCGGGGCCGGCGAGCCCCGACCGAACAGCAAGCCGCAGCAGCCGAAGGCAGTTCCGGCGGAGTACGTCCAGCTCGTCGTACGGGCCGGGTCCGCCTGCCCCGAGGTGCCGCCCGCGGCGGTCGCCGGCCAGGTGATGGCGCTGTCCGGCTTCGACCCGAACATGCTCGGCGACGAGGGCCAGCGCGGGATCGCGCAGTTCCTGCCCGAGGTGTGGCAGGAGCACGGCCCGGCCCAGGGTTCGGTCTGGGACCCGCAGGTGGCCATACCTGCGGTCGGTAGCGTGATGTGCGCGCTGCGCAGCGAGCTGGACGGCATCGAGGGTGACCCGTACCTGCTGGCGCTGGCCGCGTTCCGCAACGGGCCCACCACCGTGCGGCAGACCGGCGGGGAGCTCGACGGCCCCACCCAGGTGTTCCTGCGGACCGTCCGGGAGAACACCGAGTTCTACGCCCTCGACGCCCGCCTGAAGCCGACCACGCCGACCACCCCGGCCACACCCCCGTCGCCCAGCGGTTCACCGTCCGGGTCGCCGTCCCCCACCCCCAGCCAGGCCGTCGCCAAGCCTCCGCCCGCGCAGGACGAGCGGCCCGACGAGCCCACCAAGGTGCCGGCGCCACCGGTCCGGCCGGCCGGCGTCAAGCAGATCGTCGGCCAGGAGACCGGGCTCTGCGTCAACGGCGGCGAAGGCGACGGCGTACGGGCAACGCTGCGCAAGTGCCAGGAGGTGCGGAACCAGTGGTGGTCCTTCGCGTCCGACGGCACCGTCCGGGCGAACGGCCTCTGCCTGGACGTCGCCTGGGGTGAAAAGCGCGACGGCGCTCCCGTGCAGTCCGCCAACTGCACCGCCGGGCCCGCTCAGAAATGGGAGTGGATCGAGAGCAACGGGCGCCGCTCGCTCTTCAACCGCGCGACGGACAAGTGCCTGGACGTCGACGGCCACGCGGCGGGCGCGCCGCTGGTGATCTGGATCTGCGTGTTCAACCTGAAGCAGACCTTCACCCAGAAGTAGCCCGGCCCAGCAGGGGTTGTTTCGTAACAGCCGGTGCCCGGCGGCCCGTCCCCGAAAGGGCGGCCGCCGGGCACCGGCGTCTGTAACGAGACGGTCAGCCGGCGTAGCGGCGGCGGCGCATCCGAAGGCCGAAGAACACACCACCTGCGCACACCAGCGCCAGGCCCAGCAGGACGATGATCGCCGCGCCGGAGCCTCCGCTGTCCTGCCTCGCGGCCACCGGACCCTGGTTGTCCAGGGCACCCGCCATTGAGGTGGCAAGGTTGATCATCCCAGCGCCGAACTTGGGGTGCGGGTCCTGCCCGCCGATGGGATCGGCGGTGCCGAGGATCCGCTCCTTGACCTGGGCTGCGGTGAGGTTCGGCTCGGCCGCCCGGATCAGGGCCGCCTGTCCCGCCACGAAGGCGACGGCGAGGCCGGTGCCGGTCCTGCCGGCCACCCTGCCGCCGGTGCCGAGGCTCGCCACGTCGACACCCGGCGCGACGACCTCGACGGTCCCCTCCGGATACTCCTCGGCGAACTGGTCGGCGGGTCCGACCCCGCCGGTGAGCAGCAGGGCACCGCCGGCGGCCCCGCTGCCCGCCGACGGCAGCGGTGTCGTCTTGGTCGGTGCGCCCGCCACCACCAGCACGTCGTGATTGAGGGCCGTGGTCAGCGAGGCCGCCACCGCCGGAGCGGCCAGGTCGACGTGGGAGCCGAGCGCGACGACGGACGCGCCCGCGCTCACCGCCACCTCGATGGCGGTCGCCGCGTCGGCCGCTCGGGCAGCACCGGACCCCACCATCCGGACCGGCAGGATGGTGGCGTCCGGGGCGATCCCGACCGGGCTGCCGTCGACGCTGCTGTCAGCGGCGATGATGCCCGCCATCGCGGTGCCGGAACCGACGCAGTCGGTGTCGCCGCGGCCATTGCCGACGGTCACGTCCGCGCCGACGGCGACCCGGCCGCTCAACTGCTGGAGGGTCGCGTCGACGCCGGTGTCGACCACCGCGATCTTCACTCCGTTGCCCCGGGTCAGGGTCCAGGCGCTGTCGGCGGCCATCCGCAACTGCGCCCAGTCCGAGCGGCTGCTGGACCCGGCGGCGGCGGCGCACTTCTGGGTGCCGCCACCGCCGGGTCCAGGGCTGCTGCGTGTCGGGCTCGCCGTGGGCGACGGGCTGCCGCTGGGCTTCGCGGTGCCGCTGGGCTTCGCGGTGCCGCCGGGACGGGCCGAGGGGGTCTGCGCCGGTGGCGCCGGAAGCTGGCCGTACTTGACCCCCTCACCGGCGGCGTCCCAGGGCAGCACCAGGTGCCACCCGGCGGTCAAGATTGCCGGGTCGGTCAGCCGGAGCCCGTCCAGCTGCACCCGTCCGGTGTTCAGGTGATAGATCTCATCGGACCGCTCGCCGCTGCCGAGCAGCCGCCACGCGATGTCGGTCAAATTCTCCGGCTGGCCCTGGTACTGGGCCGCGACCACGTAGTACTTCACGTACGGCCGGCTGTCGGGTGTGGGGCTCGCCGCCGACAGCCGGGGTACGGCCAGAAGCACGCAACCGGTCATCACCACCACGAGCAGGCGGGCAAGGATGGGGTGCTTCGCCAGCACTGGGTGTCCTCCTTTAGTCACCACGGCCATGAACGTCACCGCGTTCCACCGTCTATTGCGGATTCGCGCCGCGTTAGTTCAAATCAATTTGAACCAGGCCCCGACGAACCTCGTCATGAGGTCGATGGAGAGTACCGGCGGCGGCTGAGAGACTGTCTCTTTAGGACTCGTGATGACGGCGCGCCTCGTCGCGCGGCCGTACACAGTGGTGGGATGGGGCGGATCACGTCACGATGATCCGGTGGGGACGAAGGCAGGGCGGCGGTGACAGCACTCGGACGGTCCGCCAGAGCGGTGGCCAGCAGGGATATCGACCGGGTCCCAGCGACCCGGCGCTTCGACCCGCGCCGGCACCGGCGGGTCGCCGGGCTTTTCGACCTGTGGCTGGCCCCGGGCCCGAAAGGCCGGCTCATGGTGCCCACCGACCCGAACCGGTTACTCGATGCCCGGTCCATCGCCGACCTCGTACGGCGCACCGGGGACGCCGCCGACGACGTCCGGATCCTCACCGACGACGGCGCCCGGCACGCTGACCTCTTCACCGAGGTGGCCGGGCTGCTCGGCCACGACGTGCTGATCAGCCCGGAGGGCACCGACATCCGGCACACCGCCCCCCGAGTCATCGGCGCCGACGCTGGGACCACCGGGACCGCCGGGCCACTACACGCGGTGCCGCTGCACCGGGTCACCCGGCAGCCGATGGACTGGCTCGTACTCCAGCCACCCGACCTCGCCACCCACCTGCCCGGCTGGTTCGCCCTCGACGAGGGCCTGGTCCGCCCGCGCACCGGCGTGGTGCGCCTGCCGCTCGCCGACGGGCTCGCCCTCGCGACCCGGGCCGACTTCGTGGCCCGCCGGGCCACCGCGCACCGGCTCGGCCTGATCTCCGAGGGCATCGTCACCGTTGCCGTCACGGCCCGCGCCGACGGCTTCCTGGTGGGCAACTACAGCGGCACCCAGGGCGTGCACAGCGGCCGTCAGCTCGCCGCCCTCGTGGGCGACCTTCCCCTCTACGGCGCCGACCTGCGGCTCTGGCTGACCTGGCCCTCCGACGCCGACGAGCAGGCCCGACTCGCCGAGCAGACCGTCGAGCTGGCCGAGACGACCGGCGCCACGGTCTGGACGCCGCCGCCGGGAGGCCGCGCAGAGCTGATCGACGACCACCGGGACCTGCGGGCGCTCGACGCCGCGGGCGCCGTCGCGCCGTGGCGGGCGTACCGGCCGAGGTACGCCGACGGTCCGGCGACCCTCGACGCCACTCCCGACGGTCTGCTGGTGTCGCGACTCACCCGGGAACGGATCGCGCTGACCGTCGCGGGTGGCGTGGCGCCTCGTCCGGTTGCCACCACGGAGGCGGACGGACCGGCCGAGCCGGCGTCCGGCGTGGGTGGCCCGACGGCTGGCGCCGACGAGGCGCCGGCGGCGGACCAGGAGGCCGCGGACGGAACGCCGGCAGACGCGAGCGTGACCGACGCCACACCGAAGGATGGCGCGGCCGTCGGTACGCCGCCAAAGAAGTCGACAGACGGGTCGGCGGCAGACCAGCAGACGGCGGAGGGGCCGGCCGATCCGCCCACGGCGGTGCTGACCTCGCCGCTGCCCCGCCCCGCGCTGGTCACCGAGCGGCGCCGCGCCTCGGACTACGGCCCGCCCTGGCTGCGCCGTGGCCAGCAGGTCAACGCGGAGACATTCGAGGCGTTCATCCGGACGCCGAGCGACCCGGCCGGGGTCGTCGCCGACGGCATGCCCAGCGCCGAGCTGTTCCTGATCGCCTTCCTCGACCCCCGGTCCGCGCCCGAGGGCTGCGATCTCCTGCGGGTACGGATCGAGCCGGGCGGCGCGATCGCGGTTGCCGCGCTGCGATCCCACGTACCGGCCCGATTGCAGTACCTCCTCGGCACGTCGGACACCTACCTGCTGCCGGCGGCCCGGTTGGATCGGGTGCGCCCGGTCGGCGGGTTCCGCACCGAGGGCGTCGGATGGCTCATGCCGGTCGGCGAGGCGCACGGCGCGACGTTGCGGATCCGGTCCGCCCCCACCGCCCGCTCGACCGCCGGGCTGCCGAACGACGTACGCCGCTGGCCCGAGTTCGGCACACGGAAGGCGTACGCCCTCCTGCCGGTGCGGTCGCGCGGTCTTCCCCGGGGCTGGCTGCGGCTGTACCGGCAACCGCCAGCGGCCCGACCCGGCCGGCTGCTAGTGGAGGTGCGGGTGCCCCGGAGCCGTACCGTCGACGTCGGCGCCACCGCCGCCGTGCTCGCACCGCTCGCCTCGGTGCGGACCCGGGTGGACTCGCTGCACCGGGCCGGGGTGGAGCTGATCCTGGGCAGCCGCTCCTACGACCGGATCCAGGTGCGGCGCGTCCACGAGGCCCGCGACGGCGGCTGGCAGCGCAGCCGTGGCGTCACCCCTGGGCCGCTGCCCGCCACGCTGCGTCGGCTTCAGTCCGCCGCCACCGCCCCGGCATCCGGCCCGACCTGAATCGACCACCGGCCGCTGGGAACCGGACCGGTCACCACCGGCACGCACCGGCCGCCCGTCGTGGCGGCGAGGCTCCGCGCGCCGGCCGCGCCACCGGCGGGCAACCCGGCGGTGAACACCACGTACGGCTTCGGCAGTTCCTCCTCCGGCGTGGGCGGCTGTGGCAGGGCGTCCAGGACCCGGCTGCCGCCGGGGGCGTCCGTGCCGAGTGCCGCGCCGACCACGGCCACGCCGATGCCACCGGCATGCAGCCGCCGGGCGAGGAGCACGGCCGCACGCCGGCAGTCGTCGACGGGGCCGACGAGGGTGAGGACGTCCGGGGCCCGACCGAGGTCGACGTGCAGCCGCCAGGGGCCCTGGCTGCCCAGCACCAGCGGGAGGATGGCCGGCGGGGCGGGCTCCCGCTCGCCGAGCCAGGCGTACGCGGGCGCTGATCCACGTCCCGTCGCCACCCCCGCCAGCCGGACCCGCATCGGACCGGCCTCGGTGTCCAGATCGGCGCTCAGGTAGGGGACCTCGTCGCCGCTCGGCACCGTCGGTCGTGGCACCTCCGGTACCGGACCCGGCGCCTGCTCGGCCGGCGGCCCGACGACCGCGCGCTCCGGCACCGGATCCGGAGGCTCAGCCTTCGGATGCACGACCGGCGGGGCCGGAGTGGACGGTGCCACAGGAGGTTCGCCCGGCCGCGTACCGCCCCGGATCGGGATCGTCGGCGGCGCCGGCAGGACGAGGGGTGCCGTCACCTCGGATGGCCCTGGAGCGACCGACGGCGGCGGGGCGTGACCGGCGGCGAGTTCGGCGGGGGTCGGTGTGTGGTGCCGCTGTGGCGGCCACGGTCCGTCGTCGGTGAGGGCAAGCGCGCCCCGGCGTGATCCCACCCGACGCAGCAGCATCAGCGCCACCACTGCGAAGATCACCGCCAGTACGCCGGCACCACCCCGCACCAGCAGTGGGCTGACGGGATCGGTGGTCACCGTCCGCTCTTCCCGCGGCCGGGCGAGGGCCTCGGTCTCCGTCGTCGCCACGGCCGGGGCCGAGGGGGGCGGCGGGGCGGCCGTGGACGGGGCAGCCGTCGAAGGGGCCGGTGTGGACGGTGCGGGTGGAGACGGGGCGGTCGACCGGGGTGCCGGGCTCGACGGGGCGGCGCTCGGTGCCACGGTGCTCGGCGCCGGTCGCGGCGACCGCGCGGCGACCGTCGGCATCCGGCCGATGCGTACCCCCTGGCCCTTCGCGTCCGCCGGCAGCACCAACATCCAGCCGGGTTCGAGCACCAGGCCGTCGGTGAATGTCGCGCCGTCGGGCTGCTTGCGCCCCACGTTGAGGTCGACGATCTCCCGGTACCGGTTGCCGTTGCCGAGGGTGCGCAGGGCAATGGCGTACAGGTACTCCCTCTGGCCGTCGACCGCCGGCCCCACCACGTAGTACCGGCCCGTCTCGGCGGGGGCCGCACGCGCCTGCCCCGCTGGGGCACCCACGACGAGCCCGACCAGCACCAGTGCCGCCGCCACGGCTCGCCGTATCAGCACCATCGCCTCCGTACCCTCGGTCCATCCAAATCCTGCAGTTCCGGTCCTGTAATACGAGCCGGGGTCGCGACGGTTCAACGTGACCGTGATCGGTTGGCGGTCCTGTGTCGGCAGCAGGGCGGTGCCGTTAACGGGAGGTCACTTCGGGAGCAGTTCGGAGAGCAGGGCCGCGGCCTCGCCCGGGCGGACCAGGACCGCGGCGTGGCTGACATCGAGTGACCGGACGTCGAACCGGTTGCCCGGGGTCAGCGCGTCCGCGTCGGCGATGAAGCGGTCCTGGAGCGCGATCGGCATCGACCCGGTCGGCGAAGGTCGGTGCGGTCATGCGCGAATGATGCCTGACCGCCGCCGCGCCACCGACAGGCCCCGCCGGGATGGTGATCCCGGCGGGCCCGTCCGGTCGGCGTCAGGCGCAGGGTGTACGCGCGCAGACGTCGATGATTTTGCCGGTGAGCAGGAAGACCGCCTTCTGTTTCTGGGCCGCGGCCTGGGCGCGCGGGAACTCGTGCGGGTCGTCGCCGTACTCCGGCCCGGCCGGGGCGAGGTTGGTCGGGGGCGGCGCGTGGGCCGCGCCGCTGTTCCAGATCACGATCGCCGAGCCGGTGTACGGGTACCTGCGGATCGGCGCGATGCCCCAGTACGGCCGTACGTCCAGTGACCAGCCGTCGGCGAGTGCGGGGGTGTGTAGGCGGGCGCCGATGGTGCGGGCCTGGACCTCGGCCGCTGCGGGCGAGACCTGCTGGTCGCCGAAGGCAACGTGCATCAGCACCTGGTGCGCCGGGGTGCCCGGCAACGGCCGGTCGGTCATGTGCTGGGCGTACCCGTTGGCCTCGGAGCGGTCCCACAACATCTGTAGCAGCGCGAGGATCAACTGCTGGTCGACCTTGTCCGGGTAGTAGCCGTCCATGATCGACTGGAACGGGGCGAAGTCCACGCTGCGTTGCAGCAGCGTGGAGTAGTTCATCGCGGGCACGCCGAGCACCGACCGGGTCCAGTCCTGGGCGATGGCGGTGAGCGCGCCACCGTTGATGCCGCCCTGGCTGTTGCCGTCGTAGTGCAGCCCGCCGGCCACGTTGATCAGCGGCCGTGCGGCGGCGTCCCGGAACGCCGGGTGGGCGGCGAACCCGCCCGGGTGGATCATCGCGCGGCCCAGGAAGAGGAAGTTCAGGTAGCTCTGCTGCAACCGATCGGCCACCGCCGGGAAGGCGCTGAGGTCGGTGAACGCGCCTGCCACATAGGGGACGTCGGCGGCGGCCATGCCGATCCAGCTGGTCGCGCAGAAGGTGAAGTCGTACGTGTTCGACATCGTCTTGACATTGCCGGCGTTGATCTCGGTCGGTCTGCCGAGCAGGCCGTGACCGTAGAGCGAGAGGTGCGCCGGCTTCGCGGCGGAGGCGCTGCGCGGGATGTTGCAGACGAAGTCCGCCGCCACCGTCGCGCCCGACGGGGTGGGCAGGGAGTTCGGCGTCGACGGCCTCCCGCTGCCGCCGACCGGCCCGTAGTGCAGCCGGGAGCCCGGCCCGCCGTCACCGGTGAGATAGGACGGCACGCCGACGGTGCCGGTCACCTGCCGCGCGATCAGCGGCTCCTGCTCCGGTGGGTAGTCGGTCACCTGGGTGACCGTGAACGTCGGTGCGGCCCGGCGGAGGCCGGCGAACGCGCTGTCCCGGATCGACAGCATCCGCCCGGTCAGACCGTGCCGGCTGGCCACGGTGAAGTCCCAGGCCAGGTAGAGGCTCTGCCGCTTGACACCGGCCCTGGTCAGGTCGGCGAGGATCCGCTTCATCTGCGGTGCGCGACTGTCCCGATGGCCGAGGCCGGAGCCTTTCACGTACGCCGTGAACGCCTTCGGCGCCGGGATCGGCGCTCCCCTGCCGTCACGCATGCCACGCAGCCCGACGACGTACCGGGTGCCCTCGGACAGCGCCACCGCCGGCCGGATGATCAGCACCTGCCGGTCGGGCTGGCCGACAGCGTGCGCGTCCAGTTCGGCCCAGTACGGCGTGCGCTTCCCGGTCCGGGCGTCGAGCAGCACGATGGGCGCGTCCGGCGCCAGCGAGCGGCCGATGTCGGTGACCGGGGTGATCCCGGAGGCCACGGCGTCGAGACCGGGCACCCGCACCAGAATCGGCGAGCCGGGGCTGAACCCGTCCTGCCGGTTCCACTCTGTCGGGTCGATCGGGGTCCCCTGGGCGCTCGCGGGCATCGCGGAGGCCGCGAACCGCACCCGCTTGCCGGTGGGGCTGGTCCGGTCCGGCACGGTGAAGTAGTCGTTCGGGAACGGCAGCAGGCAGGCCGTCGGGTCGATCGGGTCGCAGGCCCCGGGCCGGGCAGGTGCGGGATGCGCGGGATGCGCGGTGGCGGGGGTGGCGCCGAGCAGGACGGTGCTCATGGTCGCCAGCACGGACACGGCAAGACGGAGCCGTCTGTGTGTCGTCACACGCATCTCCTCGACGCTGGACGGTGGGTCGGCGCGCGGGCCGACGGTGGGGGTGGTGTTCTTCCTACGCTCGTGAATGGATCTCAGCAAGGGGCCACCACGTCCCCTCTCCCCTTCGCCCGCACGCTTCGTGCGGTGGGTCGAGGATTCCCGAGGATGCTCGCGCAGGTATGTCGTCTCAGCGCGTGAAGGCCGGCTCAGAGATGTCTGAGAGCGTGTTTGAGAAGGTCTGTTGTGGACGGCGTGTTGGCATAGCGCCGAGGATCTTCAGGGGGCAGGGTGGCTCGGGTGTCTGCTCGTCGTGGCTACCCCTCGGACCTGACCGATGCTCAGTGGGCGCTGATCGAGGCGCTGCTGCCGGAGCCGAACACGGACGGGCGGAGGGAGAAGCATCCTCGTCGGGAGATCGTCAACGCGATCCTGTACGTGGTGCGGGCTGGGTGTCCGTGGCGGTATCTGCCGGCGGATCTTCCGCCGTGGCAGACGGTGTACTGGTACTTCACCCGGTGGGAAGACGCCGGCGTGACCGAGAAGCTCCTGGCCACGCTGCGGGTCAAGGCGCGGGTGCAGCAGGGCCGCGAGCCGCAGCCCTCGGCGGGAATCATCGACTCCCAGTCAGTGAAGGGCGCTGACACCGTCAGCCGAGACAGCCGGGGCTACGACGCCGGGAAGAAGGTCAACGGCCGCAAGCGGTTCATCGTCACCGACACCCTGGGCCTGCTGGTCACCGTGACCGTCCTGGCCGCAAGCTGGCAGGACCGCGACGGCGCCAAGACCGCCCTGCTCAGCGCCTACATGGCCGCCCCGATCCGACACGTCTTCGCCGACCAGGGCTTCACCGGACGGCTCGTCGACTGGACCCGCGACATCCTGCGCACCACCCTCGAGATCGTCCGCAAGCCCACCGACCAGCGCGGCTTCGCCGTGCATCCCCGCCGCTGGGTCGTCGAACGCACTCTGGCCTGGCTCACCGCCTGCCGCCGACTCGCCCGCGACTACGAACGCCACCCCGAGGTCTCCGAAGCCATCATCCGCTGGGCCGCCATCGCCGGCATGGCACGCCGCATCACCCGGGGCCGACCCGCCCGACGCCAAGCCCGCCGCACCTTCACCTGGACCTGATCAGCTCATCTCAAACACGCTCTGAGCCGGCGGTGTGCGGGGGTCACAGCCCTGCCTGACGCCCTAAGATCGACTCCGTTTCGGCGACATCGCGGTATCAGCTTGACGGGATGGCGCTATGCCGCCGATCTGGTGTGGATCTCCGATGCTGGCCCCAGGCTGGGTCGCGGTGCGAGACAGCCCGGGGCCACCAATCGTCGTCATGGTTGCCGACATTGTCGGGACAGCACACCTAGCTCATGGTGGCGCGGGCGGCGGTGTCGATGAGGTCCGCGACCGGACCGGGTTGTGAGACTGCCACGGCGTGGGACGCGGCGACCTCGACTGTCGTGGACCCGGCCCTCTCGGCGAGGAAGCGCTGCAGGTCTGGCGGAATGCCCTGGTCCTGGGTGCTGATCAGCGTCCACGATGGGATCGTCTTCCAGGCGGCCTTTGTCACACCCTCCTCCTGGGCGCTCGCGGAGGCGGGCCGCTGCGTTACCGCCATGAGTGCGGCGGTGTCGGGGTCGACGTCCGCGGCGAACACCTCCGGGAACTTGTCTTGCTGGATGTACTGATCCATTGTCGTGCCACCGTCGTCGAGAGGGATCGGCACCATTTTGATGCTGGAGGCGAGCTGACTTCCGGAGTACTTGGAGATCAGCCCGATCACACTTTCCCCTACGTCCGGGCTCACGCTGGCGACGTACACCAGAGCCTTGACATTGGGAGCGCCATCCGCGGCCTCGGTCATTACCAGCCCGCCGTACGAGTGGGCGGCCATCACGACCGGCCCGGGCATGCTGTCCAGAAGCGAGCGAACGTAAGCCGCGTCCTTCTGCACACCGCGCAGCGGGTTGGCGACGGCAATGACCGGATGCCCCCGACGCTTGAGGTGAGCAATCACTCCATTCCAACTCGACGAGCCGGCGAATGCCCCATGGACGAGAACAACGGTGGGCATCCCTGCCTCCTGGGCAGACATGTCGGGCGCAGCGTTCATCTGGCATTCCTTTCGAGAGGCCCCACTGCCCGCTGCATGTGGTAATGCAGACCTGGCCAGCGCGGACGGTCGACGGGCGATTCACTGGCAGCGCGTACCGGCCCGCAATCCCGGCCAGTGCGGTGCCGCATCCAATATCCGGTACGGGTCAGACTGCTGTCAGCGAGATCGAGAAAAGCCAGATGTACGAGCCCACCCCGGCGTTCCGGTGGGCCCTGAATCGGCGCCTCGGGCCGGCCGACCCGAAGCGCCGACACGGCACTACTCGATATCCGAGAACAGCCCCATGATCGTCACCTGCGCCTGCGTCAGCCCTCCGAAGACGGCACCGGCAACGGGTGTCGCGACCGCGGCGGAGGCGTCCTCGTAGCTGTCGAAGTACAGGTCGAGGGTCCGGTACGCGGGGGTGGCGGTGCCATCCTCCTTCGGCCACACCTTGGCCGATTCGACACGCCGTACCTTCGGGAACGTGTCCGCGGCCTGTCGTACTTCCGCGTAGACCTTCTCGAACTCGTCAGGGTTCTCGGGGTTACCGATGATCAACGTGATCTTGGTGGGCATGACGCTCCCCTTACATGGTTTCCGAGTGATGACACGAGAGACGACCGAGGGCGCCGGGCCCGGACGACGGGACGAGTGCCCGGCCCATCGACCGTCAGCGGCCGTAGGTCTCCAGCAGCCGCAGCCACACCTCGCTGACGGTCGGGTACGCCGGAACCGCGTGCCACAGCCGGTCCAGCGGCACCTCACCGACGATGGCGATCGTCGCGGCGTGGATCAGTTCCGCCACGTCCGGGCCGGCGAGGGTGAAGCCGACGATCACCTTCCGGTCCTCGTCGACGACCATCCGGGCGTGCCCCTTATAGCCATCGGCGTGCAGGGACGACCCGGCAACGGCACCCAGGTCGTAGTCCACGACACGGATCCGCAGCCCGGCTGCCTCGGCCGCGGACGCCGTCAGACCCACCGACGCGATCTCCGGGTCAGTGAAGATCACCTGCGGCACCGCCCGCTCGTCGGCCGTCGCCACGTGCCGGCCCCACCGGCCGTCCTCGACCGTGGCACCCTTCGCCCGGGCCACGATCACGTCGCCCACCGCCCGCGCCTGGTACTTGCCCTGGTGAGTCAGCAGCACCCGCCGGTTCACGTCGCCCGCCGCATACAGCCACTCGCCGCCGCCGACGACGCGCAGGGTGTCGTCGACCGCCAGCCAGGCACCCGGGGTCAGCCCGATGCCGTCGAGGCCGATGTCCTGAGTGTTCGGTGTACGACCAATCGCCACCAGCACCTCGTCGGCCTCGACCCGGTCACCGTCGGCGGTCACGATCTGGACGGCTCCGCTGTCGTCGCGGTTGACGGAAACGGCCTCCGCGCCGGGGCGTACCGACACACCGGCCTCGCGCAGCGACTCGGTGACCAGCTCACCGGCGAACGGCTCCACCGACGGCAGCACAGAGTCGCGAGCCAGCACCGTCACCGACGACCCCAGAGCGGCGAACGCGGTCGCCATCTCGGTCGCCACCACGCCACCGCCGATGATGGCGAGCCGGCGGGGAACCGAGGCGGCCGAGGCGGCCTCGCGGCTGGTCCACGGCGCCGCCTCACGCAGGCCCGGGATGTCCGGCAACAGAGCACTGCTGCCGGTCGCGACGACCACCGCGTGTCGCGCGGTCAACGTCGTCGTGACACCGTCGACGCCGGTCACCTCGACGACCCGCTCGGAGCTGATCCGCCCGTGACCGCGGTGCAGCGCGATCCCGGCCGACTCCAGCCACGAAACCTGCCCGTCGTCCTGCCAGTGCGACGCGAAGGAGTCCCGCCGGCTCAGCACCGCAGCCGCGTCCAGGTCTCCCGTCACCGCCTCCCGCGCGCCCGGCAGTTGGCGGGCCGCCCGCAACGCGGACGCGCTGCGCAGCAACGCCTTGGTCGGCATGCAGGCCCAGTACGAGCACTCACCGCCGACCAACTCCCGCTCGACGATGGCGGCGGTCAGGCCACCCTTCACGACCCGGTCGGCGACGTTCTCCCCGACCGGACCCGCACCGATCACGACGACGTCGTACTCAAAGGTGGTCATGTCAGTTGCCCTTCGCGGCGCGGCCGAGGCGGACAGCCGCGATGAGGAAGAAAATGGCGCCGGGGATGGCGTAGCCGGCCGCGTTGGTCAACGACGGGTTGTCCGCGGACGCGCTGGCGATGAAGGACCCACCAGCCAGAACCGAGATGCCGCCGCTGATGATCATCGGCCACTGGCCGCCCATCCTCCGACGGGTGACCCCCACGATCAACTGGACCAGGCCGGCCACGATCGCCCAGGCACCCCAGACCCGCAGAACCGCGGGGATGCCGGACGAACTGGCGACGCCCACGCCGACGGCCGCGATCAGGCTGACCGCGATGTTCACGTACAGCAGGGCCGGCGAGCCGGTGGTCCGCGACGAGCGAAGGTCGTAGATGGCGGCACCCACGTCGAACAACGGATAGAGCACGAACAGCGCCACCGCGAGGGGGCCGATCTCCTTGGCGGTAGCGATCGTCACCCCGGCCCACACGATGGCGAACGCGAAACGGCCGAAGTACAGCCGCCGCAGCGCGGACGCCGTCTGGGAGATGCCGGGTGGAGCAGCAATGGTGGCCACGGTGAGCCTTTCAGCGGAGGGGCTTGCTGGGGAGATCGAACGTTCTGTCGTGCCAGCATGGCAGGCGCCACGGCAAACGTCAAGACCGAACGTTCTATCTGTGCTTCGCCGGGGGCGGTGGCGGGCGGAACACCGCTGCTCACGGCGGCTTGCATTGCTCAGACCGAACGTTCTTTTCGCTAAGATGGTCGGTATGACGCGCGGCGAACCCGACACTCGGCCCTCTGAGGCGCGACTCCGGCTCCTCACCACGGCAACAAGGCTCTTCTACGCGGAGGGCATCCACTCCGTCGGCGTCGACCGGATCATCGCCGAGGCGAAAGTGACCCGGGCCACGTTCTACCGGCACTTCCCCAGCAAGGACGACCTCATCCTCGCCTACCTGCGTGACGTCCATCAGATGGATCGCCGCGCGGTCGATGCGGCCCTCGCCACCAACCCGTCGCCGCTCGACACCCTCCTGGCCATTGCTGGCTCGATTGCGCAGAACATCCAGTCCCCCGGGTTCCGCGGGTGCGCCTTCCTCAACGCCGCCGCGGAATATCCCGACACCAACCATCCCGTCAACCAGGAGATCATCACCCACCGGCAATGGTTCCTGGACACACTCACCATGCTGATGGCGCAGGTCCACGAGGAGACGGCGGCTCCCGCCGCGCGCCATTTCGTCATGCTCCGCGACGGCGCCATGGCAGCCGGATGCCTCTACGACCCCGCGCTGGTGTCCGAGACCTTCGTGCGCGGGGTCGAAGGGCTCCTCCGGATCAACGCCGAGCGCCGGTCGACCACATCCCGCTGATCGCGGCTGATGGATCCACGCCCGCGGCCGGCGCTGTCCGCGTACCCCCTGGTCAGCGCCTCTTGGCGGCGAAAGGGCCGCCGTCGCCGAACGCGAGCCGCGCGAAGTTCTCGGCGATACGGCGGTGCCCGGCAGTGTCCGGGTGGAGTTCGTCGGGTAGCGGGTGTTCGGCGTAGTCCGCCTCGCCGTACAGGTCGCGGCCGTCGAGGTAGTGCAGGTTCGGGTCGTCGGCCGCGCGCTGTTCGACGATCCGGGCGAGTTCGGCACGGATGACGTTGAGCGTCAGCCGCCCGGCGGCCCGCTCGGCCGGATCGCCCGTGGCCTTGAACCGCAGCCTCCCGCCCTCGACGTCCGGCGCGAGAGGGCCGGGCGTGTCCTCCTGGACCGGGCACAGGATGGCGGACACGACCAGCAGTGGTGTGGTCGGATGCCCCTCTCGGACAGTGTCGAGGAAGCCGTGGACCGCCGGAGTGAAGGCGCGTAGACGCATCACGTCGCCGTTGACGATGTTGATGCCGATCTTGACGCTGATCAGGTCCGCGGTGATGTCCCGCATCGCACGGGCGGTGAACGGGTCGAGCAACGCGCTGCCGCCGAACCCCAGGTTGACCAGTTCCACGCCGCCCTCGGCCGCGGCCAGGGCTGGCCAGATGGCGCTGGGATGACCGGCGTTCGAGCCGTGGCTGATGGAACTGCCGTGGTGCAGCCACGTCCTGCGCCCGCTGGGCGGTGCCGGCTCGACGGGCGCGTCGCTGCGCAGCGCGATCAGCTCAGTGATTTCCGTGTGCGGCAGCCAGATCTCGATGTCCTTCTCACCCGCGGGCAGACCCGCGAAGCGTGCGGTGCCGGCCGGCCCTTCGGTCAGCACGGAAGCCTGGGTGAACATGTTGGTAATGGTCCGGACATTGCCCCCGGCCACCGAGGCCTGCGCGGCCAGGCGACCGTCGATCAGCAGGTCGTAGACGCCATCCGGCGGGGGCGCGAAGCCCTGGTAGACCCGCCTGGTCGGCAGCGTGTCCAACTCGATCACGCGGGCCCGGGTGCGGAAGGCCAGCCGCACACCGGAGGGCTGGGCCTCGGCCATGGTCAGTTGGTCGTCGGGGATCTGCCGGCGCGCCCGCGCGGGCAGCCGGTGCGGCAGCAGACCGCGTACGGTCGCCTCCACGTCGACGTGGCCACGCAGGAGGTCCATGGTGACCGGGGTGACGACCCAGTGGTGTTCGGTGGTCATTGCCTCAAGCCTCTCGACCGAAATGTCGGTGTTCGTCGGCGCGACGCGCAGCGGACCGTGTGCGGCGGCGCGGCCGGGTCAGGGGGTGCTGCTGCGGTCGCGCAACAGCGCGTCGAGCGAATCGACGATCCAGTCCCAGGATTCCCGGGCATCGGGGGCACTGTGGTCGAAACCACCGGCCAACTCCAAGCTGACGTAGCCGTGAAAGACGCTGCCCAGCATCCGGACCGCGTGCGTCGCGGCCGGCTCGTCCAACTCGTAGCCTCGCAGGATCGCTCGCGCCATCTGCGCGTGTCGGACGCCGGCGCTGGCGGCCGCCGTGTCCGGGTCGAGTCGGAGCCGGGCGGCGGCATAGCGACCCGGGTGCTCCCTTGCGTAGTCGCGGTAGGCGTCAGCGAACGCGGCCAACGCGTCCCTGCCGGCACGGCCGGCGACGGCGTCGGCGACGCGGTCGGCGAGTTCCTCCAGCGCGAACAGCGCGATGCGGGTCCTGAGGTCCTGGGAGTTCTTCAGATGCGAGTACAAGCTCGGGACCTTGACGTCGAACCGCCGGGCGAGCGCCGAGACGGTGACCGCGTCGAAGCCGACCTCGTCGGCCATTTCCGCCCCCGCGCGAGTCAGACGCTCCGGCGTCAGACCCAGCCTCTCCATCGCTCTCCCCCATCTGCCTACACCTATTATGCTCCTGCCTAATGGTTGTAGGCAAATGCCGGTCGCGGTGCGTGGCCGCGCGCGGTCACGCCTCGGCGGGGCGATCGTCGGATGCCTTCCGACCGATCGGCGAGGCGGGAACCTCCAGCGGCCGTCCCCGGCTGCGCAGCGCGTCGAGTGACGCGACCAGGGCCAGCACTCCGGCCACCACGCACAGCCCGACCATCGGCGCCCAGCGGACCATCGCTGGCGTGAGCAGCAGGAGGACCACCACGCCGATCAGCCGGGATGAGGTGACCCGGCCGAAGATCTCGTACTCCAGCCGCATACGGGCGACGAGGAAGAGCACCGGACCTCCCGCCACGAACAGAAGCCCACTGGGCCGCGCCGGTCCGAACGGTTGATCGATCACCAGCTCGTAGCCGACCGAGGTGGCCAGTACGCTGAGCACGATCAGCAGATGCGTCCGCTCCGATGCCGCGCCCAGCCGGCCGGGCAGGGCCGCCCGATCGAACGCCTCGGTCAGCAGCAGACCGGCGCGGTGGAAGTAGATCCGCCAGAGCAGCGCGCTGGTGGCGAAGGCGACCGTGAAGGCTGCTGCCCGCACCCCCGAGTAGTCCCGACCGCTGAACACCACGCCGATGACCAGAATCGACTCACCGAGCGCGATGAGGAACATCTGCTGGTAACGGTCGGCAAGATGCGTCCCAGCGATCCGCCAGCGGCCCACCTTTGAGGCCCCGAGCCACGGCAGCGGCCAGCCCAGGGTCCAGGCGAGGTAGTCGACCGCGAGGGCGGTAGCCCACAGCGGCAGGCGAAGGTGGTCCGGACCCAGCGCGCCGGCCAGCCAGAGCGGCGCGCTCGCCGCGGCCCACGCGGCAAGCCGGAGCGGCACCAGCCGCCGCGGATGGCCACGCAGCCCGGCGGCGACCACCAGCGGCCGCACCAGCATCACCATCAGGTACGCGGCCGCGAACGGCAGTGCCCGCTCCTCCATGGCGCGTGGCAGCGTCACCGCCATGATCAGGCCGGCGAACATGGTGCCGACCACGACGGCCTGGATGAGTGGGTGCTCCGGTTCGTAGCGACTGGTGATCCAGGCGGTGTGCGACCAGATCAGCCAGAGCGCCAGGAAGAGCAGCAGGGTGCGACCGAACCCTGTGACGAGCGCCCAGCCGGCGTCATCGCTCAGGCCGGCGAACCGTTGCGAGACCCGGGTGAGGGCCACAACGAAGGCCAGGTCAAAGAAGAGCTCCATGAACGTCGCGCGGCCCGAACTCGTCGGAGAGCGCAGCAGTTCGGCACCCCGGCCCGCCGCCATCGTCCGCCTCCGTCCCCCCTTGTCGCACCAACGAACCGGTGCCGGAGGAGTTGCGCCAGCCTTCACCCGCCCGGGCCGGTATCCGCTTCGCTTTGCAGCAGACAGCCGCCAACGACGCCGCGCCGCTGGCCTACTGTCGGGCCGGCGAATGGGCTTCCTCGTGCCGCTGCGCGGCCGCGTTATCTCGTCGTCACTAGGATGCGGGTCATGACTGCGGCGCGCCACGCGGACCAACGGTGAGTCGTGCTCCGCGCAGCGACGGCGTCGCCAACCGGGAGAAGGTCCTGGCGGCGGCGTTGCGCACGTTGCAGCGTGACATGACGGCTCCCATGGCGGTGGTCGCCTAGGAGGCTGGCGTGGGCGTCGGGACGCTTTACCGTCATTTCCGCGACCGGGAAGCCCGCGCCGCACTGCGCTGCGAAGAACTCCACCAGGAAGGACAGGCAGCATGACCGCCCTCGACCGCGCAACCCCTGCCATCCCCGACGACGATCCGACCCGGACACTGGCCGTCGCCAACCCCGACGACCCGGCAACCACCTACATGTCCCTCGCCGGGGGCACCTACGCCATGCTGATCACCGGCAAGCAGACCAACGGGCAGTACTGCCTCATCGACATGCGCGTCCCCGACGGCGGCGGGCCGCCGCCACACCGGCACGACTTCGAGGAGATGTTCACCGTTCTCGAAGGCGAGATCGATTTCACCTTCCGCGGGGAGAAGCACACCGTCCGGGCCGGCTCCACGGTGAACATCCCGGCCAACGCGCCGCACAACTTCCGCAACACCTCCGGCGCGCCCGCCCGCATGCTGTGCATGTGCACCCCCGCGGGCCAGGACGAATACTTCCTGCGCGTGGGCGACGAAGTCGCCGACAAGGACGCACGGCCGCCGCAGCTCACCGACGAGGACATGGCGGAGCGCCGGCAACGCGCAGCCGACCTGGCTCCCGCATACCGCACCGAGATGCTCTGACAGCCCGCCGCGCACGACCACCCCACCCGCTTCCGAGATCAGGCCCCCTCGACGCAGCCGCGACAACTGACGCGCCTCGCGCCTGTGGCGCTGGCCGGCGTACGGGGTGTCGTCCGCCACTCCGCCCGCGTCGGAGTCCTCCCCGCACCCCTCTCACCTGGCCGGGCCCGACTGCCGCCAGCCGCTCTCGACCGACCGGCGGCATCGCTCCGGGTCGTCGCCGGTACTGGTGAACAGCGCGGTCAGCAGGGTGACGCCGTTGGCGAGCGTCTCGGGCGGCAGCGGGCCGTTGGCGACCAGCGAGACCAGCCCGTGGGTGACCGTCCAGGTCTGGATCGCCACGTCCAGGGGGACACTGTCGGCGCGGAAGCGACCGGCCTGGATGGCTCGCTCGGCGGCCTGCACCAGGTACTCCAGGGTCGCGTCCGCGGCCTTGAGGTCTTCGAGGTCGAAACTCGCGTCGAACATCACCCGGTACAGGTCGGGATGGTCCAGGGCGTTGCCGAGGTAGGCGGCGGCCAGGGCGGTCAGATCCCCCACCGGATCCGCCGACGTGGGCACGGCGGCGAAGCGGGCGGCCAAGCGGGTGAAACCCTCCTGCCGCAACGCCTTCCACATGCCGTCCATGCCGCCGAAGTGGGTGTAGACGGCCATCGTCGAGACGCCCGTCCCCTCGACGAGTGACCGCAGGGTGATGGGCTCGCGGGTGCGGAGCATCGTCGCCGCTCGTTCGACGAGCAAGGTGCGGACGGCGGGGTCCCGTGTTCTCGCCATCACACCAGGATACATAACATTGCTGTGTTATGTTTTCCGAACCGAGTCCACAGGCTCCGCGACGAAGGAGACGGCATGCCCATCACCCTGATCAACCCCGAGGGACTGCCGACGGTGGCCACCCACCAGCAGGTTTCGATCGCCACCGGCTCGAAGCTGGTCTTCCTCGCCGGCCAGGTCGCACTCGGCCCCGACGGAAGCACCGTCGGGGTGGGCGACCTCGCCGCTCAGGTCGAGCAGTGCTACCTCAACGTCGGCACCGCCCTGGCCGAGGTCGGCGGGTCCTTCGACGACGTGGCGAAGCTGACCGTCTACATCGTCGACTTCACCCCGGACAAGATGCCTCTGCTGCTGGAGGGGATCTCCCGGGCGGCCGCGAAGCTGGGGATCACCCCGACCCCGCCCCTCACCGGGCTGGGCATCAGCGCGCTCGCCGCCCCCGACTTCCTGGTCGAGGTCGAGGCCACCGCCGTCCTCAGCTGAGGGCAGACGTGCCGAGTGACGCGACACCGGCGACCGCCGGTGTCGCGTCGGGCTCAACCGCCCCGGCCAGGGCGACCTCCGCTCATCCGTATCGTCACCGGTCAGGATGCTCCGACCCAGCCGGCGAGGCGACGATCGCGACAGCCCTTGTCACGCGCGCGATTCCGGCTTCGGATCCTGGTCCAGGTGCTGGTATGCGGTGCGGATCACCGAGTCCAGCCGGTCCCGGGTCTCGGTGAGGCCCCGCAGTTGGCGGTCGATGCGATCGCGTTCGACCCCGAGCCTGGCGATCATGTCGGGTGTGGCGATCCCGGTGTAGACGCACGGCAACAGTTCGAGGATGTCCCTGCTCGACAGCCCGGCGGCGTAGAGCTGCTGGATGAGGCGGACCCGGTCCACCGCCGTCCCGTCGTAGCGCCGCTGCCCGCTGGTGCTGCGCTCGGCGTACAGCAGGCCCTGCTCTTCGTAGTAGCGCAGCGCCCGCACGCTGACTCCGGATCGTTCCGCCACCTCGCCGATCCGCACGACCGCCCCCTCCTTCGCGTCACACCACGTCGGGTGTTCCTACCCCTGACGTCACCGTCAGCAAGCACGGTAGCCGGTGCCCAAGCCACCACCCGGATGTGTGAGCCGCGTTACTATGAGCCGCGCATTTGGATACCGTGCCTTCGGTGGCCCCGAGGTCCAGTTGTACTTTGATCGGCCCGACCCGCAGCCCGGCGACGGTGAGATCCTCGTCAAGGTCCGGGCCGCCGGGGTGGCACGCCTCGACCACCTGCTCCGATCCGGAGCTGTCCGGATGCTGAATGGGCACGTGCCATTCCCGCAGGTGATGGGGATGGAGGCCGCTGGCGACGTGCTCGCGGTCGGCGCCGGCGATGTGCCCGCGCAGGTGCGCGAGCTCGCCCCCTCCGGCGTCGACGGCGTGATCGACCTCGTCGGCGGCGACTCTCTGCGCGCGATCGCCGGGCTGGTGAAGGATGCCAAGCAGTTGCTGTCAGCCGCGGACAGCATCGTGAGCGAACTGGGCGGCGAGTACCTGACCCGCCGCCTCGGCAGAGCGTCGCTCGAAGCGGTCGCCGCGCTGATGGTGGACGGCACCATCGACCCGCAGATCACGCGTACGTTCACCTTCGACCAGAGCGCGGAGGCGCTGGCGGCCGTCGAGACCGGTCACACCACCGGCAAGCTGGTGATCGCTGTCACCGCCTGATCGGCAGGCGTCCCGACCGGCACGGCCGGTCGGGACGCTCGCACGTGTCAGATCTGGCCGCCGCGCCCGCTCGGGTCACCGCGTCGGCTCGGCCGGGGCCGGGGGGCGATGCCGGCGGATCAGCCGCTCTCCGATGAAGGTCCGCCAGACCCGCTCGGCGACCGTCGGTTCGACCATCCAGAGCCGACTCTGCGCCTCGGCGAGGGTGAGCGGCGCGGTGAAGAGTTCCAGGATCAGCCGGCTGCTGCGGTTGAGCGCGAACACCTGGCCGTCGGCCCGACGGAACAGGTTCCGGTCCGCCGGCAGGTCGCCGGGGACGCCGTCCTGCTCATCCGACCGGATCCGCCGGTACGCGTCGCGGACCCGCTCGTCGTCGTGGTCCACGAAGGAGCCGTTGGCGAGGAACTCGGTCTGGTCGTCGGTGTCGTGCCGGACCCGGTCGTGGGCGAGCACGCCGCGCACGGCGGTGCCGTACCGGTCGTGGTAGAAGAACGTGTGCGGGGTGTCGGTGCTGCCCAGCCACGGACGGTGGAAGTGCCCAGGGTTGAGGCCGGCCTTGGCCTGGGCGACCTCCTCCTGCGCCGCCTCGGTCACCGGCTCGTCGTACCGGAGCATCCGGACGATGTCCGAGCCCTCCACCGGCCGCACGTTGGTGATGCCGAACCGCTCCGGCTCCTTGGCGACGATGGCGCCCGGGGTCAGCATGAAGTCGCCGAGCCCGCCGAGGGTCCACAGGTCCGGGTTGTCGCGCAGGAACGTGATGCTGTCCAGCGCCTCCTCGCGGGTCTCGGTGGGAAACCCGGTGAAGCCCATCATCTGCACACCGATGTTGGCCTTGGTCATCGCGGTCATGGTGCGCCGTACCTGCTCCGGCTTGGTGCCCTTGTCGATCAGGTCGAGGATGCGCTGGTTGCCGGACTCGAAGCCGACCGAGATGGCGACACAGCCGCTGCGCCGCAGCAGCTCGCAGCGCTCGTCCGACCAGTACTTCTCCAGCCGGATCTCCGCACCCCAGCGGAAGTCCAGCCCCCGCTCGACGGCCTGTTCGGCGAAGCGCAGGATGGTCGCGGGAGCGAGCACGTCCACCGAGAAGTAGATGAACTTGGCGAACTTCGACAGCTCGGTGACATCGGTGATCATCTTGTCCACCGTGTCCTGCCGCCACGGGCTGGTGGGGCCGTCGGTGTTCAGTCCGTAGTCGCAGAACGTGCACTTGTTCCAGTAGCAGCCTCGGGTCGGCGAGTAGTAGACGAATCGCTCCGGGCTGAGGTAGAGGTCCCAGGGCAGGCCGGAGAAGTCCGGGACGGGCATCTGCGCCAGGCGTTCGTAGCGCAGCGGCAGTTGGCGCTGCCGGCCGTACTTCGGGTGCAGGCGGACGTTGGGGTGCCCGGCCGGTAGGGTGCCGGCCGCCACCGCGTCCAGGATTTCCGTGTACGCGCTCTCCCCCTCGCCGACCACGATCGCGTCGAAGTCGGCAAGCACCTGGAAGACGTACTCGGGTTTGCTGGCGCACTTCCAGACGTCGGAGATCTCCGTGCCACCCGCGATGAGGAAGACGTCCGGGCAGGCCCGCCGCACGAGTCGGGCGATCCAGAGCGCGAACGGAAGCTGCCACTGATAGGTGGCGCTGATCCCGATCACCTGGTGCCCGCCAGCGGCCAGTCGCGGGATCAGCACGTCCTCGTAGTACGGCTGGAAGGGCCGGTTGAGCCGGCCGAGCAGCGCCTCGTCGGTCAGCGCGGCCACCGAGCCGATCGAGATCATCGGCGGCGGGTGGAGTCGGAAGCCCGCGCGGAACTGGCCGGGGAACCCGACCGCGCCGAGCGCGTCCATCCAGGAGATCACACCCTCGACGGCGTCCTGGTAGTGCCGGTAGTCGTAGAACAGGGTCGGATCCTGCAACACCCCGATCGACCGGCGCAGCCGCTCCGGATCGGGGTCGGGCAGGCCGAGCTGATTCGCCCGGGCCATCAGCGCGTCCGGGCCGCTGAGGTCGTCGATCGAGAGCCGGGACCGCTCCCGCAGCAGCCACTCGTACGCCGACGGTGTGTAGGAGTGGTGGAACGCCTCAATGTTGGCGTCGATGATCTCCGCCGGCCGGTGCCCCTGCGCCCGGGCGTACGAGTCGAGGTAGTTCAGGGAGTGGTATCCCGAGGTGGGATCGGTCAGCGGGGGGTAGATCAGTGCCGCGTTCACCGTGCCGCTCATCGACGCCTCCTCAGCCGACCCGGGCCACGGAACCGGCCAGGGTGTCCTCCTGCGCGCGTCGCGCCACCTCCGGCAGCCGCGGAGCGCCGAACGCCTTCACGTATGCCACAAGCGGTTCGGCGGCGTACCGGAACGCCGCCAGGTCGACGAAGCCCCGGTCCCACGCCGCCGCTTCCAGCCCGTCGGCGTCGCAGCCCCACAGCCTGGCGAAGCACGCGTCGATGACCTCGGTACGGAAGTGCAGCCGACCACCCGGGCGGCGGTGCCCGGTCGTACGTGGGACGACTGTCTCGTTCAGCGACGCCGCGGTCGCCGCGACCTGCCGGGCTGCGGCGAGCATCGCGGGGGTACGCAGCGGCGCCGCGACCATCCACAGCGCCAGGCTGCGGTACGGCGTGGTGCCGAACGCCCGCACCACCACCCGCAGCACCGCCTCGCGGTCGTCGAGGCTCCGTTCCCGGTCGGTCAGCCAGTCCCACCCGCCCGGCGCCCCGGCGGTCAGCCCTCGCTCACGGGCCACCTCGCGGGCGCGCTCCTCGACTGTCGGGTCGGCGATGTCGACGCCGGCCAGCCCGGCCAGCACCCCCCGTCGGTGCCAGGTCGGCTCCTCGGGGTGCAGCAGCATCAGCACCGCCGCGGCCTCCCGGTCGCTGACCCAGTGCCCGCCGACCGACGCCCCGGCGAACCGCGATCGCCAACTGTCGAGGAATCGGGTGTGCAGGTTGTCGATCGGCTGGTCGCCGTCGTGCGCCGGGCACAGCTCGGGCGCGTCGTCCGCCGCGAGTGACAGCAGCAGCCGCGCGTCGGCGCTCTTGGCGTCGGCGGGGTCTCGCCGGTGCCAGGTCAGGAACCGGTCCACCACGGCCGCGGCCTCGGGTGGCGCGGTGCGCTCCAGCGCGCGGTACGACCGCCGCCGGAAGGGCAGGTCACGGCCGATGTCCAGCAGCAGCGCGGCCTCGGCGTCGCTGAGCACACCGGCGGCGACGGCGCGGCGCAGCGCGACGCGGATGTTCACCAGCGGCTCGCTCAACGGACGATGGCCGTCCTCGGCGGGCCCGTGCACCACCGCCACCTCGTCGTCGCCGGTGACGATGCCGTCGCGGTAGAGCTGGAACACCTCGCCCACGCCGCGCATCCCGAACGGCCACAGCTCGGCGGCCCGCAGGGCGCCCATGCTGGCGGCGCCGGCCACGGTCACCCCACGGTCGAGCAGGTCGAGGATCTCCCGGTGGCGGACCGGCGGGTGTTGCAGGAAGAACCCGTCGACGACGAGGACCCGGTCGCCGGGTGCGACGTCCAGGCGGAGCAGGTCGCCGTGCGCGACAGGCGGCAGGACCACCGCGTCGGGCAACAGCCGACCGACCTCGTCGGCCGGCAGGCTCGGACCGATGAAGACGACGTCAGTCACGGGGCACTCCTGGTCGGGTACTCAGGGCCCGCTCGTCGAACATCCGCAGGCCGGGGGCGAACACCTTGCTCACCGGAATGCCGATGTCGTCGTGCGTCAGGTCGACGCTGAACGGCTCGACGCCGGTGATCCGCTGCACCCGCGACGCCAGCTCGCGCAGCACCTGGGTCACGTCCCCCGCGGGCGGTTGGTCCCGACGGACCGGCCGGACGGGCCGGTCGACGGTGGGAGGTGGGACCGGCGGGGCGCCGACGTCGTGGTACGCGGTGGCGTCGATGTCGTCCCGCGCCCCGGAGACCATGACCAGCCGCGACTGGGCGGCCTCCGACATGGCCCGACCGACGGCGATCTCCGGGTCCACGTGGCAGCCGAAGCCGCCGAAGGTGACCGGCAGGTCCTCCGACCAGATCGAGGCGGCATAGCAGGGCACGCCCACCGCGTTGGTGATGTCGCAGACCTCCACCCAGCAGCCGGCGCGCACCAGCGCGTCGTGCACGGTGCGGGTCATCGCGTTCGTGGCGGTGCCCGGGTCGGTGTAGGTGCGCTCGTCCAACTGCGAGGTGCAGTACGGGGCGATGCAGTCGCGCTCGACGACCTCCAGCAGGGCGTGCAGGCTGGCCTCGGCGAAGGTGTTCCCGGTGGCCAGCCCGTTGCTGCTGGGGGTGAACAGGGCGCGGTCCCAACCACGCCGGACGGTGAAGTCGAGTTCGATGGTGGCGCGGGGCACCAGGTAACGCGCACCGGTCACCAGGCCACGGCCGGCCACCCAGTCGAGCTCGACGGCAGGGGTCAGGGGTGACCGCTCCGCCAGGTGCAACCACCGGACGTCGTACGGAAGGTCGAGCGCCTCGGCCGGGGACCGGACGACGGTCCCCGGCCGGAGGTTCTCGGCATGCCAGGACTCGATGCTCTCCATCACCGCGCTGACCCGGGACTGCGTCGCCGTGGCGCCGGTGCCGACGCTCACCGCCATGGTGGCTCCGACCGGCCGGTAGGCGACGTGCACCGGTAGGCCGATCTCGTCGAGCCGGGTGATGTCGGCGACCCGGGTGATCCGGAACCGGTCGAGCATGCCACCGACCCGTTCCCAGGTCTGCTCCACGGTGGCCGTCCGGTAGGTGCCGGATCGGAACGCGATGGTCTCGGTCATGTCAGTCATCGAGGCTCCCGGTGGGGGTGGGAATCTCAGAGGATGAGGACGGCGATGATGTTGACGTTGTTGTCGGCGACCGGGGCCACGCCACCGGCGACCGTCTCCAGCTCGGCCTCGGTCAGCTCGTTGAGGTCGACCAGCGGCACCTCGGGCACGTGCAGCACGTGCCGGCCGGGCGTGCCGGCCCAGTCGTTGACGATCTCCTCCTTGGTGTAGAGCGTGGCGGGCTGGGCGCGGTCGACCTCGACCGTGGCGCCGGCTGCGACCGGCAGGCCCGCCGCCGTCGCGTACCCGGTCGGGTCGGCGAGGAGGCGTTGCAGTTCCTCGTCGCTGCGCCACACCGCGGTGACCAGTTCCGAGTACTTGGTGACGAACCTCGCGCCATATTCCTGTCCGTCGTTGCTCATCGTTCGGTCCTTTCCTCGGGATCGCTGCGGAGAAGCGGTTAATTGCCGTGGGGAGAACGCTAGAAAGATCGAGGTTCGGCAATCAAGGATTTCCTCTGACTGCCATCAGTTTCTGCCGCAGCGGCCGGCGGGCGGCAGACATCGGTGTCAGGTGCAGCAGCACGGGCAGCAGCAGGCACAGCTGGAGTCCAGGCCGGCGACGACGCTGTCCAGCTCGTCCTCGGCCAACTCCGCCTGGGCCACCGGCAGCAGCGACGGCACGAAGAGCACGAAGGCGCCGGTGGTCCCCGCCTGCTCCCACGACTCGACCTGCACCTCAAGGTCGGGATCGGCGTCGGCGACGTCCCGGACCACCCGGACCTGCACGTCCTCGGGCAGTTGAAGGCCGTAGCCGGCGAGGAAACCCCGCGGGTCCCGGTCGAGCGCCTGCTCCTTGACCGGGTCGGCCCAGACGTCGGCAACGAGTCGGCTGTACGCGGCCACGAACACCGCTCGATCGATAGGCGTCATACCCCTGCTCCCTTCGATGGTCGGCCACCGGCGGCGACACCGGGGCGGCGACAGGCAGCGCGGGAGGTTCCCCGAGCCGCCGGTTTCGCTTCATCGTGGGCCACCGGCCGATCCGGTTTGCCCAACGAGTGGGAATTTCATCGAATGCGGCCGCGAAAAGGTCGCGCTGCGGCGAAAGCCGGGTAATTGGGAATCAGCAGCCGACGGCGGAGCGCGATTCTAATGACCGTTGTCGCCATAGACAAGTAGTAATTCCTCGCCTGTTACCCGCCCGGTGCCCGCACATACGCTGCGATCGTCGGCCCGCCCACCGTGACAGCGGTTCGACGGGGTGCCAGGTTCCGTCACCGAGTGCTGCCGGAGGCCACCGTGACCATCGACGAGGTGACGACGACGTCCGGCGGCCCGGTCGGGTACAGCGTGGAGGAACTCGCTCGCAAGGTCGGGATGTCAGCACGCAACATCCGCGCACACCAGGCCCGGCGGCTGCTGCCCCCGCCAGTGCGACACGGCCGGGCCGCGCTCTACGACGACTCCCACGTCCGCCGGCTGGACGCGATCCTCGCCCTGCAACGGCAGGGCTTCAACCTGGTCTCCATCGAGGCGATGCTCGGGGTCCGGGCCAGTGACGAGGCGCCGGACGGCCTGACCGCGATGCTGCAACGCCTGGCCACCGACCGTCCCGCGTTGGCCCACGCGCTGACCCGGCACGGCGTGATCGGCCGCGCCGCCGACGGCACCGTCCGGACCGTCCGGCCACGCCCGCTGCGCGCCGCCCTGGACCTGCATCGGGTACGGGTGGGCACGGTGCCCGCACTGCAGACCCTCAGCGAGGTGCTGGACAGCCTCCGGCCGATAGCCGACGAGCTGGTCGCCGCCGTCACGGCCCGGCTGCTGGCCCTCGCGCCGGAGCTGGTGCGCAGCGGCGCCCGGTCGTCCTGGGCCGACCTCGACCGGGAGACCCTGCTGCTGACCCAGGGTGTGGTCAACGTGCTCACCGAGGCGTTCCGGCTCGCCGTGGAGAACCAGGCGGAGGCGCACGTCGCCGAGCTGCTGGAGAACCACCTCGACGCCGACGTGTGCCTGGAGGACGGCACGGCCATCGACAACGGCTGACCGGACCGTCAGCTCGTCGCGGGTTGCCCGTCCGGCTGCCGGCTCGCCACCTCGGCGTCGGACCGATCCGGCTGTTCCACGAGTTGCCGCCGCGCCAGTCGGTGGAACAGCCCTTCGGGTTGGTCCATCAACTCGTCGTAGCTGCCCCGCTGGACGATCCGCCCCGCTTCCAGGACCACGATGGTGTCCGCCGCACGGACCGTGGACAGCCGGTGGGCGATGACCACCCGGGTCGCGGCCAGGGCCGCGGTGCTTTGGGTGACCACCTCCTGGGTCCGGTTGTCCAGGGCGCTCGTCGCCTCGTCGAGGAAGATGATCCGGGGCCGGGGAGCCAGCGCTCGGGCGATCAGCACGCGCTGGCGCTGCCCGACGGAGAGCGTCCCGCCGCCGAACGGCACCATCGTGCTCATTCCCATCGGCAGCGCCTCCAGGTCGTCGGCGAGGCCGGCCATCCGCGCCGCCTCCCAGACCTGGTCCAGCGGGAAGCTGCCGGCGCCGCAGATGTTGTCCCGTACCGAGCCGGCGAAGAGCTGACCGTCCTGCAGGACCACCCCGCACTGCCGGCGGACCGCGTGCACGTCGAGTTCGGAGAGGTCCTGGCCGTCGTAGAGCACCGCGCCCTGCTGCTGGCGTTCGAAGCCGAGCAGCAACCGGAGCAGCGTGGACTTTCCGCAGCCACTCGGCCCGACGATGGCGACGAACTCACCCGGTCGGACGTGCAGGTCGATGTCGACGAGCACCGGCGGCTCGTCCGGCTGGTAGGCGAAGGTGAGCCGGTGCAGCGCGACCTCGCCGCGCAACTCGCCCGGGTCCACCCGGTCCGGCCGCGCCTCGGGGTCGGCGCGCAGGATGCCCCGCAGGCTGCCCAGCCGGGGCACCGCCGCGATCACCTCGACCCCGGCCGTCACCAGCACCAGCAGCGCGCCGAGCAGCATCGCGAAACCGACGTTGAGAACGAAGAAGTCGGCCGGCGCGACCCGGCCGGCGAGCGGCCCCATCAGCACGGCGAACAGGACCAGTTGACCGGCGACCGGCAGCACGGTGGCGAAGGCGACCAGGCCCGCCTGGCTCTGCCGGACCCGTTGCAGCGCCGCCCGTGCCACCGCGGCCACCTCGGACCAGCGGGCGTGGGCCCGCGCCTCGGCGGCCGCAACCTTGATCTTGATGATGCCGCCGAGCAACTGGTTGGTCATCGCCGCCGCCCGGTGCTCGGCCGGCAGCGCGGACCGTTGCTGACGGACGATGAGTACGGCGAACGCGCCGAAGGCCAGCATGGTGACGCCGACGATCCCCGCCCCCCACAACCCGAGCACGGGCTCGATCACCAGCAGCATGCCGACGGTCACCACGACTGTCGCGCCCGCCGAGACGAGCTGCGGCAGCAGCGCGCTCAGCGCCTCACCGACGAACGAGATCCCCAACATCGAGTTGGCGATCTCACCGCTGCTGCGACCGGTGAAGAACCGGGCCGGCAGCCGCATGAGCCGGTCCCAGATCGCCATCTGCGCGCCGGACTGCAACCGGCCGTCCAGCCGCAGCAGCCGCAGGTTCTGCACCACACCGACCAGCCCTGCGACCACCGCGGCGCTGAGCAGCAGCCCGAGGAAGCCGAACAGGCCGTGCACCTCGCCCTGCCGGGCCAACTGGCCGAGCACCGCGCCGGTGGCCAGCGGCACGCCCAGGCCCAGCAGCGCCACGCAGACGGCGGCGAACAGCAGGCCCCGCACGTCGCGGGCCGCACCGACAAGCCCGGCCCGCAGCAGGTGGCGCATCCGCGCGGTCGGCGGTAGCGGTGCCTGCACCTGGGTCGCCTCGGCGGCGAACGTCGCGGCCACCGTCGCGTCGATCGAACCGTACGCCCGGGTGTCCGGGTCGACGTGGTGGTAGCGACCTCGGCGGAACAGCAGCGGCACCGCGACGGCGCGCTCCGGGTCATCGCCGGTCCGCCACCCCACCAGCGGCCCCAGATCCCGCCGCCACCACCGGTCCGGCAGGTGCACCTCGCGCAGGAACAGGCTGGACGCCCGGGACACCGCGTGCACCGCCGCCCGGTCGTCCAGCGGCGCACGGCTGCGGTCCGCCGGCTCGTTGACCGGGCTGCCCATCCCCTCGGTGACCACCCGGACCACCGAGGCCGCCCGCCCGTACCGGTCGAAGCCGGCCTCGATGTCCGGAACCGGCACCGCGCCGCCCGCGCCGATCACCCCGATCGACCGGCGGGCCGCCGCGGCCAGCACCGCGGCGTCGATCTGCCGGCGCCGCTCGACGGCGCTCAGCAGGGCCGCGTCGGCCTCCTCGATCCGGGTCTCCACCATCCGCAGCAGGCGGGCCACGTGCTGGTCGACCGCCGACCGGAGCTCACCGGTGACCAGCAGGTCCCAGCTGCCGTGGCTCTCCACCGCGCACGGCGACTCGGCCACCACCCAGTCCCGTTCGGCGACCAGCAGCAGCTCCCGCTCCCCCGACATCTCCACCGGGCCACCGTCGTTGCGGCGCAACTGTCCGCCGGCACTGCGCAGCCACCAGGCGCCGCCGGTGGAGGTGAGGGCGCTCCCCTGCGCCAACGAGAGGATCTCGCGCCCGTGCAGCGTGGACGCCTCCCGGGGCGCCTGCCCCCGCCGCAGCGCGTCGGCGATGGTGACCAGCACCAGGTCCACCCCCGCGACCAACTCCCTCGCGGCGGTCCGCGCCCGCCCCTCGTCCGCCGGACGGCCGAGTCGGACGTGCCGCTCCAGCAGGGACAGGTGACGCCGGGACAGCCCGCGCAGCTCCGTGCCGGGCAGCGGCACCAGGATCAACTGCCACGCACCGATCGCGGTGGACGTCGGCACCAGGCCACCTTCGGGCAGCCGGGCCACATGGTGGCGACGCGACGGGCTCAACCCGGCCCGGCGCACCGCGAACAGGTCGGCCTCGCCGCCGGTCACCAGCCAGCCGGCCATCGGGCCGTCCAGGCGGCAGACCTGGCGTACGCCGTCGGCGCAGAAGCCGATCAGGCCGCCGGCCTGGGGATCCTCCACCGCGCCGCTCATCAGCGTCTCCTCGGATCGTCGTGGTCAGTGGTCCCGGACCAGGCGCGCGTACGCCCCGTCCCGGGCGACCAGTTGCTCGTGGGTGCCGCGCTCCACCTCTCGACCGCCGTCCAGCACGACGATCAGGTCGCAGTCGCGGACCGTGGACAGGCGGTGGGCCACGATGAGGCAGGTCGCCCCCCGCCGACGCAGGTGCAGGTCGATCCGGCGTTCGGTCTCGGCGTCCAGCGCGCTGGTGGCCTCGTCGAGCACCAGCACCCGGGGGTTGCGGACGAGCGCGCGGGCGATCTCGAGCCGCTGCCGCTGGCCACCGGAGAAGTTGCGGGCGTTCTCCCGTACCGGGCTGGCCAGGCCGCCCGGACGGGCCGCGACCTCGTCGTAGAGGCACGCGTCGGACAGCGCGGTGACGACGTCCTCGTCCGCGACTGTCAGGTCCCACATGGTGACGTTGTCCCGGACCGTCCCCTCGAACAACCGCTGGTCCTGGTCCACGATGGCGACGGTGGCCGCCCAGAGCCCGTCGTCGGTCCCCGGCCGTTCGACGCCGTCCACGGTGACCCGGCCGTTCCACGGACGGTAGAGCCCGGCGACCAGCCGGCCCACCGTCGACTTGCCACTGCCCGAGCGGCCGACGAGCGCCACCCGGGCACCCGGCGGCAGGTCCAGGCTGAAGTTCTCCAGCAGTGGCCGGCCCAGCGGGTTGTAGCCGAAGGTGACCTCCTCGATGCGCAGGTGCCCCTCCATCGGCGTCAACGGTCGGGCAGGTCGATCCCCGGCCGACGGCAGCGGATACTGCTCCACGTCGCGCAGCCGGTTGAGGTCGGCGCTCATGTCCTGCAACCGCGAGCCCAGCGCGGTCAGGCTGCCCAGCGGCCGGTTCATCGCGGCGGCCAGGCTCTGCATGCCGACCAGCACGCCGACGCTCATCGCCTCCGCCATGACCTGCCGGCTGCCCAACCCCAGCAGCACCGCGGTAGTCCCCGAGGCGAGGAACGCCGGCAGGACGGAGAGCACCGCCGTGGGCACCCCCAGCCGCTGCTGACGGGTGGCGACGGTGGCGTGGCGCGCCGCGAACCGGGCCACGGCGCGCTCCTCCTCGCCACCGGCCTTCACCGTCTCGATCATCTGGACCGTGGTGTACACGGTGGTCACCAACTTGCTGCGGTCCGCCTGGAGCCCGGCGACGGCGGTCGACCGGGTCGAGGCGACGTAGCGCAGCACGCTGACGTTCAGCCCGGCGAGGACCACCGCGCACAGTCCGAGCAGCAGGTCGTACTGGCAGAGCAGCACCCCGTACGCCAGCACCAGGCCGGTGTCCACCACGGTGGTGGCCGCCCGGCGGGTGAGCACCTCGGCGACCACCTCGTTACCGCGGACCCGCTGGCTGAGGTCGGCGGCCTGCCGCTGGTCGAAGAAGGTCGGCGGCAGCCGCAGCAGATGTCGGAAGAACCGGGCGGCGCTGGCCAGGGCGAGCGCCGTCTCCGCGCGTACCGTCAGGTGTTGCTGGAGCAGACTGGCCAGGAAGGTCAGCACGGTGGCCACCGCCACCGCCGCCACCAGGCCGGCGAACGCGGCCCGGTCCTCCTGCAGCAGCACCCGGTCGACGAAGACCTTGGCCATCACCGGGATGGTCAGACCGACGACGGCGATCAGCAGCCCGAGCAGCAGCATCTGCGCGATCGCCGAGCCGGGGCCGCGCCACCGCTGCGCCAGCGCCCGGACCATCCGGTAACGGGTGCCGCCCGGCCGGAACTCCGGGCCGGGCTCCATGGTGAGCGCGATGCCGGTGAAGGCGCCGTCGAACTCCTCCCAGCTCACCGCGCGGGGGCCGGTGGCCGGATCGTTGATGTAGACCTTGCGGCCGAGGCCCTCCAGCACCACGAAGTGCTCGAACCGCCAGAACAGCACCGCCGGCAGCGCCACGGTGGCCAGGCCGGTCAGGTCCATCTGGAAACCCTTGGCCACCATCCCGTACCGGCGGGCGCCCTTGAGCACGGTGGCGGCGGTGGAGCCGTCCCGGCTCACTCCGCACACCCGGCGCAACTCCTCCAGGGGCACGTGCCGGCCGTGGTGGGCGAGCAGGATCCCGAGTGCGGCGGCGCCGCACTCCACCGCCTCCATCTGGATCAGGGTGGGTGTGCGGACCCGTCGACGCCGAATCCGGGGCAGCTCCGGTGTGCCGGCGGCGGGGATCGGTGGCGCGCTCATCGCCGCAGCAACCAGTCGATCGGGTGCTCCTGGTCCACTGTGAACCAGGCGGTGACCTCGCTGGCCGAGTTGAGCTGGAACGGCGGTGGGGACTTGGTCCAGCGCAGGCCACCCGGGGCGGCCGGGTCGGGCTCCAGGGCGACCGTCACCCGGATCACGCTGCCGCGGGCGAGCAGCCGCCGGACGTCCGGCCCGGTGCCCAGGAAGGCCCGCAACGAGGCCTCGGTCTCCGGGAAGGCGCCGACCATTGTCACCTGACCGGCCAGCGTGCCGAACACGTTGCGCGGTGCCGCCGCGGCGGCCACCTCGACGGGTACGCCGGGTTGCAGCAGCGGCGCGGCGACGGCGGGGGCGTAGACGACGGCCTGCAACGCGTCCCCGGCGGTGTCGAGCCGTTCCAGGTCGGCCAGGTGCGTGCCCGGGGTGACGATCTCGCCCTCCGAGACCAGCCAGGCCACGACGTACGCGTCACCCGGCGCGTTCTCCACCCGCACCTTGCCGTCCATCGTGCGCAGGCTGTAGAGGGGGGTTCCCTTGGTCACCCGCTGGTGCGGTGACGCCCACACCTTGGTGACCTGACCGCTGTCGAGCGCGTCGAGGGCGGAGATCCCGTTGGAATGGATCAGCACCCCGGCCGCCTCGACGGTCCGGGGCACCACCGTACGCACCGACCAGACACCCGCGGCGACCACGACGATGACCAGCGCCGTGGTGGCCAGCCAGTTCGGCACGGTGGTCAGCCGGACCGCCCGGTCCAGTTGCTCGGGCGCCTCCAACTGGCGCAGTGCCTGCCGCCGGAACTTCATGGCTGACCCCCCGCCCCGGCGGCGCAGCGGGAGCCGAGCAGGAAGTCGGCCACGCTCGGTTCGACCAGCGGATCGAGCCCGGACAACTCGGCGAAGGCCTGGGAGTCCCCGGCGCCGAGGGCGCACGGCGCCAGCCCCATGGCGGTGGCGACGAGATACATCTGCTGGGTCAGCACACCCGCGTCCTTGAGAATCATGGCGTAGCTCATCCCTTCGTACTTCCACATCAGCCGCTGGACCCGGGCGGTGACCACCAGGACCGTCTGCGGCGGCCGGGCCATGGCGCCGGCCGCCCGGGCGTACGCCAGCAGCCGGTCGGCGGCGGCTCCCCAGCCGGCGACCGGCTCCAGCCGGTGCCCGACCGCGTCGTAGTGGTAGAGCCCGGGGTCGAGCCCGGCGCAGCGCGCGACCAACGGGTAGATCTCCAGCTCGTAGACCCCGCCGCCGCCCGGGTAGGGCCGGTGGCCGACCTCCTGCCCGCCGGCCTCGCCGACGGCGGTGGTGTGCTGCGACCGGTGCAGGAACTCCGCCAGCCGCTCCAGGGGCAGCGGCGCGGTGTCGTCGTGTTCGCGTACGCTGCGCCGGTCCGCGACGACCTGACTGAACGCGGGGTCCGCCTTGGCGATCGTCGCCAGGTCCGGCAGCGGCAGCTCGATCGTCCGGCCCCCGTCGTACGGGCGGCGCAGCGGTTGCGGGGCGAAGCGCTCCCGCATCCGGTAGGTGCCGCCCACCGGCAGCGCGTGCCGGCCGGCCCGGGAGCGGTGGTGCAGCCGCAGTTCCTCCGGCGACCAGTAGGCCAGCGGCGCGTCGTCGCGCTCCGCCTCGAACTCGGCGTCGGTGACCAGGATCCGAGCGGTGGCCAGCTCGTCGAGCACCCGGCCGGCGGCCTCCGGCGGCACGCCGAGCGTGCGGGCCACCGTGTCTCCTCCGACGCCCGGCACGGCGGCGGCCAGCACCGCGCCGAGGGCGGGGTCGGCGCAGCCGACGGCGAGGGTGCTCAGCGGTGACGCGGCCACCAGCATGGCCCGTTCGTGCTGGAGGGTGGCGAAGCGGGAAAGCCGGTAGCGGGCCCCCGGGGTGTGCGGGCGGCTCTCCGGCAGACTGCCCCGACCCAGGCCGGTGGGCACCAGGTCGAGCAGCGCCCGGTCGTCGACCTGCACGCGACGCTCCAGCCAGGAGTGGGCGAGCAGCCTGCGCAGCAGCAACTGCGCTGGCAGAACCCGACTCTCCCCCTCCAGGCCGCTGATCAGTCGACCGACCTCGACGTCGCTGACCCAGTCGGCGGCGAGCCGCAGCAGCAGCGCCCGCCGGCCCATCCCCGGTTGCTCCAGGGTGAGCTGGAAGCGGGTCTGCCGCAGGGTCAGCGAGCCGTCCTCGCCGAGCCGCAGTTCCGCGTCGCGGCGCAGCCGGTACGAATCCTGGATCGGCGGGCCGCCGACGGAGCCGCTCACGACGACCGCCGACCGACCGGGTCCCCCACGGTGGTCATCTGCGCACCTCTCGCTAGAAGAAAACGTTCAGCGGATTGGCCGACGCCTCGTCGGCGGCCAGCGGGCCCCGGCCGAGTCGGGCCGGCACGTCCCACAGCCGGCCGGGACCGAGCCGGCGCCAGAAGTGCCGCAGGCCCGGCACGACGACCTTCACCACCGCCAGGTCGACATCCGGACGGGACTGGTCGACGACGATCACCTCCAGGCCGGCCCGCTCCGCCCGGCGTACGCACCGACGCACGTCGCCCCCGACATCGCCGGTGGTCGACGCCGGGTGGTCCGCGGCGGTGCTCGGTGCCCGGGTGGGGTCCGGAGACAGCCACGGCTGGTCGGCCACCCGCACCGTGCCGAACCAGCGCGCGGTGTCCGGATCGTTGATGCCGTACCGGTTGCGCGCGGAGGTGGGTCCGGGAACGGCGGGCAGGAACTGGTTAACCTCGGTGAGCGCCCGGGTCAGCGCGACCCGCGCGTCCAGGTGCGCGCCGAAGCCGACCAGGACGTCCTCCGGCCCTCCGTCGGCCCGCCGGGACACCGCGGCGAACGTGGGTACGCCGAGGTCGGCGGTCAGGTCGAGGGCCCACAGCTCGCGGCCCAGGGCGGTGGCGTGGTGGTCGACGCAGGCGGCGGTCCACGGGTCACCGAACGAGGCGAGGTCCACCCCGGGCATCCGGGAGCGGTGGTACCACCACAGGGCCACGCTGTCGCGCTCCACGAGTTCGCAGAAGCCCTGCAGGATCGCCTCGGACAGGTTGCCGCCGGCCGCGCAGCCGTTCGAGTCGGCCGAGCACACCCCGAGCCCGGTCAGCTCCGGATGCCCGTACCAGCAGTGCGCGGCGGGCAACTCGCGCGCTGTCTGGCGGGTCAGCGACCAGCCCGTGGTCCAGTCCAGCTCCACGTCGTCCGGCAGCGGGCGGGGAACGCGGTGCAGGTGGCCCAGGTCGCGGTTGAGCCGTTCCCGGTCGGCGTACTGGCGTTTCGAGAACAGCAGCAACTCCCGCAGGTGCACCGCGCGGTCCGGGCCGAGCTGCTGGTAGGTCGCCCGGTGCACCGGGCGGTCGCCGCGCCACACCCCGCAGTAGCGCTCCACCGCCTCCCCGATCGCGCTCATCCGGGCGTGCAGGTCGGTCCGGCCCTTGCCGCCGCTCTGCCCACGCAGGTTGCGGCGCAGAGCGGCGAGCTGGCGGGGCTGGGCGAAGTTGTGCCCGGCCGAGTACGTGTGGGTGACGCCGTTGTCGGTCGCCTCCAGCGGGGTCAGCCGGCTCACCACGCCCAGGTACCGGCTGACGTGGTGGGCGAGCGCGGCGTACGCCTCGGCGGGCTCCCGGGTGCGGGAGTCCTCGGCCCGGCTGGGCTGGGCGCCGCTCGGTGGCAGGTCGATCCGGGGCTCGGCCTTGCCGACGAGGTCCGGGTCTCCGCAGGCGGGGCACTGCGGCTGACGTACCAGCTGGTGGCTCTCCGTGCTCAGGTCCCGGGTGTCCAGGGCGACCATCCGGCCGGTGAGGCGGGGCGACGTTCCCCGTACGGCGAGCACGGCGAGTTCGGCGGCGAGCAGTCCGGCGGCCATGGTGGCCAGTCCGGGCAGGACCGCCCGGCCGGGCTGCGGCAGCGGACCGGCCAGGTCCTGCCCGCCGAGAAAGGCGTTCACCTGCTCGTTCTCCTGCCAGCGTTGCCGCAGGCAGACCCAGCAGCCGGTGCGGCCGGGCACCAGGTGCGGGCCGAGGAAGACGACGTTGCCGTGCGGCCGGGCCAGGGTCCACGCGCGGCCGGCCGCCAGGTGACGATCGTTGATCAGGGCCAGCCGGGGGTCGAGCATCGACGACGGCAGCACGAGCACCTGGGCGGTGCCCGGGTCGGGGTCCGGTCCCGCCGGCCCGACCACCGTCACGGCGAGCCCGAGTGCCCGCAGCGCGTCGGCGGTCTCGGCCACCCGGGGCGCGCCGAGGTCCACGATGGTGACCGGGCCTCCAGCCATCCACCGTTGCCCGGCCTCCGGCGGAACACCCCGGGCGTCCCAGCCGGCGGCCTCGGCTGGCGAGGTGTGCGCCGGACCGGACACCAGCAGGCCGTGGTCGCGCAGCCGGGCGAGGGCGGCGGCGACGGCGGCGACTGGATGCCGGGTGGCCAGCCGGGCCACCACGTCGGCCAGCGGCGCGGCGCCGTCGAGCTGGTCGGCCAGGTCTGCGGCGACCGGATCGTCGACGAGCAGGCTGCGGGTCTCCCCCAGCACCACGAGCGGACCGTCGGGCAGCCGCACCGGTACGTAGTCCGATCGGAAACGCGGACGCCACATGGTTCCTCCCGAGCCTGCTGGACCGCCAGCTCCGCCGGCGATCACCGCTGCTGCAATCGTCGCGGTCCGGGGCGTCCGATCCCGAGTGATGCCACCGGTTTCTGCCGTCGGCCGCCTCCGGCCCGGTCAGCTGGCGGTGACGGTCAGCGCGGTGTCGTTGAGCCCCAGCACCGATGTGCCGGTGGCCTGCGCCGGTACGAGCAGCAGGAAGGTCTCCACCCGCGTGACCCGGATGGACTTTCCGCTGACGTCCTCGCGGTGACCGGTGGCGATCAGATCCGGGCTCTGCGGCACCATCCGGACGGTGGCCGGGCCGCCGGGTGCCGGGCGCAGCGTGTCGGTGGCGTGGATCGTCAGGAAGGTCAGCGTGCCGGTCGGCACCGCGACCGCGCAGTCCGACCACTCCGCGCGGTCCATCGTCCGCTGCACCGCCGCGCCGACGCCGGCGAGCTGCTGCCCGTAGACCTCCCAACCGCCGGCGAACTGGCCGTCGAGCAGCGGGCTCGACGCGACGAGGGACCGATTGCTCGTCGTGGACCCGATGCTGCGGGCGAACACCTCGGCGGCGAGGGCCCGCCGGCTGGTCTCGTCGAGGGCGGTGCCGCCCTCCGTGGCCGGCCGGCCGTCGATGCTCCGGGCGACCACCAGCGACGGTTGGGTGACCTGGACGTTGTGGCTGAGCTTCCACTGGCCGTCGGCACCGAGCACGAACTGGCTGACGTCGGTGGGCGCCAGCTCCGAGCCGGCCAGCCTGAGGGTGGCCGTGACGAGGAAGCAGGCCGGGTCGCCGGGCGGCACCGCGAACGCCGGGTTGATGTGCTGGAACGACGGTTGCGGACGTTGGTTGTAGGCGGCCCGGCGGACTGCGGCGATGCTCAGGTCCAGCGAGGGCGACACCTCCTGGGTCCGCAGCGCCTCGACGTCACCGGCCACCGAGGCGGCCGAGTCGGCCTGGTCGAAGGCGGTGAGCACCAGCGCGGCCCGGTCCCGACCGAAGGTGGCCGAACCGTCGGGCTCCGGGGTGGCCGCGTCCACCGGCTCGCCGCCACAACCGGTCAGCACGAGCAGCGCCACCGCGGCGGCGGCGAACGGCATCGCCGGCACCGGCGCGGCGGGGGTACGCGGGCTCCTGACGGATCTTCTGCCCAGCATCTCGTCCTCCATCCACCACCCGGTACACGGGAATCGCGCCCGATGCATTCGAGTATGTGAGCGGCCGTCGGGCCACACCGGTGCCGGCGCGGCCTCGTGCTGCACGGCCTGTCGGCGTTGCACCAAACGACGTCATCCGGCCCGGATCGCGGTCACCGTTCGGTGTCATCGAGCCGAGCGACCCAGGCGACCAGACCCGACCGGGAGGCGACGCCCGCCTTGCGGTAGATCCGGGTCAGGTGCGCCTCCACCGTGCGAGGGCTGATGTTCAACTGCCGCCCGATCAGCCGGCTGGTGACCCCGGTCGCCGCCAGCCGCGCGATGTGCCATTCCCGGTCGGTCAGGGCGGCGACCTCGCGCGGGCCGACCGGACGGGCCAGGCGCAGGCCGACCCGTTCCGTCCCGCACCACCGGGCCAGTTCCAGCGCCCGGCGGCGGGCCCGCGCCGCCGCCCCGACCTGGCCCGCGGCTTCGGCCGCCCGGGCCAGCGAGGCCAGCGCAAGGCTGCGCCGTAGGGCCATCCCGCCAGAGCGGAACAGATCAACCGCGGCTTCCAGGTGGAGCAGCGCCGCCGGGATCTCGCGGCGGGCGAGCAGCACCTCGCCGTACGCCGACTCGGCGAAGCCCCGCTGCCCGGCAAGACCGACCTGGTCCGCCTCGGCCATCGCCCGTCGCGCCTGCCGCTCGGCGTCGGCCACCTCGCCCGCGGCGAGCGCGGCGGCACAGAGCAGCTCGTACCACATCGGCCGAAGGGTGCTCTGGAGACGGCTCAGCCGGCTGTCACCACCTGCTGAGTGCACCAGTTCGGCGCAGGTCGCCGGATCACCGGACAGCAGTGCCGCGGTCGCCAGCGCCATCGCGGCGGTACGACCGCACCAGGTGGCGAGGTCGGGGGCGATTTCCATGGCGCTGCGGGCCAGCGCGACCGCCCGGTCGTCGTCGCGAGGGCCACCACGCCACGCCGTCGCCTCCGCCTCGAACGCCAGGGCGAAGCTCAGCAGGTCCCGACTGCCGATGCGCCGGGCGACGATGCCCGCCTCGGTGGCCAGGCCGATGGCGGTGGCCAGCTGACCGCCGTGATAGGCCACCTGACTGCGACCGAGCAGCAGCAGGCACAAACCGTCGTCGCGGTGCGCGGCGCGGACGAGCGCCAGCCCTCGGTCGAGGTGCCGCGTCGCGTCGGCCTGGCGTTCGAGGTACAACTCGGTCAGGCCGAGCGCGGTGAGGCAGTCGGGGTGGTCCCGCACGTCCCGGTCCGGCAGCGAGTCGACGATCCGGACGCCGGCGTCGAGCAGACCTCGGGCGTCGTCGAGTGCGCCGTCGTGCACGGCGGCCAGGCTGCGGATGGCCAGCAGGCCGGCCCGGTCCCCGCCGGAGCCGCCGAGTTCTCCGGTGAGCTCGTCGGGCAGCCCGACCATCGGGCGGCCGGCCAGGATGCCGGCGGCGCCGATCTCGGCGGCGAGTCGGTAGCCGCCGGTGGGTCCGGTGGCGGCCGGCAGGGCGGCCAGCTCGCGCCGGCTGATCGCCGCCGCCTCCGCGTAGTTGCCGAGCAGGCGTTCCACGCGCGCCCAGAGAGCTACCGCGTGGGCTCGCCCTCCCTCCGGGTCGGCCGGGAACAGCGGCACGATCTCCTGGAGCAGGGCCCTGCTCTCGGCCAGGTTGCCGGCCTCCCCGGTGATCTGGGCCAGCGCGAGTGACACGTCTCGGCGACGCTGCGTCGAACCGGCCGTCGGCCGTAGCGCCCGCAGCGCCAGCCGCAGCCAGCGGATGGCCAGGTCGGGTGTCTCGCGTCGGATCTCCTGGGCGGCCCGGCAGAGCACGTCGACGCAACTGTCGGCCCAGCGGCCGTTCGGCACGGCGAGCAGGCGCTCCGCATAGCGGGCCCGGTCCGCGGGTGGCGCGCCCAGATCGACCAGCGCGGTGAGCGCCCGCGCACAGGCCTCCACCCGCCACGCCGGGTCGGTGTCCTCGACGACCGCCATCCGCAACACCGGGTGTCGGAAGGCGAACCGTCCGGTGCCGGGGACGCGGCGGATCAGGTCGAGCCGGGCCAACCGCCAACTGGCCTCGACCGCCAGTGACACCGGGACCTGCGCGACCTCGGCGAGCAGGTCCGCCGCGAAGGGCGCATCGACGATCGCCCCGGCCCGCAGGCAGGCAAGCTCGACCGACGGCAGGCCCGCCCAGTCGCGGCGCAGCACGGCCACCGCCGCATCGGACAACCGGGCGCCCTGCGCCACACGGATCGGGTCGGCGCTGTCGGATGCGGGGCCACCCGGCAGCGCCGCCAGGTAACCGGGGTTGCCGCCTGTCACGTCGTATCGGGCGCGCAACTCCGCCGGGTCGACGTGGGGGTGCAGAAGCGCGACATCGGCCAGGCCGAGAGGGCGGAGTTCGATCCGATCGCGTGGCGACGGGTCCGCATCGGCGTGTTCGTGGGGATCTGGTGGACCGAACGGCATCGGGGTCGCCATCTGCCGCGGACGGTAGACGAGCACGAGCAGCAGTGGGGCGGGCACCGGATATCGCAGGAGGTGGGCGATCAGACCGGTGGAGGAGGCGTCCGCCCAGTGCAGGTCGTCGAGGACCAGCACCAGACCGTCCCGCGCCGCCAGGCCGATCAGCCGGCGGGCCAACTGGTAGGTCCGGAACCGCCGGGCGTCCGACGCCCGCGCCGGCGACGGTGGCACCGCGTCGGCGGATTCCGCCCAGGTCTCCCTGGCGGATCGCCCGGCGCGCAGCCCGCGTCGGCGTGGCTGCCCCTCGGTGAAGGCGTGTCGGAACACGTGGAAGGGAACGCCTCGTTCATCCGGCGCGCAGGTCCCGATGGCCCATGCGACGGTGGGGACACACCGCTCCAGGGCCTCGCGGACGAACCGGGTCTTGCCGATGCCCGGCTCCCCCACCACCTCGCACACCATCTGCCGGCCGCGGTTCAGCGCGACGGCCTGGGCTCTCCCGATACGCGCCAACTGTGGTCGCCGCCCGACGAAGCGCGGGTCTGTTGCCGCATTTTCCAGCCCAGTTGTCATCACGCAGATCAGACGCTTTCCGGCACACTCAAAGGGGGATTGGTCGGACTATACCGGAGCACGGTCGGATGTCGAAGATGTTAAATGCGGTCGGTTGCCATTTCGCCAGACGAGGCCGAGGCAGAGGTCTTTTTCGGCATCGGGCCACAACCCGCAGAAAGGTACCGGTCACCAAAATGCCGGAACGATATCCCCGAAACCCAATAAATCACCCCTCGCCAACCCGGGTCCAGGCACCTTCCGAGCAGGTCGGGGCCACCGCAGGGCTTCTGTACGGATCCAGCCTGACCTGAATGACCATCGGGGAGGACACCCGCCCCGATAACACCAGAATCACGAACGCCTATACGAACCACCCGAAGCGGTCATATCTCTACCGCGCCATCGGCCTGACGATCAGAGCACTTATGACGAGCCTCCCGGTTGGATAAGTCCGCCCGAACGGCCGTCGACGCGACTACTGTCATAACATTCCCATCAGCCATCGACACGGTGGCGGAGTCAATCGGCGATATCGTCGCCGCGCGAGGGCTGACCACCCTTCTACAGATCGATCAGCGTGTCGTTGACACGTAGCGCAATGTCCGGGACCTCGCGACGCGGGTCGGTGACCACCCCACGCTCCCCGACGGCCGTTGGCCGAAGCCCTGCGCGGGCAGAGCCTGTCAGGCGTGCGGCACGGCAGGTGGGAGACGTCGACACGACCAATCGAGCAGAGGTTGAACCGTGACCGGTGCCGGTTCGTCGTGCACGTGTCGGATCGATGGCACCACACAGAGGGGAATCACCATGCGGGTTCTAGTCCCCAACCTCAGGAAAGCGATACTCGTGGGCGGCGCGCTCGTGCTGCTGGCCGCCTCGGGCGTGCTCCTGGCGGTCAGCTTCGACGACCGCGGTGCTCGCGCGCACGGCTCCGTCCAGGCGCCGGTCAGCCGGGCGTACACCTGCTATCTGGAACTGACGGCGGCGGCACTGTCGCCCGCGTGTCAGGCCGCGTTGGATCGGGGCGGCTCTCAGGCCTTCTACGACTGGAACGGCATCAACCGGGGCCACGCCGGCGGCGAGCACCGCGTCATCCCCGACGGGCAGTTGTGCAGCGCCGGAAACGCGCCCTTCGCCGGCTTCGACCTGCCCCGCGCCGACTGGCCGGCCACGACGCTCGCGGCCGGTGCGAGCTACGAGTTCCGTTGGCGCGCGACCGCGCCGCACAAGGGCGGATTCGAGTTCTACCTCACCCGTCCGGGATACGACCCGAAGCAACCGTTGCGTTGGTCCGACCTGGACTCGCAGCCGTTCCTCGCGGTCGACGAGCCGCCGTTGATCGACGGTTCCTACGTCATGCGCGGCACGCTTCCGACCGGCCGGACCGGCCGCCACCTCATCTACACCGTCTACCAGCGCACCGACAGCCCGGAGGCGTTCTACGCCTGCTCCGACGTGGTCTTCGGCGGTCAGGATGGCGGCCCGGCGCAGCCCCCGCCGCACGAGGAGCACACCGAATCGCCGTCGCCCGCGCCGGTTGCGCACGGTAACCATGGTGACGCGGGCCAGCAGCACGGTGGCCACCACGAGCAGGGCGCAGGGGGCGGTCACACCCCGGGGCAGCGCCTGGCGCAGAGTGTCGTCGCTCCGTGGCAACCGGGCACCGCCTACGCGGTCGGTGCCCGGGTCAGCCACAACGGCCAGGTCTACGTCTGCCGGCAGGCCCACACCACCCAGCCCGGCTGGGAGCCGCCGCTGGTCGCGGCGCTCTGGTTGGCCGAGTCCAGTGCCGGCGCGACATCCGGCCAGTGGCAGCCGCAGACGGCGTACCCGGTTGGCGCGCTCGTCACCTTCGACGGTCGTCGCTACGTCGCCCGCCAGGGGCACGTCGCCCAACCCGGCTGGGAGCCGCCGAACGTCCCCGCCCTGTGGCATCCGCAGTCCTGAACCGCTGACGCCGGTGTCCTGCACTCCCTCCCGGGAGACTCGGACACCGGCGTTCGTGCGCGGATTCACCCCGTGGCAGGCGACGATCCGCCGGTGGTTTCGTCAGGCGTCGTCCGCCGACGGGTCGATGGCGAAGTTGTCGCGGAACAGGCCGGTCGGGTCCCACCGGCGTTTGAGATCCCGGAGCCGCCGCAGGTGATCGGGCGGAAGGCGCGTGCCAGAGCCTCCGGGCCGGTGCCGCGATCAGGAAGTTGGCGTCGCGCCAGGCGTACGCCGTGGCGTCCGTGGCGGTGGCGGCCACGGCACCCCCCGCGGACTTGTCGCCCAGCGTTGGGACGACGGCGCGGACGCGCCGGACTGACCTCCGGCGCGTCCGCGCCCGTGCTCCATCATGTGGACCAACTGCTTGATTAGGACCGAACGTGGCTATCGCCGTATCCCGCTCGAGCTCTGGCCCCCGGGCCGTCCTCTGGCCGGTCGTGTCGGGGAGTCGGCCTCGTTGATCTTGGCGACCGTCGGAGTGGAAGGTGTTCGCGGTGACTGACGGAGACGCGCTGCGGCAGCTACGGAGGACGGCGCGGGTTGGTTGCTCTGGTTGCTCTGGTTGCTCTGGTTGCTCTGGAGTGCGGCTTGGTGAAAACGTTCGTAGTAGTCGCGATACCTCTCGTTGGTGTTGCTGGTCAGCCACAAGCCGTTGGACATCTGCATGCGGCAGAAGAACTCGCCTGCTCGAGTGACGTTGGCAAAATTGGGCTGACCTCTCGAAGGCGTGACAATATTGCGGTAACTGTGTCTGAAATCCCCGAAATTGCGCGGAGCGGGATATCGCCGACCCGTCTGCATATGTATCACGAAAGCCGCAGCATGGGCCCGCGCTTCCTCGCCAAGCATATTTGGCACGTAGCCGTCCTGGCCCGGCCAGGATCTTTCGCCGCCCACGTACGCTCGCACGTGGTAGATCTCGTGCGCGGCCGCAGGAAGTAGGTCTTCGAGGTTTTCGTTCCGGTCGAGCCACATGTGTTCATTGTTGGCGTAGGTACCGCGATCAGACCAATAAAAGGTCACGTCGGTGTTGGAATTCCAGATCTCACCGAGGATTTCCGCTCCCCGTTCTGATTCCATCAGATAGCCGAGAATGTAGTCGCGCGTCTGCTGGTCGGCCTCGGTGCCGACCACGCGGCTAGCGACGGTGTGGGGGTCGGCGGTCACCTCGGGCCACCGCTTTCAGTGTGGGCAATGGTGACCGAGCCGGATTGCCGGTCGACGGCGACTCGAAACAGCGGGGGGTGGGACGCGTTGACAACCAGAAGGTCGTAGACATCCTGCTTTGAGTCCTCGTCGGCGCGCTTGCGGAGCAAGAACGATCCCGGAGCGGCAACAAGCGCGATAAGTTCCGCGTCTCCGGATGCTGCGGCTGCGGCACGGACCGCTTCCTCTGTCGGCCTTTCAGTGAACACGCTTCTTCATCCTTCTCGCGGAGTGGTCGCTTCTAATCGATCGCGACTTCAGGCTTCGTCCAACCCCCTGCGCCGAGGGCGTCATGTTCGAGTTGTGCGGGAACTCGAACTAATCGGTGCCGCAACTCGACGTTCTCCCCATTCCAGAACATTCGGTCCGGACATTCCGATGCGTAACCGCTCCTCGGGCGCCACAACGCCGACTCTAACCCACCCGCGAGCCGCTTCTGCGGCTCCAGGATGGAGGTATATCGGCAGGACGCTTGCGTAGTCGGTCGACCGTCCGATCTGGACCTCCGACGCGGACGAGTTGATGGCCGCGCTCCCCCGGCACGACGGCGTCCGGTACCAGGGCCTGGTGATGAACCGCCGGGGCTTGGACCGATCGCCGACACCATCGGGGTGGCCGTACCCTCCGCCGTCACCAGTCGGCTGGCGCTCGCCCGGGAGATCTCCGAATCCCGCACACCGCTGCGGTTGCACCTGCACGACACCCGGCACGCCGGCGTGGCCAACGCCGTCGCGGCGGTCCAGGCGGGCGTCACCGCCCTCGACGCGATCCTCGTCTACCTCTTCAACCGGATGGGGCAGCCCACCGGCCTGGACCTGGCGGAGCTCACCTCGGCCGTGTCCTGGCTGGAAGGAAGGCTCGGCAGTCAACTCCCGGGTGCCCTGCTCCGGGCGGGAGGCTTCCCCGCCTGAGCCTGGTCCGACGCCGGGCCGCCGAGCCGCCGTACTCGAAGTTGCGGGTTCGTGGTTGGTACCGTGATGCACGACGTGCGTCACCGTATCTCACGAGAGGGCAGCCATGGCCCGGAGCGCATCCGCGAACGCACCGTCCCCCGGGCTGTCCGAGGCAGGTCACGACGGGCACACCGCGCAACCGCTGCTGCCCGCGCTGGGGGTCGCGTCCGGCCCGGACTCGCTGCTGGAACGCGCGTTCACCGATGCGCTGGAGCGCGCGGACGACAGCGACGAGGTCACCGCACGGCTTCTCGACGCCGCCTACGAGCAGTTCTGCCGCATGGGCATCCGGCGGTCCACCATGGAGGACGTGGCCCGCCGGGCCGGCGTCTCCCGGATCACCGCGTACCGCCGGTTCGCCACCAAGGACAGGCTGGTCGAGCAGGTGGTCCGGCGGGAGTTCCGTCGCTACTTCGACCAGTTCCTCCTCGACATCCAGCAGGCGGCGACCGTCGGCGACCGGGTGGTGCTGGGCTTCGTCAGCGCGTTGCAGGCTTTCCGCCGCAACCCGCTGATCGGGGGGCTGATGACCGCCGAACCGGACGCGGTCATCCCCTCGATGACCAGCGACGGCGGGCGTACGCTGGCCACGGTGCAACGGTTCGTCGCCGGCCAACTCCGCCGCGAGCAACGCGCCGGCACCATCTCCGAGACGGTGGACGTCGAGGTGGTGGCCGAGTTGATGACGCGCCTGTCCTGCTCCTTCCTCGTCACTCCCAGCGTCGTCGTCGACCTCGACGACGCCGACCAACTGCGTGCCGTGGCCCGGCGGTTCCTCGTGCCCATGCTGGAGTGCGACTCACAGGCCAAGTGACCTGCCGATCACCTCCTTCATGATCTCGGTGGTGCCGCCGTAGATCGTCTGGACACGGGCGTCCAGGTACGCCTTGGCCACCGGATATTCGCGCATGTAGCCGTAGCCGCCGTGCAACTGGAGGCAGCGGTCGACGGTGCGGTGTTGCAGTTCGGTGCACCACCATTTCGCCATCGCCGCCGTCTCCGCCGTGAGGGCGGGCTCGACCAGGCACTGGTCGACGAAGACCCGGCCGAGGCGCAGTTCGGTGGCGAGTTCGGCCAGCACGAACCGGTTGTGCTGGAAGCTGCCGATGGGGCGGCCGAACGCCTCGCGCTGCTTGCAGTACGCGAGGGTCTGCTCGAACACCGTCTCGGCACCGGCGAGCGCCGCGACGGCGATCGACAGCCGCTCGAAGGGCAGGTTGCGCATCAGGTAGGCGAAGCCCTGCCCCTCGACGCCGAGGAGATTGGCCGCCGGCACCCGGACGTCGGCGAAGAACAGTTCGGCAGTGTCCTGCGCCTTCTGCCCGATCTTGTCGAGGTTGCGGCCGCGCTCGAAGCCGTCCATGCCCCGCTCGACCACCAACAGGCTGATCCCCCGGTGCCCCGCGCCCGGATCGGTGCGCGCCACGACGATGACCAGGTCGGCCAGGATGCCGTTGCTGATGAAGGTCTTCTGCCCGTTGAGGACGTAGGTGTCCCCGTCGCGGACCGCGGTGGTCGTGATGCCCTGTAGGTCGCTGCCGGCACCGGGTTCGGACATGGCGATCGCAGTGATGATGTCACCGGAGCAGAAGCCGGGCAGCCACCGCTGCTTCTGCTCGTCGTTGGTCAGGTCGGTGAGGTACGGCCCGATGATGTCGTTGTGCAGGCCGAACGCCGGCCCGCTCGCGCCCGCGCGGGCCAACTCCTCGGTGAGGACGGCGCTGAAGCGCCGGTCCGTCACCCCTCCGCCGCCGTACCGCTCGTCGACGGAGAAGCCCAGCAGGCCGGCGGCGCCGGCGGCCCGCCACAGGCCGCGGTCGACGATGCCGTCGGCTTCCCAGCGGTCGTGGTGCGGCGCGATCTCCTTGTCGATGAAGGCGCGCACCAGTTCGGTGAACGCGAGGTGGTCGTCGGAGAAGATGGTGCGGTTCGCCATGTACGTCAGCTCCTTGCTCCACAGGTCCCTACCGGGCCATGTCCTTCACTGAGGCGATGAGGCGCCGCGGATCGGAGCCCAGCGGCGTGACGTTGAGGATCGTGACGCCGGCGTCGCGATAGGCCTGGACGCGGTCCCGCACGTAGCTCTGCGGCCCGATCAGGCTGGTGCGCTCCAGCAGCTCCGCCGGCACGGCGGCGGCAGCCTCCGCTTTGCGGCCAGCCAGGTAGAGCTCCTGGATGCGGCTCGCCTCGGCGGCGTAGCCGTAGCGGCACAGCAGGTCGTGGTAGAAGTTCCGACCCTTGGCGCCCATGCCACCGACGTACAGGGCGATCAGTGGCCGGGCGAGGTCGCGCAGGCCTGTCACGTCCGGGCCGATGGCCAGTGGACCGCCGGCCACGACCTCGAGCGGTCCGAGATCGTCGGGCCGCTTGGCCTGGCCGGCTGTCAACGCGGCGCCCCAGACGTCGGCCGCGCGCTCGGGGTCGTACAGGAAGGGCAGCCACCCGTCGGCGAGCTCGGCGGTCATCTGCACGTTCTTGTCACCCAGGCTCGCCACGTAGATCGGGATGTGGTCGCGGACCGGGTGGGTGAGGATCTTCAGCGGTTTGCCGAGGCCGGTGCCCTCCCCGGCGGGCAGCGGCAGCCGGTAGATGCCGTCCTGGATCAACGTCTCGCGTCGCCACACCTGCCGACAGATCCGGATCACCTCGCGGGTCCGTCCGAGCGGCCGGTCGTAGGCGACGCCGTGCCATCCCTCGATCACCTGCGGTCCGGACGCGCCCAGGCCGAGGATGGCGCGGCCGCCCGAGATCGCGTCCAGGCCGGCCGCGGTCTGTGCCAGCAGCGCCGGGGTTCGGGAGTAGATGGGCAGGATGGCGGAGCCGATCTGCAACCGGGTCGTCCTCGCGGCGAGGTAGCCCATGATGGTCGGGGCGTCGAAGCCGTAGGCCTCCGACACCCAGACCACGTCGAGGCCGTCATGCTCCCAGTCGGCCACGGCGTCCGCGCCGCTCTTGGGGTCCGTGGCATAGGCCAGCGGTGTCGCGATCCGCATCAGCGAACTCCTTGTGTCTGGCTGACGGCGCCGTTGTCCAGCCACCGCTGTCGGTGTGCGCCGAGACCCCACTCGGCGAGCACGGTCTCGGTGTCCGCGCCCGGCACCGGCGGGCTGCCGCCGATCACCCCCGGGGTCCGCGACAGGCGAGGCGCCACCGCGGGCTGCCGGACGCCGGAGTGCTCCTCGAACGTCGCGCGGGCCACCAGGTGCGGATGGCGCTGCGCCTCGGCGAGCGACAGCACCGGCGCCACGCAGGCGTCGGTGCCCTCGAACAGCGTCGTCCACTCGTCGCGGGTGCCCTCGGCGAAGACCTTCGCGAAGCGTTCGCGCAGCACCGGCCATCCGGCGACGTCGTGCTGGGCCGGCAGGTCAGCGTCGGCCAGCCCGAGCAGCCGCAGCAGTTCGGCGTAGAACTGGGGTTCCAGTGCGCCGACCGCCATGTGACCGCCATCAGCGGCCGCGTAGACGTCGTAGAACGGTGCCCCGCCGTCGAGCAGGTTGCGGCCACGCTCGGGCTGCCACGCGCCACCGGCGAGGAGGCCGGCAAACATCGTGGTGAGGTGGGCCGTGCCGTCGACGATGGCGGCGTCGACGACCTGCCCGCGGCCGGTGGTCCGGGCCACGTGCAGCGCCGCCAGGCAGCCGACGACGAGGTAGAGCGCGCCACCACCGAAGTCACCGACGAGGTTGAGCGGAATTTGCGGCGGCTCGTCGGCGCGGCCGATCGGGTGGAGCGCGCCGGCGACGGCGATGTAGTCGATGTCGTGGCCGGCAGCGCGGGCCAGCGGCCCCTGCTGTCCCCACCCGGTCATCCGTCCGTAGACGAGGCCTGGATTGCGCTCCAACGCGGCCTGCGGTCCGATGCCCAGCCGTTCGGCCACCCCGGGACGCCAGCCCTCGATCATGATCGCGGCCTGTTCGGCCAGTCCGAGGACCACCCCGGCCCCGTCGGGATGCTTCAGGTCCACGACGACCGACCGCTTGCCCCGGTTGAGCAGGTCCCGTCCCGGGGAGCCAGCCGACAGCGCGCCCGGCTCCGGTCGGTCGACCCGGACGACGTCGGCGCCCAGGTCGGCCAGCAGCATCGCCGCGAACGGGCCCGGGCCGATCCCGGCGAGTTCCACGACGCGGATGCCGTCCAGCGGGCCGCTCATGCGCCGGACCGCGCCGCGAAGCGGGGAGCACGCCCCTGGACCTGGCTGGCGAGGGCCTCACCGAACTCGGCCCCGGCGAGGGACGCGGCCATGAGCCGGTTGGCGTCGGCGGCGGCCTCGGCGGCCCCGGTCTCCAGGCCCGACCACACCTGCCGCCGGATCACCGCCATGGACGCCGGTGAGCAGTGCGCGGCGAGATCGGCGGCATAGGCTTGTGCCTCGGCCAGCACCTCGTCGCGTGGGAGCACCCGTTGCACCAGTCCGATCCGGAACGCCTCCGCAGCGTCGATCTTGCGGCCGGACACCAGCAGATCGAGCGCGTTGCCGACACCGACCAACCGGGGCAACAGCCAGGCGCTGCCGTACTCGGCGATGAGGCCGAGCCGGCTGAACGCGGCGGCCAGCCGTGCCTGCGACGACAGGAACCGCACGTCGGCATAGAGCGCGTGGACCAGACCGAGGCCGGCGGCGCCGCCGTTGACCGCCGCGACGATCGGCGTTCCGAGCGTCATCGGCAGATGTGGTGCGAAGCCGAACTCGTCCACCAGCAGGTCGCGGTGACGCTCGTCGAGCAGCGCGTGCAGCGCCTCCGGGTCGGCGCCCACACAGAACCAGTCGCCGGCACCGGTCACCACGATCGCCCGCACCTGCGGATCCACGTCGGCGGCCTGCAACGCCGCGTAGTAGTCGCGGAACATGTCCAGCGTCATCGCGTTCCGCTGGTCGGGCCGGTCGAACCAGATCGTGCGGACCCCGGCGTGGGTGGCGGCTCGCAGACCGCGACCAGCCGGTTCGGCCTCCTGTAGGGACGACCTCATCGACGCATCCCTTGTGACATTTGACATTTGATACTCTTATCGGTGTGGCGGAGCGGAGCAAGGTCCAGGACGTTTCTCATCCTCAGCTGTCAGAGACGGTGGCGAGCCTGCTGCGCGACCGGATCATGTCGGGGCAGCTGCGCCCCGGTGAGCGGATCCGGCTCGAGGAGGTCGCGCAGGAGACCGGGCTGAGCATCACGCCGGTGCGCGAGGCCCTGCTGATGCTGCGCGCGGAGGACATGGTCGAGCTGCAACCGCGGCGAGGCCACGTGGTCGCGCCGCTGTCCAGGCAGGACATCATCGACGTGTTCAGCCTGCAGGGCCACATCGCCGGCGAGCTCGCCGCCCGGGTCGCCGTCAGCATTACGCCGGCCCAGCTCGACGACCTGCGGCAGCAGCACGAGCGGTTGCGCCGGGCCGCCCAGGCCAGGCAGGTCAGCCGGGTCGAGCAGCTCGAGTTCGAGTTCCACCGCAGCATCAACCGGTTGACCGACGCGCGCAAGCTGTCCTGGCTGCTGCGGACGGCAACGCGCTACACGCCGTCGCGGTTCTACGCGGCCGACCCGGAGTGGCGGGCGAGCATGATCGCCGATCACGAGGCCCTGCTCAACGCGCTCGATGCCCACGACCCGGTCACCGTCCGGCCCGTCATGGCCCGCCACTTCACCGACGGCGCGGAGCGGCTGGTGAAGCACCTCGATGGTCTGGGGCTGTGGAGCGGGTGAGTCACCGGCGACCATGACGCCACTTGAACATCGCCAACGAGGTCCGCATGGCGGAAGCGGTCGGCTGCAACGTCATCACGTCGATCGCCGGCCGGAACCGCTGCCAGGTGACCGACCGTGGCCGGCTGAACTCGCGCAGGCCGTCCGCGCCGTGGACCCGCCCGAAGCCCGAGTCGCCGACGCCGCCGAAGGGCAGTGACGGCACACCGGCGTACCCCAGCACCGAGTTGACCGACACCGCGCCCGCGCGCAGCCGCGCGGCGAGCGCCAGCCCCCGGCGGCGATGGCGCGTGAAGATCGAGCCGGAGAGCCCGTAGCTTGTCGCGTTCGTCCGGCGTAGCGCCTCGTCGGCGTCGACCACCGGGTTGACCACCAGCACCGGCCCGAAGGTCTCGTCGGTGACCGCCGTGCTGTCCTCGGGGACGTCGGCCAGCAGGACCGGCTCGACGAACGGAGGCCGCACCGAACTCGTGTCGCCGACGACCGCGCGACCACCCCGGTCGATCGCGTCGGTGATGTGGCTCAGCACGATGCCGGGCTGGACCGGCGTGCTCATCGGCCCGTACGCCGCATCCGGCTCGGCACCCGGCCGGACCTGCCGCACCAGATCGGCCAGCTTGGCCAGGAACGGCTCGTACACGGCCTGCTCGACGTAGACGCGCTCGACCCCGGCGCACGTCTGCCCGGCGTTGCCCAGGCCACCGAACACCGCCGCCTGGGCGGCGGCGTCGAGGTCGGCGTCGGCCGTGACGATGAGCGCGTCCTTGCCGCCGCCCTCGATCACGACGGGGATCAGGTTCTCGGCGCAGGCGGCCATGACCGCCCGCCCCGTCGCGGCCGACCCGGTAAACGCGATCTTGTCGACCCCTGCCCGGCACAGCGCGGCCCCGGTCGTGCCGTCACCCGTGACGGCCTGCAGGACCGGCCGGTCGGGATGCAGCTCACTCCAGCGCTGGGCCAGCCACAGGCCGACGCCGGGGGTGAACTCGCTGGGCTTGAAGACCACCGCGTTGCCGGCGGCCAGCGCGTGCGATATCGCCCCCATCGGCGTGTAGACCGGATAGTTCCACGGCCCGATCACGCCGACGACGCCGTACGGCACGTACTCCACCGAGCTGGCCTGATTGAACGCGAGCAGGCCGGAGGACACCGACCGCCGTTTCAGCACATGCCGGGCGTGCCGGGCGGCCCAGTCCAGGTGCTCGACGGCGAGCATCACCTCCAGTTGGGCCCCGGCGAGGGACTTGCCGGTCTCGCTCCGGATGAGCTCGGCCAGCTCGTCGATGCGGCTCGCGACGAGTGCCTTGTAGGCGAGCAGATGACGCCGACGTTGCCGGGCGTCCAGGCCGGACCACCAGCCGGCAGCCTCGCGTGCCTGTTGGACTGCGGCACTCACCGCGGCCTCGTCGGCCAGGTCGTAATCGGTGCGGGACTCGCCGGTGATCGGATCGACGACGTGTAACCGGCGAGGGTGCTCAACGAGGGACGCCATCGGCAGCCTCCTGACATTTGATATTCGATAGTCTAGCCTTGCTGTCAATCCCTTTGCGACGCTGGAGGTACAGCTGTGGAATGGAGCGACGAGCAACGGTCCCTTGTCGCGGCCGTGCAGGATTTCTGCCGCCGCGAGGCCGGAACCCGTGAGCAACGGCAGAGACTCACCAACGGCGGACGGGAACCCCACAGCCCGGAGTTGTATCGCAAGATGGCCGACCTCGGCTGGCTCGGCCTGTCGCTGCCGGAGGAGTTCGACGGCGGTGGCGCGGGGATGGTGGAGCTCTGCCTCTTTCTGGAGGGGACCGCCAGAGCGATGGCGCCGATCGGCGGCTTCACCACGTCGATCATCGTCGCCGCCACCTACGTACGGTTCGGCTCGGCGGAGCAGAAGAAGCTCATTCTGAGCGGGGTGGCCCGCGGCGTCGTCGAGGCGGTCGCGATGTCCGAGCCCGAGGCCGGCTCGGACGTCGCCAACCTGAGCTGCCGCGCTGAGCGCCGGGGCGACGGATTCGTCATCAACGGCCAGAAGACCTGGTGTTCCAACGCCCATCTCGCCGAGCACATTCTCCTGGTCGCCCGCACGTCGGGCCGGGCCGGCGACCACAACGGCCTGACCATGTTCCTGGTCCCCGCCAACGCACCCGGACTGACCATCTCCGGCATCGACACCATGGGCGGCCGGGAGGTCAACGACCTCTACTTCGCCGACTGCGCGCTGCCCGCCGACGCCGTGGTCGGCCAGATCGACAACGGCTGGCGGCAGCTGATGGCCGGGCTCAACATGGAGCGGCTGATCCTCGCGAGCCTGATGCTCGGCACCGCGCAGCGGGCGTTCGACGACGTCGTGGAATACGTCAAGAACCGGCAGCAGTTCCGCCGGCCGATCGGGTCGTTCCAGGTGATCCGGCACCGCCTGGCCGACCTGGCCACCGAGATCGAGTGTGCCCGGCTCCTGGTCTACGACACCGCGGCCCAGGTCGACCGCTCTCCGGACACGGTGCTGCCCCGGGAGACGTCGATGGCGAAACTCAAGGCCACCGAGACCGCCCGCCGCGTCGCCCTGGACGCCATGCAGATGATGGGCGGCTACGGGTACGCGACCGAGTTCGACATGGAGCGCCTGGTCCGCTCCTCGGTCGTGTCCACCGTCTACGGCGGCACCAGCGAGATCCAGCGCGAGATCATCGCGAAGACCTACGGACTGTCCGACCACATGCGGTAAGGCTCAGCGCCACGCCCCGGCCGACGAGTGTGCTCAACACTCGTCGGCCGGGGCATTTTGTTAGGCGTGGTTCGCTGGTGCCCGTCCGTCAACCTCGCCGACCAGCGGACGTATATAGCGGCATGGTCCCGAACTCTTCCCAAGAAGTTACCTCTGATTTACAGTGCCGTAAGCACGAAGAGGATGCCCGCGCCAGCAATCGCGGGCCGATCGCCTGTCACCGCCGGTACCGCCGGTCCGGTCACGCACCGGTCCGGTGGTGCGCCGTCCTGGGCATTCGCCGACACCGCCACGCCACCACTGGGCGACGTCTGACAGAACACCGCAGGACAGGCCCGTCGCATCACGGAGAGCCGTTCGGTCGGCCGCCTCGAACGGATGACGGCACCGACCGTCGCGTCGAAATGAGGATCCATGCCCAGATGCCCTGCCGTCCTGCGGGCTTCAACCATTCTCGTCGCCGCCCTGGTGGCCGCGACCGGCTGCGCCTCGGACACCCCGAGCACGACCTCCACACTGTCCAAGTCACCGATCGTCGTGGGCTTCCTCAACCCGTCCGGCGGGCCGGTCCCCCAACCGGGCACCGACACCGGGGTCAAGGCGGCGCTGTCCTACATCAACGGCGAGTTCGGCGGCATCAACGGCCACCCGCTCGAGGTCGTCTCGTGCGACACCGACACGACACCGGAGCGGGCACAGTCGTGTGCCAACATGTTCGTCGAGAAGAAGGTGGTCGCCGTCATGGACGGCTACAACCTGTCCTCGAGCGCGACCCTGCCGACCCTGACCGCCGCGCAGATCCCGCTCGTCGGCATGATTCCGTTCGACTCCGTGACCGGCGCCAAGGCGGAGAACCGCGTGTTCTTCGCCGCGCCGCAGGCCGCCTTCCTCATCGGCGCCCTGCAGGCGTTCAAGACCGAAGGCAAGAAGTCGGTGACGCTGGCCCTCGTCGACACCCCGTCGTCGCACCAGACCATCGACAATCTTCTTCCGGCACTGGCCAAGGCGCTCGGGATCGACGCCAAGGGCATCTACTTCTCCCCCACGAACCCCAACTTCACCGCCGTGGCCTCCACGATCGCCCGGGACAACCCCGATGTGGGCGGCCTGGTCGCCGCGCCGAGCGAGGCCGTCTGCACGGCTCTGGTCAAGGCGCTGCGGCAACTGCGGTACCAGGGCGAGATCTTCACCGCCGCGTGCACCGACTACATCAAGGGCGCCCCGGAGCAGGCCGCCGGCGGTGCCCTGTACTCGTCGAACTGGCTGCCCGCCGCCGCCCGGTACGCACCGGCGGAGGTCCAGGGCGACCTGACGCTGGCCGAGAAGTACATCTCCGGCGTGTCCGGCGGGACCGCCGGGTACTACGCGTTCGGCGAGTTCGCGCTCTTCATGAACTTCGCGAAGGCGATGTCCACGGCCACCGAAGCCAACCTGACCGGCCCCGGTGTCCTCAAGACGCTCAAGGCGCTCAAGGACTTCCCGAGCTTCCTCGGCCCCAAGATCACCTGCGGCAGCGCCACCTCACCCAACTGCACGACACAACTCCTGCTCTTCGTGGTCCAGCCCGACGGTTCGATCAAGCCCGCCACGGACACCTGGATCACGCCCATGCCCCAGGTCATGAGCATCATTCCCGGCGCGGTGTAAGCCCCGCGGCGACGGCGTGCGCGGGCCGCACGCCGTCGCCCACCGTCCATGTCAGGGCCAGCGCAAGGAAATCGACAATGGATCAGGTCTTGTTGTTCGTCACGCTCGGCTTCGCCGGCGGGGCGGTGTACGCCGTGATCGCCACGTCGATCGTGTCCCTGTACGCCGCCACCGGAGTCCTCAATTTCGCACAGGGCTCCCTGGCCCTGTGGGCGGTGTGGGTGGTCGCCGAGCTGCGGGAGAGCGGCACGCTCGTGTTCCCCATCGGCGCGGTGCGGCTCAGCTCGCAACCACTGCCGGCCTGGCCCGCTGTCGCGCTCGGCGTGCTCAGTGCGGCCGGGCTGGCGTTCGCCGCGCACTGGCTGGTGTTCCGGCCGCTGCGCACCGCACCACCGTTGTCACAGGTGGTCGCGTCGGTCGGGCTGATGCTGGCGATCGCTTCGCTGGTGCCGCTGCGCTTCTCGACCAACGGAGTGCTCGCGCCCACCCTGCTCACCGACCGGACGCTGTCCGTGGGCGGCGCCGTGATCAACATCAGCGACCTGGTGCTTCTGGTCGCGGCCCTGGTGGTGGCGGTGGTGCTCGCGGCGTACTTCCGGTTCACCCGGTGGGGCGTGGCGACCCGGGCCGGAGCCGAGGACGAGCTCGCCGCCAGGCTGACCGGGTTGTCACCGGATCGGCTGGCCAGCGTCATGTGGCTGCTCACCGGCGCGGCGACGGCACTGGTGGCCGTCCTTGCCGCCCCGACACTCGGCCTCGACCCGATCGGCTACATGTTCTACGTCCTGCCCGGCCTCGCCGCCGCCCTCCTGGCCCGCCTGACCTCGATCATCATCGCGTGCCTGGCCGGTGTGGGCATCGGCGTCCTCCAGTCGGTACTGCTGTTGTTGAGCAGCTTCGACGGTTGGCCGGTCTGGGCTCAGGCCGGCCTCGGCGACGTCGTTCCGTTCGTGCTCGTCATCGTCGCGTTGGTCGTCCTGGGCCGGCACCTCCCCGCACGGGGCGCGTTGGGCACCGTACGCATGCCGGCAGTAGATCTGCCCCGACGGCCGTTCCGGGCGGCGGTGGCGCTGGTCGGTGCCGCCGCCCTGGCCGTCGCGCTGACCTCGGGCAGCTGGCGGTTCGGCGTCGTCACCTCGATCATCATGGCGCTCATCGCCCTATCGCTTGTCGTGCTCACCGGCTACCTGGGCCAGATATCGCTCGCCGCCATGGCCTTCGCCGGTACCGCCGGGTTTCTGCTGTCCCGCGCGACGACGTCCTGGCACATACCGTTCCCGCTGTCGATCGTGGTCTCGGCCGGCGCCGCCACCCTCGTCGGTGTGATCGTCGGCCTGCCGGCGCTACGGGTCCGCGGGGCGCAACTGGCGGTCGTGACCCTGGCCGGTGCCGTCGCCCTGCAACAACTCGTCTTCGCCAACCCGGCGCTGACCCCGTTCGAGGGCAACCTCATCGCGGACCCCACCCTGCTCGGCTGGGACCTGGCGGTGCGCCGCGGCACCGACCTGACGACCTCCGCGTTCGCGACCACAGTGATCGTCATCGTCGGCCTGCTGACCCTGGCCGTCGCCCGGATCCTGGCCGGCGCGACCGGCCAGTCGTTCCTGGCCGTCCGCTCCAACGAGCGGGCCGCGGCAAGCGTCGGCATCAACGTGGCCCGCGTCAAACTGACCGGCTTCGCGCTCTCCGCGTTCCTCGCCGGTGTCGGCGGATGCCTCATCGGCTACAGCCGCTCACAGCTGTCGGTCGAGTCGTTCAACATCATCGTGGGGCTCAGCGTCCTGTGCATGGCCTACGTCGGCGGGATCACCCGAATCAGCGGTGCGCTCATCGCCGGGCTCGTCGCCCCACTGGGCGTGCTCTACACGCTGCTCAACGGCACGTTCGGCCTCGGCCACTACTACACCCTCATCGCAGCCTGCGCCCTGGTCGTGACCGCCGTACTCAATCCATCGGGTATCGCCGGCGGCGCCACCGGCCTGCTGCGCGGACACACCCGTCGGGAGGTCACCCCGTGACTGAGACCCAGCCTCTGCTCACCACGACCGGCCTGACCGTCCGCTACGGCGGCGTCGTGGCCAACAGCGACATCAGCATCCATGTCGACGAGGGTGAAGTCGTCGGGCTGATCGGCCCCAACGGCGCCGGCAAGACCACCTTCGTCAACGCCGTCACCGGATTCACGCCGGCCCGGGGCATGATCAGCGTGGCCGGGCGGCGGATCGACCGGCTCGCGCCCCACCAGCGCAGGCGTACCGGATTGGCCCGGACCTGGCAGTCGGGAGAGCTCTTCACCGACCTGACCGTGCGCCAGAACATCGCGATCGCGTCCGGCCGGGGGCCGCTGCACAACCTCTGGAGTGACCTCGCCGGTCGTCGCCGGCCCGACCACGACGACGACGTGCTGGAGATGTTCGGCCTGCACGTCATCGCCGATCGCCGCCCCGGTGAGCTGAGCCTCGGCCGGCAGAAGATCGTCGGCGTCGCCCGAGCCCTCGCCGGCGCCACTCGCGTCCTCCTGCTCGACGAACCGGCCGCCGGGCTGGACACCGACGAGAGCACCGAATTCGGCGGCCACGTCCGTGCCATCGCCGCATCGGGTCGGGCGGTGCTGCTCATCGAGCACGACATGAGCCTCGTCGCGGACATCTGCGATCGCGTGTACGTCCTGGACTACGGGGCCGTCATCGCCTCCGGTACGCCGGGCGCCGTGCTCTCCGACCCGGCCGTGCGTACCGCGTATCTCGGATCGGAGCTCGTGCCATGAGCGATGTCCTGCGACTGGACCGCGTCACGGCTGGCTACGCCGGCATCCCCGCCCTCCGGGAGCTCGACCTGCACCTCGGCGAGGGCGAGGTCCTGGCCGTGCTCGGCCCCAACGGTGCGGGAAAGACCACGGCGCTGCTGACCGCCGCCGGGGTCATCCGGCCAATGGTCGGCACCGTCACCGCGCTCGGCCGGCCCCTGCGTGGACGGCTGGAACAGAACGCCCGCGGTGGCCTGATCCTGGTACCTGACACGCGAGGGGTGTTCCACAGCCTGTCGGTACGCGAGAATCTCGCCCTCGCCCGAGGCTGGCGTTCCAGCCTGGGGCACGCCCTCGACCTCTTCCCCGCTCTGAAACCACTGATGTCACGCCGGTGCGGTCAGCTGTCCGGCGGTGAGCAGCAGATGCTCGCCATCGCCAAGGCACTGGTCTGCCAGCCACGGGTCCTGCTCATCGATGAGATGAGCATGGGTCTGGCCCCGATCGCGGTCCAGGCCCTGCTGCCCGGCATCCGAGCGCTGGCCGACCGGCTCGGTGTCGGTGTCGTCCTCGTCGAGCAGCACATCGACCTCGCCCTGTCCGTCGCCGACCGGGCGATGGTGCTGCATCACGGCCGAGTCGTGCTCACCGGGTCCGCCGCCGAACTCCGCGCCGACAGGCGCGGCGTCGCCGAGGCCTACTTCGGCACCGCCCCCGCGCCTGGCGCCGGCCACGCGGGACCCCGCCCACCGCTCCGAACGGATAAATGATGGAACTATCTGCCAAACAGCGCGCCGCCCTGGCGAGCATCTGCGACACCTTCGCACCGGGCGACGGGGCCGACCTCCCGTCGGCCAGTCAGCTCGGCGCGGTCGACATCATGGCCGCGCTGGTCCTGCACAACCCTCGCGCCGCCGAGGTCACGCAGTTCCTCCAACTGCTGGATCGGTGGGACTCCCCCGCCACCCAGTTGATCCTCGGCGGCGGCGCACGGCGGTTCTCCCGGCAGACCCAGCAGCGCCGCGAGCAGATGCTGCTCGCCCTGGCCGGGTCGGGCGTCACCCGCAAGCGGGCGCTCTTCCAGGCGCTCAAGGGCGCGGCCACCCTGTCCTACTACATGGCGCCGGGGCCGACCGGTCGATCGCCGGTGTGGCCCGCCATCGGCTACCCCGGCCCGCTCGGCACCAGGACCGACGCCCCCGAGCCCGTCCTGGCGCCGATCCGCCCGTCCACGGCGACCACCCTGGACTGCGACGTCGTCATCGTCGGGTCGGGCGCTGGCGGCGGCACCGCCGCGGCCGTCCTCGCCGGCCACGGCCTCGACGTGATCGTCGTGGAGAAGGGCGGGTACTACGACGACAGGGACTTCGACGGCGGGGAGCTGTCGGGATTGTCGCGGCTCTACGCCCCAGGCCCCTCGGCCAGCGCGGAGGGCCAACTGAGCATCCTCCAGGGGCAGTGCCTCGGTGGCGGCACCGTCGTCAACTACACCACGTCGTTCCGCACCCCGCCGCGGGTTCGCGACGAGTGGGCCGCGCTGGGCGTCCCACAGTTCGCCACGGATGAGTACGAGCGCTGCCTCGACGCGGTGTGGTCGCGGCTCGGCGTCAACCGCGACCACGGCCGGATCTCGTCGCGCGACGCGCTCATGGAGCGCGGACTGACCACGCTCGGCTGGCACGTCGACGAGATGCCCCGCAACGTCGACGGCTGCGACACCGGCATCGAGTGCGGGCGGTGCGGCCTGGGCTGCCGCATCGGCGCCAAGCAGTCCGCGACCAAGACCTGGCTCGTGGACGCCCAACGCGCGGGTGCGCGCCTCCTCGTCGACGTCGACGTCCGCACGGTCACCATCACGGCCGGCAGGGCGACCGGCGTCGCCGGTCACACCGCCGACGGTCACCCGGTGACCATTCGCGCTCGCGCGGTAGTCGCCGCCGCCGGCAGCGTGCAGACGCCGGCCCTGTTGCGCCGCTCCGGCCTCACGAACCCGAACATCGGCCGGCACCTCCATCTGCACCCGGCCACCGGCGTCTGGGGCGTGTTCGCCGAGGAGGTCCGCCCGTGGGAGGGCGGCATGCAGACCCGGTACTCCACCGAACACGCCGATCTCGACGGCCTCGGCTACGGCGTCATCTACGAGACCGCCGCCACCAACCCGGCCACCGCCGTGTCCTTCATGAGCTGGACGGGCGCCCGGACCCACCTGGACCAGATGCGGTCGCTGCCGAACCTCAGCGGGGTCGGCATCATCACCCGCGACCGTGACAGCGGACAGGTCAAGGTCGGCAGCGACGGCGAGCCGGTGGTGCACTACCGCCTCTCCGCCTACGACGCGGCCCACATGCGGGCCGGGATCGCCGGTGCCGCTCGTATCGTCGAGGCGGCCGGCGCCCGCAAGCTGTTCTCCGGTCATCAGCGCGGCAGGATCTGGGAGCGCGGCAAGGGCTCCATCGAGGACTTCATCCGCCACACGGACACCCTGGGGACCGCGCCCGGCCAGGTCGCCATGGCCGCCCTGCACATCATGGGCGCGGCCCGCATGGGCGGCAGCAGGGCCACGTCGGTCGCCGGGCCCGACGGTGCCACGTGGGAGGTCCCGAACCTGGTCCTCGCCGACGCGTCCACGTTCCCGGCGTCGTTGGGCGTCAACCCGATGATCTCCGTCGAGGCCATCGCGTACATGAACGCCCAACGACTCGCCGCCGGGCTCTGACCGCCTATTCGAACCGCTCGCCCCGCTCGGCCATGGCCAACAGCAGGTGGGGCGGGCTGAACCGGTCACCGTAGCGCTCCGCGAGCACCCGCGCGCGGGCCACGAAGCCCGGCAGCCCGCCCTCGTACTGGTTGATGTACTGCAGGACGCCGCCGGTCCAGCTCGGGTAGCCGATGCCCAGGATCGAACCGACGTTGGCGTCGACCACCGAGGTCAGCACCCCCTCTTCGAGGCACCGCACCGACTCGACCGCCTCGATGAAGAGCAGCCGCTCCTTGAGGTCCTCGAAGGGCGTGTCGAGGTTCGTTCCGCCGAAGGTGTCCCGCAGGCCCGGCCAGAGGCCGACCCGTTTGCCGTCGCGGTAGTCGTAGAAGCCAGCGCCACCCGAGCGTCCGGTCCGCCCGCAGTCGTCAATCATCCGGTCGATGACGGCGTCGGCGGCGTGCGGCTTCCAGGTGCCGCCGGCGGCCACCGTGGCCGCGGCCGTCTCCTGCCGGATCTTGCGGGGCAGGGTGAGGGTGAGCTCGTCCATCAGCGCCAGGACCGGTGCGGGGTATCCGGCCTGGCTGCTGGCCTGCTCGATGGTGGCCGCTGGAATTCCCTCGGCCAGCATCGCGATGCCCTCGTTGGTGAACGTCCCGATGACCCGGCTGGTGAAGAAGCCGCGGCTGTCGTTGGCGACGATGGGCGTCTTGCGGAGCCGACGTACGAGGCCGAGGGCCCGTTGCAGCGTGGCCTCGTTGGTGCGCTCGCCGCGGATCACCTCGACCAGCGGCATCTTGTCGACCGGCGAGAAGAAGTGCAGGCCGACGAACTCCTCCGGCTTGCTGACGCCCTCGGCGAGCAGGGTGATCGGCAGCGTCGACGTGTTGGAGGCGATGAGCGCGTTCGGTGCGACCTGCTCGATCTCGGCGTACACCTTGTGTTTGAGGGCGGGATCCTCGAAGACCGCCTCGATGGCGAGGTCGACGTCGGCGAGGTCGGCGAGGTCCTCGGTCGCCTGGATCCGGGCCAGGATCGCGTCGCGCTCGTCCAGCGTGGACACACCGCGGGCGACGGCCTTGTCGAGCAGGCCCACCGAGTAGTCCCTCCCCCGCAGCGCCCCCGCGAGGGTCACGTCCTTGAGCAGGACCTGCATTCCGGCCCGGGCACACACGTAGGCGATGGCGGCGCCCATCATGCCCGCGCCGATGACCGCCACCCGCCGCAGCGGCGGGTGGCCCGCGCCGATGTCCCGCGATCCGGCGGTCTGCACGTCGAAGAAGAGTGCTTTGATCATGTTCTTGGCGATCTGACCGGTGGCCAGCTCGGTGAAGTACCGTCCCTCGATGGTGAAGGCGGTGTCCAGGTCGACCTGGGCGCCTTCGACGGCGGCGGCGAGGATGTTGGGCGGGGCGGGATAGGGCGCGCCCTTGAGCTGCTGACGCAGAATGGCCGGCATCGCCGGCAACTGGGCGGCGAGCGCCGGAGTGGACGGGGTGCCGCCGGGAATCCTGTAGCCCTTGCGGTCGTACGGCTGGGCCGCCTCGGGGTTGGCGGCGACCCAGGCACGGGCCGCGCCCAGCATGGCCGCCTCATCGGGGGCGATCTCGTCAACCAGCCCGTGCGCGAGCGCGTCCTGCGGTCGGCGCCGCTGGCCGCGGAGCAGCCAGTTGGTCAGCGCGTCGGTCACGCCCAGCAGCCGGACGCTGCGTACGACGCCACCGCAGCCCGGCAGCAGGCCGAGGGTGACCTCCGGGAAGCCGATCTCGATGGCCGGGTTGTCTTGCACGATGCGGTGGTGGCAGCCCAGGGCGAGTTCCAGCCCGCCACCGAGGGCCGAGCCGTTGATGGCGGCCACGACCGGACGACCGAGTGTCTCCAGTCGGCGTACCGCGTTCTTGAGCAGTCGGGTGTTCGCCGTCGAGGTCTCGGCGTCGGCCGGCGCCAGCCGCAGCAGGGCTTCCAGGTCGCCGCCGGCGAAGAACGTCTTCTTGGCCGAGGTGATGACCACGCCGGCGATCTGGTCGCGCTCGGCTTCGAGCCGATCGACAGTCGCCACGAGGCTCGCACCGAACTCGTCGTTCATCACGTTCGCCGAACGCCCGGGGTGGTCGAGGGTGAGCAGGACGATGCCGTCGTCGCCGCGCTCCCACCGGATTGTGTTGACCATTCGTGACTCCTCAGATTCGTTCGATGACGGTCGCGATGCCCATGCCGCCGCCGACGCAGAGCGTGGCGAGCCCGTAGCGACCACCGCGTCGCTCCAGTTCGTCGACGAGCGTGCCGAGGATCATGGCTCCGGTTGCCCCCAGCGGGTGTCCCATCGCGATCGCACCGCCGTTGACGTTGACGATCTCCATGCTCAGACCCAGGTCGGCGACGAACCGCAGGACCACGGCCGCGAACGCCTCGTTGATCTCCACCAGGTCGAGGTCCTCGACGCCGAGGCCGGCCTTGGCCAGCGCCTTGCGAGCGGCCGGAGCCGGGCCGGTGAGCATGATCGTCGGATCGGCGCCACTGAGTGCCGTGGCGACGACGCGCGCCCTCGGGGTGAGACCGGCGGCCGCACCGACGGCCTCGCTGCCGATGGCCACCAACGAGGCGCCGTCGACGATGCCGGACGAGTTGCCCGCAGTGTGGACGTGGTTGATGCGCTCGACCCAGTGGTACTTCTGGAGCGCGACCGCGTCGAAGCCGGCCTTCTCGCCGATGCCGGCGAAGGAGGGTCGAAGCGCGGCGAGGCCCTCGGCGGTCGAGTCCAGCCGGATGTGCTCGTCGCGGTCGAGGACGGTCAGGCCGTTGCGGTCCCGCACGGGTACGACCGAGCGGTTGAAGTAGCCGTTGGCCCACGCCTTCGCCGCCCGGGCCTGCGACTGCAACGCGTAGCCGTCGACCACGTCGCGGCCATGGCCGTCGAGGGTGGCGATCAGGTCCGCGCTGACCCCCTGCGGCACGAAGCCGGTGGTGAAGTTCGTCTCCGGATCCAGCGCCCACGCTCCACCGTCGGACCCCATCGGGACCCTGGACATCGACTCGACGCCGCCGGCGAGGACCAGATCCTCCCACCCTGAACGCACCTTCTGCGCGGCGATGTTCACCGCCTCCAGGCCCGAGGCGCAGAAGCGGTTGAGCTGCACGCCGGCGACCGTGTCGGGCAGGCCGGCGACGATGGCGGCCGTCTTGGCGATGTCGGCGCCCTGCTCACCCAGCGGGGACACCACGCCGAGCACGATGTCGTCGATCAGCGCCGGGTCAAGGCCGGGCATCCGCCGCAGGGTCTCCTCGATCAGACCAGCGACGAGCGAAACCGGCTTAACACCGTGCAGCGATCCGTTCGGCTTGCCCCGGCCGCGCGGTGTGCGCAGTGCGTCGTAGATGAACGCCTCGGTTGTCATAGCCAAGCTCCTCGCTGCTCACCCAGATGCGAATCCAGCCTAACTTTCGTTGAGCTCACGGCCGCTTGTCAAGCAATGTCCACACCCGATGCGCGCTGGCTACCTTCGGCCTTGCCGATGCACGGCACGAGAGAAAGTCGAGGGCAATCACCGCAACCGTGCGAGGTGGCGCTAACGTGTAGGGGTGCGACCAGCAGCGAGCGGTGTGGGCCCGGCAGCGACCAAACGACCGAAGGATCGCAAGGACCGCATTGCGCTGGCCGGCGCCGAGCTGTTCTGCGAGCGGGGCTATCACCTGGTCACCGTCGACGAGATCGCCGCCGTCGTCGGCATCAGCGGCCCGGCGGTGTACCGGCACTTCCCGAACAAGTACGCGATCCTGGTGCACGCCACCCGGGAGGTCGTCGGCGCCCTGCTCGCCGCGACCGCCGACCCGCAGGCGAGCACCACCGAGGGTGTGCTCGACGAGCTGCTGAGCACGCTCGCCGGAGTCGCCGTGAGCAAACGGCGCGTCGCCGGGCTGTACCAGTGGGAGGGCCGCTACCTCACGCCCGAGCATCGGCAGGAGTTCGCCACGACCCTGGCCACGCTGGTCGGCCGCCTCGCCGGTCCCCTGCGCGAGCTGCGGCCCGAGCTGACCGCCGGGCGGGCGGAGCTGCTGGTCAACGCGGCACTCAGTGCCTTCGGCAGCGTGACCACCTACCGCGCGGCGGCAACCGGCACCGACACCGAGAAGCTGCTCACCCGGGTCGCCTGGACTCTGCTGCGGGCCGACGCGCCCCAGTTGCCGCCACAGCAGCACGCCACGCCGGGCACCGCGCCGGTGCGCCCGGCCTCGCGTCGTGAACTGCTGCTGATCGAGGCGATCCGCCTGTTCCACCGCCACGGCTACCACGCCGTCGCCGTCGAGGACATCGGGCGCGCAGCCGGCATGCAGGCCTCCAGCGTGTACCGGTACTTCCCCAGCAAGGCCGACCTGCTCGCGGCCGCCTACTACCGTGCCACCGACCGACTCGCCGGGGCCACGACGACGGCGATCGCCGAGGCGAGCGACCCGGCGGACGCGCTGCGCCGGGTCGTGCAGGCCTACGTCGCCTACGCGTTCGGCCAGAGCGACCTCGTCGCGGTCTACCTTGCGGAGAACAACAACCTCCCGGACGAGGACCGTCACCAGCTGCGCGGGGCGCAGCGCCTGCACGTCGAGGAATGGATGCGCCTCGTCGAGACGGTACGACCGGACCTGCCGGCCGCCGACGTCCGCGTGCTCGTGCACGCCGCGCTCAACGTCGTCACCGACATCGGCCGGCTCGGCCGCTTCGACCGCGCCGAGGGCTACGACACCCAGACGGCCCGCCTCGCCCTCGCGGTGCTGCACGCCTGAGCTCTCGAAAGCCTCGATGGCGCTGTGATTGACTAGCGCGTATGGTACTGCGTCCGCCCGCCTCTGATCGATTGATCCGGTGACCACCGGGCCGACTGCTGCCACCCGACCGCGCAACCGCAGGCAGGTCATCGTCGAAGCGGCCGGCCAGGTGTTCAGCGAGCGCGGCTACCACGCGGCGTCCATGGAGGAGATCGCCGCCGTGGTCGGCATCAGCGGCCCGGCGCTGTACCGGCACTTCCCCAACAAGTACGCGCTGTTCGCCGAGTGCGCCAATGTCATCGTGAACAAGCTCGTCGAGGTCATCGACGAGTGCCCGCCCGAGGCCGCCCTGAAGGACGTACTCGTCGCCCTCACCCGGGTGACGGTCTCCCGCCGCGCGTCGGGCGGCCTCTACCGGTGGGAGGCCCGCTACCTCGAACGCGCGGACCGCCGGCTGCTTCGGACGAAGTTCGCCCACGTCGTCGAGCGGGTGACCGAGTTGGTGCGGTGCGAATATCCGTTGCCCGGCGAGCACCTGCGGGCGGTGGCGGCCCTCGGTGTGATCGGGTCCGTCACCATGCATCACACCTCGATCGCCCAACGCCGGATCGAGGATCTGTTGCTGGCATCCGCCCTGGGCGTGGTCGCGACCGATCCGGCGGCGGCGACGGGCAGCGCGAGCCTGGTCGAACTGCCCGCCCAGCCCGTGCCGCGCACTCGACGTGCCGAGATCCTGGCGGCGGCCATCCCGCTGTTCGCGCAGGACGGGTTCGCCAACGTCACGAACGCGCAGATCGCACAGGCCGTGGGGTTGGCCCCGTCCGCGATCTACCGCCACTACCCCGGCAAGGTCGACATCCTGGTGGCCGCCTGTCTGCAGGCGGCGGGCCTGCTGGCCCAGGCGGTGGAGCGGAGCCTTCAGCGGGCGACCGATCCACGTCAGGCCGTGGTCGCTCTGGCGGCGGCGTACGTGGCCTACTGCTTCGAGCACAACGCGCTCAACAGCGTCGCCGACGCCGAGGTCGCCGGTCTTCCGGCCGACCTGCGGCGCCCCTTGATCCTCGCGCAGCGTGAGCACATCGCCGTCTGGGAGCAGCAGTTGCGGTTGGTCCGCCCGGAGTTGGACCCCCGACAGGCCCGGATGCTGGTCCATGCGGGCTTCGGCGTGGTGGTCGAGGCCGGGCGCGCCCTGCGCTGGCAGGATGCGCCCGGCCATCGGGACACGGTCACCGCACTGGTCACCGGTGCCCTGATCCGGTAGGTCGGGACGCCTACTCAGCTGCCGGGCCGGTTCATCGTCGGGATGGTGATGGGCGTGTGGGACGACGAGGTGCCGTTGTTGAGGAAGAGCATCGCCAGGCCGCGCACGAAGTGGTCGAACATCGAGAAGGTGCCCGGCATGACCGGCGACAACCCTTCACGGAACATGATGTACGTCGGCCAGCCGGCCTCGATCACGCCCCGCGAGATGAGGTCGCGCGGCAACCTCAGCCAGTTGCCGATCCGGTCGCTGAGCACGTAGCGCGCGAACTCGCGTTGGAATCCCTTGGTGATGCCCAGGTCGACCGAGGACGTCAGGTTGAGCAGAGTGTCGGCCAGGTCGATGCCCTCCCGCGTCGGCGCCAGGATCGGCGTCAGCGCGTACTGCGACTGCTCGTGGGCGGCAGCCCAGGTGGCGGGGATGAACTCGTCCCGTACGCCGAGCAGGTGCAGCGCGACCTGCCACATGTGCAGGTAGGCCTCCTCTTCGGCGGCCGACACCTTGAGGCCGTAGCGACGCCACTCCACCAGCTTGCTGTGCACGTAGGTGCCCAGGCTGTGGAAGGTGATCAGGATGTCGCCGTTGCTGATCGGGATCGGGTGGTCCGTGACCCCCCGCCACGCTGCCGACTGCGGCAGCAGGTGCCGCACCGCGGCGTGCGTCAGCCGGGTCTTGGTGGAGGTGGTGATGAATTTGCCCGTCGCCTTGAAGGCGTCAGGCGTGTTCAGGTCGTAGCCGTACGTGAAGGTCTTGGCCGCGCGCGACTTCATGTCGGCGCCGCCCTCGGACCAGTAGACGTTGCGGGCCTCCCGCGGGATCACCGTGCTCATGATGCCGCTCCCCAGCCCGTAGAGCAGGAACAGGTACATGCTCATGCGCTTGTTGAACTGGGCGGCACGGTCCAGCTTGGCCTGGTCGGCCCAGGACGGCAGCTTGTTGACCTGCCTGATGTAGGTGGCGAGCGCGGGGGGCAGGCCGCTCGGCACCGGGTCGCCGTTCCTGATGAACGTCTTGAAAGCGTTGTTGACGGCCGGGATCTGGCCGTTGTCGAGGAGGGAGGCGACGAGCGGGTCGGTGTCGTCGTCCCAGACGTCCCACGGGTCGGTGACCGTGTTGGTCCCGGCGATCGAGTTGGCGGACGACCACGCCCATGCCTTCGGCACGTCGGCCACGGTCACCAGACCCAGCGCGGCACCGAGGGTCAGGACACTTCGCCTGCTGAGATTTTCCATTAGCCACCACTTCCCGGGCCAGCCGGACATCGCCCTGAACGCCAGCTTGTTGGGGCACTGCAAGCGCGTTTCAAGTCGTCCAGGCGTGTGATTTTCTATTAACATAGAGGAGCTTGACTCCGCCTGCAAGGGGCAGGTACGACATGGGCGCCGCCGCCATCTCGGCGACGGCGGCGCGGGTCAGTCGAAGGTGAGGACGGGCTTGATCGCGGAGCCGTCGCGCATGCCGTCCACGGCGTCACCGATGTTCTCGAAGGGGAAGGTGGCGATGAGCCGGTCCAGCGGGAAGAGGCCGCGCTGGTGGAGATCCACCAGTTCGGGGATGAAGCGCGCCGGGTTCGCGTCGCCCTCGAGCACGCCGTGGACGCGGATCCCCTTGGCGAGCAGGCTCATGACGTTGAAGGCGACTGTGGTGCCGACGCCGACGAGGGCGAGGTCGCCCCGGGGGCGCAGGATGGCGACGGCCCGCTGGAGCATCTCCGGCCGGCTGGTGGTGTCCACGATGTGGTGTGCGCCGCCGCCGGTGAGGTCCTGCACGGTGGCGACGAGGCCGGCCGCCGTCGGGTCCAGGGCTGCCTTGGCGCCGAGCTCGGTGGCCAGGGCTCGTCGCGAGGCGACCGGCTCGATGACGATGACCGGGTCGCAGCCGCGGACGATCGCGGCCATGAGCGCGGTGAGTCCGACCCCGCCGGCGCCGATGACGACCAGGGAGCTTCCCGGCTCGGGGCGCAGGCGGTTGAGCACCGTACCCGCCCCCGTCTGCGCACCACAGCCCAGCGGCGCGGCGACGACGGCCGGCAGGTCGGCGGGGACCCGGATGGCGTTGCGCTCGTGGGCGAGCGCGAACGTGGCGAAGCTGGACTGGCCGAAGAAACCCCCGTGTACGGGAGCGCCGTCGCGGGACAGCGGGGTCGTGCCGTCGCCCCGACCGCCGGAGGTGTTCAGGGCCTCCTGGCGGCGGCAGTAGGCCGGGTGGTCAGCCACGCACTGCTCACACGCGCCGCAACTGCCGAAGGTCAGGCAGACGCGGTCGCCCGGCGCGAGAGTGGTCACCTCCGCGCCGACGGCCTCGACCACGCCGGCCCCCTCGTGGCCGAAGACCATGGGAGTCAGCCGCCGGGGCCAGATCGCCTGCATGCTGAGGTCGGTGTGGCACAGGCCGGCAGCGGCGATTTTGACCAGCACCTCGTGCGGTCGTGGGGCCTCCAGATCCACGGCCTGGACGACGAACGGTCCACCCGGGGTGTCGGTGACGGCAGCTCGGATTCGCATGGCGAACTCCTTCGCGCGGTTTGGCCTCAGGCCACGCGCTCGAGGACGAAGTAGAAGAAGGGACCGTCGGCGGGGACATACTTGCCGTTCATGATCCCCATGAGCGTGGTCTCGTCGGCTCGCTTGAAGTGGTCGAAGACCGGCTGCCCGTCGTAGACCATCGTCGCGGTCGACTCGCCGCGGAACTCGACTGTCCACAGGCTGGCCTCGCCCTTGCCGAGCACGGTGTTGGAGTACAGCTCGCCATCGTCGTTCCGGCAGATCAGCGGCTTGACGTCGGTGCGGGTGACGAAGGTCTTGCCATACCACCGCACCTTGTCCAGCTGCCCGTTGAGGGGGTGCCCCGTGTCGAACGCGCTGCCCTTCCACTCACCGAGGATCCCTTCGGGACGGACCGTGTCCAATTCGGCCCAGATCTCGTCGAGCTCGGCGGCGGAGACCGGGCCACCTGATCGGCGCAGCTCGGAGAAGCGGGCTCGGGCCAGGCTCGCGTTCATGGTGGCTTCCTCTCGCCGTACGCCGGGGCGGGTCTTGTCGCTGACGTGCTGATCGAGCGGTCGTAACGTGTGGACGGCCCGGGCGATCGCCTCCGTGGCCAACTCTAGTGAGGGTCGTCGGGACCTGGCCGGTGCACGACACCCGGCCTTGACAACGCGCCGCGCCGTCGCCGAACCTGCTGGGGAGGTGATCGCGATGGCTGATGGCGGTCGGCACCGCTGGTTGCGTCGTATCGAGGCACTCGATCCGGTCCGCGACCACCACGAGATATACCGGATCTCGATCGGGTACGAGTTTCCCTTCGACTACCAGCGGGCCCTGGAGCTCGCGCTCCTGCGGACGTACTGCGTGCCGAGCATCTCCGCGCTGCTCGACGCGACCGGCGAGTTCCGGCTGCGGGCGCAGCAGCGGTACGACGACACCGCGTTGCTGATGGCCGAGATGGCGGAGCACGGCTACGACTCGCCGCGCGGCAAACAGGCGCTGAGGGTCATCAACCGGGCGCACCAGCGGTACGCGATCTCCAACGACGACATGCGCTATGTGTTGTCCACCTTCGTGTACGAGCCGATCGACTGGCTGGACCGGTTCGGTTGGCGTCGGCCCCACGAGCACGAGCGGCTGGCCGCGTTCCACTACTACCGGGCGGTAGGTGCGCGAATGGGCATCCGCGACGTGCCGGACGACTTCGACGCGTTCTGGGACTTCAAGCGCGAGTACGAGCGCACCACCTTCCGCTACGCCCCGACCAACCAGCGGATCGGCGCCTACACCCTGGACCTGTTCGGCTCGTGGTACCCGACGCCCCTGCGCCGTGCGGCGCGGCTCGGCGTGCTCGCGTTGCTGCCCGCCGAGCTACGCGACGCGTTCGCGTTCCCGGCCGCACCACGTTGGCTGTCCGTGACGGTCACGGGCGGCTTGCGGACCCGGGCCGCGGTGGTGCGGCTGCTGCCGCCGCGGACCACAAGCAAGTTGACCCAGGCGCCGCGCAACCGCACCTACCCCGGCTACCCGCACGGGTACGAGCCAGCCGATCTGGGCTCCCCGCCCCCGCCACCCGACCTCGACCCGACGTGGCTGGCCCGCCCGGAACCGCCGCCGGCCGCCGGGCCGGAGCCGTCGGGTGATCGCTGACCCTTCGACTCCGGCGCGTACGGGTTGTGGAGGCGGCCGGGGGCGGCGGCCACTATCCGGTGACGGACTCGACAGCCGGATCCGTGGCCCGGTAGAGGGCGTCGATGCTCTCGCCGTACCGGTCGACGATGACGCGGCGCCGTAGCTTCAGGGTCGGAGTCAGCTCCCCCGACGCCGGCGTCCAGCTCGACGGCAACACCTCGAAGGTCTTGACCTGCTCGGGTCGGGCGAGCCGGGCGTTGGCGGCGTCGACGGCGGCCTGGATCTCGGCGAGCAGCAGCGGGTCCGAGGCCAGGCCGGGCAGCTGCGCGTCGCTGATGCCACGCGACCGCGCCCACTGGGGCGCGACCTCGTCATCCAGCACGATCAACGCCGTGACGTACGGCCGCCGGTCACCGATCGCGACCGCCTGACCGATCAGCGGATGCGCCCGAAGCAGCCCCTCGATGTACGCCGGCGAGATGTTCTTGCCGCTTGAGGTGATGATGAGTTCCTTCTTGCGGTCGGTGATGGTGAGGTAGCCGTCGCCGTCGATCGTGCCGACGTCGCCGGTGGCCAGCCAGCCGTCCGCGTCGACGATCGACTCGACGCTGCCGTCGCCGCGCAGGTATCCGGAGCAGACCAGCGGCCCGCGTACGAGCACCTCGCCGTCGTCGGCCAGGCGCACCTGCATGCCGAGGTGGGGCCGGCCGACCGTACCGGTGCGGAAGCCCGTCGGCAGGTTGATGGTGGCGGTGCCGGTGGTCTCGGTCATGCCCCACACCTCCAGCACGTCGACGCCGAGCCCGGCCAGGAACCGCAGGACGTCGACCGGGATCGGGGCGGCGCCGCTGCCGGCCCAGACCATGTTCTGCAGGCCCAGTGTGGACTGCAACGGTCGCAGAACGGTGGCTTCGGCCTGCGCCAGCCGGGCAGCCAACTCGTCGGGCACCGGCTGGCCCGCCGCGCGCAGCTCGTACGCCTGCAGGGCGACGGCGCTCGCGGCGCTGAAGGCGGCCTGCACCGCCGGCTCCGCGGTGCCCAGATGGGCCTGGACGCCGGCGGCCATCTTCTCCCAGATGCGCGGAACGCCGAAGAACGAGGGCGGACCGACCGTGCGCAGGGCCTTGATGAGCTGGGTGGGGTCGGGGCAGATGGTCACGTGACCGGCGCGGTAGATGGGGTTGTAGATTCCCAGGAACCGCTCCGCGATGTGGGCCAGCGGCAGGTAGGCCGCCGACGGCGCGTGGTTGGGGACGGACACGTTGGCTTCCAGGGCCACGGCCTGATAGATCACGTTGTGGTGGCTGAGCACGACGCCCTTCGGGTCACCGGTCGTCCCCGACGTGTAGAGCAACGTCACCGGCTGCTCGGGTCGGATCGCGCGCCAGCGCCGCTCGAAGGCAGCCGGGTCGGCCTGGTGCGCGGCCTGGCCGACGGAGCGTACGTGTGACAGCAGCACGGTGTCCGGGGTCGTGTCGCCGGCTTCGTCGACCAGCACGACCCGGCGTAGGTTGGGCAGGTCAGGTAGGACCGAACGCCAGCGGTCGAGCTCGGCGGCACCTTCCAGCACGAGCACCTGGGCCCTGCTGTGTAGCGCCAGGTGTCGCATCTGATCGGTGCTCAGCGTCGGATAGATCGTGGAGGGCACCGCGCCCAGGTGGACCGCGGCGAGGTCGACCAGCCAGTGCTCCGGCCGACTCGACATCATGATCAGCATGTGACCGCCCGGCTCCAGGCCGATTTCGGCCAGGCCACCGGACATCTCGGCGACCTCATCGCGCAACTCGGCCCACGTACGGGTGTCGTCGCGGTCAAGCGTTGTCAGCGCCGGCAGGTCGGCGAACTCGGTGGCGTTGCGGTGCATGAGGGCGGGGACGGTGAGGTCTGCGGCCGTCTTGGCGCATTGGTCGGCAAGGGTGTCGGCAGGATCCATGAGGTACTCCTTCAACCGTAACCGGGCCTGGTGGTGGTGTGAGTTGAGGTCGGCGCACCCCTCGTCGTGGTGCCGTCGAGGGCGCCGCGGCCCGTCCCAGCACTGTAAACGACGGTTAACTTTCTGGGAAGGAGCGATCGGTGGTATGTGCTCAGCTCAGGGAGCGGACGTCGCCAATGGACGAACGCCGGCTAACCAGTCGAGTCACGGGATCGCTGGTCGTCACTGGGCGGTCCACCCGCCATCGACGTGCAGGACGCTGCCTGTCACATAGCTGGCGGCGTCCGAGGCCAGGAACGCGACAGCGCCGACAACCTCACGCGGCTGGCCGAACCGACCCATGGGGATGCGCTCGCGCAACCGCTTCGACCACTGCTCGTGGCTGCGCAGTCCCTCCGTCATCGGCGTCTCCAGGTAGCCGGGCGCCACGGCGTTCACGCGGACACCGGCGGACGCCCACTCCAGCGCCAACGTCCGGGTGAGCTGCTCGACTCCGCCCTTGCTGGCGCTGTAGGCGGCGAGTCGCGGAAGGCCGACCTGACCGTGCACCGAGGACATGTTGATGATGCTGCCCGCGCCCTGTTCGATCATGATCGTGCCGGCGGCGCGGGCGCAGATGAACACCCCGGACAGGTTGGTGTCGATCACCTGCTGCCAGTCCGCGACGCGCAGCTGCTCGCTGCGGTGCAGCGCCGGACTGATGCCGGCGTTGTTCACCAGTATGTCGAGGCGGCCCCACCGCTGCCGGGCCAGCGTCACGACGGCATCGGCGATGGACTCGTCGGTGACGTCGCCGGCGACGATGTCCGCCGTGCCACCGTTGGCGACGATCTTGTCCCGCACCGCCAGCAGAGCGTCCCTCCGTCGCGACTGGAGGATCACGGACGCGCCGGCCTCGGCCAGTCCTTCGGCGATTGCCGCCCCGACACCCTGGCCGGCGCCCGTCACCCAGGCGACCTTGCCCTGAAGTTGTCCCTCGACAGTGGTCATGCTCGGATCCCTCCCTGTGGGTCTCTCGTCACGAACTCAACGCTGCCCTGCCCGCCGCGTCGGGCGGCCTCGTACCGCCGGACAGCGCGTCGGGCCACCGCCCAGCGATGCACCTCGGACGGGCCGTCGTAGATGCGGAACGGCCGCACCTCGGCGAGGAACCGCGCCAGCGGTAGGTCATGGGAGACACCCTGCCCGCCGCACAACTGCACCGAGCGATCGACGATGCGCCCGACCGCCTCGGACACGAACGTCTTGGCGATCGACGTCTCGTTGTTCGCACGCCCAAGCCTGTCCAATGTCGCGGCGGTCGTCCGGATCAGTGACCGGGACGCCGCGATGTCGATCTCGTTGTCGGCGATGAGGTGCTGCGCCAGACCGAGATCGGCCAGCCGGTGACCGAACAGCTCACGCTCGACGACATAGCCGAGCATGATCTCGTGGGCGCGGCGGGCGACACCGAGCCAGCGCATGCAGTGCGTCAGGCGGGCGGGCCCGAGCCGGACCTGGGCGTTGGCGAAGCCGCGGTCGACCTCGCCCAGCACGGCGGACGACGGCACCCGGCAGCGTTCGAACACCATCTCGCAGTGCCCGCCGGTGAAGCCGGCATCGATGGTCGGGATGTGCCGACCGACCGACATACCGGGAGTGCCGGCGTCGACGAGGAACATCGTCGCGGCGTCGGGGCCGGTGCGTGCCATCACGATGAAGAAGGCGGCGCCGTCGGCACCGGTGATGAACCACTTCCCGCCATCGATCAACCAGTCGTCGCCGTCGCGCACGGCCGTCGTGGTGAGCGCCGCGGGGTCCGATCCGGCACCGGGGGCGGGCTCGGTCATCGCGAACGCCGACCGTACCTCGCCGCTGGCCAGTGGTCGGAGATACCGCTCGCGTTGCGCAGGCGTGGCGACGTGTTCGAGGAGGGTCATGTTGCCCTCGTCGGGCGCCGCGCAGTTCATGACGAGCGGGCCGAGCAGGCTCCGGCCGGATTCTTCGAGTACGTCGGCCTGTTCGCGCATCGACAGCCCCAGACCGCCGTACCCCCTGGGTGCCGAAGGGGCGAAGACGCCGGCGGCGCGAGCGGCCGCGCGAAGTCCTGTGCGGACCTCGGGGTTGGTCTCGATCTCCCGCTCGACGGGGATCACCTGATCGTCGATGAAGCTCCGCACCCGATCCGTCAGGTCCTGCACGCCGTCACCAGGCGCCTCAACACTCGCCTCAGACATCGAGAACCATCACATTCATTCTTGTGATCACTGACACAGTGTGCTCTCATCTGATACACGGACGCAACATTCGTTTCATCGTATCAGTGGGGGATCGAGGAGGAGAGAAGCATGGATCCACTCAGCAGACGCAACATGTTGAAGGCCGGTGGGGCGTTGGGCGCGCTCGGCGCGTTGGGTGTCGCCGCGCCGGCGCAGGCCCAGTCGCTGTGGACCTGGTCCCCCTCGGGCTCCGTGGCGGGCGCCGGAGCGGGCGTCGACCCGCGGTGGGTGTGGGATGAGGAGGCCGACCCACTGGTCGCCGCACTGCTCGACCGTGGCGACGTGCCCATGGTCAACCAACTGCTACGGGGCTGGACCAAGAACGGTCAGCCACTGCCAGCCGGGCTGCCGGCGGATGTGCACCAGTTCATCGAGCGCGCCCGCGTGCTGCCGTCATGGGTCGACCAGGGCAAGCTGGCCACGGCCGTGCAGTTCAACGAGAAGCGAGGGCTCTACCTCGGCGTGCTCTATGGCCTGGCCAGCGGCATGATGAGCACCGTCATTCCGAAGGAGGCCCGCGCCGTCTACTACTCCAAGGGCGGCGCGGACATGAAGGACCGCATCTCCAAGACCGCCAAACTCGGGTACGACATCGGGACGGCCAACGCCTACCAGCCCGACGGATCGATGATCGTGACGGCCGTCAAGACCCGGCTGGCGCACGCCGGCGTGCGGCACCTCCTGCCGCAGTCGCGGGAGTGGACCGATGTGGCCCCCGAGGACATCCCGATCAGTCAGCGGGACCTGATGGTCACCTGGCACAGCCTGCCGACCACTGTCATGCGGAAGCTGAACGCCTGGCACGTCCCGATCCCCGCCCGCGAGTCGGCGGCCTTCCTCCACCTGTGGCAGGTGGCCGCCCACATGCTGGGCATCAAGGACGAGTACATCCCCTCGTCGTGGAGTGCGGCCAACGCGCAGGCCGACCAGATCCTCGACCCGGTGCTGGCACCGACGCCCGAGGGCATCGCGCTGGCGGACATCCTGCTCGACCTCGGCAAGGAGATCGACGCCGGCCTCCTGAGCAAGCCCATCCTCGGCTCGTTCACGCGGTTCCTGCTCGGCAACCAGATCGCCAACTGGCTCCAGATTCCCCGGGACCTGCTCTGGGACTCGCTGCTGCGGTCGTTCTGGGGGCCGTTCATCGCCGTCCGGGAGGCCCTGCTCCCCCTCCCCCTCGCGCCGGAGTGCTACTGGCTCTTCGACGAGTTCCTGCGCAAACTGGCCCTGCTCTTCCTGTCCGAGGGTCGGTCGATCAACATCGAGATCCCGGTCGGCAACCGCGACTTCTGATCGGGAGCGTCGCCGCTGAGGGCGCGGGTCGAGCCCGCGAACTGGCTCTTCCCGACGCACTCAACGGCGTGCCGGCACCGGTGGTCCGGTAAGGAGTCAAGGCATGACTGAGCTGGACAGGCGCGACGTCCTCCTGGCGGGCGGACCGCGGCGGGCTCTCGGTGCACCGGGGAGGTTGTCCGGCGGCGGGCCGGTCTCCGGCAGCGGCAGTGCCGTGGTGGAGCCGGCCGCCCGGCGACGGCTTCTCGGGTACGTGCTGGCCGCCCCGATCCTCGTGACCGCGGCCGAACTGGCGGCGACGTCCACGACAACCGCCCCAATACCGTCGTCAGACGTGACGCGGTTGCTCGGCCTCAACGACATCATGACCGCGGCCGCGCTGCCGGCAGCAGGGCTGATCTCCGTCGAGGTCAGCCAGGACGGGACCGTGTCGTTCGCGTTGCCCCGCACCTGGGTCGGCCAGAGCCTCACCACCTCGACCGTCATGCTGGTCGCCGAGGAACTGTCCGTGCCACCAAGGCGAGTCCACGTCACACTGGCCGACGTCGGGCCGGACGTGGCGTTCAACCAGGTGACCGGCGAAACGAACACGATCATCTCGACCTGCACCCCCATCCGGGTCGCCGCGGCCGTAGCCCGTCGGCGACTGCTGAAGGCAGCGTCGGCCACTCTCGGCTCGCCCGTCGCCGACCTGTGGCTGAACGACGGCGTCATCACCGACGGCTCCGGCCGGAGCCTCGACATCGGCGCCCTCGCCGCGAGGGCCGCCAGCACGAGCACGGTCGCCATGGCGGTGGACCTCACGTCGCGGGAGAGCTCCACCGTCATCGACCGGCGCAATGCGCCCGACGCGGTAGCCAGTCCGCTGCGTTCGTTCGGGACCGCACGTCGGGGCCGAGACGTCCCGGGCCAACCGCCGCCACCCGGGCAGACACATGAGAACGGGGTCGAAGGGCGGCTGGGCACCGACCTTCGACCCCGAACCTACGAGCAGCGTCCTGCAGTGGAGTACGGGTGACCGCGCTGCGGCCACCCGTTCCGACGAACTCGGTGCCCCATCGCCGCGGTCAACGAGTGACAGGCTCCGACGCGGGTCCTAGAGGGTGAAGACGAGTGTGGAGATGCTGCGTGCGCCGACGTTGATGGTGGCCTGACCTCCGTTGACGCTGGTGGGTTGGCTGGCCGCGTTGGCGTTCTGTGAGGTGAGGTAGTGCTCGGCCCGGGTGACGTTCTGCGGGGCCTGGACCACCGTGTTGTTGACCGCGCTGTTGGAGCGGTTGAGGATGACCAGGGTGATCTTCCCGTCGCCCTGGTAGGCGGTCACCTCCAGCGGTGAGGCTTTGGAGCCCTTCGTGAGGGCGACGCGTTGGTAGCCGGGGCGAACGTACTTGGCGTACTGGGAGAAGGCGTACCCACGCTTGAGGGGAGCGCCCGCGACGGTGCCGTACGCGGACTCGCCGTCACCGATGAAGGAGTAGTAACGCTTGCCGTACCACCAGATGTAGGCGCTCCAGTTGGCCTCCATCGACTTGTGCACCGTACGCATGATGTCGTCCAGCGTCTCGTTCCAGACCGCCGAGTTGGCGGGGTTGCCCCAGATGTTGGAGCCGCCGCCGTCCGCCGCGTGCAGGTTCCACTCGGTCATCCACACCGGCTTGTTGTGCTGCTCGGCCAGGGAGTACGGCCGCAGCCGGCCGGAGTCCTCGGTGCCGTAGAGGTGCCCGCCGATGTAGCCGATGTTGTTGCGGGCGGTCGCGTCGTTCAGGGTCGGGTCGGTGTAGCCGTAGTTCAGGTTCACCGCCTCGGCGACCATCAGCCTGGTGTTCTGCACCCTCGCGCCCTGGTCACGGACGAAGGTACGCAGCTCGGTGCCGCTCCAGTCCATCGAGTCGTAATCGGGGTGCCAGTCCGGCTCGTTCTGCACCGATGTCACGTCGATGGTCACACCCTGACCACGCATGTACTGGACGTAGCTGTTCAGGTGGTTGGCGTAGTCGTCGTAGTAGTCGGTCCTCAGCTTGCCGCCGTTGACCCGACTGTTGTTGGTCTTCCACGCCGCAGGTGCCGTCCACGGCGAGGCGAGAATCTTCACCCCCGACCCGGACGCCTTCGCTGTCTTCAACGAGTTCACATGCGTCGCCCACTCGCTGGACACCGGCGAGAGACCGGTACGCACGATCGACAGGCCCAACTGGTTCGGGCCCATCCCGACCAGCGTCTGCGTCTCGGCCGTCGACCACGCGCTACCCCAGATCGACTGCGCGGCTCCGAACCCGTCGACAGTTTGGTACCTGGTCGCGCTGTTGACCGTGATGTCCGCCGGCCCGTTCGGCGGTGGGGTCGTCGGGGGCGGCGTCGTCGGCGGTGGCGTGGTCGGCGGTGGCGTGGTCGGGGGCGGCGTGGTCGGCGGTGGCGTGGTCGGTGTCGTGCCGCCGGTGCAGGCCACCCCGTTCAGCGCGAAGCTGGTCGGAGCCGGATTACTGCCGGTCCACGAACCGTTGAAACCGAACGAGGCGGTGCCGTTGGTCGCGATGCCCCCGTTGTAGCTGACGTTCCTCGCGGTGACCGCCGCACCGCTCTGGGTCACCGTCGCGTTCCACGCCTGCGTGACGGCCTGCCCTGCGCCGTAGGACCAGGTCAACGCCCAACTTGAGATCGGGTCACCAAGGTTCGTGATGGTGACGTTGGCCCCGAAGCCACCCTGCCACTGCGACGACACGCTGTAGTTCACCGAACAGCCGGCAGCCGCGGCCCCGGCCGGCACCGCCGCGGCAACCGCCGTCGAGGCCAACAGAACGGCACCGGCGGACATCAGGGCCGCGTTGGTCTTTCTCGATCTTCTCATCGACATTTCTCCTGGGTGTGTGGCCATCAGAATCGGAGGCGCGTACAGGTGAGGGACGGGTGTCGCTGGCTTCCTCAGGACGTGACGCGGAAGGTGGCTGCCTGACGCCCGTGCGAGGTCGGACGGTCGGTGCCGCCCACGAAGTCCTGGAAGGGCTCCGCGACGCGTACGGCTCTCCGGCAGCGATCGATTGCCGCCGGCAACCCACGCCGTGACCAGGTCAGCTGACGACATCGTCGTTAGCGCTAACATGTGCGGCTCGTCGCACCCGGCACCGACGTCGTCGACGTCTCGCTGGCGCCCGCAATCCCGGACGGCGCGCCATCTTTGCCCACATCGACTGTCGTGGATGGAAACGCCGCCCGTCAAGATGTGATGACGACGTTTCGCGAAAGTTTTGACCTGAAGCGCATGCCGGTCGGCATCCTTGACCACGCTCGCTCCGGCACCCTCGCGCGAGGACGAGCAGCCCGCCGGGCGCGAGACTCAGCCAATTGACCAGGTCGAATGCGAGTCCGCACCACACCGGGTCCGCCCGATCCGCTCGACATTCGCACCGCGAATCGGACGGCCGACGTCGGAACGCGCGTGCACGAAATGTTGTCGTGAACATTTCCAAAGGTCAGGAGCACGCGACCGCAGGTATGCCGGCTGGCCGAGCAGGCCACTGGCCGCCCGTAGAATTCCTCTCGTGATCGAGGAAGGTCAAGGACGCCACTCGCGCAAGCCCTGGCGCGGTGACCTGACCATCGCCACGATCGCCGAACTCGCCGGGGTCTCCCCGCCCACGGTCTCCAAGGTTCTCAACGGCCGAGGTGGCGTCGGCGAGCAGACCCGGCAACGGGTGGAGGCGCTGCTACGCGACCACGGCTACCGCCGACGACAAACCGGCGGCGCGACCCTCTGCATCGAGGTGGTCTTTCACCAGATGCTGCCCTCGATCGCCATGGAAATCCTGCGCGGTGTCCAGGAGGTCGCCGGCACGAGGGACTGCACGGTCGGCTTCACCGATGTTCGACAAGGCATACTGGCGGGCCGGCCCTGGGTGGAGCCCCTACTCCTGCGCCAGCCGACCGCCGTCATCACAGCGTTCTCCCTGGTCACCGCCGATCACGGTAGGCGATTGGCCGCCGCCGGCATACCGCTGGTCGCCATCGACCCGACCGGCGACCTGTCCCCCACGCCCGCCGTCGGGGCAAACAACTGGAGTGGGGCCCTCGCCGCCACTCGGCACCTTCTCGACCTCGGCCACCGACGGATCGGTGTGATCACCGGGCCGGTCGACGACCTGACCGCGCGGGCTCGCCTGGACGGCTTCCGCGCCGCGTTGGACTACGCCGAGGTCCCGTTGGACGAGGCCCTCGAACGGCGCGGTGTGTTCAGCTTCGACGACGGCCGTGAACTCGGCGCCCAGTTGCTCGCCCAAGCCGTCCCGCCGACCGCCGTCGTCTGCGGCAACGACCTCCAGGCACTGGGCGTCTACGCCGCGGCGCGGGCGTCACGCCTGCGGATTCCGGAGGACCTCAGCGTCGTCGGCTTCGATGACATCGACCAGGCCGCATGGCTGACACCGCCGCTGACCACGGTACGACAGCCGTTCGGTGAAATCGGCGCCACCGCCGCTCGACTCGCACTGGCCCTGGCCGACGGCGGTCGCATGGACCAGGAACGATACGAACTCGGCACGACCCTCGTCGTGCGCGGCAGCACCGCACCGCCCGCTACCCGATGATCCTGGTCGCCGCTGTCCTGGTTCGACGACCTGGCCGATCCGGGCATACTCACGCTGAGCCGCCGCGTCACGGTACGCGCCTCGGAGACGCTTTGCGACACCGGCGACGGCTACCCGGCGAGGGTCACGCTCACCACCGCCGAGGGCGAATTCCGCATCGACGTGCCGTACGCCCGGGGGCACACCGCTCGCCCGCTGACCGAGGCGGACCTCCGCGCCAAACTCCACGCCACCGCCGGGCGGTCGGCGCCCGCCCTGCTCACCGCCGTGCTCGACGCCCCGTCCGCCGGCCTGCCCCAGTTCTGAGGGCGGTACGGCGTAATTCCTGGTCAGGTCGACGTGGCACGGAAACCCGTGGCCTCCCTGATCGCCGGGCGGCGTGGGTCGAACAGGCCGACGGGGTGTCGGGTCGCGCCCTCCGTCGCGAGGTCGGCGAGGATCTCGCCGACGACCGGGACGAACTTGAAGCCGTGGCCGGAGAACCCGCAGGCCACGGTGACCTGCGGATGCTCCGGGTGGGTCGCGATGACGAAGTGCTGGTCCGGAGTGTTCGTGTACATGCACGTGGCACCCCGGACGAACCGGCCCGCGAGCGTGGGCAGGATCGTCGCCAGACGCTCGGACATCTCCCGGACCTCCGTCGGGCGCACCCGCCGGTCGATGGTGTCCGGCGTACAGGCCTCGCCGTGGCGGAAGAACGCCACCTTGACGCCGCCCTGCGGGCCGTCGATGGACGGGAAGCCGTAGACCTGGCTGCCGGCGGCGTCCTCGTGGATGTAGATCGGATGCCGTCCCGGCTGGAACGGGCCCGCCCCGGCCCCAGGCTGGAACCAGTACATGACCTGCCGCTCGATGGTGAACGGCACGCCGAGGTCGGCGAGCAGCTCCGGTGCCCACGCGCCGGGACAGACGACGAGGCGTGCCGCCCGGTAGGACGCCTGGTCGGTGGTGACCAGGACGTCACCGTCGGGCAGCACCTGCCAGCCGCGTACCGGCTCGTCGTAGTGCAGGTCGGCGCCGTGCCGGGCGGCGAGGTCGAGGTGCGCGGAGACGGTCGCCTCGGGGCGTACGAAACCCGCCCTGGCCTCGTAGAGCGCGACCTCGTCGTCGGCCGGGGTGAAGGTCGGGAAGCGGCGGCGCAGCTCGCCCGCGTCGAGCGTCTCGTGGGGCAGGTCCCACTCCCGGGCGGCGCGCAGGCTCCCGGCCACCGTCGCGCTGTCCGGCCGGCCCACGAACACCCCGCCGGTGAGCGAGATGATGTCCCGCCCGGTGTCGCGTTCCAACCGCTCCCACAGCTCGTACGCCCGCAGCAGCAACGGCACGTAGGCCGGGTCCTCGAAGTAGGCCTGCCGGGTGATGCGCGAGCCACCGTGGCTCGACCCTCGGTCGTGGGCCGGCCCGAACCGCTCCAGACCGAGCACCCGCTGGCCGCGCGCCGCGAGGTGGTAGGCGGCGCTGCTGCCCATCCCGCCGAGTCCGACCACGATGACGTCGTGTTCCGCCATGTCCGGGCCTCCTGCCTGCGCTGATCCGCGGACGGAAACTACCGCGCCGGCCCCTGGACGGTCGGCGCGGGGGTGGTGAGCAGTCGGATCTCGACCGGGCACCGGGGTCGCCGGTCAGCGAACCAGCGCCGCCGCACGATCCCACTCCGGCACCCCGCCGGGGAGCGTCCAGGCCCATGGCTCAGTGGCCACGGAACGCCTCCTCCAGCCACCACGAGCCGCGCGCCCCGCAGACCTTGGCGTCGACCACCAGAGGACGGGTACGGGGACCCGCGAGCCAACCGCGTACCGGCCCGAGATCGGCGACAGTCCGGACGGTCAACCCGTCGCAGCCGTAGCCACGGGCGATCGCGGCCAGGTCGGTGTCGGGGAAGGTGACCGTCTCCAACGGGTGCCCGTCCGGGCCGAAGTGGTGCACCTCGGCGCCGTACGCCGCGTCGTCGTAGATCACCACGAGGAGGGGCAGCGCCAGCCGGACGGCGGTGACCAGTTCGGTGGCGGACATGAGGAAGCCACCGTCGCCGACCGCGGCGACGGTGAGCCGGTCCGGCCGGGCGACCGCCGCGCCGAGCGCACTGGCCAGGCCGAGCCCGACCGACTGGAACGCCTGGGTGAAACAGAATCCGGCCACGTCCGGCACGTCGAGCCACATTGACGGGTAGCCCATGAAGTTGCCGGAGTCGACCACCACCGTCCGGGCGGGCGGCAGCAGGTCGTCCAGGGCCGCCGAGAGCGTCCTCGGGTCGATCGTCGCCGGGCTGCCGCCGCCCTCGTCCTGGTACGGGACCGTCCGCCACCGGCCGTGGTCACGAATCCGTCGTGCCAGCTCCGGCGTCCGCCAACCGCCGGCCCCGGCGTCCACAGACCCCGTGGAGACGACGCCCAGCCGACCGAGCACCGCCTCGGCGACCGCCGCCACCTCGCCGGCCACCATGAGGTCGACCGGGCGGTTCACCCCGAACGCGGCCGGGTCGTGGTCCACCTGGACGACGACGGCGGAGGGCGGGATCAGCTCGCCGTGCCGCGTGGTCCACATGGTCAGCGTGCTGCCCCACGCCACGACCAGGTCGGCCGCGCCGATCAGCTCGGCTGCGAGCGGGGTGGCGAAGCCGCCGGCCACGTCGATGTTCCACGGGTTGCCGGCGAACAGTCCCTTCGCCGCGGCCGAGACCGCGAGCAGCGCGCCGCACGCGTCGGCGAGCCGGGTCAGCGGTTCCCGGGCCGCGCGGGCGCCCCGACCCGCGATGAAGACCGGGCGACGTGCGGCCTGGAGCGCGGCCAGCAACGGCTCGACCTGCGGGGCGGTGGCCGGGGTCGGCGCGACCGCGGGGACCGGGCCGACCCACGGTTCGGTCACGGTGTTCTGCACCTCCAACGGGAGGCCCAGCACCACCGTCGCGCCCCGGGCGGCGGCCCGGTACGCCGCGCCCGCGTCCTCGGCCGCGTGCGTCGCGCGTACCCGGTGGAAGTCGGCCCCGACCGAGGCGGCGAGCGCCGGAAGGTCGATGAAGAAATTCGACCGGGGCGCGGTCACCTCCGGGGCCAGGACCAGCATCGGGGTACGGCTCTTCGCGGCCTCGGTGAGACCGGTCAGCGCGTTGGTGACGCCCGGACCCTGGTGCACCGAGAGCAGGCCCACCGTCCCGGCGGTACGGGCGTACCCGTCGGCCATGCTCGCCGCTCCGCCCTCGTGGGCCGCCGCCACGAACCGCGCGCCGGCCGCCACGAGCGCGTTCGTGACGTGGAAGTTGCCGCTGCCGACCACCCCGAAGACGAACCGCGCGCCGTGTCCGTAGAGGACCCGCCCGACCACCTCGGCTACCCGCATCGGTGGCCGGGCCCTACCGTTCGACAAGCGCGAGGACCCGGCACGGGCTGCCGGACCCGGAGACGATGGGCAACGGTCCGGCGATCACCACCGCGCCGGTCGCCGGCAACTGCGCCAGGTTACGGAGCTGGGTCAGGCCGTACTTCTCCTGGCCCAGCAGGAACGAGTGGCACGGGAACGGCGGGTCGAACGAATGCGCGGCACCCGCGTCGGTGCCGACCGTCTCCACCCCGACGCCCTGGATCGGCGACTCCTCGGCCAGCCAGCGGGCGCACTCGACGGAGATGCCCGGGGTACGGCCGCCGTTGGCGTACCGCTCCGGATCGTCGCCGTACGCGTCCCAGCCGGTGCGGTACAGCAGCCAGCCACCGGTGGGCAGGGCACCGTGTTCCGCCTCCCACGCCCTGATGTGCTCGACCTCAAGGAGGAAGTCGGGGTCGTCGGCGGCCTCGGCGGCGTGGTCGATCACCACCGCCGGGGCGATCAACTGGCTCACCGGGACCTGCGACACGTCCGCGCCCTGCTGACCGGTGACCCAGTGCACCGGGGCGTCGAAGTGGGTGCCGGTGTGCTCCCCGGTGGAGAAGTTGTTCCAGTACCAGGCCGGACCGCGGTCGTCGTACCGGCTGATCTCGCTGAGCCGGAACGGCCAGGTCTGGCCGAACTGCTCGGGCAGACCCAGGATCGGGGTCTGGTCCGAGAGCGGAGCGGTGAGGTCGACAACCTGGATCCGGCCGCTGGAAAGAGCGGCGACAAACTCCTGCAGCACCGTCATGCGGCGACGGTACACCGCGCTGCCGGCCCTGGAATTGACCAGTGTGGACAGACATCCTACCCGGCCGGGCCTTGCTCGACGACGTCGAAGACCAGGCCGCTCGAACCCTCGCCGCGACCCGGCCGCTTCCGGCGGCCGATCCAGGTGTACGTCGACCCGTCCGACCAGCGGGCCCTCTGGTGTACCCGGGTGACGTGCAGCCCCTCGCGCGGCACCTCCTCCGAGTGGATCGTCAGGTCGCGCCCTGGTTCGAGCAGTTCGCCCCGTGGCCGGGGGTCCACCGTCTGCCCCGCGTCACGCCGGGGGACACTGCCCCGGCGCAGCAGGTAGGCGCCCCGGGCCGGCTCCACCGGCAGCAACGGGAACCAGTGCTCCGGCACGCTGGTGGCCAGCCGGTAGTGGTCGGTCCCCACCTCGCCCGAGGCCGCCGTCGGGCCACCGGAACCCGCCGACGCGTCGGCACCGACCAACTCGGCCGTCTCGTGCCGGCGTACCCGGCGGCCGGTCGCCCCCGCCACCGTGGTCTCCACCGCCCAGGCGACGTTTGCCATCTCGTCCCGGAAGATCCGGACCTCCTCCACCGGCTCGGCCTCCAGGCTGTCGGCGATCGCCGGGGCGACCAGGAAGCGGTCCGAGTGCCCACCGGCCGCCGCCCCCGGGCCGGTGACGCTGTGCCGGAACAGGCTCCAGTCCTGGCCGTCGCCGGGCAGCGCACCGGCGGGGCGGACGAGGGTCCGGAAACCGAAGGTGTCGGTGACCACCAGCGACCCGATCCGCACCACGGAGGCCACCGGCAGGGTCAGCGGCAGCAGGTACCAGTCGTTGCTGTAGACCGTGGCGTACTCCACCAGCAGCAGCCGGGACAGGTCGGTCGGCTCCGCCTCGACCCGCCCGTAGTCCACCCGCGCGTCCTCGAACTCCCACCAGCGCGCCGCCGGCATGCCCGGATAGCCGGCCGGGGCCGGCAGCACGGTCCGGACGATCTCCTCGGCGGGCGCCTCGACCGGATCGGCCGCCGGCAGCGTGGCACCGGTGTCCACGCTGAACGAGTACCAGTCGAGCCGGCCACCGTCGTACTCGGCGGCGGAGAGCACCGTGTCGACACCACCTGACCGGGCCGCCACCTCGAACCGGTACTCCATCCTGGACGGGTCCCAGGCCGGCGGTGCCGTGTCCGTACCGTCCGGGGTGAGCCCGAGCGAGTCGAGCCAGGTCAGCCACGACCGGGCCCTGGACCGCAACGCACGCAGGTCCGCGAAGGCCACCGTCACCCGGGTCGGCGGCGTGCCGTTGAGGGCTAGGGCGCGCATCTCCGGCAGCAGTTGGGCACCGCTCGGCGTCCGCCGCCCCAGCACCGACAACCAGCGCCGGCTCTGCGGGTCCAGCGGGCCGTCACCGCCGTCGTCGAGGGTCAGCGGGTACGCCGCGGCGAAGCGGTCCCGGTAGCCGGCCAGTGCCGGATCCCCGCCGAGCAGCCGCAGGAAGTGCTGGCCGGCCCGGGCCGCGATCCGCAGGTCGCTGAGCCGGCCCGAGGAGCCGGCCTCGACCGCCGTCTCCAGCGGGCGGCCCCGGTCGTAGGGCCGCACGGTGCCGCCGTGCGGGCGGTAGTGGGTCACCGGCGCGACCTCCGCCCGCAGGCTGACCGACACCGGCGAACCGGCGTCCTCGCCGGTGAACTCGCCCAACTGCCACTGCCGGGACAGCATCCAGAGTGGGTCGTGAATCCGGGCCTGCAGGCCGGGGGCTAGGTCGTCGCTGCGAGCGCCCGGTTCGAGCCGGGTCCATGAGGTGACAGAGGACATCGTGGGTTCCTTAGCCTGCGGGGACGGTGCGGGTGAAGTCGGTCGAGGCGGTTTCGCCGTCGGTGTTGAACGGGAAGTAGAGCGCGGGCAGGAACTGGCCGACCTCGCCGAGGGTCGCCACGTCGATGGCGCGCAGCGGGGCGAGTTCGAGGGTCTCCACGAGCGTGCGTTCCAGGGCCTCCCGGGTCCACAGCGGCGCGTCGTCCGCCGGCACGGCGAGCAGGATGGCCTGCGGTGCCGCCTGACCGGGCGTCTCGGCGTGGAACGCGACCCCGGTGGTCTCGGCCTCGTTCGGCACCACCTCGACCCACTCGTCGACGAGCAGTCCGCACAACGGCGCGGCCGGATCGACAGTGGCCGGTGTGTCGACGACGATCGACAGCCGGGACCCGGCGGGCCGTTCGGCACCGAAGCGAAGCCCCACCCACCGGTCGCCGGGCGTGTACGGAAGCTGCGCCACCCGCAGGTCCTGGTACCGGTCGGGGCGGACCGCCTGGGCGTAGCCGCGTACCGTCTCCAGCCGGTCGACACCGGCCCGGACCGGTGCCGAGTCGGCCAGCCAGTCGCCGGCTTCGTGTGGCGACCCGCCCTGCAGGTCGGTGCTCGCGGCCAGTGCCGCGCTCAGGCCGATCGGTTCGGCGAGGGTGAACGCCGGCAGAACCCGGAAGTCCGCCCCGAAGACCGCCTGCAACCGGGCCACGTCGTGGTCCCGGCGCTGCTCGGCGGTTTCCCTGGCCCGGTCGAAGCTGGTGGTCAACGCGAGCAGGGCCGCGTGCCGGGCACCGACCTCCGCGCCGACCGCGCGAGCCCGGGCCAGCAGTGCCGGCGGCGTCGCGTCCGGACCGACGTACGCGCCCAGCACCCCGATGCCGGCGGCGGTCGCCAGCGCCGGACCGAGTACCGCCGGCTCCTCGCTCGCCAGGTCGGCGACGAGCCGCCGCAGCAGGTCCGCCGCGTCGTCGGCGCGGTCGCGCAGGGTCGGGTCCCCGTCCGGTTCGGTGCCGTCGATGCCCGACGTGTCGGGGTCCGGATCGGTGCCGCCGGGGGTGAGGTCGGCGGCGGTCAGCGGGCGGGCCGAGGCGACCAGGGTACGCACCGCGCGGGCGACCTCGACGAACTCGTCAAGCGCCAGCACGTCGGCGGCCCAGTTCACGCCCCGGCCCGGCAGCACGCGCAGCGGCCGGGACCCGGTCGCACCCGCGGGCGGGATCGCGGCGTCCAGGATCCGGGCCACCAGCTCACTGTCGGCGGAGATCTCGTCGGCGTCGGTGAGCGCGAGCAGGTCCAGCGGCGACCGGCCGATCCGGTCGAGGCCGACCTCGCCGGAGAGCGGGCCGTTCGGGCCGGCCCACTCCACCCGGGCGCGCACCGACGCCGGCCGGGGCAGCAGCCCGCCGACCAGCGCGTCGAGCCGCGGCTCGGCCGCCGCCCGGGGGGTGGGTCCCGTGGTCGGCCAGTCCTGCGTCGCGGCCGGCCAGTCGTTGCCGAGCAGCGCCACCCGGTGGGTGATCGCCAGGCCAGTGCGCGGGGTCCGGGCGAACTCCAGCTCGCTGGCGGGTACGTCGCCCCGGGAGGCAGCGTCCAGGGTGGCCCCGGTCCGCATCGGGTTGCCCTGCGCCGCCTGGTGCACGCTCTCGGCCAGCAGCGCGTCGGCCACCGCGTCGATCGCCTCGCCGAGCGAGGTGAGCACCTCGGCGAGCGCCACCTGGTCGCCGTCGCCGGGGTTCGGCAGGTCCGGGTCGCCGGACCAGTCGATCCCGCTGTCCCGCCAGCGCTGGTACAGGTCGAGGCCGTCCACCACGGCAGCGGTGGCGACGACCGGCTCCGCCTCGGCGTCGTGCTGCACCCGCAGGGCCCGTACCGGCGCGATCTCCCGCAGCCGGGGCAGGTACTGCTCCAGCACCCGGGGATGGTCCTGGAGTTGGCGCTCGAACCGGTAGCCGAGCAGCTCGGTGAGGGGCTGTCCCTGGCGTACGCCGTCGAGGAGCCAGCTGGCCAGCCGCACGCGGTCGGAGCTGAGGTCGACCGCGAGCGGGTTGTCACCGCTGGAGCCGTGGGCCCGGTACCCGGCGCGCAGCACCGCGGCGGTGGCCGCCTGGCCGAGCGACGGCGCGTGCACGTACCCGGCGTTCGCGGCGCCCTCCCGCAGCGTGGCCGGGTCGCCGGCGGTGCTGCTCCGGCGCAAGTTCTCCACCCATCCGTACCCGCCCAGGTGCACCCCGGTCGCCTGGTTCCGGCGCATCGTGGCGAGCCGCTTCGTCGCGAACGAGGTGATCCACGCGTCGAGCCGGTACGAGGAGAGGTCGATCGACTCGGCGAGCAACCGTTCCAGCTCGGCGGCCGGGTACGCGGCCAGCGCCAACACGCTCTCCCGGAACGCGGCCAGGTCCGTTCCCGGGGCGGTCCGCAGGTGCTCGCCGACCACGGCGGTCGACCCGCCCGGCAGCGGAATTTGGCGTGCCAGTTGCCGCCAGAGCGGCCAGCTCGTCCGGTCGGGGCGGATGTCGATCAGCTCCGCGTCTCGGTACGCGTCGGCGGGCAGCGGCGCCAGCGTCTGCTGGAGCCGGCGGGCGGCGGTGGCGTACTCGGCCAGGGCGGACTGGCGCAGCAACCGGTAGAGCAGCGGGGTGGCGGTGCCGTTGGTCTCCGCCTGGTCGCGCAGGTCGGTCCAGGTTCGCTCCAGCGCGGCGAACCAGGGCAGGTAGTCGGCCGGCCCCGCGCCCTCGGGCGGGGCGACCAGGGGTCCACCGATCGTGAAGGCCCGCTCGGCGAAGGTGGCCTGGGACAGCCGGGTGTCCCAGTCGAGTTCGAGCAACGCCATCAACTGGCTGGGTTCGAACGCCTGCCGCACCCGCCAGTTCTCGTCCATGTCCAGCCGCAGGAACCGCCACAGGTGCGTCAGGTAGTCCATGCCGAGCAGGCTGCGGGCCTGCCACCGCGACCCCAGCGGGCCCTGGGCCAGGATCCGCAACAGCACCTCCCGCGGGTCGCCGGGACCGCCGACCCGGGGTACGCCCGGCAGGCCGGTCTCCGCCTCGATCTCGGTGGCCGAGGGACGCCACACCCGGTCCCGTAGCAGCCGGAGGAAGCCGACCAGGGCGGTGTCCCGGGTGTCGGTGCCGGTCCACCGGTCCAGCGCCGTCACCGGCAGCACCCCGTACGGCTGCTCGGCGACCCGCAGCGCCGGCACCGGCCCGGCGGCCCGTACGTGCTCGATGTAGTGCCGCCGCCCGTGCCGGATGTCGTCCTCGGTGACCACCCCGGTCACCATGTCGCTGAGGAAGTATCCCCAGGTCGCGGCCCAGGTGACCGTGTTCATGTGTCGGGCGCCGGCGGATTGCGACACCGCGGCACGGGCCGGGGCGGTGGGCGGTCCCTCCGGGCGGAGCGCGGCTCGGGCCAGCGCCCGGGGCGACCCGGTGACTGTGCCGCCCCGGACCGCGTGCAGCGGGTCGCCCTGCTGCGCGACGAGCGGGACGCCCAGTGCCCGAGCGGTGACCGGCGCGTCGCCGTCCACCTCGGCCGGGGGCTCCTGGCCGGGCAGCACCCGCAGCAGGTCGATCCGCTGCGGGTCGTCGGGGTCGTGGCCGGAGCGGGCGCCGGCCGTGTTGTTGGTCGGGGTGCCCGGCGGCACGAAACCGAGCCCGTGGGTGTGGAAGTGGGCGTCGAGCAGTTCACCGAGAACCCGGGCGCCGCGCCCGGCCGGGGTTTCCGGCGCGACCACGTCGTCGGTGTCCACACCGAACACGACCAGCCGATCGATGCCGCCCTGGGCCATCTGCGGGGGCAGCGGGATCCGCATCGCCATGCCGGCGTCGACGGCGGCCTGGAAGTCGACGAGCCACCGGCTCTTCTCGTCGACCGGTGGCTCCTCGTCGCTGAGCGAGGTCAGGTCGGCCGCGGGTGACGGGCCGACGACCAGCGGGCGGCGTACCGGCGTGGACTGTGCGTACACCGGCGCGACACCGGCCCGCCACAGGGTGGCGTGCCACTGGCTCGGCAGGGCGCGGGCCACCGGCTCGCGGTCCCAGGCGTCGGCGCCGCCGGACACCGGCGGGAAGTCCGGTTCCCGTAGCAGTGGCCGGCCGGGTGGGACGGGCTTGCCTGGGCGGCCGTCCGCCGCCGGCTCCAGCGCCCGGGCGATCCAGACGGCCCGTTCCGGGTCGACGAGCTGGCACAGCCGCCGCCAGGCGATGACCTCGTCGGCGGCGACCCGCCCGGCCCGCCACACGTCGATCCAGTACTGCCTGCCCCAGGCCACCTCGTCGTCGGTCAGTCGGGGCTGGTGGGTGTCGACGTGCAGCACGTCCGGCAGGATCCGCAGCCACAGCTCGGTGCCGGTCGGTCCGGTGTCGACGAATCGGGTCTCCACGCGCACCGGCAGCAGGGCCACCGGCCACTGGGTGGGCAGGTGCCACGGCGGGTTGGGTGTACTCATCACGCGTCCTCGGCCAGTTCGGGCAGGAATAGCAGGTTGTTGGGCAGGTCGCCGTCGGCCTCGGTGGTGAGGTACGGCCGACCGGTCGCGGTCCGGGAGACCAGCACCTGGACCTGGTCGCCGACGGGGCGTTCGACGAAGAACCGTTCGTGCCGGCCGATCGCGGCGATCACCTCCTCGGTGCTCATCCGCCACGGCGTGCCGTCGACACGGCGCCCGCCGACGGCGACGATCCGGTGCTGGGGCACCCCGGCGGCGTGCCGGGCGACCGCCTCGATCTGCCAGGTGTCGTCGATCGGCGGGATCATGTCGCTGGCATGGATCGCCACCAGGACCGGCCGTTGGAGAGTGATCTGCGCCTGGTGGGCGCTGTTGTATCCCCACTCCAGGCCACCGAGTCGCAGGCTGCTCAGCCGGCCGGAGGCCTGGGCGTGCCGCAGTCGCTGCTCCTCGGACGCGTCGCCCGTCAGGTGCCGCCAGTGCACGTCCGACCAGTGCGTCGGGGCACCGCCGTAGCTCGCCCCGTCGGGCGGGGCGTCCAACCCGAACCGGGCGTCGGTCGGCGGCTGCCGCAGCACGATGAACCAGCCGGCGTCGGTGTCACTGCCTCGGGCGTCGGACACCCCCAGCGGCAGGCCGAAGAACTGGATGTCCGGGTCGAGCCGGCCGGCGAACTGCGGCTCGCGCGTCTCGTCGGCCAACTGCCGGCTGCCGTCCTCGGCGAAGAAGGCCTTCTGCACGTAGATCGCCGTGCCCGGGTACCGGCGCAGCAGCTCGCCGCGGACCAGCACCACCAGCAGGTCGCCGGCACCGACCGCGGTGGCGTTCTCGCCCAGCCCGTTCCCGGGCTTCCAGCCCTGGATCGGTGGGATGTCGGAGAGCGGGCCGACGGACGGCTGCGCTGACCGGACGTCCCAGAACTGGGAGAAGAAGGTGGCACCCAGGTCGGTCGGGTAGCGCCGCCACAGCATCTCCCGGCCCAGCTCGGAGTTGAGACCCACCATGAACGCCTCCACGAAGGACGCGTTGACCCGCAACAGGGTGACCGTCTCCGGCGGGATCGCGGACACCCCGGGGAAGAGCAGCTCCTGGGACAGGTCCCGCAGCGCCTCGTACATCGGGCGGGTGAACCGGGGCACCACCACCAGTTCGCGCAACTCCTGCGCCGACTCGGCACCGGCCAGTTTCAACCGGCCGGCGGTCTGGTCGGTGATCCCGCCGACGGGTTCCAGGGCGGCGGTCATCCGGGCCGCCAGCGTGGCGGTATCGACCGAAACCCGTTGCTTCGCCTGGGCCAGCGCCTGGGCCGCCAGCACCCGGTCCTGATGCCGTCCGGCGGCGGCGGCGAACCGGTCGCCCATCGCGGTGCGGGCGGCGGTCAACGCCGGGTCGAGGTCGGCGAGGGCGATGGCCGCCCCCTGCCCCTCCCACCCGAACCAGCCGGGGACCTCGGCGTCGGCCGTCCACTGCCGGGCCACCCCGTACCGGTCCAGGTCCCAGCCGACCCGATAGTAGCCGCGGTTGGACTGGGCCGGGTTGGCCACGTGGAACAGCACCAGATCGGCCCGGCGGGTTCCGGTGACGTCCATGACGGCGATGCCGGCGCCTTGGTGCGCCGCCGGCAGCGGGCCGCCGCCGACCACCTTGGCCGGCGCCCAGCCGCCGGCGACCCGGCCCCGGGCGTTGAGCTGCCACCCGATCCGGTAGACCGCCTGGTTGGTGCCGCCGGACGGCTCGATGGTGAGCACGATGATGTCCGGGGTCAAATTGTCGTTGAGGTCGGCGACGGCCACCCCGACGCCCTGCACCGGCCGCGGCGTCCAGGGCACCGACACCGCGTCGGACCACCCCCGGCTGATCGCGCCCTGGGTGTCCAGCCGCCAGCCCACCCGGTAGTACAGCCCTGGCGCGGCACCGCCGGTGGCGTACGCCAGGATCAGCTCGGGACGACCGTCGCCGTCCAGGTCCGCCACGGTGAGGTCGGCGCCCTGGATCTCGGCGGCCACCTCGTCGGGCAGCCGGTGCACCGCGCTCCACCCGCCGGTCACCTCGCCGGTGGCACCGAGATTCCAGCCGATCTGGTAGTGGACGGCATTGGCGCCAGCCGGGTTGTCCACCCACATCAGGACCAGGTCGGGTTGGCCGTTGCCGTTGACGTCGGCGACCGCGATGCCCAGGCCCTGGGTCTCCCAGCCGATCGCGCCCGGCTTGTTGATCTGCGCGGACCAGCCGCCACGTACCTCGGCCTCGAACCCGAGGTCGCGGCCCACCCGGTGGTAGATGACGTTGTCGGTCGCGCCGTTGTCGACGTGCGCGGCGACCAGGTTGGACATGAAGCCCAGCGGCAGCGCCCACCGGGGGCCGCCGACCGGCTCCGCGGCGATCGAGCCGGCGCCCCGGGAGTCCACTGGGAAGCCGTGCTGATCGTCCCAGCTCCACCCGTTGCCGGTACGGCTCACCGTGAAGAGGCGGCCGTCGCTGCCGGTCACGAAGACCGTCAACCGGCCCCACATCGCCGCGCCGGGCACCTGCATCACCCTCGTACCGGGTGGGAACCCCAGGTTCTGCCACGACCAGGCCGAGCCGTTCCAGTACCGGATGTACAGCCGCCCGTCAGCGGCCCCGCAGAAGATCATCACCTCGTTGCCGCTGACGATGATGTCGCCGGGGGCGTTGGTGAGCGTGGTCCCCGGCGGGGTGCCGTGGTCGCCCCAGGTGCCGCTGGCCAGTACCCGTTCGATCAACCGACCGTCGTAGGACACGGCGAACACGCTGACCGGGGCGGTCCGCGGCGCGACGTGCCGCAGCGGGGCGCCGGTCGGGTGCCCGTGCCAGCGCCACTCCCAGCGGGTGCCGGTCCAGTAGCGCTGCCACAGCCGGCCGGCGTCGCTGGTGACGAAGAAGCTCGTGTTGCCCTGGGCGCTGCCCGGGGTGCTGACGATCTTCTCGGCGCTGTAGTGGTTGGGGTTGCCGTGGTCGACCCAACTCCACTGGGCGCCGTTGCGACGCCGCTCCCAGAGCCGGTTGCCGCCACCGTTGGTGGTGGTGGTCAGGAAGATGCTCTGGTTGTTGAGCACCAGGAACGGCGAGCTGCCGAGCCCGTAGCTGCCAGGCGGGATCGGATGCCTGCGCCAGTACCAGCGGTCGTCCTCGCGGTAGTGCTCGAAGAGCCCGCCGTGCACGGTGGCGACGAAGATCCGCCGGCCGCCGTCCATGACCCCGCCGGGTTCGACCCCGGCGGCCTGGGTGCTGGGCGGTGCGCCGTGGTCGAACCAGAGCCACCGGGTGCCGTCGTAGGACCGCTCGAACAACCGGCCGTCGCTGGTGGTGACGAACGTCTGCCGGTCGTTCACCGCCGGGCCGGGTGGGCTGAGTACCGTGCCCGGCAGGCCGGTCGGTGCGGCGGGGATGCCGGCCTCCAGCGGGCTGGTGTCCAGGTACGTCACCGGCAACGGCTGCGGCGGGTCCGGGATCGGATCGGGCTCCGGGTCGGGGTAGGGGTCCCGCGGCGGCCAGTTCGGGTCGTCCGGGGGCAGCCTCGGCTCGATCGGTCGCATCGGCGACACCGTCCACACCTCGCCGAACTGCTCGACGGTGGCGGCGCCGACCGGGGTGTCGAGCAGGCCGGTCAGCGCCGGCCGGCTGTCGCCACCGGTGCCGTCGGACGTCGGTGGAGCCAGCGCGACCTCCGGCTCCGACGTCGACGGGACGGCATCCGCTGCCGGAGCCAGCTCATCCACCGCGACGGCCGACGCCGGGGCGGGCTCGTCCGCCGCCACGGCTGCCTCGTCCGCCGCCACGGCCGGTGCCTCAGCGGTGGCCGCATCTGTCGTCGCGGCGGCCGCGAGGCCCGCGGCGCGTCCCCGCCACCAGGGGTCGGCGCGGTCGATGCGGGTCCGGTTGATCAGGTGGAAGGCGATGTCGTCGCCCGCGACGTCGTCGAAGAGCACCGTGCCCGCCGGCGGCTGCTCCGGCGGCGTCGCGGTCACCTCGTTGCTCGCCGCCGCCTCGACCACCGAATCCAGCGCGTCGGCGCCGGCCCGCCGGGCCAGCGGACCGTCCGGCCGGGTCAACCGGCGGAACGCCGCCGACAGGGTCGCCGTCGCGGTCGGGTTGCGGTGCAGCTCGCCGCTGACCAGCCGCTTGCCGCGTGGGGTGACCGTCACGGCGTCCAGCACCGCCCCGGAGACCTGCAACAGCCGGCCGGCCGCCAGCGGGCCGCCGAGGGCGAGCCGGCCGGCGTCGGAGCGGGCGAGACCGGCACCCTCCGGACCGGCGATCCGGCGCTCGTACGTCGAGCGGCTGACCTCGGCGGCGAGCTGGGCCTGGCGTACCGCCTCGTTGGCCCGCTGCACCTCGGCCGCCTGCTCCCAGGCCGCCGCCATCAACTCCTCCTGCTGCTCGCGCACCACCCGGGTGCCGAGCGCCGCGGCGATCCGGTGCCGGGGGTCGAGGTTCAGCTCCCGGAGCCAGTGCGGGTGGGCCGCGTCGCCGGGTACCCGGTCGACCCCGGCGTACCGGCCGCCGTAGAGCGGCGGGCCGAGCCGGGTGCCGGTGTCGGCGATCAGCGCCCGCAGCAGCTCCTGGAACGCCTCCCGGGACTGCGCCGGCCAGAGGGTCGGCATGGTGAGCGCTCCACGCAGCGCACCCTCGGCGCCCAGGGTCACCGTGGGCACCGACGGGTCGAGCCCGGGGACCCCGGACCGGCCGAGGAGGATCGGGCGCAGCCCCGCGTCGGCGGGCAGGCCACGGGCCCGCAGCCGCCGGACCAGGGACTCGAAGTCGCCGTCGGCCCCGGTGGAGAACTCCCAGCTGTGGTAGACCGGCAGCAGCGGCGCGGCGCCCAGACCGGGCGTCCAGGCTGGGGCGAGATCCGCGCCGTCGTCGACGGGCAGGCCCAACCCGGCCCGCCGGCCGGCCTCGAACGCCGGCACCAGGCAGGCCCGGTAGGCGATGCCGGCAGCCAGCCGGCGTGGGCTGATCAGCCGGGACAGGGTGCGGCGCGGGTCACCGGCCAGCACGTCGGCGACCGGCTCGCCCGCCCCGGTGGTGGCGACCTGGGCATGTGCCCAGGCCCACGACTCGGCCAGGTCGGGCAGGTCCGGCAACGCGCACTCCAGCACCGGCAGTGGGGCGCCGGTGTCCGTACGCAGGTCGGAGTTCTCCACCGGCACCACGACCAGGAACAGCCAGGGGCGCAGCCGCTGCCGGCGGCCGGGGGCGGCCGGGGTGAACAGCCACGGGAAGTCCGGCCGGTCGAACTCGATGGTGACCAGGTTGTTCGGCTCGAAGTCGCTGGCCCGCTCCGGCGGATCGATGCGGATCACCTGGCGGGTGTCGATGCCCCGGATGTCGCCCGGCCCGTACAGGCGGATGTCGAACTGGTGCTCGGTGCGACCGGCCAGTCGGACGCCCACCGTGACCGGCTGCCGGGCGGGGATGTCCGTCTCCAGCGGGTCGGCCACCGCACCGGCGGCGGCCAGCCCCTGCCGGACGTACGCCAGGAAATGCAGTTGCGCCGTCACCGGCGTGCCTCCTCGGGGGTGCGCGAACCGGCGACCGGCTCGGTGAACCGCACCAGGGGGGTCAGCCCGGCGCGGTAGGCGGCCGGGCCGGTGGCCCGGGCGGGGGCCAGCGCGGCCGCGCTGGATCGGGTCAGTCGTTTCAGCGTCGCTCCGTCCATCGGCCGCATGGCCGGGGCCTGGTCGACCGCCGACCGCTTCGCCCGTCCGGTCCCGCCCGGGGTGCGGGCGGCGACGTCGGGCTCGTCGATGATCAGCACGTCGTAGCCGAGCGGCACCGGCGGCGGGGCGGCCAGGTCGTACTCCACCTCCGGGGAGGAGAAGCTGCGGCCCGCCTCCATCCGCTCGAACGAGGGGGTGGAGAGCAACTGGTCGTCGGTCATGGTCTGGAACTGGGCCCGCGCGAAATGCTCGTAGGTGACCGTGCCGGCGGCGGTGGCGTCGACACCGCCGAACCGCACCGACGCGATCGCGTAGCCGGTCTTCTGGGTCACCGGCGCGCTGCCGTACCGGTCGATGGTCAGGCCCAGCGGAGCGACCTGCTGGGTGACCGCGATCGCGCCCAGGGGGTGGGCCAGCAACTGCCCGGGCGCCACCTCGATCTTGCGGAGGGTGACCAGTGCCTCGCCCTGCGGCGGCAGCTGCGCCGTCCAGTTGCGCGGGTCGGCGAACGCCGCGTCGAGCTGCCCGCCGACGTCGACCGGGGTGGGCAGCGGCGGTGGGGTACGCGACCCGATCGTCAGGTCGAAGGAGACCGAGGCGCTGACGAACAGCACCTTGAACTTGGCCTTGCCGCGCGCCCGCCACGGCCGTGGCCCGCTGAGCGTCACGCTGAGCGCGACGGCCATCAGCTCCCGCTTGCCCCGGCGCAGCGCCACCGCCGCCGCGATGTCGGCGACGAAGCCCAATGGCGCCAACTGCACAAGGGTGTCGAAGGAGAGCATCCCGGAGACGTTGAAGCCGGCCGCCTCGGCGTACACCTCCAGCCGGGCACCGAACTGCACGGTATTCGAGGTCAGCGCCAGGTATGACTCCAGTCGGAGCCGGGGATTGTCCTTCTCGGACAGGGCGATCGCGAGCCGACGCAGTTGCGGGAAGTTCGGCGGCGGCTGGAATCGCGGGTTGAACCCGCCGGCCGCGAGCGCGAACGTCGGCTTCGCTCCCCAGGACATCCGCATCGCCATGTCCCCGCTGATCGGGAAGCCGGCGATCTGCGAGTCGTAGAGCGACGCGTCGATGGACGCCTCTTCGGCGCCGAAGTCGACGATGCCCAGGACGTCCATGTTGATCTTTACGATCGGGTGCTTCTCGTCGGGCAGGGCCATCCGCAGCCGCCCCAGCACCACCAGCCGCAGCGGCGCCGGCAACTCCAGCACCAGACCGAGGTCGAAGGTGAGCAGCGTCGGCGTACCCCAGCCGAGCCTGGCCATCGGGCCGAAGACGTACCGGCCGACCGCGACCGGGAAGATCGCGCCGGCCGCCGCCACCGTCTCCGCGGCCCGGCCCACCGGGTCCGTGGGGAACATCAGCGAGTTCAGCGACCCGTTGCGCACCCCGGACCGCAACGCCTCGACGTTGACCGTCCGGTGCACGCCGAGCATCCCGCCGACCCCGTTGAGGGTGAAGCCGAAACCGAGCTGGATCGGGGTGAACTCGCCCGCGATGATGACCAGCAGGGAGAACCCGTCGCTGCCGTCCGGCATCCGGATCGGCGACCCGTCCGGGTTCTTCGTGGCGAGCAGGCCGACCGCGCTCACCGCGATCGACTCGAACTGGAGGTGCAGCGCACCGGCGTACTGGCCGGCGTCGGCGTCCACGAAGAGGTAGCCGCCGCCGACCAGCGGCCCGGCGGCGAGCGACAGCCCGATGCCCGACGGCGGTTTGAAGGCCAGCGCCGTCTCGGCCGGGCCGAGGTTGCCGCCGCCCGGCGGGAACGTCAGGCCCGCCTCGACGCCGATCCGCTCGGCCACCGCGCGCAGCGGCCCCAACCGCAGGGTCGCCGAGGCGGCCAGCGCGGCGGAGAGCCCCTCCCCGCGTACGCCGAGCGCCGCGTGCAGCCCGAAGATCTCGACCGGGCCGGCCGAGATGTGCAGCGGCAGGTCCGCGTCGAGCCCGGCGGCGCCCCGGAACGTCAGGCCCTTGCGCAGCGACCAGGTCAGCGCGAGGTCGAACTCGGCGCGCAGCCCCTCCGGCGGCAGCACCTGGGCGAGGAACCCGTCACCGTCGCCGGCCGCGACGACCAGCGCCGCGCGGGCCGCCGAGACCGACAACTCGATGTCGTCCACCCCGCCGCCCAGCGCTGCGCCGACGGCCAGCCGCAGGCCCTGAACCTCCAGCCGCGTGCCGGTGGCGCTGCCGATGCGCAGGGCGACCCCTGTCGCGTCCGGCACCCGGTCGGCGGTGAGCGCGATCCGCACCATCGCGTCCAGACCGGCCGGCAGGGTCAGCCCGTCCGGGCCGATCGCGAAGCCGGCGCCGGCCCCCTGGATCGCCAGCTTCAACGCCCAGCCAGCGACGATCCGATCGAGTTCCAGGGCGCCCCGCAGCGCCAGGACCAGGCCGAGCCCGCCCCGGTCGGCGGCGGACAGTGCCGCGCTCGCCCCCACGGTGACCCGGGCGTCGCCGATCCGGACCGGGGCGGCCACGGTGAGCATCCGGGCAGCCAGGGCGGTGCCGACGGCACCCAGGTCCGGCCCGTCGGCCGGGTTCAGGCCGTACAGCGCCGGAACGCCGAGTTCCTTCAGCACGGCGGCGATGCGGGGAAAGAGTTTCGCCGCCGCCGCGTCCGCCGCCGCCGTGGTGGCCAGCCCGTCCGGGAAGTACTCCGTCCGCAGCGTGCCGACCGGGTCGCTGAGCAGGTCACCGAGCCGGTCCAGGTGCAACTCGGGCCGGGACCGGGGCAGCCGTACCGGTGCGCCGGTCGCCGGCATCGGCGCGCTCACCGGCGTTTCACCGGCCGGGGTGAGCAGCGTCAACAGGATCGCCACCTGGTACGCGACCGGGTGTTGGCGTTGCAGGTAGTTGACGGTGAGGAAGGTGATCAGATCCTCGGCCAGCACCTCAGCCGGCGGCAGGTTCGCCGCACCAGCGCTCAGCGCCGGTGGCAGCCCGCTGACCGCCGAAACCGCCGCCGACACGGTGTCCAGCGCCGCGGTCAGGTCGTCGAGCGTCTCCGGCGGCCCGTGCTCGATGATCCGGCGCACGCCGTCGACAGCCTCGGCGCAGTCCGTCAACCACTTCTCGAACTCGTCAGCCGGCATCCCGGCGAGCGCGGCGAGGTCCCAGCCGAGCGAGTCGAGGATGCCGGAGCGACGCCACTGGCTGGTGGCGGCCATGGTGATCGGCGACAGCAGCGCCTCGATCTCGCCGAGCAGTTGTGTCTGGAAGTTGCCGTCGTCGGTCATGCCGTCTCCGGTCCGTAGTGAGCCGCGGTGAAGGCAGCAGGCCGGTTGTAGACCGTGTTGGCCCCGTCGCCGACGTTCGCGGCGCCCGCCGCACTGCTGAAGTAGGTGATGGCCGGCACGCCGGCGTGGGCCAGGACCTGGTTCGGGTAGAGCAGCCGGGGGTTCGGGCCGGAGGCCACGTTGCCCGGCGTCCGGTACTGCATGCTCGGCTCGATCTCCCAGGCGTTGCCGTTCCACTGGAACTCCCGACCGCCGTTGTAGCGGCGGATCGTCTCCCGCTGGAAGACCGCGCGGATGCGCTGGTCAATCGGATTGGGCAGATGGTCGTCGATCAGGTTGTAGGCGCCGGCGCCGTAGGTCCCGAAAATCAGGCGGACGGCTCGACGGATGTTTTCCACCCAGTTCCACGCCTCGTCGGCATCGACGCCCGTGGGCGGGTTGCCCCAGTTGTCGAGCTGGCCGATTCCATAACCGTGGGGCGGCCCGAACAGCGGCATGTCCGTCTCGTGGCCGTACCGCCAGGAGCCGCCCTGGAACGTGTACTCGGGGCGGCGCGGGGGGTCCGTACGGAACTGGTTGTAGCCGCCACGTACGCCGCTCTCGTGCCCGAAGATCAACAGCGCGGTCCGCTGCCAGCACGCCAAACTCAGGATGTTGACCCGGGGCAGGGCCTGATTGGTGTTGTAGTACTCCTCCACGATGTCCTCGATGACCGCCTCGATCTCGGCGTCGGGCGCGGGGTTTCGCCCGAGGACCCGGAAGTCGGGCAGCACCAGCAGCGGCACGGCGGCCGGCGGTGGCCCGAGCACTCCTGCCGCGTTGGGGATCAGCCCGGAATCCAGCGGTCGCTCGTCGAACGAGAAGCTCGACACGCCCAACTTCCCGTCGCCGCCCCGGATCACCTCCCGCCCGGCATCGGTCACCGAAGGTTGGAACTCCAGCACCAGTGCCGGCCGCGCCTGGGCACCGGCGAGACGCCCCCACGGCCGCTGCTGGCCAGTGACCAGCACGGCGGGCAACCGCCGGTTCGCGACCGGGAACGGGACCACGGTCGGTGCGGGCGCGAAGGCCGCCGGCACCCGTCCCTGGTCGTCCACGACGAGGTCCCGCCCCCGGGCGTCGGTGAACTGCCCGGTGGCGCCGTAGTGCAGCACCACCGTCGGGCTTTCCGCCAGGTCCAACTGGTAGTTGTGGCCGAGCTGCGGGTTCTGCACCGGGCCGGCCATGGCGTCGGCGTTGTCGTCCGGGCCGTCCCAGCTCAGCCGCAGGTTCCAGGCCCAGTCGATGCGCAGCTTGCGCGGCGGAGCCGGGTTGGCCGCCGGGTCCGGCGGGTCGAGCACCGCCGACCGGGCGTACCGCCGGCGCAGCAGGTCGCGCAGTTGATCGTCGGTGACGCCGACGAAGTGCACCTCCCCCATCCACATCGGCATCTGCGGTCGCAGCCGGTCCGGCCCACCGGCGACCAGTGGCCGTCGCTCGTTACGGAACTGGTACGGCAGCATCCGGCGGACCCTCGTCTCGTTGTCGAGGAGGGCGAGGGTGTTCTGCGGCGACCGGAGGAAGTCCACGACGACGAGTTCGTCGGCCTCGCCGCGCAGCGGGCCGCGATCCTGCGCGGTCGGGTCGTCGACCAGCGCGGTCTGTAGGCCGCACAGGTGCACGGTGAACGACTCGACGTGTGGCACGGCCGGCCCCTCGGCGACGACCAGGACCTCCACCGGGCCGAACGCGGCAGCCGCGTCGTGCAGGAACACGGTCGCGGTGAACGTACGCACCCCGCCGGCCGGGGGTGCCAGCGTCGCCGTCACCTCGTCGGCGGTGGGCGCGTCGGCCGCGATCCCGGTCCGCAACCGCAGCGCGACGCCGGCTGAGGTTTGCAGCCGTAGCCGGACCTGCGTCGCCGCGGCGTCGACCTGCCCCTCGATCCGCAGGCCCCGCTCCACCGGCCGGTCCGGTGCCACCGCGGCCGGGGCCGGGTCGCCGTGCACCACGGCCGGGGGCGCCCACGCGTTGGCCTGCTGCCGGAGCCCCGCTTTGGCGTAGGTGTCGGGCACATGCCACAGCACCGGCCAGAGCGCCAGTTCCTCGGGACTGACCAGGCTCAGTACACGTGCGGGGAGGGTGACCGTGACCGGTTCGGGCTCCCCGTCGCCGGCCGGTGGCACGGGCGGCACGGTGCGCTGCTGGAACAGGCCGGCGGTGCCGAGCAGCGCGTCCGGCAGCGGTCGGGCGCCGCTGCTGTAGGCGACCTCGGCGACGCTGCCGGCGGCCGGCTTGAACGCCTCGGTGTAGTCCCACGGCTCGGTCGACCCGGCGACGGCACTGGCGTACAGGTAGCCGTCGGTGCCGGCGCGCAGCCGGCGGACAGCGCCGCCGGTACGCCAGTAGACCCAGGTGTCCTCGGCGGGTTGGCTGGTCGCGGCGACCCCGCCCGCGGCGGGCCGCCCGGTCATCAGCACGAGGTGGTCGGGGTCGTGCGGCGCGGTGGCCGCCCGGGTGGAGAGGCTCACCACGCAGCGGGTCAACGGTGCGGCGGTTTCCTGGCCGGGCAGCCGCCACCACAGGGTCTGGATCGCCTTCTTGGCGTTGCCCGGCTGCCAGGAGAGGCTGACCTCGCCGATGTTCGCGTAGCCGACCACCTCCTTGCCGTCGCCCCACTTGCCCAGGTAGTCGTCGTGGTTCTCGGTGGCGGCCAGGTACTGCCCGAGGGCCGCCGCGCGGTCGCCGGCCGGTGGGTAGACCGGTCGCGGCGAGCCGGGTCGCGGCGGGATCGTCGGGTCGGCGGCGTCGTGTTTGACGAAGCTCAGGTCGTAGGACCAGTCCGGGGTACGCGTGACAGTGCGCAGCGGCCCGATCTCCGCCACGGCGGGGGTGCCGTGCACCGTCCACGGCACGCTCCGCAGGGGCCCGGTGATCGTGTCGACCAGCTCGGTGCCGACCGCGAGGTTCCCGCCGGCCGGGTTCTCCCAGCCGACCCGGCTGCTGCGGGGCAGCACGTCGGCGGTCACGTCGAAGCCGGTGCCGTGCAGGAACCGGGTCAGCCCGTCCTCGTTGCGCGCCGCGCTGGCGACGAACTGCGCCACCACTCCCCGGGTGGGCACCGGCGCGGTGGCCCGGAACGGCGCCGCGCCCTCGTAGCGCAGCCGCGCGGCGAAGCCGTAGCCGACCTCACCGGAGAGCAGGATGAGTCGCTGCCGGCGGGTGCCGTCCGGTCGTGCGGCGCCCCTGTTGAACAGTCGGGACAGCAGCTTCTCGTACCCGGCGCGTTGCAGCCCCCAGGCCTCGCCGTCCACGGTGGCCCGACCCCGGTAGCGCTTGCCGAGCAGTTGTTGCACGAAGTCGGAGACGAACGGGTAGCCGACCACGGGTGTCGCGGAGACCACGAAGGTGGCGGCCTCGGGGCCGAGGTCCGGCGGGTCCAGCACCTGTTCCTTCAGGGCGGCGTCGCCGTAAAGCAGGGCGGGCGGGTCGCCCGGCCCGCCGAGGAAGACCCGCGTGGTCCGGGTGTCCAGCACGATGAGTTGGTGCTTCGCCCACTCGACGTGGTAGTGCCAGCTCAGCGCCCCGGCGGGACGCAGTGGGACGCCGCTGTTGAAGCCGGTGGGCAGGCCGACGCAGGCACGGATGGTCGCCGAGGTGTCGTTCTCGGTGCCGTCCCAGGCCGCGACGGCGGCCAGCAGCCGCCGGCCGGGCTCACCGGCCGGGCCGGCGGGCGCGAACCGTTCCGGCGTGTTCCCCCAGCCCTGGCAGAGGGCGTACGCGGTGAGCGCGTTCTGGATCACCCGGCGGCCCAGCCCGCTGGCGTCGCCGGTGGTGGACAGTGCCTTCTCCGTCCAACCCTGCGTCGAGAACCAGTCCTCGCTGACCTCGTGCTCGCCGAGCACCAGGTAGGTCGGGGTGTTCGCCAGCACCCGGCGGACCGCGCCGACACTGGACCGGAACGCCAGCACCGCCGCGCGCTCGTCGGCGAACGTGTCCCGCCGCTGCTTGGCCGGGCCGTACCGGGCCATGGCGGCCCACGCGTCGGAGAGCCCCGAGTCGGTGAGCGAGCGTTCCAGCAGCGCGTGGTCGTCCGGGTGTACGTCGGCGAACTCCGGCAGGTTCTCCGGCCAGAGCACGTCGGACCAGACGAGCAGGTACATCGCCCAGAGCTCGGCCAGCGTCAGCAGGTGGCTCTTCGCCGCCGTGGCGGTCAGTCCGGCCGCCCCGGTGGCCAGCTCCTGCCGGTGCCCGGGCCGCATTCGGGGGTCCGCGTCGACGACTCCGGGCAGCGCCTCGGGGCCGGCCTTGAGGGTCTGCCCAAGCCCGGTGACGACCGCCAGCAGCGGATCGGCGACGTCGTCGGCGTAGATCTGGCTGCCACTGAGCACCAGTTGCTGCGGCCGGGCGAGCGGGTTGGCGACATCGGCCCGCAGGATCTCGTCGAGCACGGCGAGCGCGTCGTCGCCACCGCCGTGCGGCTTGCGGCAGGAGGTGTGCACCACGCGCAGCCGGTTGAGGTCCTCCGGCGGGGTGGCGAAGCTCGGCAGGCTCGGCGCGCCCGGCCCGGCGTAGCTGAGGGCCGCGCGGGCGGCGGCCGCCGTGGTGGCGACCACGTTCGGGGAGTACAACCGGGGCTCGGTGGCCGGTGCCGGCACGGATTCGGCACCGGGCGCGGCGAAGAACACGTCGTACCGGTAGAGGGTGCCGGCCGCCAGCGGCGCCGCGCCGGTGGCGGTGACCGCGACGAGGTGGCAGTTGGCGGCCACCTTGACCGTGTTGCGGCTGCCCTCGCAGACCTGGGTCACCCCGACCCCGTCGGCGTCCGACGAGTAGACCCGCAGGGTGACCTTGCGGGGTTCGCGCAGCGCCAGCCACACGGTGACGGACGTGCCGTCCACCCGCCGCAGCAGGGGGCCGGCCAGCACCAGCGGAAGGCTGGCGAGCGGGCGGGGCTGCCAGGTCACGCCGACCTCCACGGGCCCGAGCCGACGGCACCGAACTGGCCATGTACGTCCATTGTGGACACCTCCAATGCGTTGGATCCCTTCACACGCCACCCATTCCAAGCTCGCCACTGTCCCGTGCGCTCAGTCAACGCTGCGGTGACCCTTCAGTAACATCGCTCGATTGCCGATCAACTCGTAACCCTTCGTTTGCCAACCAGGGGCCTTTCGCGGGCGGCCGACCTACCGATCGGTCGGCAGCGGCTCAACCTGTCCGGCCCTCCTACTGCAAGGAACCCGACTTGCCCTTGTGGACGGGAATTCTGGAGATCCAGGCTGGCGGCGACCGCGGCCGGGATGGTTCGTCTCCCGCACCGCCGCCGAGACCCAACCCCTGGGAGGACGACATGGACGTGGCACCCGACATCGACGATCCGGATGTCACCCACCACGACGAGGACGACGACCCGGGCAGCCTGATCGGCGACGAGGTCGAGTACGACCTCGGTCCGGACGACGACCCGGGCGCCGGTCCCGGAGAGGACCCGGGCGGGGAGGACCCGGACGACGGCGAGGAACCTCCACCGGGCATGCGCCCGCCGGTCCGGCTCGCCCCGGTGCTGGCGTGCCTGCGCAACGAGATCAACGCCCGCTGGCCGAACCGGGACCGCGCCTCCGACGGCTGGATCGGCGACACCGCCCACCAGGCCACGAAATCGGACCACAACCCCGACCACGACAACTCCGTCAACGCGCTGGACGTCGACCGGGACGGCATCGACCCGCAGCTGGTGGTGCGCCGGGCCATCGTCCACCCGTCCACGCAGTACGTGATCTTCGACCGGACGATCTGGAGCCGCACCCGCGGGTTCACGCCGTCCCGGTACACCGGGTCGAACCCGCACACCAAGCACCTGCACGTCAGCGTCAGCCACTCCCCCGAACTGGAGAACAGCCGCCGGGCCTGGGGCATCGACGCCGGGGTGCCGACCAAGCCCCTGAAGCTCGGCGACCGGGTGCTGCGTACGGGATGCACCGGCGCTGACGTCCGCGAACTCCAGGCCCTGGCGAACACGCTCGGCGCGAAGCCACCGCTCACCGTGGACGGCGACTTCGGCAGCCGTACCGAGGCGTGGGTCAGCGGCTTCCAGAAGGCGAAGAAGCTCACGGTCGACGGCCTGGTCGGGCCGAAGACCGTGGCGGCCCTCCGCACGGCGTCCACGCCGACGCCCGCGAAGCCGTCGACAACAGCGAAGCCGCCGACGCCCGCGAAGCCGCAGACCAAACCGCCCGCGAAGCCCCCGACGAAGCCGCCGGCTCAACCCCGACGGGAGCCCGGTTCCCGCACGTTGCGCCGCAGCGCGACCGGCGACGACGTCGGCTTCGTCCAGCGGTTCATCGGCGAGCGGCGGTGCGGCACGGCGGACGGGGAGTTCGGCAGCCGGACCGAGGCCGGGGTCCGCTGGTACCAGAAGATGCAGGGCCTCACGGCCGACGGCGCGGTCGGCCCGCGCACCTGGCGCAAGATGGGAGTGCAGGTCAGGTACTGATCTCGTCGCGGGTCGGCCGGCCCCGGGGCGCCGGTGGACGTGGTTGCACCAGGTCACGAGGCAGCCCCGCCCACCGGCCGCACGGACTGACCCGGTCGATCCGACGGCACGCCGAGGGCGGCCGACAGATCCCGCCCGACCTGGCCGATCCCGGCGGCCGCCGACAGGGCGAACACGAACCGGTCCGGCCGCAGCACCACCAGGTCGGCGCTGCGGTGCCGGAGCCAACTGCCGAGCACACCGTCGACGTCAACGACATCGACCCGGTCCGGCTGGTCGTCCCCGGACAGGTCCGGCAGGCCAGCCACCGGAGTGCCGGACGGGTGGACGGCGACGAACCGTACCGGCAGCCCTCGCCACTGCGGTCCGGGCGAACTGCCCGCCGTGGCGAGGCCGAGCACGGTGAAGCCGTCGCCGAGCGCCTCGTCGAGCAGACGCGCACCGGACGATCCCGGGATGAGGATCCGCGGCTGGGGAAACATCGTCCCGACCACGCCGTCGCGCCGACCGCCGGACATCAGGCCCCGCCGGTACGCCGGCACCGGCTTGAACTCGAACCGCTCCACGAACCGCCGTACCCGGGGGATCGTCTGGACCGCCCGTAGCACGGTGTCCCGCACCCAGGCGGCGGACCGGTTGCGGGCCAGGAAGACCCGCCCCAGCCGGACGCTCGTCCGCGCCATCTCCAGGGTGTGCGGGCGCCGCTCGGTCTCATACGTGTCCAGCACCGCGGCGTCGGCGGCGCGGGACAACACCAGGGCCAGCTTCCACGACAGGTTCGCCGCGTCGCGTAGGCCGCTGCACAGACCCTGACCCAAGAATGGGGGCATCTGGTGGGCCGCGTCGCCCAGCAGGAAGACCCTCCCCTCCCGCCACCGTTCGGCGATGAGGTGGTGGAAGCTGTAGACCACCGCCCGGGTGACGTCGAACCGGTCCGGGTCGACGTACGGCGAGACGAGCGCGGCGATCATCTCCGGGTGCCGCATCTCGGCTTCGGTCTCCCCCGGGCGCAGCATGAACTCCAGGCGGTAGCTGCCGGCCGCGCCGGGAGACACGAACGCCGGGCGCTGCCAGTCGCAGACGAACCGGGTGTCCCTGACCCGCACCGCGTCGGGCGGCACGTCGCCGGAGACCGCGAGCCACGGCTCGGCGTAGCTCGCCCCACCCAGCGGGATCCGGACGGCGGATCGGGTGGCGCTGCGGGCGCCGTCGCAGCCGAGCACGTACCTGGCGCGAACTGCCCGCCGTTGACCGGTGACCACGTCGGACAGGAGCACGGTCACCCCGTGCTCGTCCTGGGTCAGGCCGACCAGTTCGGTGCCGAGTGAGAGCTGGACGTGCGGGAAGCGGTCCAGCCCGGACCGTAGCGTCCGTTCCAGTCGTGGCTGGTCGAAGAAGCGCAGCGGGGCGTGGCCGTACCCGAAATCCGTCTCGGACAACGCCATCCGGGCGAAGACCCGGCCCGCGCGGTTGACGTACTCGACGAGCGGCGGCGCGATCGTCTCACCCCGTACCTCGTCGAGCAGGTCGGCCTGCTGGTAGATGCGTAGCGCCTCGTCGTCGCAGGAGAAGGCTCGCGGCTGGCCGTGCGGGGCCGCGCTCCGCTCCACGACCAGTGTGGTGACGCCGCGAGCGCCGAGCAGGTTGGCGGTGAGCGCACCGACCGGTCCGCAGCCGATGACGGCCACGTCGACCTCCTGGACCGGGTGGTGAGCCGACGGCTGATCTGGACGCATGGCGGTGCCCTCTCGGAACACGTTCCTGTGGGGACGGCACCCGGCCGTCCTCCCCGACGCCAACCAGGGCACCAGCTCGGCGTGGAAAAGTTGTGGAGACGGCGTGGAGGCGGGCCTCCACGCCGGTCAGAAACCGGCGAACCGGGGCAGCAACAGCCCGGCGCCCTGTTCGGCGGCGATCTGGGCCCCGACGTCCCACTCCGTGCGGTCGCGGCGCGCGACGCCGCGGATGCGGTGCAGTTCAGCGACGAACACCCGCTCCCCCACCCGGTCGGCCACGGCCAGCGCCTCCTCGGCCAGCGTCGCCGCGGTCTCCGGTTGACCGGCAGTCAGGTACGCCTCGGCCATCGCGCAGAGCGTGATGGTCCGGGTGGACCGCAGTCCTGGACGGTAGATCTCCTCACCGGCGGCGCGCATCGCTTCGAGCCGGCCGTGCTCACCGCCCCGCGCGGCAGCCCACTCGGCGAAGAACGCGCCGGTCGCCATCAGGTGCGGCAGGCCGGTGGCCCGGCCGATGTCCTGGCACCGCCGCCCCGCGACGTCGGCTGCGGCGACGTCGTGTTCCTGCATCGCCAGCCAGGCGGCGTAGAGTGCCGCGTTCGCCCGGCCGTACGGGTCGTCGAGTTCCTCGGCAAGGGCCTCGGCATCGGCGATGTCCGCCCAGGCGCCGGAGGGGTTGCCGCGTACCGAGCGGACCAACGCCCGGAAGTTGTGGCAGCCGAGAACCGGACGCCGACCAATCTCTCGGCGCAGCAGCACCCGATCGACCGTTCGCAGCCGGTCGATCGCGACGGTGAGCCGGCGCTCGCCGTCGGCCAGCCGGCCGGTGAAGTAGCCGACCGCACCGAGCAGGTACTCGCCGGCCACGGCGATCAGCCGGCTGCCGTCGTCCTCGGCCCGCACCAGCCGCTCCGCCAGGTCGGTGCAGAACGCGAACTCGGCCCGGTTGGCGGCCAGTTCGCCCAGTGCCCAGAGCGCGTGCCGGATGTCGGCGTCCGGCCCCACCAGTGTCAGCAGCTCCCGGGCGCGGGCGCAGATCTGGTCGACCGCGTCGCTGCCGACACCGACCGTCATCTGCAACAGCGACGCGCGGTGCAACTGGACGGCCAGTTCGGTCGACGCCACGTCGGGCGAGCCCTGCGCGGTCGGGGCCAGCCGGTGCGCGGCGCGTTCGAGGTGACCGAGCGCGTCCTCGTAGGCGACCCGCCGGGTCGCGTCGTCGGCGGCGAGCAGCGACCACCGCAGGTGGTCCTCACCGTGGCCGAGCCCGATCGCCTGACCGTAGTGGTGGGCCAACTCGGCCGGTGCGACGTCCGCCGCCCGCTCGTAGACCACGGCCAGCCGGGCATGCAGAGCGGCCCGGCGCGGCGGGACCAGCTCGGCGTAGGTGACCTCGGCGATGAGCGGATGGCGGAAGGTGACCGCGCCCGGTCCGGCCTCGGTCACCAGTGCCGCCGTGTAGGCCGGGGTCAGCCCTTCGGCCACCGCCGGGGCCGTGGTGTCCAGCGCCGCCGCCATCACCTGAAGGTCCAGGTCGTGTCCGGCCACGCTGAGCAGGTCGAGGCAGCGTCGGGCGGGTTCGGGCAACCCACCGAGCCCCAGCCGTACGGTGTCGCGGATGCTCGGCGGCAGCTCCGCGGCGGCTGCCGGGTCGGTCCGGGATCGGAGCAGCTCGGTGATGAAGAACGGATTCCCGCCGGTACGGGTGACGAGTCGCGCCACGACGGGCTCCGGCGGTGCCACCCCGGTCCGGTCCCGGACGAGGTCGGCGACCGAGGACGCGTCCAGCCCGGCGAGCCGAAGTTGGCCGAACCCCCGACCGCGAGCCAGCTCGGCGACGGTCGCCACCAGGGCCGGATCGTGGTCGTACGGCCGAAGGGTGGCCACCACCAGCGCCCGGGCCGCCGACAGATCGGCGGAGAGGAACCGCAGCAACAGCAGCGAGTCCGGGTCGGCGGCGTGCAGGTCGTCCACCACGACCAGCAGGCCGCGCCGCCGGGCCACCGCGTGCACCAGTTCCGACACCGCCTCGTACACCTGGAACCGCGCCGTGGGGTCGAACCCGCCACCGTCCGCCGGGGCCGGCAGCGACCCCGCGGCGAACCCGCCCAGCCGGCTCGCCGAACCCGTGGCGCTGGCCTCCGGCATCGCCACGAGCGCGCGTACCACCTGGCTCCACAGCCAGAACGGTGGCGCCTGCCCGACATCGGGACAGCGGCCCCAGACCACGGGGACGCCGTTCGCGGCGGCCTGCGCGCCGAGTGCCGCGGCCAGGCTGGTCTTGCCGATGCCGGCCTCCCCCACCAGAGCCAGCACCCGCCCGCCGTGCCGGGTGGCCGCGTCGAGCGATTCCCGTAGGCGCTCCAGCTCCGCGCCACGACCCACCAGCGGGTCCGCGCCCTCGGCTCCGGGCTCGTTCGGGACCACCGCGACTGAGCTCGGTAGGGACTCGACGCGGAGCGGCAGGGTCTCGGCCACCCGTACGACGTCCGGACCGACCGTCGCCGGACCGTCGGACTCCGCCGGTTCGGCCTGTTCCAGGATCAGCCGGTGCACCGCCCGGATCTGCTCCCCGGGGTCGAGCCCGTACTCGCTGGCCAGGATCCGGCGCCCCTCGTCGAAGGCCGCCAGCGCCTCGGTCTGCCGGCCGGACTGGTACAGCGCCACCATCAACTGCGCCCGAGCCCTCTCGCGCAGCGGGTTCGCCGACACGAACCGGCGCAGTTCCGCCAGTTGCGTCGCGTGCCGGCCGGCCACGACGGCGGCGGTCAAACGCCCCTCCTCGGCGCTCAACCGCAGCTCAGCCAGCCGAGTCACCTCCGGGCGCACCGCGGCCAGCTCGGCGACGCCCGCCAGCGGCTCACCCCGCCACAACGCCAACGCCTCGGCGTAGCAATCCTCGGCGGCCGCCAGCTCCCCGGCCGCGAACGCATCCGCCGCCTGGTCCACGAGGCTGCCGAACCGGACCGCGTCGATGGCCTCGGCGTCCACCCGCAGCTCGTACCCTCTCGGGTGGCTGCGCAGGATTCGTGCCGGCTCGCGATGGGACCGCTCGGGCTCCACGACCCGACGCAACCCGGCCACGTACGTGCGCAGCGTCATCTGGGCGCTGGCCGGCGGCCGTCCGTCCCACAGCGCCTCGACCAGCCAGTCGGCGGCCACGAACCGGTTGGGTCGCAGCAGGAGCAGGGCCAGCAGCGCCTGTTGCTTCGGTCCTCCGAGGGGCACCACTCGCCCGCCCCGGAGGATCTCCGGCGGACCTAGCAGCCGGAACTGCATGCCATCACCACAACGATGGTCCCAACATGTCCAATGCAGAGTAGGGCAGCGATCGGGCCGGACCGACAGCGCGACCCGCCGTCCAGGCTGTCGCTCGCTACGCCGGCGGCAACTGAGCACTTGAGCCTTCATCGTCGCGGACTCCGGCGGGCGTACGCCTCGGACGTTCGGGTCGTGCCCTGGCGCACGCGTACCACGCTGAACGGTCTCGATCCGGCGAGGGCTTGGCCGGGCCATGACGACGGTCCGACCGGCCGCATTACCTGGCGCCTGTGCGGCCGTACCGCGAAGGCGGGATCTATTTGACCGCCACCCGGCACCTTCCCACGTTCGTGAAGTAGCGCCGAAAGCTGAAAGCGCTGTTGAGCAATTGCGGTAATTGCCGAACCCCCTCTCCTTTCCGTGATGCTGAAATCAGGGCCGCCAGGCGCACACAAAGCCTCCGAACAGGTAAGGCAAGACTTACCTAACAAATTCCGACTTGCCTCCGGCGCGACCGCGAAGGAACGATGAAAACGTCGTGCGGGACACGTCGCGCTGTTAGCGTGATGTCTTCAAGGTCCCGATCGGTGGCGGGTTTGCCTTCCACCTGAGTGGCAAATATACGGACTGACATATGAGCACGCCGGCTTCCTTTACCGCGCCGGCCCCTACGGTTTGGCTTGGGAGAACATCATGAAAACTCTGCTCCAGTCGCCCCCCGTGCGTGAATGTGCCGCCACCGCGTGCAGTTTCAACGCAAAGGGCTGCCACGCTCCGGCGATCACCGTGGCCTCGACGGGCGACGCCGCGTCCTGCGCCACGTTCGTGGAGTCCTCGATCCAGGGCGGCATCCCGGAGGTGACCGGCGCGGTGGGCGCGTGTGCGCGCTCCGAGTGCACCTACAACGCCAACCTCGCCTGCACGGCCGAGTCCATCACCGTCGGCCCGGGCGCCACCGCCAGCGACTGCCTCACCTACCAGCCGGCCTGACGCCACTGGCGCGTGCCGACGTGACGTCACACCCACGGCACGGCACCGCCTTGGCAAAGGTTAGCCTTACCTACTATTGTCACGATCCGAGGCCGATTCACCTTCACTACGGGCCAAGGGGACTGACATGGTGTTCCACCCAGCCGTGCGACCAACGGAGCTGGCGGATCCCGCGCACGCTGCCGCAGCGGCTGATCAGGCCGCCGTGACGGCACGATCGACCCTGGCCGCTGCGTCGTCCCTGCGGCTCCGACTTGGCGACGCCTGCGCCGACCTCATCGAATCGCACGCCGTCCTGCCCGACGGCACGGTGATCCTCGCCGTCGACGCGATGAGCCGGACCGGCGGCCTGCTGGTCGCGGCACGCGGGCGGCAGGGCGCGGCGCGGCTCGACGTGACGCAACTCGTCCCGGTCGCCGTACGCTCCCGCGTGCGGGCCAGAGTCTGGATGCTGGGCACCGCGCGCCGGTTCGACTCCGGCGTCCTGGACTCGTGTGACTGCGACACCGTCATGTCCCTGCTCGATCTGCCTCCCGTCGCGCTGTGGGCTGTCGAACCGGTCGAGGTCGGCCTCACCCGCGACATCGGCGACACCGCGCTGAGCGTCAGCGCCTATCGGGGCGCGCGGCCGGACCCGCTCGCCGCCGACGAGGCCGTACACCTGCAACACCTCACCGACCAGCACGGTGATCTCCTCGACCAGCTCGCCGCACTGCTCGACCCCGCGTTGACCGCCGGGTCGACGCGAGTCGTACCGGTCGCCGTCGACGCCAACGGCATCGTGCTCCGCGCCGAGGCGCCGGACCGGCACACCGACGTCCGGCTGACGTTCGCCCAGCGGGTCACCAGGAGCGCCGGCCTCGCCGAAGGGCTGCGGATGCTGCTCGCCACGCCCGCACCGCACGGATCGGCCGGTACGCCCCAGTTCAGGACCATGATCGGCGGCAGCGTCAGCGAGGTCAGGGGCGCGGGCAACTGAGCCTGAACAGTTTCGCCTACGCGGCGTCGTACACCTTCCAGTCCGCGACCGGAGTGAGCGGAACTGGTGCCGGTCGCTCCACCACCGTCGTCAGCTCGATCCGCCGGCCTTCGGCTGCCGACTGGAGCAGGGTGGTCATCGTTTCGAGTACGTGCAGCGCGACGTCGCCGCCGGCGCGCGGCGGACGCTGACCGTCGGCCCGGACAAGGTCGATCAGACCGATGCCTCGGGAACCCTCGGCGTAACCGGCCCGCGGTTCGAGAATGCGCCATTCGGTGCCGCCGAGCGCGCAGAGGCGAACCTGACCGTCGAAGTCGTTCGGATCGGGTACGGCGAGCGTGCCGGTCTCCCCGTGCACCTCGATCGGTGCGGCCGTCGTCGCGACCCCGTCGAAGCTCATGGTGATGGTGGAGAGAGCGCCGTTGACGTGCTCGAGCACGCCTGTCACGTGGGTGTCCACCTCAACCGGAATCCGCTGGCCGAGACGCGGGCCCGAGCCGATGACGCGCTCGGCGCGCAGACGGCTGGCGGCTCCGCCCACCGCGCGAACCGGCCCGAGCAGGTGGATGAGCGCCGAGATGTAGTACGGCCCCATGTCCAGCAACGGGCCGCCGCCCGGGGCGTAGTAGAAGTCGGGGTGGGGGTGCCAGCGCTCGTGCCCTGGCGTGACCATGACGGCCGACGCGGACAACGGGCGGCCGATGAGCCCGCCGTCGATCGCCGCCCGCGCCGTCTGGGTGCCGGTGCCCAGGACGGTGTCCGGCGCGCACCCGACACGCACACCGGCCGCCGCGGCGCGTTCGATGATCGAACGGCCGTCCTCGAACGTCACGGCGAGCGGCTTCTCGACGTACACGTTCTTGCCCGCGTCGATCGCGCCGAGCGAGATCTCGGCGTGCGCCGCGGGGATCGTCAGGTTGAGCACCGTCTGCACGTCCGGGCGGGCGAGCAGACCCTCGACGGTCAACGCCTCAGCGCCGGGGATGGTGGCCGCCGCGGCGGCCGACCGGGCAGCGTCGAGGTCGGCCAGCGCGGCGATGCTCACCGCCGGGTGGTTCGCCAGTGTGTCCAGGTACGCGCGGGAGATGACCCCGAGACCTACGACGCCGACGCGGTGCGGGTCGCCCACATCATCCCCCTCTCGATGACGGTACGGACGCCTGCGTGCTCCAGCACGTCGAGGCTGTGCCCCGGGGTGGTCACGACGACGCGCCCGGCACCCCAGAGTCGGGTCCAGATCGCCGGCGAGGTGACCGGCCGGTGCCACGGATGCCATTCCTGCGTCGGGTGGGTGGTGACAGCCAGGACGTCGATCAGGTCGTCGTGCAGCACCCAGTACTGCTCGGTGACCAGGTCGAAGTCCTCGATTCCGGCGGTGATCGGATGCTCCCGGCCGAGATCGGTGATGTGCACCGTGTGCGGCAGGAAGTTGTCCTCCTCGCCGCCGCGACGCTCGCACGGCTCCCGACCCGGATGGGTCGCAAACTGGCCGCCCACCAGATGCAGGTACTCAGATGACGCGCGGAACGAGTCCACGATTCCGCCGTGCCAGCCGGTGAACCCCGTACCGGCGATGACCGCCGCGCTGAGGCCCGCCGACTGCTCCGCGGTGATCTGCGACATCGTCACGCACTGCACGACGAGGTCGGTGGCGGCCATTTCGGCGGCATCGGCGTAGATCTCCGTCGACTCCTCGACCCGTACGGCATAGCCACTACGTTCGAGGAAGGGGATGAACAACTCCGTCGCCTCGACCGGCCGGTGCCCCTCCCAGCCGCCCCGGACCACCAACGCTCTCTGCTGCGCCACCCTCGCTCCCTCCCCGTGCCTGTCGAGAACCGAAACCGTACTCGTGGTTGCCGCCCCGGACCATGGACGCGGAGTACGCTTCAGCTGTCGCAGCGGCGGACCCACCCGGCGGCTGGGTCCGGATACTCAGGACAGCCGAGTATCCGGCATCAGGCGCCCGACCCGAAGGTCCAATAGCCTCGGCGCGTGGTGACATTCCTGCGCCGGTGGACGTTGCGCTTCGCGAGCTTCGCACTGACCTGGCTCTACACGCTGTACCGGATCCATCCGGCGATGTGGCGGCTCACCGCACGTCAGTATCGTCCGTACATGGGTCGCTTCGCCCGACTGCACGCCTGGATGACCTGTCAGTTCGCCGCTATCGACGTGCCCGCGTACGGCGACTACCTCCGCCGCAACCAGTGGCGGTTCCGGTGGTTCGACCTGTCGTCGTACCCGCCCACCGACAAGCGGTCCTACGTGCAGGCGTACCCGGAGGCGCAGCGCTGCTGGCACGGTGAGATCGAGATCGCTGGCAGTGTGGTCGACGAGTCGTCGGGCTCGTCCGGTCAGCCGTTCAACTGGATCCGCAGCCGCCGGGAGTTGCGCTCGGTCCACAAGAACCTGGCCGGCTACGCCACAATGGTGTTTCCGTCGAAGCGGCGGTTCGTCATCAACGCGTACTCGATGGGTGCCTGGGCCACCGGGACCAACACCGGCATCGCCATGTCCACGATCGCCATGGTGAAGAACACCGGACCGGACCTGCAGAAGATCGTCGATACCCTGCGGTACTTCGGGCCCGGCTTCGACTACATCGTCACCGCGTACCCCCCGTTCCTCAAGCATCTGCGCGACAAGCTCGACGCCGAGGACTTCCCGTGGGCCGAGTACCGCATCAGTGGCCTGGTCGGCGGTGAGGGGATGACCGAGGCGCTGCGCGACTATCTCCAGGAGCGGTTCGTCAAGGTGCGTTCCGGCTACGGGGCCAGCGACCTCACCATCGGCATCGCCGGTGAGACCGACTTCAGCGTCTGGGTCCGCCGGCGTCTGCGTACCGACGTCGCGCTGCGGACCGCCCTGCTGGGGGCCGGCGAGCATCGGCTGCCGATGGTCTTCCAGTACAACCCGCTGGAGACGTACCTGGAGACCACCCCGGATCAGGAGGTCCTCTGCACGATCAACTCGACGGCGGTGCTCAATCCGCGGGTCCGCTACAACATCGGCGACGAGGGCCGGCTGGTGTCGTACCCGGAGGTTGTGGCCGCCATCGTCGACCCCGAGGCGCGGGCCGACGCGGAGCGCGCCTGGCAGGTCGACCGGATGCGGTTGCCGCTGCTGTTCCTGTACGGCCGCAAGGACAGCACGATCTCCTACATGGGCGCCAACATCTACCCGCAGGACGTCGAGTACGGCCTCTACACAGGCAATTCGCAGGCGCACCTGCTGGAGAGCTTCTGCCTGGAGTTGACCGAGCAGGCCGACCTGGAGACTCGGCCGGTCATCCACCTGCAACTTCGCGAGCACCTGACACTCGGCTCCGACGAGCGGCGAAGCCTCGTGGACACCTGCCGCGCGGGGGTCCTGCGTCACCTCGCCCAGGTCAGCCGCGATTTTGCCGAATCCCTCGCCGAGGATCCGTCCGCCGCCGACCTGCGGGTGGAGGTCCACGAGTTCGGCACCGGGCCGTTCGCCGACGCCGCCTCCAAAATCAAGAACGTGTACCTGGTGAAGGGCGTGACGGTGTGAGGACCAGCGACTTCTCGGCCGCGCCTCCGGTGGGCCAGGCGACAGCGATGTTCGTCGGCGCCACCCGCTACCGGGGGCCGCGCTCGATCCTCACGCTCACCCGGGTGTGGTTCAAGATGGTTCGGCAGATGAAGCGGATGGACGGATACCGGTGGCACACCGTGTATTACCAGTTCCCCTTCACTCTCGGCACCATCGCCTTCTTCAGCGACCGCGACGCGCTGCTGAAGTTCGCCCGCAGCCGTCACCACCGCGACCTCATGTGCTGGGTGACCGATCACGGCACGACCAACGCGACAGGCGGCTACATCCGCCTGTACAACGCCGAGCCCCAGGGCTACAGCAACGGCGTCTGGCGCGCCGAGTCCGACGGCATGGCACACATCCCGACCTTCACTCCCCTGTCCACCGAGACGTCCGGCCCGGCGGTGCATCGCGGATGAGACTGGTTCCTGTGCGGTCGCGGGCAGACCTGCGGGCGTTCGTCGACTTCCCGCTCCGGCTCCACCCGACCGACAGGTACGTGCCTCTGCTGTCATCGGTGATCGCGACCCACCGCCGCAGCGCGGAACTGTTCCTGGTCCGCGATCGACACGGCGCCGTCGTGGGACGCACCAGCATGCACCGCAGTGCGGCCTTCGACGCCAAGGTGGGCCCTCGACAGTTGTTCGGGCACACCGAGTTCGTCGATGACGACGACGTTTTCGCGGCCATCCTGGACGGCGTCGAGGCCAGGGCCGACGGCCGACCGCTCTTCGGACCGGTGGCCCTGCTGCCCAACCAGACCGGCGGGGTGATCACCTCCGGCTTCGCCGACCGCGGCTTCGTGGACTCCGCGTGGAACCCCGCCTACTACCCGACGATGTACGAGCGGCACGGCTTCCACCGTCGCTTCGAGGCGGACACCTGGCTTGTGGACCTCGACGGCGCGGGAGCCGCCGACCCCGACCACGGTTTTGCCTTCGACGACGCCCGGATCGCCGCCGAACAGCTCGTCATCCGGCACGGCTCCCGATGGCGCCTGCGCCGCCAGCTGCCGATCCTGCGGCAGATGCTCAACGTGAGCTTCGCCCAGCTCGGCTACTACACCACCATCTCCGCCGAGCAGCTGGCGGAGCAGACGGACGGCCTCGCGTTCCTGCTCGACGAGGCGCTTCTGCTCTGGCTGGAGAAGGCCGGCCGACCCGTCGCGTTCGTCGTCACAGTGCCGGACATCTCCGAGTACCTCATGAGCATCGGCGGTCGGCTCGGCGTCATCAACCAGCTCCGCCTCCTCGCCACCCGCGACCGGTACCGGCGCGACGCCGTCCTCATCATCAAGGGCACCGTGCCCGACGAGCAGGGCAAGGGGTACCTGACGCTGCTGTCCCGGGAACTGCATCGCAACCTCGCCAGCAACCGGTACCGCACCTTGCGCAGCACCTTCGTCGAGCGGACGAACGACGCCTCCGCAGCCCAGTACCGGCGCGCCGGCGGACGGCCCCTGCACGGGTACACCTTCTACGAGAGGGCGACGGCGTGAGCTGGGTGGAGCAGTTGCGGGCCAACGCGGCGATCTGCAACCGGGCACCGAGCGCGCACAACACGCAGCCGTGGCGACCGGAATACCACGCCGACAGGATCGTCATCGATGTCGACGCGGCCCGCAGCCTGCCCGACTCCGACCCGACCGGCCGCGATCTGGCCCTCGGTATCGGCGCATTCGTGGAGACCTGCCTCATCGTCTCCGCCGAACTCGGTCTCTCCGTCACCGCGGCTCCCGGCCCGCAACTGATCCCCGCGGCGAACCGCTACCGGACTCCGTTCACGATCGCCGACGTCGAGGCCCGCCGGGTCGCCCGTGGTCCCTACGAGCCCGGGTACGTCGACGCCGATGTCATCGCGGAGCTGGAGCCCTGCATCGCGCACGTTGCGACCCGGGATCTCGCACCGGATCTGGCGGTCGCCGACCGCTGGATGTTCGGCACGCCAGCCGTCGCGGTCGAGTTGCGTGACTGGCTGCGCCTCAGCCCACGCCACCCTCGGTATCACCTCGACGGACTCACGGACCGGGCACTCGCCCTGTCCCGGTCCGAAGCGTGGGCTCTGTCCACAGCGCTTCGCGCGTACCCCGTCGCCCGCCGGCTGGGCCTTCCGGCCCTGCTGGCCGCCAGCGGTCGCGGCCTGTTGCGCTACAACGGCAGCATCCTGGTCCTGCTCGCCGACGGCGACGACCGCATCGCCGCAGGCAGGCGCCTTCTGCGTACGTGGCTGACTCTCGCCCGGCACGGCCTGGCGGTCCATCCGCTCAGCCAGCTCATCGACTGCCCGGCGACGGCCGCGCGGCTCGCCGAGCGGGTGGGCGGCACACCCCTCACGGTGTTTCGCGTCGGTCGCCCCCGCACCGAGCCGGTCCGCTCGGCCCGTCGCTGACGGGCCGTCCGAACGCCGGCCTTGGCGCTGGGACGCCGTGAAACGGCGTGGCATGCGGGCGTCTTCCCGCGCGAGGCGCGAGCCCGGCGGCAAGCGCTGTAGGCCGATCAGCAGCGGCTGGGCCCGCAGGAATCTTTCCTGCGTCAATATTTAGTGGTATCTATTTCACACCGATCCTCCTAACCACCGGAGCGCGACGTGTGGAGATCCCGTCTGGCAACCCTCGCCCTGAGCCTGGCCGCGGCCCTGGGTGCCACCCTCACCCTGGCAGCGCCTGCCCAGGCTGCTCCCGCCGACCATTACGTCGCTCTCGGCGACTCCTACTCCTCAGGGGTGGGTGCCGGTAGCTACACCGCCGAAAGCGGTTCCTGTCAGCGCAGCACCAACGCCTACCCGGCGCTGTACGCCACCAACGTTCGACCCGCGTCGTACCGCTCGGTTGCCTGCTCCGGAGCCACCACCACTAGTGTGATCAACACGCAGCTCAGCGCGCTCAGTGCCACCACCACACTGGTCAGCGTCACTGTCGGCGGCAACGATGTCGGCTTCGCCAACATCATGACCACCTGCGTGCTCTACGGGACCACCGACTGCGTGGCCGCCGTGCAGGCCGCCCAGGACAAGGCCCGGGCCGACCTCGCCAACCTGCTCCGCGCCGTCTACAACGGAATCCGCACCCGGGCGCCCTCGGCCCGGGTGGTGGTCGTCGGCTACCCGGTCTTCTACCAGCTCGGCACGACGTGTGTCGGGCTCAGCGCCACCTCCCGCGCGAAGATCAACGAGGGCATCAATCTGGTGGATGACATCACCCGAAGCGCCGCCCTGGCCGCCGGCTTCACCTTCGCCGACGTACGGTCGAAGTTCGTCGGGCACCAGCTGTGCAGCTACGGCGAGAAGTGGTTGCACGCCTTGAATTTCGCGAACATCGGCATCTCCTACCACCCGACCGCGGCCGGCCAGTCCGGCGGCTACTACCCGGTCTTCCGGTCGGTCGCGGGCTGACGCCGGGGGCCCTGGCCCGATCCGGCGGAGCCTGTGGGTGCGGTCGATGCACCGCTCCCACAGGCCCGACCGGATGGCGACGAGCCCGGCACCGCGCCGCCGGCTGCCCGGTGATTCCGGTCATCAGTCCGGCAGGTCGGCGATCCGGGTCGACAGTTTGCGCAGCACCGCGAGTTCGTCCGGGCTCAGATGATCGAGGAAGCGCGCTCGTACGGAACGAAGGTGGTGCGGGGCGGCCTCCTCCAGCACCGTGAAGCCGTCATCGGTCAGGTGCAGGATGCAGCCCCGGGCGTCCTGCGGGTCGGGCTCCTTGTCGATCAGCCCTCGCGCCTGCATGCGGGCCGCGTGATGGGACAGCCGGCTGCGCGACCACTCCATCTTGGCGGCGAGGTCCTTGAGCGCCCACCGCCGGTTCGGCTTTTCCGAGAGCGTGCTCAGCACCTCGTAGTCGGCCGGCGACAGCCCTGAGTCGCGGGCCAGGTCCCGGCTGAGCCGCGCCGGCAGCGCTGTCAGCAGTCGCCGGAAGGAGCGCCACGCGTGTTCCTCGTCCTTACTGAGCCAGCGGATGTCCACCTGGCCACAGTACTACTCGTTGACACGTCATCGAAAACTCGACTAGCTTCTGTGACATGTCATCGAATGCGTCGACCCCACCCCTGCACGTGCTGGTCATCGTCGCGAGCACCCGCCCCGGACGGCTGGGGCCAGCAATCGCCGACTGGTTCGTCCAGGCAACCCTTCCCGCGGCCACCGCCGGCGGGGGCACTGTCGACGTCGCGGACCTGGCCGACATCGGGCTGCCGCTGCTCGACGAGCCCGAGCACCCCTCCAGCGGCGTGTACGAACACGAGCACACCCGGGCGTGGAGCCGACGGGTTGCCGCCGCTGACGCGTTCGTCGTGGTGACACCGGAATACAACTACGCAATGCCGGCGGCGTTGAAGAACGCCTTCGATTTCCTCTACCACGAGTGGGCGTGGAAGCCGGTAGCGTTCGTCAGCTACGGCAACACCTCGGCCGGCACCCGCTCCGTGCAGATGGCCAAGCAGGTCGTCACCACCTTGAAGATGATGCCCATCGGCGCCACCGTCGCTCTGCGCATCGCCGAAAGCACACGCAACGGGCAGGTGCTGCAATCCGCAGGACTCGACGAGACCGCCCGCAGAATGCTGCTTGAGCTGACCCGGGTGGCCTCAGCGATGCGGTCCCTGCGTACCGAACCCGAGAGTGAGGTCACCGGGCCGGTCGACGGGCTGAGGCTGACCACGGCCCAGCCCGACGACCTGGCCGAACTGCTCGTGCTCCAGCGGTGCTGCTGGGTGCAGGAGGCCCTCGCGAACGACACCCTCGACCTGGCGCCGCTGCGGGAGACGCTTGACGAACTGCGCGAATCGATGCCGACCTGGCAACTGTGGTGCGTACGGCGGCACGGACGCCTCGTGGCAGCGGTGCGTGCACGGGCGCATGAGCGCGCATGGCTGATCGGTCGCCTCATGGTCGCTCCCGACCAGGCCGGCAACGGCATCGGCACCTGGCTCCTGACGCACGTCGAGCAGCAGGCCCCCCAGAAGGCCGAGCACTACGAACTGTTCACCGGCCGCCGCAGCAACCGCAACATCAGGCTGTACGAACGCGCTGGCTATGCCCTCACCCCCGATGAAGGCACCCCGCACGACGCCGTCCGCCTCACCAAACAGCGGCAACCGGTCACCTCTGTCAGGTGAGCACGACGCAGCAGCAGGCTGACACCGCGGCCGACCTGAGCATGATCACCTCGATCATCAGGACATCATCGCGGGGCGACGCCGGGGCGTGACCATTGCGCGGTGGGGCGGCCGTTGAGACGCCACGGGTGCCCGGTGACCTGCGGCCAGCCTTCGGGCGAGTTTTCCCAGTTCTCTTGCCGGCCGTACACCGTGAGGTCCAGGGCGTGGTAGGTGGTCATCAACGCCTCCACGCCCCGCCCGGTGGTCCAGTAGGTCTCGTAGACCTCGTCGCCGTCGCGCAGGTAGCACGCGATGAACCCGAAGTCGCGACCGTCGGCCAGAGCCGGGTCGGAGTCTTTCGCCGAATACCAGGGGAACCTGTAGCCCATGAACTCCGCGAATGGGGCACTTTCGTCGTAGGGACCCTGGCAGAACACGGCGTAGGTGACGTCCCGAGCGTGCAGGTAGTCCAGCATCTGCATGTGACAGGTCGAGAAGGTGCACCCCTCACACTGATGCTCGTACGGTTTGCCGTCGTGCCACATGTGGAAGTAGGCGATGAGCATCCGGCGGCCCTCGAACACCTCCACCAGCGGGGTGTCCCCGCCAGGGCCCCGCACCGTCACCGTCGGCATCAAGGTCATCGGCAGCTGACGACGAGCGGCGGCGATCGCGTCTCCTTCGCGTGTATGGGCCTTCTCCCGGACCAGCAGTTCGTCGCGCTCACGCAGCCAGGTCTCCCGGTCGACGACCGGGGGCGCGGCGGCGCTGGACACGGGGGTTGCCGTCATGGCTATCTCCTTCGTGGAGTGGGGATCGGTCACAGGTACAGACGACCGAGTCGGCGATCGTCATCGGTGTCCGATGACGGATGGGGTCCGCGGTCGTCAGTACGGTTGTGAGGACCAGTCAGCCCCGGGGAGATCACATGTCCGACTCGCCTGACGAGCAGGCGGTCTGGCTGCAGCGCGCCTTCGACGAGCACCGGCGTGAGCTACACGTGCACTGCTACCGCCTCGCCGGGAACGTCACCGACGCGGACGACCTGGTGCAGGAGACCTTCCTGCGCGCCTGGCGGGCTCGCGACCGCTTCGAGGGTCGCGCGTCGGCGCGCACCTGGTTCTACCGGATCGCCACAAACGTCTTCCTCGACAGCCGCAAGGCGGCCGGTCACCGGACGGTACCGTACGGTGACCCGCTGGAGTGGTCCACCGAGCTCGGCCCCTATCCCGACGCCCTGCTGGCCGACGATCCGCAGACCGGTCTCGCCGCCCGGGAAACCGTCGAGCTGGCCGTGATCGCAGCGCTCATGTACCTGCCGCCGCGGCAGCGGGCGGCCTTCGTGCTGCGCGACGTCCACGGCTGGACGCCGCAGGAGATCGCCGCCGCGCTCGACACCGCCGTAGCGGCCGTCAACAGCCTCCTCCAGCGGGCCCGCCACACCCTCCGACGGCAAGCGCCGTCGGACCCGAAGGACTGGCGCCGCCCGCAGCTCACCTGTGAGGACGAAGAGATCCTGCGCCGCTACGCCAACGCGAAGGACCCGGAGACGATCCGGGCACTGCTCGCCGAGGACGTACGGATCACGATGCCGCCCGAGCCGCCGGTCGTCGGGATCGACGCGGCCGCGGAGTTCCTCGGCCGACCGCTCGACTGGCGTACGTTCCCCACCTCGGCCAACGGGCGCCCGGCATTAATCAACTATCTCCGCCGGCCCGGCAGCCCGCACTACGAGGCGTTGGTCGTCGACGTACTCCGGATCGAGAACGGGAAGATCGTGGAGAGCAACGCCTTCATCGGTGCCCGTCACGTCGCCGCCTTCAGCATGCCCGCCACACTCGAGCCCTAGACAAGTTGTCGCCTCCGCAGACGGTCACGGGCAACTGCCGGAACCGCCGGCAGTTGCCCGTGACCATGGTGCGCGTCCCGGAGCCGAGCGACGGTAGAGAGCCGCCCGTGGTGTCCGGTGCTTGTTGTTACGGCTGGAGGGCCTGCGCGGCAGGGGTCCAGGTCGACTCGTCATTGACGTCGACGACAGTGATTCCCTTGGCGATCTTCTCCAGCTCGGACTGCGACAGTCCGTTGCCGAGGCCACCGGTGCTGACCTGGACGACGACCTTCCCGTCGGCGCTCCAGACGTTGCAGAAGCCACCGGCTTCGGGACCGCTGCCGTCGCCGCCAGGCCGGTCGGAGGCGTTGTAACACCTTGTCGTGCCGGGCTCCGGCGACTGGTTCGAGCTGGTGCTCGGCGTGACGAAGATGTGGAACCCGTCCTTGATGGCGCCCTCGACCGCGTCGTACGGCCCGGTCAGGCCCGAGGTGGGTGCCGCGGGCTTGGTGTACGTCGCGCCGCCGTAATCACCGGCGCGGGCCGCGGCGATGCCGCTGAGCCCGGGCATGGCGTGCGTGCCGATCTGCAGGGGCTTGTAGCCCTGCGGCACGTAGCCCACCGTGAACGGCACCAGGGCCGGCGTCGGCTGGCTGGGCTTCAGGCCCTCGACCAGGCCGCCCAGGGTCTCGAAGCTCGGGGTGGCGTCGTCGCTGGACACCGACGTGACGGCCGCCCAGGCGTTGTCGGCGTACTCCCAGGCGAACAGCTTGTTGCCCGGGTCCAACTCGTTCCGCGGATCGAGGCCGACCGGCAGTGTCGCCTGCACGGCCTTGCGCCCGGCCACTGTGACGTTCCTGCCGTCCTTGATCCCGGCGGGGTCGAAGGCGCCCGGTCGGTAGACGGTCAGGTACGCCCACAGGCTTGGCTTCCCCCCGCTGGCCTTCTTCTTCTGCTCGATGGTGTCGCCCTGAGCATCGGCCTCCTCTTTGGTGACGGGCTTGTCGTTCGAGGTGTGGCCGTCGGAGTAGACGGAGGCGATCTGGTACGCGGTGGACACCACGATCGGGTCCTGCACGTGCAGCGTGCCCGCGTCGTACCCCTTGAAGGTGAAGGTGAACGGCGCGGCGTCGGACCACTCGGCCGCGTCGACCTCGGACGTCGCCGCGCCGGCCGGGGCCGGCGCGGCCGGGGTGCTCTGCTCGGCGGCCAGGGTCGGCAGCAGGAACGCGCCGGCGACCGCGACCGCGACGAGGCCGGCCGCGCCGGCCGACGCGAAGCCGGCCCGACGACGCCGCTCGGCCCGCCGGCCTGCCGTGATGATGTCGTCGGCGGTACGGGCCATCGGCGGCTCGTCGCCCGTCACGGCATCCACCAGGTCATGCAACTGCATTTGTCCACTCCTCCATCGACGTGCCGTTCAGATTGATGCGTTCGCCGGCCAGTGACTCGCGCAGCTTCGCCAGGCCGCGGGAGACCTGACTCTTGGCCGTGCCCACCGTGCAGTTGAGGACGCCGGCCGTGTCCTCCAGGCTCAGACCCAGGTAGTGCCGGAGCACGACCGCGGCCCGCTGCCGCGCCGGCACGGCGTCGAGCGCCGCCCGCAGGCGCATCCGCTCGTCGGCCGCACTGACCGGGTCCCCGCCTGTGACCTCCGGCATGGCGTTGCCGGCCGACCGCTCGCGCCGCCAGGGCCGGCGGGTCTCGTCGATCGCGGCCCGGTAGACCATGGTCTTGACGTAGAGATCGGGCCGTTCCAGCTTCCGCCAGCGCGGGTAGAGCTTGATGAGCGCGTTGGCCACGGCGTCCTCTGCCGTGTGCCAGTCGCCGCAGGTCACGTACGCCAGCTTGCGCAGCGACGTCATCTCTGACGTCACGAACTCGCGGAATGCCTGCTCGTCGTCGGCTTTCACGTCTGTTGCCTCCCCCTGTGACGGAGGTAGAACGGAGCCACCCGTCCGGGAAGTTGCACCGCCCGGAAAAATAGTTGTGCGACTACCATCCGTGAGGGGTGGCCTGGGCTGTGAGACGTGCGGCAGACCTCCGGTGGGAGCGGTACCAGCCGGGGGCGAAATTCAGCCCTTCCGATCGCTACACTCGCCGCAACCCCGGCACCGCACGCAGACGTCAGCGGGTGCTGTCCCGAATCGAATGGAGACGCCTGTGACCCGCGACAAGGCGGCACCCCCCGGCATCGACCCCAACATTCCCAGCGTGGCCCGGGTCTACGACTTCTTCCTCGGCGGCAAGGACAACTTCGAGGTCGACCGAAAGGTCGCCGAACACGCTCTGCGGATCACACCGGACGGGCCGGCAGCCGGCCAGGCGAACCGCGCCTTTCTGCGTCGAGTGATCCGCCACCTTGTCACCGAGGCCGGCATCGACCAGTTCCTCGACATCGGATCGGGCCTGCCCACCCAGGGCAACGTGCACGAGGTCGCCACCGAGCACAACCCGACGGCCCAAGTGGTGTATGTGGACAATGACCCGATCGTCCTTACCCACGGGCGGGCCCTGCTCGCCAGGGAGGGCACCGCGACGGTGATCCAGGCGGACATCCGGGCACCGCACGAGATCCTCAACCATCCAGACGTACGCCGATTCCTCGATTTCGACCGGCCGATCGGCCTGTTGCTCTTCGCGATCCTGCACCACCTCGGTGACGACGAGGACCCGCGAGCGGTGGCGGGGGCGTTGATCGACGCGCTGCCCTCCGGCAGTTACGTGGCGATCTCGCACTTCCGTGACCCGGGTGAGCGAGACCCGGAGGGCTCCCGCAAGGCCCGCGAGGTCGAGCGGGTCTTCAACGAGTCGCTGGGCACCGGACGGTGGCGTACGGACGAGGAGATCCTCACCTTCGTCGACGGGTTGACGCTGCTGGAGCCGGGGCTGGTGCCGCTGGCCGAGTGGCGTCCGGAGCCGGGTACGCCCGCTCCGAACCAGACCGACACCTACCACACCTTCGTCGGGCTCCTCGCTCACAAGCCGTAGGCCCGTTTCACGGCGGGGCCTGTCGATGCGGCGCGAGCGGCGTCTAGCCGGAGGCCCCGGCCCTTGGCGGACAGCCGACCGCGATGGGCTTGGGCGACCCCCTCAGAGTCCCCTGACGATCAGGCGCGCGGCGGCGGGCCGAGCAGTTCGATGCCGTGCCGGGCGGCTGCGTGACCCAGGGCGGCCGGGTCGATGGGTGCCGGATCGGGAAGCCGCCGTTGCGGCGCGGGGCAACCGGCCTCGGCGGCGAACCCTTCGAACCCCGCCGGAGTGGTGATCTGGAGAGCCCGCAAGGGCTCGTCCGCGCCAACCACGAAGCTGTGCGGCACTCCGACCGGCAGCAGGACGAAGTCGCCCGGCCCTGCCTCCAACTCCTCGCCACCGCAGAGAAACCGGGCGGTACCCGAGATGACGTAGAACATCTCGTCCTCCACCTGGTGCCGGTGCAGGGGTGGGGCGAAGCCGGGAGGGTTGACGAATTCGGCAACCGTCAGCTTGCCGTTGGTGTCGGCTCCGGTGGCTTTGAGGGTCACCAGGTTGCCGAGGAACCAGTAGGCCTGGCCGTCGTCCTGACGAAGTAGGTACGGGTGGGCCGTCATGGCGCCTCCTCCATGGTGGACATCACATTCAGTAGCCGTCAGCTATTCGATATTACGCCGGTACGGTGAATATGTTGCTAGTATTGCCCAGCCATGGAAGAAGTCAAGGGCGAGAAGCAGGCCCGCCCGTACCGCTCACCCGTGCGGGCGGAGAGCGCCCGCCGCACCCGCCAGGCAGTGGTGCGAGCGGCCACCGACCTCTTCACCGCCCACGGGTACGGCGCGACGTCGCTTGCCGACGTGGCCACCGCCGCCGGGGTGGCCCGCCCCACGGTGTTCGCCGCGTTCGGCTCCAAGCCCGCCCTGCTGCGGCAGGTTCTGGACGAGGCGTTGGCCGGTGACGACGAACCCGTGCCGATCGCCCAGCGCCCCTGGTTCCGTCCGGTCTGGGAAGCGACGAGTCCGGGCGGAGTCCTCGACGGCTATGCCGGCGTCTGCACGTTGATCGGCAGCCGGGCATCCCACATCTTCGAGGTCGTGCGGCGCGCCGCCGACGAGACGGCGGAACTGGCCGAGATCTGGGAGACGCTTCTGCGCAATCGGCGGGCGGGGGCACGGATGGTGGTCGAACACATCGCTACCCTCGACGCCCCGTGGCGACCCGGCCCCGACACGGAGCTGGCGATCGACCAGCTGTGGTTCTACAACGACCCGGCCCACTACGGTGCGTTCGTGCTGCGCTGTGGCTGGACCGAGGAGGCCTTCCGGGACTGGCTGGCTCGCCGGATGCGCGACGCCCTGCTCACCGGTAGCCGGTAGCCCTTCGCTGGCAAGGGCTGTCACGAGCTACCGCCGCCGGGGAAGCCGTTCCGCGAGGGTCTCGCGCAGATCGTCGGGCAGCCCGTCGACGTCGACCAACTCAGGCAGCAGTTCCGGCTCGGTCAGGTACGCGCGAAACGCCTTCGCGATCGACACCCCGTGCGCCGGACGGTCCTCCACAGTCACCGGATCGCCTACCCGCACCTCGCCCGGCTCCAACACCCGCAAGTAGGCGCCCGGGCGGTTCGCCTGGGCGAAGGACTTCACCCAGCCCGGCTCGCCCATCTTGTGCTGGAACGTGACGCACGGAATGCGACCGAAGGTCGGCTGGAGGACCAACCGCGCACCGACGCGCCACCGCTCGCCAATGACCGCGCCGTTGACGTCTACGCCCTCGGTCGTCAGGTTCTCGCCGAAGAGCCCGTTGGACAGCCGCCGACCCAACCGCACCTGCCACCAGCCGTAGTCCTCCAGCGCGTACGCGTAAACGGCCTGGTCGTCGCCGCCGTGATGCTCGACGTCGAAGATCTGGTCACCAACCAGGCCGCTGTGCAGTCCCGTCGTCTTGGGCCCCGGCGCACGTACGGCGACCGGATGATCAACCGGTCGCTTGTTGATACCCGTGACACCAACGCCCTTGGCCGGGTTGGGCTCCGGCACCGCCAGGTTGACCGAGACGATTCTGCTCACGTCCGGCAACCTAACTGCCCTGGCCACCGCACGCCGAGCAATTTCCCGCCATTTGCCGGTGCCGTCCAGACCTACGCGGCTTCACCGATGACCGACTGTCGGGCCAGGCTGCGCCGCCGCCTCCATAGTCGAGACGGCTTTGACGCCCGTACGGACGCAGGCGGTCCAGGGTGGGGCATGCTCGGCTTCGCCGGGGAGCTGCGAGCGCGTCCGCCGGACCGCGCTCTCGCTGCGGATCTCTGCGAGCCAGGACGGCACCGGTGCGGCGGTGGGCTCTCACCGGAACTGGTGCGTAGTGTTCCGGTATGGCACAGCGACTCGTCAGCGTATGGCAACCGTTCTTCCTTGGTAGCGCGAGTCGGGGCGCTGCCATCGACGCCGCGACGGAGTTGGAGGAGCTCGGCTATTCGCGGCTCTGGTTCTCGGGCGGTTTCGGGGAGAACATCGCCCCACGCTTCCGGGAGATCCTGGACGGGACCAAGCGCATCGGGGTCGCGTCAGGGATCGTGAGCATCTGGCACTCGTCGCCCCCTGAGGTGGCGGCGTTCGCGCAGGACGCGGAGCAGGCCCATCCCGGCCGGTTCCTGCTCGGTCTCGGCGCCAGCCACGCCGTGGTGGTGGAAGGCAGCGGCACCACCTACCGCAAGCCGTATTCGAGGATGGTGGAGTACCTCGACGGTCTCGACGCGGCCGGGCTCCCTGCCGAGCGGCGGATCCTGGCCGCACTCGGCCCACGGATGCTTGAGCTCTCCCGCGACCGTTCAGCCGGGGCGCACCCGTACTTCGTCCCTGCCGAGCACACCGCCGAGGCTCGGGCGGCAATCGGGCCTGACCGGCTGCTCGCTCCCGAGGTCGCGGTGGTCCTCGAAGCAGACGCCACCGCGGCGCGCGCCACGGCCCGGCAATACACGAGCGGATACCTCGCCCTACCGAACTACACCAACAACCTGCGGCGGTTCGGCTGGACCGACGAGGACTTCGCCGAAGGCGGCAGCGACCGGCTCGTCGACGCCCTGATTCCCTGGGGCACAGCCGAAGAGGTCGCTGCCGGGCTGGACAAGCACTACCAGGCCGGCGCCGACGAGGTAGCGGTCCAGGTACTCAATGGCGGCGACGCCACAGCATTCCCCGCCGACGCGTTCCGCGCTCTCGCCGCAGTCCTGATCTGACACGGGTGAAGTCCCGCCAGGCGATGTTGCGGTCCCTTGCCACGCAAGGGTGAGGCCAACACCAAGCTGGACTCCCGGATCGCCGACCACTACAACACGTCGACCGGCACGCTCTACGCGCAGGTCGGCAAGGACGTGCAACTGCGGGCGGACCGCAAGATCCAGCAGGCTGTGTGGTACGGCACCGAGGCGCCGGTGTACTGAGCCCTCAACGACATGACGATTCTCTACACGATCTGACATCCTCGCATAACGGAGTGGAACCATTGCCGATGGCAATGGTTCCACTCCGTTGTCAATGTGCAGGGCACCTACGGTGGCGCTGACCCCGCGTCGAGGCGTCCTGCCACCGCGCGTGCCCTCTCGTGCGCGCGCTGAACTTCAGCGTCACACGATGGAGATCGACCGCACCTGGGTGTTGCCCTTGGTGTCGACGTACACCTTGTAGTCGCCGACGGTGTAAGTGCCAGCAGCGTTGTTGTTGATGGTGAACGTACGCGTCACAGCAGACTCGCTGCCGTCGATACGGGTCTGCTTCACCGTGATGGTCAACTCGTTCGTGTTGCCCTTCAACTTCTTCACCACCGCCGACGGCTTCGCATCGGTGACCGCGTTGGCCACTGTCACGTAGACCGCGTCGGGCGACGAGAACTCGGCGTTCTTCTGCCCGTCACCGAACTGGAAGAAGCCCCGCTGCTCGGTGGCCCCGCGACCCGGGAACGGATCCGGGTTCGACGCCAGGTACGTCGGGTTGACCTTGTACAGGTCCGTCTTGGAGTCCGCGAGCTTGGCCTGCACACCGGTGTACGGCGCGTCGGTGATCGCGAGGTTGACCGACAGGTAGATGGCGTTGGGGTTGTTGGCCGAGATGCGCGACGAGAAGTACTTGTCCGCACTCTGCCCCGCGGGAACGGCCAGCGGCACGACCCGGCCGCCGGCGAGAATGTTGAACCGGAAATCGCCGTAGCCGCCGGCGATGAACTTCGCCCACGCCGCGTCCGACATGTGTGCCGGGCGCTCGACCTTGAACTCCAGACGCATCGGCGCCACGTACGTGCTGCTCTGGAACTCCGGGTCGGTCAGGGGCAGGTAGACCCCTCCCGGCTCGTGGCCCAGCGCGAACGCCGCAGCCGTCGGGGCCGAGTTGCCGCGCCCGTTCCACATCGGGATGTTGAACGAGGTGGCGCCGAGCAGGGCCCGGTTGCCCAACTGGTTCGCGCCGACGGCGCCCGACGCGTCCTTGTAGGTGCCGATGGTGACATCGAGCAGGTCGAGGTCCGCCCGGTCGGCGTTCAGCCCCGGCATGTCCGCCCACATGAACTTGGCGCCGGCCGGCCCGGTGTAGCGGGCCATCTCCAGCATGCCGTCGGCCATCATCTTGGTCATCTGGACCGCCGAGTCGACCTTCATCCGCTCGTTGGCGGTGTGCCACCAACGCTCGTTGCCCGGGATGACGGCGCCGAAGGCGGTCATCTTGTTGCGGAAGTTGCTGGCCAGGGTGCCACCGGTGGTGCCCTGCGGGTAGACCACGTCCCGCAGGGAGTGCGGGTCCGCGAACTCCTGCGGGCTGTGGTCGATCGTGGCCTGGTAGCTCTTGTACTGCAGAGCCGTCAGCGGGTTGTCGTGGGTGACGTACAACCCGGCGCCGATGGGCGACCCGAGGTTGCCGATGGTGAACCCCTTGCCCTGGAAGGCTTCCGTGATCGCCGCGGTCGCCTGGCCGGAGTCAGCCGCGTTGAGGTGCATGCTGCGCACGTACATCGGCATGCTGAGGTTGCCGGTGGCCTCCGTGTAGAAGCTCGTCGGGGTCTCCGAGTTGATGTTGGCCATGAGGGCGAGGGTCAGGTTCGGCGTGCCGTTGTTCGGGTTGCGCAACAGGTTCGCCGGGATGCCCATGTACTTGCCGATGTAGGCCTCGCCCTCGACCCCGCCGCGGAAGAACAGGTCGGCGATGCCGTCGGCGGCCTTCTTCAACTGCAGGTCGGCGGTCGTGCTCCCCAACTCACCGAGCCCCTTGGAGAGGAGGAACATGCCCCACACGACGGCGTTCTTGCCGTACTGCGGGGTCGGCATCTCCATCGCCACGTCCGTGTTGATCTCCAGCGTGAGCGAGTCGCCGGTGATCGTGGTCTGCACCTTGGGCGTGGTGCGGGGAGCGTCCGGGAGCCAACCCTTCGTGGTCGCGGCAGCGGTGATCGCGGACACGAACCGGTTGCGCTCGGCGGAGCTGGCGCCCGTCACGTCGAGGGTGAAGATGGCCCGCGAGGCGATCTGCGTGGTGCTGCCGTAGGCGATGTCCTTGAGCGTCGGGTCGCCTTCGCGCAGGGTGACGCCGGCCGTGGCAGCCGTCAGCCGGAAGGCCTTGGTGCTGTCCGCCGCCAAGCTCATCGACACGGCCGGGGTCACCGAGCCGGAGTTGCCGACGATGACCGGGAACCGCGAGTCGGAGGTGTACGCCGCAATTGGCATCTCCTCCCGGTTGAGGTTCTTGTAGGCCCAGTTGTCGTAGAAGCTCGGGTTCGCGTTGTACGGGATGGACTGGAAGGCTGCGGTGTTCGCCGCCGTGGGCGTACCGGGACCGCCGTCTTCGTAGATTCCCATGACGATGCGGATGCGACGGTCGAGGGGCAACCCCGCTTCGAGCAGCGCCTTGGCCGCGAGCAGCGTCGCCAGCGTCGGGCCGCTGTCGTCCTGGATGCCCGCGCCGTAGACCCAGCCGTCCTGGAGATAGGGCGAGTGGTAGGCGCCAGGAGTGCCGAGGTTGCCATCGGCGTCCCGCCAGCGCGCCAGCTGGGCTGCCGAAACGGAAGACGTCGGCGAGTCGAGGTGGCTCAACGCCATGATCATTTCCGGGGCGTCCGGGTCACCGATCTCGGCGTAGACGTACTTGTCGGGCTGGCGTTGGACGACCACCGGGAAACCCAGGTCGGTGGCCAGCTTGACCACCCAGGCGAGCTTGGCGACCTTGCGGTCGTACTCGTTCTGGTTGGCTGGGGTGTTGCTGACGGGGAAGGGGTACGCCGTCGCGGCCGTGCCGCCCCGGGAGATGGAGTCGTAGTTCGACCCGTCCAGCATCGCCCCGACCAGAGTGAGCGGGTTGTAGGTGCCGTCTCCCGCCCGCGCGCTGTTGACGCGTCCAGCCAGCGCCTCGACCTCCGCGTGGATCGCGTCGCGCTCGGCGTCGGTCACCGACAGGTCGTAGGTGACGCTCGGCTGGAAGCGCTCCTCGCCGAGGCTGGTCGCGGAGGCCTTGGACGGTGGGGCAACGGTCGCCACGAGGGTCGCGGCGAGCATGACGGAGAAGATCGACTTCCGTCTGTCTCTCATATAAGCTCCAGAACAGGGGGATGTCACAGTAGTGAGAGCAGCACACACCAGCCGAGCCGCCAGCGGTCGCTAGCTGGGGATTTCTTGAGGATCATCTGAGGATCGGCCGGTGCCGTCAGCTCGGCCGCAGCCGGTAGCCCGCCCCCACGGACGGTCTCCATCGGGCCGGCATCGTCGACCTTCCCAGGGGGCAAAGCGGACGTCGAGGGTGCGTCCGGCCTTCCGGGTGGTCTGCCATACGTCCTTCAGCAACCGTTCACCGGACGCGCCCCCCGTGCCGCGTGCCGGGCCAACGCCATCAGCAGGTCGAACTCCTTGCGGGTCGGGTTCACCTTCCGGCCGGAGAGCTCGCGACATGCCGCACAACGGGCTCCGCCAAACGGATCAGCCGCTTCGGCGGTTACCCCACTGGCGCGGGCTCTGGACCGAGCCCCGGCCCCCGCTGTGCTGGCCCTTTCCATATGGTTGAGGCGAGGCGACCTTGCCCTTCGCGCGCCGGGCAGCCCGATTTGCGTGAACGGCAGGTTGGTCGGTCTCGGTCTCGGTCTCGGCCTCGGTCTCGGTCTCGGTCTCGGTTGAGGATTCGGCATCCGCCGCGTGGTCGTCCTGGACGGGCTCAGGCTCCGGCATCGGTATCTCCCTGGATCGGTGGGGCGCCCTGCGGGCCACCGACAGCCGACGGACGCGGACTACTCGACGCCGGTGTGGGCGCCATGACGGTATCGCAACGCCGAGCCCGTCCGATCGACGGTCTCTCAGCCTCGATCGGTTGGTCGCGTAATGCGCGCCGCGGCGATGAGGCCGGTGAGGCCGGCGTGAAGGTCGGCCCCCGCCAACAGCGCCTGATCCTGGCATTGTTGCTGGCCAACGCGAACACGCTGGATCTCCTGAGACGTCAGGGCCTCCAGCGCACGCCCGGGTTCACCCGCCCGGACCAGTCGAAGACCGCCATGTTGTCCCACTGGTTTCCGGTGCCGTTGATGTCGGCCGGGTCCCAGCCGTTGCCGCTGACCGCGTACCAGGTCGGTTCCCAGTAGAAGACACCGATGGCCCCCGCATTGCGGGCGGTGTTCTGGACCCAGTCGAACTCCTGGGCCTGCCCGGACCAGGTCGCGCTGATGCCGTCACAGGTCGCGTCGCCGATGGCATTGGGCTCGCTGTCCGCGTTGTTCCGGGTGAAGGGGTACGCGGTCTCCACGATCACCACCGGCTTGCCGTAGCGGCCGCGCAGGTCGACGATGTTGTTGTAGAGGTTCGACAGGGTGCCGTGCCACATGCAGTAGTAGGACTGCGCCGTGATGTCCCACTGCACACCCTGAGCGCGGATGCCGTCGTAGAACCATCGGGCGTTGGCGTTGCTGTCGGCGTTGGCGGTGTGGATCATCACCGGGATGCCGCTGCCGCACGCCTTGGTCGCGTTGTAGCCCTGCTTCAGCAGGCTGGCCAGCGGGGCGAAGTCGTTGTTGACGACCTTTCCCTCGTTCCACAGCATCCCGACGTTGATCTCGTTGCCGATCTGCACGCTGTCGGGTGGGGTGCCCTGCCCCCTGAGGCTGGAGCAGACGTCGTAGGTGAAGTTGTACACGTCGTTACGCAGCTGGCTCAGGCTGTGGCCGGCCCAGGCGGCCGGCTTGTACTGCTTGCCGGGGTCGGCCCAGGTGTCGGAGTAGTGGAAGTCGACGAGCACCTTGAGGCCCTTCGCCCTGGCCACCGCCGCCTGGGCCAACACCCTGCTCTTGTTGTTGTAGCCACTGATCGGGTTGTTCCAGACGCGCAGTCGGACGTAGTTGACGCCGGCGGACTTCAGGATGTCCAGTGGGTCACGGGCGACACCGCCGGCGTCGTAGTACCTGGCGCCCAGGTCGAGGCTGCGCTGCAACGAGGAGACGTCGGCGCCCCGCATACTGAGCGTGTTCGCGGCGGAGGCGGGCGCGGGCGTGCCGCCGAGCGTGCTGGAGACGACGAGGATGCCCGCCGCGAGTGCCCCGATCAGGGCCTTGGGGCGGCGGTGGGGTGTTGTCGAACCCGTGCTCACGAGATTCCTCCTCACTGTGGGACGGTCGAGCCAGATCAGCTCCCGGGCCGGGGTCAGCCCACGGCGCAGGGTGCCCCGTTGAGCGAGAAGCCGGTCGGCGGTGCGTCGCTGACGCTCCACCGTCCCTGGAAGCCGAAGGTCGCCGAGCCGTTCGGCGCGAGGACGCGGTTCCAGTCGACGTTGCGGGCGGTCACGGTGGCACCGGTCTGGCCGATCGTGGCGTTCCATCCCGAGGTGACCTGCTGGTCGCCCGGGAAGTTGAAGGTGACGATCCAGCCGTCGACCGGTGCCGTCCCGACGTTCTGGACCGTCACGGTGGCCACGAAGCCGCCCTGCCACTCGGACTGGTTCCGGTAGGTCACCCGGCACGTCGACGGCGGCGGGGTCGGCGGGTTGGACGTCGTGGGCAGTTCGACCGTGTTCGACGCGACCGACACGTTGCCCATCGTGTCCCGAGCCCGTACGTAGTACAGGGTGCGCAGCGGCGTCGACTGTGGCAGCGAAGCGGTGTACGTCGTTCCCGGCACGGTGGCGATCAGCGTCGAGGTGAACCAGCCGTCGAACCGGTAGACGTTGTACCCGAGCACGCCGACGTTGTCCGTCGACGGCGACCAGGACAGCGTCGCGGTCGAGGCGGTCACCCCGCCGACGGTCAGGTTCTGCGGGGCACTCGGTGGGGTGGTGTCCGGGCCGGTGTCCGTCACCGGAGTGACCACGGTCAGCGGGTCCGTCGAGCGGGAGCGGTGTCCGAGGCTGTCCCGAGCGGCCACCTGGAAGGAGTACTGCCTGCCCGGGCGGAGGTAGCCGGTGATCGTGGTGGTGGTGACGGCTCCGACGGTGACGCTGAGGACGACGTCGTCGAACGCCTGGTAGTACGTGATGTCGTACCCGGTGACGGCGCAGCAGCCGGGCGTGGCGGCCGTCCAGGTGAGGGTGACCGACCCGGTCTTGACCTCACTGACGGTCAGGTTCGTGGGCGCACTCGGCGGGAAGGGCGAGGTGCCCGGCGTGCTGGGTGCCGTGGGCGGCGCGGTAGCGGTCGGCTCTGCGGCGTTCACCACAGCGCGATCGGGCGCCGGGGCGACCCCCGGATACGCGGCAGGCGCCCCGGCGCCGGCGCCGGCGGGCGGGGCAGCGCCCAGAGCAATGCCGAGCACCGCCGTCGAGAGCACAACGGCGGCCAGCAGACCCGGCCGCAGACGGCGGAGCAGCGAGGACGAGCAGACGCCTGTCATACCTCGACGATGCAGTCCTTACATCGATGATCGCCAACGTATCTCACGCCTCGGTCGGCCGACCGGCCCGAGTCACGGTGGCTGGCCGCCCCGCTTCTCCGCCGACGCCTCACCCGCTCGACCGGAAGCGTGATCGGCTCGCCGGAGTCCAACGAAGACATTTTCGTCAATATTGCCAGAGCGGATGCAGGCATGTTGGAATGGCTCATATCGCCGCGGCACGGGGGCAACCGTGCTGGGAAGGGCGAGCACGGGAGCATCGCAGTGCCGGCAGCGCGCCGCTTGGGCAGGCGCTCACATGCCGCATCGCCGGGCCATCTCCACGACGACGGGCGCTCTGCCGACAGGCACCCTCGCCCGCCGTACGCATCCCCCCGGGCACGTGTCCCCCGGCGGCCGACCCGCTCGATGTTCGACCCGCCGGATGCGTCCGATTCGGTCTGCCAGCGCACCAGAACCGGCGACGAGGTGAGAAGCAGTCATGATTTCCCGAGAAGGTTTCGCGGGGTGGTACCGACACCGCCTGGTGTGGGTGGCGGTGATCCTGCTGGCGACGTCGGCCGGCGCGGTCATACTGACCAACCGCTCCGCCCCGGCGGAGAAGCCGGCGGATCTGCAGGCGCAGATCGTGGCCCGGATGCGTACCACGCTCGAACAGGCGGACCCGGGGCAGCACAACCACGCCGGGCACGGTGCCCAGCAGGCGGCCACCGGGGCGGAGAAGCCGCCGGTGATCTGTGGGGTCCACGTCTACGGCTACGAGCCGACCGAGGCCACCGCGCTCGCCGACGTGCGGACTGTCTACGGCTTCCACCTCTGCGGGATCGCCGAGAAGCAGCGCCCCTGGGACGTGGCGGTCAAGCTGGTCGGCCCAGTGATCATGGATATGTCCACTCAGCCTCCGGGCATCCAGGTGGTCGAGGCGACAGCCGACGTCAGGTTCGTCGACCGGCTGCGGGAGATGTTCCCGGACAAGTACGAGGAGTTGGCGCTCAAGGAGGCGCTGACCACCTCGGAGATGGCCGACCAGCGCCGCCGGTACGACGCCGCAGCCGGGCTCTGACCTTTCGGGGAAGCCGGGCCGGGCGTCGCGCTCGCACCCATCCGCCCGCCGGACCTCGACTGGCGGAGCCAGCGGCCGGACCTCTCCCGCACCGGGCACGACGCGCCGTCCGCGTACTGCCGTGGGTGCCGTTGTCGGCGATCCGTACGACGGTGCCGCAGCCACGGACCACCCGTCGTTGATCCGGCGATCTCGGACAGCTCGATCCACATCCACCTATAGATAGATCAGCATTGATATTTACGTCAATAGATGTAACAGTGATTTGGGAGCGTTCCCAAATCCAGTCTTCAGTACCAGGGAGGATGAACAGTGCGTTCACACAAGCCCGATCAATCCGGCGGGCAGTCCCGGTCAGCCATCCGTCGGTCCCTCCAGGCGCTCGTCCTGCTGTTCGCCATGGTGGTGGGCACGCTGCCCTGGACCGGCGCCGCCCAGGCCCACGGCACGATCATCAACCCGGCGAGTCGGGCGTATCAGTGCTGGAAGACCTGGGGCAACCAACACATGAACCCGGCCATGCAGCAACAGGACCCCATGTGTTGGCAGGCCTTCCAAACCAACCCCGACACCATGTGGAACTGGATGAGCCAGCTCCGCGACGGCCTCGGCGGCCAGTTCCAGGCCCGTACCCCGGACGGACAGCTTTGCAGCAACGGCCTGTCCAGGAACAACACGCTGAACCAGCCTGGCGCGTGGAAGAAGACCACCGTGAGCCGCAACTTCACGGTTCAGATGTACGACCAGGCCAGCCACGGTGCCGACTACTTCCGGGTGTACGTCACCAAGCAGGGCTTCAACTCGGCCACCCAGCAACTCGGGTGGGGCAACCTCGACCTGATCACGACGACGGGGCGCTACGCGCCAGCGCAGAACATCTCGTTCAACGTCTCGACCTCCGGACGCAGCGGAAACCACGTCCTGTTCGTGATCTGGAAGGCGTCGCACATGGACCAGACCTACATGTGGTGCAGCGACATCAACATCGCCTGATCGGCGACGCGGCACCACCCCGGCCCAGGGCGTTGGCGTCCTGGGCCGGATCCTTCGTCCGGTGGTGACCCGACACCGGGTGCCGGTCGACACCGCGCACGGGTGCGGCGGGCGACCGGCTGCGCCACCCGAGGGACGGCGTCCGCCCCTTCAGGAACCCAGTTTGATCCGGACCCGCCGATTCTGCCGGCCCTTGCTCTCGACCTTGGTGACGGTCACCCGGCCGATCTGGCCGGTCGAGGCGACGTGGGTGCCCCCATCTGCCTGCACATCGAGCCCGACGATGTCCACCACCCGCACCTGAGGCAGATCCGGTGGTGCCGTGAACTGCGTCCGTACCAGATCGGGGGTGGCATTCGCCTCGTCCCGGGTGAGCATCCGAACGACGATCTTGCGGTCGGCGGCGATCTCGGCGTTCACCGCGTCCTCCAGGGTCTGCTTGAACCCCGGTGGGACCTCCGGCAGGTTGAAGTCCATGCGGGCCTCGCCGGGCTCCATATTGCCACCGGTCACCAGCACGTTGAAGTCGCGGAAAACAGTGCCACAGAGCACGTGCAGACCCGAGTGGGTACGCATGAGCGAGGTACGGCGATCGTCGTCGATCGCCCCGGTCACCGTGGTGCCGACGGCGGGCACCGGATCCCCGGGCGCGGGCAACAGGTAGAGGTCGTCGCCCTTGCGGGTGCCGACGATCCGCGTCTGCACCCCCTGCCAGATCAGCACGCCGTGGTCCGGTGGCTGGCCGCCACCGCCGGGGTAGAACGCGGATCGGTCCAGCACGATGCCCTGCTCCGGATCCGTCGGGTCCGACCACAGGACGGTGCAGTCCCACGTACGGAGTGTCACATCTTCCCAGTCCAGCCGTTGGGTCCGGCCGTGATGATCAATGCCCATAGGTTGATGGGAGGGCGGCCGTCGGCGGCGCCACTCCGTCCCCCTTCAGCGCTCGTGTGGTCGTCTGCACCCCGATTATTCGTGCGTCGTACGTCGGGGACAAACACCCGGTGGCCCGCCGGTACACCTCGACGACCGTGACGGTGACGGTTTCTCCCGCGCTGTGCACGCCCCGGAGGGGCGGCGTGTGACTCACGCCGCCCCTCCGGGCGAGCTCAACGTCCGTACAGCTCGAATTCGTAGAGCGAGAACCCGTACGAGGTTGCCCGGCTGACCCCGTACACCCGCACGTAGCGGGCATTGACCGGGGCGAAGGTCACGTTGTCGACGCCGCCGTTGCCGGCGGTGGTGCTGAACACCGGCTGCCAGGAGTTGCCGTCACCGGAAACCTCGATCCGGTAGCCGGTGGCGTACGCGGCCTCCCACCGCAGCACCGCCCGGCTGACCGTCCGGGCCGCGCCGAGGTCAACCCGGAGCCACTGGTTGTCGTTGTAGCTGCTGGCCCACCGGCTGCCGAGACTGCCGTCGACCGCCTTGGCCGGGGTGTTGCTGGTCAGGAACTGGGTGCTCGACGCGGTGGCCGGCCGTCCCTGCGCCAGGTTGGTGACCTTGTCGCCGCGCCGCGCCGGGAACGAGACGACCTGCTGGTAGGTGGGACGGTTCTGCCAGGCGATCAGCGGGTGGGTGATGCCACCGAGCCCGGACTGGGCGATCGCGTCGGCGCACCACTGGTCACCGGCACCGCACGACTTGTCACCCGGGTAGACCGTGGTGGCCGGCAGCGCGGCGGCCTGACCGAGCGTGTCCAGCAGGGACTGCCGGCACGCGCCGAGGTTGCCGTTGCCGCAGTACGCGCGGCCCAGCCCGCCGGCGACGGGGTCGCCGAGCACGGTGCGCAGGTCCTTGTCGACGTAGCCCCACCAGCCGTACTGGAACGCCGAGCCCTTGTGCGCCTGCCCCTGCGACGACCAGCTCACGGTGCCGTCGCGTGCGCCATTCTGGCCGCCCGAGGGTGCCTCGTTCACCTCCAGGGCATCGACGAGCGCGGCGTACAGGTCGGGGCCGAGGCCGGGTCGGAACTGCGCCGAGGCCAGCAGCGGCCACCAGGCGTCGAAGATCCGGATGGCCTCGGCGTGCTGGTAGACCTTGGAGCCGGGTGACGTCTCCACCCGGCGGGAGCCAGCCTGCTGCCAGGCCCGCAGTTTGCTCACGGCGGCGGCCAGCGCCGGATCGGTGACCGGCGTGCTGTCGAGCACCCGCAGCAGCTCGCCGAGCACCTGTTGGCCACGCAGGTCGGTCACGGCCGCCTCGGCGGTGATCCGGACGATGTCGGCCCGGCCCACCTTGCGCTGGGCGATGGCCGCGCGCACCGGACCGTCGAGCAGCTGACCCCGATGCACCGCGCCGTAGCTGAAGTTGCCGTCGGCCGCGCCGAAGTCGCGCGCCTGCTTGTTGTTCCAGCTGACGTAGTAGTCCTGGTTGACCGACTGCGGATGCGCCGACGCCGGGGCGTACGTGGCGTCGTTGGTGTCCGGGTTCCAGCCCACCCACTCGTACGCCGGCTCGGCCTTGGTCGGCAGGTTCGGGTCGGCGGCGGCGGGCCGGACCGGGTTCGAGCCGGAGTTGAAGTACGCCGCCTCGGTCGAGTTGACGTAGAACCAGTTGAACGCGTACCCGACGTTCGCGGCGGACGCCTGGAACGCCGCCGCGCTGCCCATCGCCGCGGGGTCGTTGTACGCCTGGAAGCCGATCGCCGAGTCGGCCTCGTGCCGGTAGGTGGAGCGCAGTTTGGTGAACGCGGTGGGCTGCCCGTTGACCAGGCCCCGGTGGGACACCAGCCCGTACTTGGTGCGCAGCGAGCGCAGCGTGTACGCGCCGGCCGGGGTGGAGTCGGCCAGCGTCGGCGACCAGGAGTTGCGCTTCTCCAGCACCTCCATGGCGAGGCACTGGCCGCGGTAGAGGTAGCGGTTGGAGCGCAGCGTCGGGGCGCTGCCGTCGGTGGTGCACAGCGGCACCGCGTACGTGTCGGTCAGGTCCTGGGACGCGGAGGTGGCGCTCCAGGCGTAGTCCTGACCGCGACCGAGCAGGACGTAGAGGTTCAGCCCGGCGAACGCGGCGCCGCGTGCGCTGATCCCCGGCCCCTGGAGTTCCTGGAGCATGAGCAGTTGCGGGGCGAAGTAGCCGGTCTGCGGGCCGAACACGGCGACCGGGTTGCCGGTGGTGGTGTGCCTGCCGGAGACCACCACCGCGTTGGACATGCCGTGTGCACGCACGTTCGACAGCCCGCCGAGCAGTTCGTTGGTGGCCGTGCTGGCGCCGGTACGGGCGGCAGCCCCGCCGGTGGCGTCGTAGGCGAGGGGCTCGGCGACCACCGTGCCGGCGTCGGGGAGCACCGCACTGGTCGCGCCCGGCGGTGTCGCGCCGTAGGGGAAGCTCTGCCCGTCGTGCAGCGTGAGCACAGTCTCCGGGTCATTCTGCGAGCGGAACGCCTGCCAGACCCGGTCGCCCTCGGTGGTGCCGTACTTGGCCCGGGCGGCCACCCGGACCAGCGCGGACTGGATCTCGCTGCCGCCGCCCCCGCCGAAGAGCCCGCCCACCACACCGGCGGTGGCGATCAGATCGGTCATGGTGAAGTGCTTCGGCTTGCCAGCGCCGGTCAGCACGTACTCGCCGGGGTAGTTGTCGTCGGCGATCGACTTGTCGACGTAGGCGTTGATGCCGGCGATGTAGTCGACCACGTCGGTGTAGAGCTGCTGGCCCCGGGTGCCCTTGAGGCGCAGCGCGTCCACCTGCGCCTGGAGGTCCGCCTCCGAGTAGGGCGAGTTGGCCCAGATGCTCTGCTCCAACTCACGGTTGCCCGGCGCGCCGCCGGCGAACGAGGTGAGCGTGCCGCGACCGGCGTGCCGCAGCAGGTCCATCACCCACAGCCGGTCCTGGGCCCCGGCGTAGCCGGCGCCGAACATGGTGCCGGCGCGGGTGGTGCCTGTGACGTGCGGAACGCCGGTGGCCTTGTCCCGCACGATTGTGACGTCCGACCGCGGTGAGATGGTGCTCTCGACCTGCGCGGCGGGGACGCCGAACGAGGCGTCGTTGTAGAAGTGGGCGATCTGCTCGTCGGTCAGCCCGGCGTAGTTGTAGACCAGGTTCGCGTACTCGTCGAGCTGGTCGCTGGAATGCGCCGGGCGGGTGCCGAGCGCCTGGTGGGCCAGGATGGCGACCAGCGTGGCGTTACCGTTCTGCCCGGGCGGCAGGATGTCCGCGCACTGGCCGAGGCAGTAGTCGTCGGGGGTGAAGGTGCTGGCGGCGAGCGCCGGTGACGGCGGGATGACCGTCAGGACGCTCGCGGTCAGGACGGCGGCGGTGAGGGCCGCGAGCCGGGCACGAAGGGCGGGTCTGGGCATGGGGTCCTCCGGGGACGCGGAGTCGGGCCGTTCGTCACGCCCGGCTGCCGGTGCCGACCTCTCGCCCTCCGCGCCCGGGCGTTCCACCCGGAGGTGAGAATGACTCACATCGATTCGAGCAATGATCGACGCAGGACCGCCGTCCGGGATAGCCGTCGTTCACCACGCGCCAATGCCGACGTTTCGCCGCCTACCGCCACCGGCATCGAGCGCGGCGGGAGTGGCGCAGGTGCCGCCCAGCCTGGCAGGCCCCGCACTCCCCCAACTTCCCGCCTTCTGTAAACAATCCTTGATATTAGCCTTCACGAACGTCAATATATGGAGGTCGCGGGTCGCCTAAGCCTGGGGAGTTGGCCATGAGAAGCCGTCGGATTTTCGCAGTGGCAGCCGGGGCGGCCATGACCCTCACGGCCGCCGTCGCCTTCGTCCCCAGCAGCATGGCGGCCGTGTCTTCGGCCAACGCCGTCGCGATGGTCGCCTGCACCGCCCCGGCCTGGGCCGAGGGCAACGCCTACCAGTCGGGCGCCCAGGTCACCTACGGCGGCCGCCTCTACCAGGCACTGGTCACCCACACCGCGCACCCCGGCGCCGGCTGGAACCCCGCCGCGACCCCGTCGCTGTGGCGTGACCTGGGCGCATGCTCGGGAACCACGCCGCCACCCACCACGCCGCCACCGACGACTCCACCCCCGACCACACCTCCCCCCACCACGCCACCGCCAACCAGCGGGACCTGCGCGGTGAAGTCACGGCCCACCGGCAAGGTGTTGCAGGGCTACTGGGAGAACTGGGACGGCGCCTCCAACGGCGTCCACCCCGGCCTCGGCTGGATCCCCATCACCGACAGCCGGCTCAACCAGCACGGCTACAACGTGATCAACGCGGCGTTCCCAGTGATCCGCTCGGACGGCACGGTCCTCTGGGAGAACGGCATGGACGCTGGCGTGAAGGTGGCCACCCCGGCCGAGATGTGCCAGGCCAAAGCGGCAGGCGCCACCATCCTGATGTCGATCGGCGGCGCCGCCGCGGGCATCGACCTGAGCTCCACCGCGGTCGCCGACCGGTTCATCGCGACGATCGTGCCGATCCTGACGGCCTACCACTTCGACGGCATCGACATCGACATCGAGACCGGCCTGACCGGCAGTGGCAACATCAACACCCTGTCGACGTCGCAGGCCAACCTGATCCGGATCATCGACGGCGTGCTGGCCCGGATGCCGTCGAACTTCGGCCTGACCATGGCACCGGAGACGGCCTACGTCACCGGCGGCAGTGTGGTCTACGGCTCGATTTGGGGCTCGTACCTGCCGATCATCAAGAAGTACGTGGACAACGGCCGCCTCTGGTGGCTGAACATGCAGTACTACAACGGCAGCATGTACGGCTGCGCCGGTGACTCGTACCCGGCCGGCACCGTGCAGGGCTTCACCGTGCAGACGCAGTGCCTCAACAACGGCCTCACCATCCAGGGCACCACCATCCGCGTGCCGTACGACAAGCAGGTCCCGGGTTTGCCCGCGCAGAACGGGGCGGGCGGCGGCTACATGTCGACGTCTTTGGTCACGCAGGCCTGGAACTCCGTGCCCGGCCTCAAGGGCCTGATGACGTGGTCGGCGAACTGGGACGGGTCGAAGGGGTGGACCTTCGGCGACAACGTGAAGCGCCTGCAGGGCCGCTGACGGGTGATGGTGCCGGCGTCCGTACTGGTGGCATTCGAGACGGCCTCCGGTCAGGGTGAGCCAGATCGGCCGCGCCGGGCCCGCAGCCACACCCGCAACGCCACGCCGGCGCCGATCAGGGCCAGCAGGGCCCACTCGCCGATGCCCAGTTCCCGCTCCAGATAGCGGTAGGAGGCGGCGCCCAGGTAGCCCAGCAGCGCCACGGCTGTCGACCACACCAGCCCGCCGGCCAGGTTCGCCCGGAGAAACACCGGCCAGCGCATCCCACCCGCGCCAGCGATCATGGGGACCACGGCCCGCAGCACCGCCACCCAGCGTCCGGTGACCACCGCCCACGCCCCACGACGGGCGACCAGGCGGCGGGCCCGCGCAAGGTCGAGGCGCCGGCGCAGCACTCGCGGGGCGCGGGCGAGCACGCTCGGGCCGTACCGGCGGCCCAGGGCGTACCCGGCCTGGTCGCCGAGGCACGCCCCGACGACGCCGCCGGCGACCACCGCCCACAGCGGCAGCGCACCGCCGTGAGCCACCAGCCCACCGATCAGGATGGCCGTCTCGCCCGGTACGACCAGCCCGAGCAGCGTCGAGGACTCCAGGGCCGGCAGGACGATCACCAGCGTCAGGACGAGGAGCGGCGGCAGCCCGACGAGCGTCTCCACCACCTTGTCCACCACCCGCTGATTGTCGCCCCCAACGGGTTGGCCGGTAACGAAGATTGCCTTCCGGTGGGCGGGCGATCCGTAGGGTTCGGGTCGACGAAGGGGCACTGTGCCGGACGAGGGGCGGCCGAGGACCGGTGGGAGCGCGCACGCATCGCCCGTCGCCGGCGTTGCTGGTCAGCCTGACCGTCTCGACCGGACTGCTGGCAGCGGTGAGCGCGGCCATCCGCAGCCATCGGGTGCCGCCCTGGGAGCGGGACCTGTTCGCCCTTCTCAACCACCTTCCCGCCGGGCTGACGCCGGTCCTGGGTCTGGTCCTGCAGCTCGGCTCGTACCCGGCGGTGTTCGTCACCGCCGCAGCAGCCGCCCTCGCCCGCCGGATCGGCACGGCGTGGAGCCTCCTGTTGGCCGGAAACCTGGCGTACTGGCTCGCGGTCGCCGTCAAGGCCGTGATCGCCCGGCAGCGGCCGGCGGCGCTGCTCACCGACGTGGTCCTGCGCGAGACGATCAGCGGACGGTTCGGGTACCCCTCGGGACACGTCGCGGTCGCCACCGCCCTGGCGCTCGTCGCGGCGCGGGCCTGCGGCCCCCGGTGGCGCCGTGCGGCCTGGGTGGTGATCGGGCTGGTCGCCGTCGCGCGGATCCACGTCGGGGCGCACCTGCCGGTCGACGTGGTCGGCGGCTTCCTTGTCGGCTGGCTCGCGGTGTGTCTGACCCGGCTCGTGGTCGGCGAGGTCGGGCCGCAACGGTCGGCGCCCAACCTGCGGGCGGCGCTGCGGCGGCGCGGGATCGACGTGGCACGGTTGACACCGATCCACGGCGACGCCCGGGGGTCGCAGCCGTGGCGGGCCGTCACCACCGACGGGCGGCGGCTGTTCGTCAAGGTGACCGGCGGCCAGCAACGCGACGCGGACTGGGTCTACAAGCTGTACCGGCGGGTGCGCTACCGCCACGTGGCCGATGCGCCGCCGTACCTGAGCGCCCGCCAGCAGAGCGAGCACGAAACGTGTCTGACCCTGCTGGCCGAACGCGCCGGCGTCCGGGTCCCGGCCGTCGTCACGACCGCCGCCATGTCCGGCGGCGACGCCATACTGGTGCAGGAGTTCATCGACGCCGCCCCGCTGCACGCCGCCGTCGGGCCGGTCCCGCTCGCCGCCGTGCGCGACGCGTGCGAACAGGTGGCCCGCCTGCATCGGGCGGGCATCGCGCACCGCGACCTGCGCGCTGCGAACGTGCTCGTCGGCCGGGACCACGCCTACCTGGTGGACCTGGGCTTCGCCAGCGACGACGCCTCGGCCGAGCAGCAGGCTCGCGACGTCGTCGAGCTGATGGTCGCCCTGTCCACGCGGGTCGCCCCAGCCAGCGTGGTCGCCGCCGCGGTCGACCGCCTGGGCGTCGCGGCGGTCGCGGACAGCGTGCCGTTCCTGCAACCCCCGGTGCTGTCCCGCGCCGGCCGCAGCGCCCTGCGCGGCCGTCCCGGCACGCTCGACAGCCTCCGCAAGGAAATCGTGCGTCGCTGCCCCGCCCGCGACCGCCCGGCGGCGAAGGTGGTCCGGATCAACCGCCGCACCGTCCTGGAGCTGCTGATCCTGGGATTGACTGTGCACCTGCTGCTTCCGCAGCTCGGCGAGGTACGCACCGCGGCGCGTCTCATCCTGCACGCCAACCCGCTCGCGGTCGCCGCGACGCTGCTCGGCTCCGCCCTGACCTACCTGCTCAGCGGCGTCGTGCTCCGGATGGCCACAGCCAATCGGATCCCGCTGGGCGAGGCCACCCTGGTGCAGGTCGCCGCGTCGTTCGCCAACCGGCTGGCGCCCGGCAGCCTCGGCGGCGCCGCGCTCAGCCTGCGTTACCTACACCAGAGGGAACTCACCACCGCCGGTGCGGCCACCGCCGTCGGCGTCTCCCGCGCCGCAGGTGTGCTCTCGGTCGTGCTGCTCCTGCCGGTGCTGCTGCCCTTCGCCCGCCAGCCCGCCCGCATCCTCACCCATCACGCGACCAGAGCGATGCCGCTGCTGCTGGGCGCCCTGGCTGTGCTGCTCATCGTGGCGGCCGTCCTCGCCGCACCACGGCTCCGTCGGCGCGGACGCGCGGCAGCCGGCCAGGTCGGCGTCGCCCTACGCGCCCTGACCCGTCAGCACGGCCTGCGACGGCTCGTCGTCGCGTCCACCGCGCTCACCCTCACCTACGGCCTCTGCCTCTACCTCGCGCTACTCGCCACCGGCCCGGTCCCCCTCGCGCACCTGCCCCCCGTGATCCTGGTCTGCCTCGTCGGCGAGGGCGTTTCGTCCGCCGCGCCCACCCCCGGTGGGCTCGGCGCCACCGAAGCCGCACTCGTCTCCGGCCTGCTGCTCTACGGAGTGCCGCTGGACGCTGCCGTCGCAGGCACCCTGATCTACCGCCTCGCGACGTTCTGGCTCCCGGTACCGCCGGGCTACCTGGCCTTTCGGCTCCTGGCCCGCCGCCGGCTGCTATGACCACCAGGCAGTGTCGGCCACCGCGGCGGCCGGTGCCCGAGGTGAGGGGCCGTCGAGTGAGGCGGTGGCGCCCGGCCCTTCGGCACGGCCGGTCGGCTTGGTCGACGACACCGGCCACCCGGTGGCGCAGGCCCGGCCGACCGGTTGGCCGAGACCGAAAACGCGGACTGAGGCAGGACACGCCCCCGAACGCTGGGGGCGTCGGGGCCCTCCATTACGGTGACGACGAACGGGGGTGGGCCACGGTGCCGGAGGTGTCGCCACGAAGGGCGAGGGCTGTGCTCGTCGCGCTCTCCCTCGCCGCCTTCGCGTTCATCACGACCGAGCTGCTGCCCGTCGGCCTGCTGACGCACATCGCACCCGATCTGGACCGGTCCCGCTCGCAGATAGGCCTGCTGGTCAGCGGGTACGCCATCGTCGTCGTGTTGGCCTCCGTGCCGCTGGCCCGACTGACCCAGCGGATCCCCCGGCGTCAACTGCTCAGCGTCACGATGCTCCTGTTCGCCGCCGCGAACGCCACCGCCGCGCTCGCGCCGACGTACACCGTGCTGGCCGGCTCCCGGCTCGTGACCGCCCTGGCTCAGGCGGTGTTCTGGTCCATCGCCACGGCGACCGTGACCGGCCCCTTCCCGGTCGCGGTGCGCGGCCGGGTGGTGGCGCTGTTCGCGACCGGAGCGACGCTCGCCCCGGTGCTCGGCGTACCCCTGGGGACCTGGATCGGGCAGCAGGCCGGCTGGCGTGTCGCGTTCGCGGTGCTGGCCGGGGTTGGTGTGGTGATCGCCGCCGCGGTGTTCGTCCTCCTTCCCTCCTATCCCCCGGCCGCTGGCGGCGCCGCGCACGGCACCGCACCGGACGGGCGGCGCTTCGCCCTGCTGCTGGTCGCGACCGCCCTCGGCATCGGCGGCTTCATGACCCTGCAGACCTACGTCACACCGTTCCTGCTCGACGTCAGCGGCTTCGCCGACGCGGTGCTGGCGCCCCTGTTGTTCGTCTCCGGCGCGGCCGGCGTCGTCGGTACCCTGGCCGCGGCCCGGACCCTGGACACCCGGCCGATCGCTTCCCTGCTGACGCCACTGAGCATCGGCACCGCCTCGCTGTTCGGCCTGTACGCGCTCGGCACGCTCCGGCCCGGTGCGGTCGCGCTCCTCGCCGGGATCGGCCTGGCCTACGCGGCGTTCGGCTCCGCCGTGCAGAGCCGCATGCTGCAACTGGCTCCGGGCAGCACCGACATCGCGTCGGCCGGCGTCAGCACCGCCTTCAACGCCGGCATTGCCGGCGGATCACTCATCGGCGGTGTTCTCCTGCCCACCTCGGGGGCACGCCCACTGGCACTCGTCGCCGGGTTACTGACGCTGGTCGCCCTCACCCTGCTCACCGTGGACGCCCGGCGGGCCCGCGCCGCCGGCCGTCCGTCGACGGCCACCGGCCCCACCAGCTCCACGCGCCAGAGCCCAACCGCTCGGGCGGGTACGCCCTAGGTCCGAGTTCCTCGGGCAGGGACCAGCGTCAGCTAATCACGCGGAAGGTGGCGTCGGCACGGCTCTGCGCGTCGGTGACCGGGTCGAGCCGGAGCAGATAGCTGTAGTGCCGGATGTGGCGGTCCGGGTGGCTGTAGGACTGGAACGACGTCCACGAGGAGTTGGCGAGGCCGGCGACCTGCCGGAAGGTGGCGTCGGCGGCGAACGTGGCGGTGCCGTCGTTGGCTTCCAACCGGAAGTCGAACCCGTAGTGGCGCAGGTAGTAGCCCGGGAAGTTGACCGACTGGATGGAGACCGTGCCGGAGCCGGCCAGGCCGGGCACCAGCCGCCACTGGCCGTCCTGGGCCGGGCTGACGTTCGCGTCGATGCGGGCGTCGTAGTCGGCGTGCCGCACGTACCGGTCCTGGAAGTTGTACGACTGGATTCGGTTCACGGCGGTGGCGGGCCAGCGGGCGAGCACCCGGCTCTGCTCGGCGGCGGTCAGGTTGAGGATGGAACCGTGCCGTTTCTTGGTGCCGCCCATGGCGTACGAGCCGGACGCCGGCAGCCGGAAGCTGCCCGGGCTCGACGGGTTGGTGGTCAGGACGGGCAGATAGCCGCGCCCGGTGGCGTACTGGTCGAGGTAGAGAACCCACTCGTTGCGGGAGTTGAACTTCATCCACATCGGGCCCTCGACCTGCCCCCCGGTCAGCCCGACGCCGGCCAGGTTTCCGAGGTTCGTCCACGTGCCGAGCAGGGAGTTGCTGCCCTCGATGGTGATCTGGTCGTCCCGGGAGGCCCGGACGTAGCGGTAGGCGCCGACGCCGGCCGGCACCTCGACGATCTGGGTATCGATGATCTCCTGGCTGCCGGGCCGGTTGACGTAGACCTGCGGCGTGGTGATGCTGCGGAAATCCGCCGTGCGCGCGTAGTAGATGCGGTGTTTGGTCGCCCCGTTGAGCGGGACGTTGGTCGCCCAGTAGAGGACGTAGTCGCCGGTGGCCGGGTTCCAGATCGCCTCCGGGGCCCAGGCGTTGCGTCCGTCCGGGATCGCGCCGGCGACGTTCAACAGCCACGGCGCCGACCAGTTGACCAGGTCGGTGGACTCCCACACGACGAGGTTGCGGCTGCCGTTGTTGATCGCGGCCGACCAGTCCTGGCCGCAGCCGATGCACAGGTCGGTGGCGATGATCCAGTACCGGTCGCCGCCGGGCGAGCGGACCAGGGCGGGGTCGCGGACGCCACGGGTGCCGACGGTGGACCGCAGTACGAGCCCGCCGTTGTTCAGGTCCGTCCACCGCAGGCCGTCGGCGCTGTGCGCGAGGTAGATCTGCTGGTCGGTGGACGACTCGCCGGTGAAGTGCGCCATCAGGTAGCCGACTGTCGGGTCGAGTGCGGACGCCTCCTTCGGCGTCGCCGCCGACCAGGTGGTGAACAGCAGGCACGCGGCGACCGCCACCGCGCAGAGCCGGGCGAGGAATCTCGACATAGGTCTCTCCTTCGCGCAGGGGCCGTAGGGATCAGCTGGCGGGCGGTGCGGCGAGCACTGGCGTTAGCGCTAACAGGACTCCGGCCCTGCTCGGCTCGGATCTCGGATTCTTGTTACATTCGTGTTGCGGCCAAGTGTTAGCGACCCCATCTGGAGTGTCAAGGGATCGACCATGGTCGTTGGTCAAGAGCTATCCGACCGGCCGGACGACGGTGGCTCGGTGGCCCCGGAACGCCTTCTCCAGCAACCATGAGCCGCGTGCGGCGCAGACCCTGACGCCGACCGCCAGCGGCCGGGTACGCAGACCCGCGAGCCAACGGCGGACGGTCAACCGACCCGGATCTTCCTTCACGCGCGCCGCACACGGTGGCGTGGTCGGGTGTGGACGACAGGGCCGGGCGAGCAGCGTCCCGCGTGCCTCGCCTGCTCCGCTCGCGCCTCGCCTGGCCTCGTTGACCTTGCACTTCCGGTCGACGGTATGGACCGTCTCGCACCTTTTGTCAGGTCAGAAACTACAAGATCGCGGGAGTGCGGGTGCGCCAAGACCCGGAGCCCCGTCGATCATGGAGTTGCGGTGCCCGACGAAAGGTGCGGAACACCACATACCGGCCACCATTACTCCATGATCGACCGGTGACCGACGACCGCGCGGCCCGGCCCTGGACGTGGATCGGACTCGCACGCGGCAATGCCGCAGCGTACGCACGACAAGGACACCGGCCCGGTCGGATTGGATCTTGTTCGGCCGAAGGACTCGAAGCCTACCGCGCCCACCCGCAACAGGTCCGAAACTACCGGTTGAATTACCTGGAACTTTCTGCCAGCCTGATAGCCATCGATCAGTGTGAACGTTAACAAGATCACTTCAGCACCGGAGGCGCCGCACGCGACCGTCAGGCCCACCCACCTACCAGGTGACCACGTCCACCACCGAGAGAGCCCTACGCCCGCAACCAGTCACCAGCGGGTGACCGGACCACCCGTCGCAACCCTTCACACGCTGGCCAGGCAGCCCGAGCCGAGTCACATCGGGGGCGGACACCTGACGTGGGCCCCGGCCCGCTCAGGCGGACTCAGCATCGGGCCGCCACCGTTTCGAGCGGGGCCTCCCCACTGGAAACAGCGACAGGATTTCCTATCCACCACTGGAGGATCAGCATGATTTCCCGGACCCGTCCCCCCAAGCGCACCCGACTACGAACACTCACTTTTTCCGGAACAGCCGCGATAATTCTGGCCCTGGTCGTATCGCTGGTGCCCAATCTCGCACAGGCCGCTGAGACGACCCTCGGCGCTGCCGCGGCCCAGTCCGGCCGGTACTTCGGTGCCGCCGTGGCCGCGAACAAGCTCAGCGACGGCGCCTACACGACGATCCTGAACCGCGAGTTCAACAGCGTCACCCCCGAAAACGAAATGAAGATCGACGCGACCGAGCCGCAGCAGAACAACTTCACCTTCGGCAACGCGGACCGGATCGTGAACCACGCCACCTCCCGGGGGTGGAAGGTCCGCGGCCACACCTTGGCCTGGCACTCGCAACAGCCGAGCTGGATGCAGAGCATGGAGGGCAGCGCGCTGCGCAACGCGATGCTGAACCATGTCACCCGCGTGGCCAGCTACTACCGGGGCAAGATCGACTCGTGGGATGTGGTGAACGAGGCGTTCGAGGACGGCAACAGCGGCGCCCGTCGCAACTCGAACCTTCAGCGCACCGGCAACGACTGGATCGAGGCGGCGTTCCGCGCCGCCGACGCGGCGGACCCGAACGCCAAGCTCTGCTACAACGACTACAACACCGATAACTGGACCTGGGCCAAGACCCAGGCCGTCTACAACATGGTGCGCGACTTCAAGTCCCGTGGGGTGCCGATCGACTGCGTAGGCTTCCAGTCGCACTTCAACGCCAACTCGCCGTACAACAGCAACTACCGCACGACGCTGTCCAGCTTCGCCGCCCTCGGCGTGGACGTGCAGATCACCGAGCTGGATATCGAGGGATCCGGCACGTCGCAGGCCAACACCTTCCGCAGTGTGGTCAACGACTGCCTTGCCGTGGCTCGCTGCAACGGTGTCACCGTATGGGGCGTGCGTGACTGCGACTCGTGGCGCTCCAGCGGCACTCCGCTGCTCTTCGACTGCAGCGGCAACAAGAAGGCCGCCTACAACTCCACCCTGGAGGCGCTGAACAGCGCTGGCCCCGGCACCACCCCCACGCCCACCACGCCGGGTCCGACCCCCACCGCGACGCCCACCGTCCCACCCGGCTCGGCCAGTGAGATCGTCGGCACGCAGTCGGGCCGGTGCGTCGACGTACCCAACGCCTCGACCACCAACGGCACGCGAGTACAGCTCTACGACTGCAACAAGCAGGCCAACCAGGCATGGACCTACACCTCAGGAAAACAACTCCAGGTGTACGGCAACATGTGCCTCGACGCCGCAGGCACCGGCAACGGCGCGGCGGTACAGATCTACAGCTGCCACAGCCAGACCAACCAGCAATGGAACGTCAACTCCAACGGCACCATCACCGGCGTGCAGTCCGGACGATGCCTTGACGTGTGGAGCACCGCCAACGGCGCCCAGGTCCAGCTCTACGACTGCAACGGACAGTCCAACCAGCAGTTCCGGCTCGCCTCCCTCGGCGGCGGATCCACGCCGACGCCGACCCCGACGTCGACTCCCCCGCCGACCGGCGGCACCTGTGACCTTCCGTCGTCGTACCGCTGGTCGTCGTCCGGCGCGCTGGCACAGCCGAGGTCGGGTTGGGTGTCGCTGAAGGACTTCACCCACGCGCCGTACAACGGCCAGCAGTTGGTCTACGCGACGACGCACGACACCGGAACGACGTGGGGCTCGATGAACTTCGGTCTCTTCTCGAACTGGAACCAGATGGGGTCCGCGTCGCAGAACCAGATGCCGTTCGCGGCGGTGGCACCGTCACTGTTCTACTTCGCGCCGCGCAACGTCTGGGTGCTGGCCTATCAGTGGGGTCCGACGGCGTTCTCGTACCGCACGTCGACCGATCCGACCAACGTGAACAGTTGGTCCGGGGCGCAGACGCTGTTCACCGGAAGCATCTCCAACTCCAGCACCGGCCCGATCGACCAGGCAGTCATCGGTGACGACCAGAACATGTACCTGTTCTTCGCCGGGGACAACGGCAGGATCTACCGGGCCAGCATGCCCATCGGGAACTTCCCGGGCAGCTTCGGGTCGAACTACACGACGATCATGACCGACTCGACGAACAACCTGTTCGAGGGCGTTCAGGTCTACAAGCTCCAGGGCCAGAACCGGTACCTCATGCTCGTCGAGGCGATCGGCGCGAACGGGCGCTACTTCCGCTCGTTCACGGCCACCAGCCTGGGTGGCACGTGGACGCCGCAGGCCACGTCGGAGAGCAACCCCTTCGCCGGCAAGGCCAACAGCGGCGCCACCTGGACCAACGACATCAGTCACGGCGAGCTGATCCGCAGCAACGCCGACCAGACCATGACCGTTGACGCCTGCAACCTGCAACTGCTCTACCAGGGGCGTTCTCCCAGCTCCGGCGGCGACTACGGGCTCCTGCCGTACCGGCCGGGTCTGCTGACGCTGCAACGCTGACGACCGGACAACGCCGGGACGGGCGGGCTCGGCACACGACCGAGCCCGCCCGTTCCGCATTTACCCACCACCAGGAGGCACCGACAGTGCGAGGACACCGACACCACCCCCCGCCCTCGGGGAATACCCATGCCGACCGAACGCCCGCCCGATTTCGGGGACGGGTGTGGAAGCTCGCCGCGGTAGGGATCGCCGCCGTGGTCGGGTTGTTCACCATCACCGTGGCGACCGGGTCGGCATCGGCCGCCGACAACCCGTACCAGCGGGGACCGGACCCCACCCAGAGCAGCGTCGCCAACGTCAACGGCCCCTTCGCCAACACATCGGTCAGCGTCCCGACCGGGTACGGCTTCAACGGCGGCAGGATCTACTACCCGACCGACACCAGCCAGGGCACCTTCGGGGCCATCGCCATCTCGCCGGGTTACACCGCGTTGTTCTCCGCCGAACTGGCCTGGATGGGCCCGTGGCTGGCCTCCCACGGCTTCGTCGTGATCGGCATCGAGACCAACAGCCGCAACGACTTCGACACGGCCCGCGGCACCCAACTGCTCGCCGCATTGGACTACCTCACGCAGCAGAGCCCGGTACGTGACCGCGTCGACCCCAGCCGGTTGGCCGTCGCCGGTCACTCCATGGGCGGCGGGGGCGCGCTGAGCGCAGCCATGCGGCGCTCGTCGTTGAAGGCAGTGGTCGGCATCGCGCCGTACTCGCCGTCGTCGAACCTCGCCAACGACCGGGTGCCCACGATGATCCTCTCTGGGCAGGCGGACACGGTGGTCACCCCGTCCTACGCCACCGGCCTGTACAACAGCCTCCCGGCCACGACGGAGAGCGTCTACCTGGAGGTCGCCGGTGCGGATCATGGATTCATGGTCGGGCGGCCGAACCCGGTGATGGTCCGGACCATGCTGCCGTTCGTCAAGATGTTCGTCGACAACGACGCCCGGTACAGCCAGTTCCTCTGCCCGCTGCTGGACTCCAGCGGCGTGGTCACCTACCGCAGCACCTGCCCGCTGCTGCCGTCGACGCCGACCACCCCGACGCCCACCACGCCGGGACCGACCCCCACCGCGTCGCCCACCGTGCCGCCCACGGTCCCGCCCACCTCGGCCAGCGAGATCGTCGGCACACAATCCGGCCGCTGCATCGACGTACCCAACGCCTCCCGTAACAACGGCACCCGGGTCCAGCTCTACGACTGCAACAGGCAGACCAACCAGACCTGGACCTACACCTCAGGCAAACAACTCCAGGTGTACGGCAACATGTGCCTCGACGCCGCAGGCACCGGCAACGGCGCGGCGGTACAGATCTACAGCTGCCACAGCCAGACCAACCAACAATGGAACGTCAACTCCAACGGCACCATCAGCAGCGTGCAGTCCGGACGATGCCTGGACGTCTGGAGCACCGCCAACGGCGCCCAGATCCAGCTCTACGACTGCCACGGCCAGACCAACCAACAGTTCCGGCTCGTCGCCCGCGCGTAACGAGCACTGATACCGGCGGGCTCGGCATCAGCCGGGCCCGCCCACCTCATCCGGAAACCCGCGGCTGGCTGACGCCGATGTCCGGGCGGCAGCTGGTCAAGGTCGGTGCCGAACGCGGCGAGGCGGCGTGGGTCACCCGTTCAGCACAGCGCCGGTGGACGGGATGAGTGGCATGATGCTCCCAGTCCTGTCATCGGAGCGCTGCGAACGTAGTCCCGCCGCAACACCGAGCAGCGCTCACGCAGACAACAGCGTAGGCATTCGAGTAGCGCGTGACTGGGGGTGGATCGGCCCATGAATGACAGATTCCTGGACCTGGACCCGGACGGTCTGGGCCCAGTCGCACACGGCATCGGCGATCTAGCAGACCTGCTGCTCGCGCTCGACCTTCCATCCGCAACAGACGAAACCTCACGGTCCTGGGCCAACGAGTTGCCGCGGATTGGGGCCGAGCTCGCCCAGGTCGAAGCACAACTGCGAGAGATCGCCCGTACGGTCACGGCGACCGACGACGAACTCGCGATGCGGTTCGCCCGACACGGTGACGCATGACGGAGGGGTCCGTGTCCTACGCGCGGTTACTGGAGGACGACTCCAGCGCGGCCGACAGCGAGCAATGGGCGCAGGCTGCCCGCACGGCGCGGGACAGCGCCGAGGAACTGGGCCGGCTACACCGTCTCCTCGACGCGCACTGGCGCTCCGGCCGCGACCGGGATCAGGTCGACGATCTGCTACGTCGCCTGACCCGCCGACTCGACGAGGCACAAGACGCCTACACGGTCATCGCCGCCACGCTGGCCAACCGCGGACAGGAGCTGGCCCGAGCACGTGAGCTAGTACGGCAGGCGACCGCCGAGGCACACCTCACGGGTCTGTTGGTCATGCCGGCGGGCGACGTCGTACCACCGGAGCCCGCGCCGCTGGCGGTGCAGGCCGTCGCACATCGGCTCGCGGCACGCATAGCCGCGGCGGTGGAGGACGCGGCGGCGACACGGCGAAGGGCGGCTGAGGAGGTGGCCGCCCTGCCGCCACCGGATCCATGGTGACGCCGACCGCGTGGGTCACCCAGGCTCGCTCCAGGCGACCTGGATGAGCTGCTGTCCGTCGCGCCGGCGGACCAGGGTGCCCCGGCCGGGCGGTTGCGGGCTCGGTCGGAGATTGCCGAGGACCGCACCCTCGTCCCGGTTTCCGGACAACAACAGGCCGGGCGACTCCAACTCGCGCAGCCGCTGCAATACCGGCTCGTAGATCGCCCGCGACACGCCACCCATGCGCCGGGTGACGATCAGATGCAGGCCGATATCGCGGCCCCGCGCCAGCAACTCGTGCAGTGCGCTGAGGGGATTCTTGCCGCCGGATGCCACCAGGTCGTAGTCGTCCACCAGGATGTACAACTCCGGGCCCTTCCACCAGCTCCTGTCGCGCAACTGTGCGGTGCCGACCTCCGGCCCGGGAAGGCGGTTGGACAACGCGGCATGGATCGACTCCAACCCCTGACTGAACACCTGGTTCGACGCGGCGTACTCCAGCAGGTGCTCCCCCTCCACCGCGCCGAGCAGGCTCCGCCGGTAGTCGGCGATGACCAGTCGAGCCTGCGCCGGGGTGTACCGGTCGACGATCTGCCGGGCGATCAACCGCAGCACGTTGGTCTTGCCGCTCTCCGCGTCTCCGAAGACTGTCAGGTGGGGATCGGCGGTCAAATCGAGGTAGACCGGAGCCAAGCTCGCTTCGTCAACACCGATCGGCAGGCCCGGCGCGGTGCGGTCGACGACCCGGTCCAGTTGGGCCATGGAGAGCCGGCGAGGCAGCAACCGCACCTTCGGGGCCACCGGGCCGGGCCAGTTCGCCGCCAGCCGCCCGGCCAACTCCGCCGATGCCTCGGTCAGACCCTCGATGTCCTGCCTGCCATCGATCCGCGAGACCGCGGTGAGGAAGTGCAACTTGTCGCGGGTCAGGCCCCGGCCCGGGGATTTCTCCGGCACGTTCATCGCGGACCGGCGGTCGATTTCCGACTCGGCCGGGTCACCCAGACGCAGCTCCAGTTTGGTGCCCAGCAGATCCCGCATGTTGATCCGGATCTCCGCCCACCGCACCGCCGTCAGCGCCACGTGCACCCCGAAGCCCAGACCCCGGTTGGCCAGGGTGGTGATCGTCTGCTCCAGCTCCTCGTAATCCTCGCGCAGGGTGTTCCACCCGTCGACCACCAGGAACACGTCACCGAACGGGTCATCGGCGAACTCCCCCGACGCCCGACGCCGCCGGTAACTCGCCATCGAATCGACGCCGTGCCGCGCGAATCGTGCCTCCCGCTCGTCGAGCACCGCGACCACTTCGGCGACCGTACGGCGCACCGCCTCGGTGTCTCGCCGGCCGGCCACCCCTGCCATGTGCGGCAGTTGCGCCAAGCTGCGCAACGCCCCACCGCCGAAATCCAGACAGAAGAACTGCACCTCACGCGGCGTGTGCGTCAACGCCAGCGACGCTAGCAACGACCGCAGCATCGTACTCTTACCGCTCAGCGCCGTGCCGACGATCACCACGTTGCCGCCAGCACCCGCCAGCTCGACCATCAACGGATCCCGGCGCTGCTCGTACGGGCGGTCCACCACCCCCACCGGCACGGTGAGCGCGCCACGGCCCGGCCACGAATTGGCGGACAGTCCGAACTCCGGATGCGCCGATAGAGGTGGCAGCAGGCTGTCCAGCGTTGGCGGATCGGCCAGCGGCGGCAGCCACACCTGGTGCGCTGGCCGGCCCCGGCCCTGAAGACGCTCCACCAGGATGTCCAGGATCGAGTCGGCGGCCCGCCGCTCCGCAGGGTCGCTGAGCTCGGCGTCGTACTGCACGGGCGGTCGAGACACGTAGGCGCCCCGAAACCGGGTCATCGTCGAGTTGCCGGCCTTGACATAGCCGTGCCCCGGCGCGTTCGGCAGCTCGTACGCATACGGCACGCCGAGCACGATCCGGCTTTCCACCGCCGAGAAAGTGCGCAGGCCGATCCGGTACGACAGATGCACGTCGAGCCCGCGCAGCCTGCCCTCTTCCAGCCGCTGCGACGCCAGCAGGAGGTGCACACCCAGCGACCGGCCGACCCGGCCGATCTGCACGAACAGATCGATGAAATCGGGCTTTGCCGCCAACAACTCGGAGAACTCGTCGCAGATGATCAGCAGACTCGGCATCGGCTCCAACGGCTCACCGGCCGCCCGCGCCCTCTCGTAGTCGTGCCGCGAGGCGTAGTTCCCCGCCGCACGCAGCACCTCCTGCCGCCGGTTCAGCTCACCGGCCAGCGCGTCGCCCATCCGGTCCACCAGCGCCAGCTCGTCCGACAGGTTGGTGATCACAGCGCTGGTGTGCGGCAGAACATCCAGCGACGCGAACGTCGCCCCACCCTTGAAGTCCACCAGGACGAAGTTCAACGTCTCGGACGAGTGTCGCGCCGCCAGCGCGGCCACCACCGTACGCAACAGCTCGCTCTTGCCGGAGCCCGTGGCGCCGATGACCAGGCCGTGCGGACCCATGCCGCCCTGGGCCGACTCCTTGAAATCGAGCATGACGGGTTGACCGCCCAGCTCGAACCCGATGGGGACCCGCAGGTAGTCGGCTCCCATTGGCGTCACCCGCCCGGCGAAGTCCTGAAGAGCCTGGTAGTCCGCGACGCCGAGCACCTCCAACGCCTCGTCTCTGGTCTCGCCGGCCAGGTGCGCCGATCCCGGCCTCGACTGCGACGTCCCTACGCCCCACGCCTCCGCGATCATCGAAATCATCGCGGTCGTTCCGTCCGGTGCGGCCTCGTCCAACTCCGACTCGAGCTCCGGGTCCACGTCGGTCACTGTCAGTTCGGGCAGCGCGATGCGGAACATCCGCCGGCCCTGGATTGCCCAGCCGGGCATGGACAGCGGCAGTCTTGCCGCGTGATCCGGATCAACCATCGAGTCCGCAGGCTGCGACAGCCGGGTCTCGATCCGCAGCTGCGGTAGTTCAGCCAGCTCCTCCGGGATAGAGCGCCAGTTCCGATCGAGCACGGCCAGGTGGAACCCGTACCCGAGCCCTCTGTTCGCCAGCTCGACTACCCGGCTGGTGAAGCCGCTCAGCAGCATCGCGAAGTCCTGCCAGCGGTCCACCACCAGGAACACGTCCGGGTACGGGCCGCCCGGGAGCTGGCGCCGCCGGGCGCGCAGGCTCGCCGGTGACTCCAGCTCGTGGTCTCGGAACAGCCGCTTGCGCCGCTGCACCTCGTCCTCGATTCGGGTGAGCAGCTTGCCCAGCTCCTCGACCTCGTCGTCGCCCAACACCGTCTGCATGTGCGGCAGGCGCCGCATCGGCCCCAACCAGTTGCCACCCGACTCGAGGCAGTGGAACACCACCTCGTCGGCGGAGTGGGTGAGCGCGAGGCCGCCGATAATAGTGCGCAGCAGGGTGGTCTTGCCCATCCCGGCCCGCCCCACGATGAGCAGATGCCCCTCCGCGGACCCGAGGTCAAGTGACACTGGCTCGCCGGAGGGCGCGTCCATGCGCTCGCTGCGACCGACCGGCACCTTCAGGAGGCCGCGTTGCCGCCATTCGATTGCGCATAGCTTGACGTCGTCCACGGCCTTCAACGGCCCGAGCAGGTCACCAAGCCGGGGATCACGCTGGTCCCGCTTCCCGCGTTGCCGGTGGTGTCCGTCCCGGGACAGCGCGATGTGTACCTCGCTGCTTGCGCGTCCGAAGTGACAGGGCGACTGGTCGGTGGTGCGCTTCGGCAGCTCCATGTGCACGTACCGCCACAGGTCCTCCGGGGTAATCCGGCCGCGTCCGGTCAGGTCGGCGGCCCCTGTGCTCAGTCCCTGGATCACCGTCTCGGTGAACGCCGACCGTTGTCGCGGCGTGGCCGCCGTTGCCGGCCTGCCGTCACTGGCCCGCTCAATCGAGTTGGTAGCGGTGATGACGTACCGGCCGTCCCCGGCCTTCAGCTCCCCGTCCAGGTTGAGCTCCGTCGGTGACTTCGACTGCTCGAAGGCACCGCTGTAGCAACAGTCCAGCAGGATGATCGAGCTGGTAGCCGGTGACTCGTCGAGCAGTTCGTGGACGAACGACGCCGAGATGGCGGTGGACGACAGGTACTTGGCCTCGGTGTTGGCGACTGCCAGGTAGAAGCGGCCCTTGGGGCCCCGACGGATGCCGTGCCCAGAGAAATACAACAGGATTAGGTCTTCCGGGCCGGCCGCGCGCAGCATCATCTCCATGCTGCGCTCAACCGAGCTCTTCGACTCGTTCTCCAGCAGGGTTGCCCTGTCGAACGCCCCGATGTCCGCGTCGGCGAGCAGGCTCTGCAGGTCGCGAGCCTCCTCGCGCGGGGCGTAGAGGTCGGCCAACGACTCGTCAATGTAGCGGTCGTTGGCGATGAGCAGGGCCAGCCGCTGTCCCACGGCTCAGGCTCCCGCCCCGCCCAACCGAGGCAGGGGATCCGTAGCGGCAGCGGCAGCGGCAGCGGCAGCGGCAGCGGCAGGTGACGACACATGGGTCGGCCCTGCCTCTGCGGACATCTCGACTAGCCGCGCCAGCCCGTCGACGAGCGCGGGATCGTCGATCTGGGTGCTACCGGTGATGACCAGCTCGATGTCGCCCCGCCGAATGCGGATCGACCGCGCCTTGGTCCGTTCGGCGTAAGCGATGGCGACCAAGGCGATGGCCCTCACAGTGGTGGCGGAAAAGAGCCCACCAACCGCCAACATGCCCAGCTCCCACGCCTCTGCCGACTTCGTCCCGAGCACCGGGCCCGTGGCGCCGACCAGCGTGACCTGCAGTCGAGGCACCATTCGCAGGTCGTCACCGAGCGCTTGCGTGAGGGCATCGAACCGCTCGCCGCCGATCGGTTGCTCTGGTTCGACCAACAGCACCAGTTCCAGCATTGCCACCCCTCTCTGTGTCTACATTCAACACCACCGGGGCGAGGCCACAGGATCCTCAATCGTCAAACGACGGCGTCTCAGACAGGCCGCTGCGGAGGCGGTCCAGCTCGGCGTGGTACATCGCCTGCATGCGGTCATAGTGCCGAACCAGCAGCAGGACCTCCTCGGCGTTGTAGCCCTCGACGAGGCGTGCCGTCCGCTCGGCGAACCGCTCGTACGGTCGCTTCAGCTCGGCGATCCGCTCCGGCCGCAGAGTGACGATCACCCGCCGCCGGTCCACCGGGTCGCGCTCGGCCGTCACGTACCCCGCCTGCTTGAGCCGGCGCAGCATGCTGGTCACCGCCCCGGTGGTGAGGTTTGTCCGCTCGGCGACCTGCCCCGCGGTGGCGGATCCGGCGTCGGCCAGGTAGTCCAGGCACTCCAGGTCGCTCACGGTGAGGCCGAGCCGCTCCGCGATGGCGTACCGGAACACCATGGACAGCCGCGACATCTCCCGCCCGGCGCGCATGAGATCGGCGATCGCGGAGGTACGGGCCGGGTCGTGGGACATGGCCGCAATCATGCCTCCGGCACGGTCACCCGGTGCAGTCGAGGTAACACGCGGGTCAGCACCCAGTGCGGCGCGGCCGCTCCCCCGGTGAGGCGGCGCATCAGCCGGGCGGCGGTGTCGACGGCGCGGAAGGCGTACGGCACCATCTCGTCCTGGTAGCGGGCGATCGCCTCCTCCACCGGCGCGCCGCTCGCCCGGGCCTCGACCAGTTTTCTGCCGAGCAGGGCGGCGTCGCGCAGCGCGGTGTTGCCGCCGTGGGCGCCGAACGGCGGCATGACGTGCACGGCGTCGCCCATCATCGTCGCCCGGGGCACCGCCCACCGGTGCGGGCGTCGGCCGGCGGCGAAGAGGTTGAGCACTGTGGCGTCCAGCTCGGCGGTGCCGACCAGCCGCCGGACGAGCGGGTGGAAGTCGTCACTCATCAGACTGGTCAGTCTCCACAGCGCCAGCAGGTCGCCACGGATGCCGATGGGCACCTCCTCCTGCCGGAGCAGTAGTCCCCACATGACGTAGTCGTCGCCGGTGGGGGCATAGCTGCCCGGGGCCAGGCGCGCGAACGCTTCCTGCGGATTCTCGCCGAACCGCATGGACGTGAAGAAGAAGGCGCGCCCCGGCCGGTCGCCGATGGCCAGGACCCCGCTGGTACGCAGCGCGTCCGGGATGACACTCTGACCGTTGCGCCGCAGGGGTGACCGACCGTAGATGCCCGCCATCGGGGTGTTCTCCGGGTCCGCGTCCGGCATGAGCTGCGCGCGCAGCGCCGAGCCGACGCCGTCCGCGCCCACGACGACGGTTGCCGAGGCGGCCCCGCCGTCGGCGAACCGCAGCTGCAGCCCGGCGGGGCCGCCGCTCTCCACCGCGACGGCGTCCCTGCCGTAGTGGATGCGTCGGTGCAGCCCGGACTGCAGGATCGACCGCAGGGTCAGCCGGTCGACCTGGCGGGTCGCTTGCGGCTCGTCCTTGAAGGTGATGGAGAACGCGTCCCGCAGCCGGCTGTCGGTGAAACGTAACTGCCCGCCAGGCTCGTCACCGGTTGTCAGCGCGAGGTCGTACAGCGGGCGGGGCAGGCTCTCGCGCAGCGCCTCCAGCCCGTACCGGTCGAGGATGATCCGGTAGCCCTGCCGCCGGACGAAGGGGCCCGGGTCCCGCTCATAGACGTGCACGTCGATGCCGGCGCGCATCAGGTACTGGGCGAGACAGAGGCCGGCGAGGCCGGCGCCGGCGATTGCCACCGAGAAGTCAGTCGATGAGCCCATGCAGTTATCTTAATGACTAAGATGATTTGGGCAAGGCCACGCGGCGCGGCGCAAAGCCCAGCCATCCGCGACAGCACCGCAGCTCACGATCCCGCAACGTGAGTCGCCTGGTGGTCTCGGGGTGAGGCTTGTGTCCCTACGACTCTCGCCCGCGGTTACGGCGGTGGTGGACGATCAGCGCGACCGCGCTGAGCACCACCACCAGGCCGAACGCCGAGCTGATCCACTGGTTGTCCGCCGCGGTCGACAGCACTATGTTGGCCGCCGCGCTGACGACGAGCACCAGCCACAGCAGCGGACGGAGCAAGCCGCCCGGCTTCTTCGGTGCGGCGACCGGGGCCTCGGTGATGCGGTACGGATCGGTCATGACTGCCTCCTTTGACGAATGTTTCTCGACGTGGTCAACGCTAGGCGGGCGGCGCGGCGGCGACGATCCCGCCAGCTCGACGACAGTGGTACAGCAGGCTGTACCTTCCGCGCCGGGCGTTGCTGGGCTGTGCCCGCGGTGGCCTATGTTGGCGGAGGAGGTGGGGTCGATGGCGTACGTGCAGGCCCAGGTTCGCGCCTCGGTCAACGCCCTGGAGCACCTTGTCGGGGGCCTGGGCACCGCCACGCTGGCGCTGGGCGCGCTGCTCTGGGCGGCGACCGTGGCGGTCACCTGCCTGGCCAGGGTGGGGCTGCTGGCGGCGCCTGGTGCGTTGCGAGCGGTGCGCTCGGTGGCCGACCGCGAGCGCGCCCGGCTGTCCCGCCGGGGCGAGCCGATCCCCACCCCGGGGCCGGTGCCGGCCGGGTTGCGGACGGCGGCGCGCGATCCCTTCGTGCGCCGGGAGCTCGGCTGGGTCGCGCTGTACTCGCTCATCGGCCTGGTGACCGGGCTGGTCGGCCTCGCGCTGCCACTCTATGCCGTGCAGGACGTCACATTCCCGCTGTGGTACCGGCTGCTCCCTGCCGACGCCGGCGCGCCGGGGATCGTCTGGTGGCGCATCGACGGACTGTCCGAGGCACTCGCGGTCGGGTTGCTCGGGGTGGGCTGGCTGGCCGCCGCGATCTGGTTCAGCCCGGCGCTGGCCCGTCTCCAGGCATGGCCGGGCCGGTGGCTGCTGCCCCCGCCGCCGGGTGTCGACCTGTCGCTGCGGGTGGCCGAGCTGACCGCCACCCGCGCCGCGGCGCTCGACGCCCACGCTGTCGAACTGCGCCGGATCGAGCGGTCGCTGCACGACGGCACCCAGAACCGGTTGGTCGCCGTCAACGTGTTGCTGGGCGCCGCGCGGCGGGCCCTGCGCCGCAATCCGGACCGCGCCGACGAGATCCTCGGGCAGGCGCAGGACGCTGCCGAACAGGCACTCGGCGAGCTGCGTACGGTGGTGCGTGGAATCCTGCCGCCCGTGCTGGATGACCGGGGTCTCGTCGGCGCGCTGGCGGGCCTGGCCGGCAGCAGCGTGGTGCCCTGCCGACTTGAGGTGGACGTGGCTGTGCGGTGCGCGGCCTCGGTCGAGGCCACCGCGTACTTCGTGGTGGCCGAGGCGCTGACAAACGTCGTCCGGCACAGCGGTGCGAGCCAGGTGGACGTGGCCGTGCGCCGCGAGCGCGCCCGGCTGCTGGTGAGCATCGAGGACGACGGGCACGGCGACGCGGACGAGACACGTGGCTCCGGGCTCACCGGTATCCGCCGGCGGGTCGAGGCGTACGACGGCCGGATGACACTGACGAGCCCACCGGGAGGGCCGACGAGAATGGACGTGGAGCTGCCATGCGGATCGTGATCGCCGAGGACGACGCGCTGCTGCGTGAGGGGTTGGCGCTGCTGCTGCGGGCGGAGGATCTGGACGTGGTCGCCACGGCCGGTACCCCGGGCGAGTTCCTGGTCGCCGTCGACGAACACGCGCCGGACGTCGCGATCGTGGACGTACGGATGCCGCCGACCCACACCGACGAGGGCATCGTGGCCGCGGTGGAGGCCCGGCGGCGCCGCCCCGGCCTCGCGGTGCTGGTCCTGTCGGCGTACGTGGAGCAGGCCTTCGCGACCGACCTGTTCTCGGTCGGCGCCGCCGGGCTCGGTTATCTGTTGAAGGAGCGGGTGGGCCGGGTCGAGGAGTTCCTCGCCGCGCTTCACCGCGTCGCTGACGGCGGCAGCGTGATCGACCCGGAGGTGGTGGCACAGTTGCTCGCCCGCAACCGCCGGACGGACACGGCACTGAGCGAGCTGTCGCCGCGTGAGCGTGAGGTGCTGGGGCTGATGGCCGAAGGGCTTGGCAACGGCGCGATCGCCGAGCGGCTGTTCGTCACCGACGGCGCGGTGCACAAGCACATCCGCAGCATCTTCTCGAAGCTTCAGCTTCCACCGGACGACCGTGCCGACCGCCGGGTCACCGCGGTGCTGCGCTACCTGAACGGCGATCGGCGGTAGCGCCTGCTGTACCCCGGACCTGGCAGCCCGCGGGATGGTCGCCGTTCTCCCACGTCAATAGCGTTTCTGGTGCGCGCAGTTCTTGCCGCTGACACGGAAAGAGGCCACCAGAATGCCGGACTATCCGGGACAGACCATCGAGCCGGCGGTACGCGTCGAACAACTCACCCGTGTCTACGGCGCCGGCCGTAACCAGGTGACTGCGCTTGCCGGCATCGATGTCGACTTCGACCGGGGCACCTTCACCGCGGTGATGGGGCCCTCGGGGTCCGGCAAGAGCACGCTGCTGCAGACTGCGGCCGGGCTTGACCGGCCCACCTCCGGTCGGGTGGTCATCGGAGGCACCGACCTGTCCGGGCTGTCCGAGACCCGCCTGACCGAGCTGCGTCGTACCCGGATCGGGTTCGTCTTCCAGGCGTTCAACCTGATCGGCGCGCTCACCGTCGAGGAGAACATCGTGCTGCCCCTGCGCCTGGCCGGCGTCCGTCCGGACCGGGCCTGGCTGACCCGGGTGGTCGAGCGGGTCGGCCTCACCGACCGACTGCACCACCGGCCGGCCGCGCTCTCCGGCGGCCAGCAGCAGCGGGTGGCGATCGCCCGGGCGTTGGCCGCCCGCCCCGAGGTGATCTTCTCGGACGAGCCCACCGGCGCCCTCGACTCGCGGACCGCGGCGGAGGTGCTGACGCTGCTGCGCGCGGTCGTTGACGAACACGGGCTGACCGTGGTGATGGTGACCCACGATCCGATCGCCGCGTCGTACGCGGACCGCGTGCTCGTGTTGGCCGACGGTGCGATCGTCGCCGACCTTCCGCAGCTCGGAGCCGCCCGTATCGCCGAGCACCTGGCGTCGCTGGATCGGCGGGTCCTCGCATGACCGGGCTCGCCGCCCGCCTGCTGCGGCACCGCGCCGGCCCCGCCGCCGCGACCCTGCTGGCCCTGATCGTCGGCGTGCTGATCCTGGTGGCGATGGGCACCGTCGTCGAGTCCGGGCTGCGTTTCCGCGCGGAGCCACGGCTCTGGGCCGCGGCCGACGTGGTCGTCGCCAACCGCACGGTCAGCCACACGTTCACCGAGTTCGGCGAAACCACCACGAGCACCGTCACGCTGCCCGAGGGCGGCACGGTGGACGCGGCCCTGGTGGACCGGATCCGCCAGGTGCCGGGCGTCGCGGCCGTCACCGGCGACGAAAGGGTGGTGATCGGCTCACCCGCTGCAGTGGGACGCGGCTGGGACACGTACACCTTCACCGGTCGTCCCATCGCCGCGGGTGCCGCGCCACGCGCCGACGACGAGGTGCTTGTCGACACCCGGCTCGGCGTGGCACCCGGTGACCGCATCGACCTGGTCGTCGGCGGGGTCAGACAGTCGTACCGGGTGAGCGGAACCGCCGAGACCGGTTCTGCGGAGGTGTTCTTCACCGACGCGCAGGCCGCCAGGTTGTCCGCCCACCCGGGCCGGGTGGATGCGATCGGCGTGCGGATGGTGCCCGGCGCCGACGTCGGCGAGGTACGCGAGATCGCGTCGGCGGCCGGCGCCACGACGTACGCCGGGAAGGACCGTGGGAACGCCGAGCAGTCGGAGAACCAGGCCGCCCGGACGTTGCTGGTCGAGGCCGGGTTGGCTTTCGGGGGGTACGTCGTCCTGCTGATCGCCTTCGTGGTGGCCGGCACCATCGGGCTGTCCGTCCGGCACCGTCGACGTGACCTGGCGTTGCTGCGCGCGGTCGCGGCCACGCCGGGGCAGGTGCGCCGCATGCTGATCGCCGAGGCCGCCCTGCTCGCCCTGGTCGGCTCTGCGATCGGCGGCCCGGCCGGCCTGCTGGCGGCCCGCTGGGTCCACGGCGAGCTGGTCGGGCGGGGGTTCGTGCCGGCCGGCTTCCCGATGGCCGGCGGCCTGTTCGCGGTGCCGGCCGCGGTCGGTACGGCGGTCCTCGTGGCGGTGCTCGCCGCGTTGGTCGCCGCACGCCGGGTCACCGGGATCAAGCCGATCGAGGCGCTCGGCGAGATCGCTGTCGAGCCTCGGCGTAGCGGCCGGGTGCGACTGATCGCCGGCGTGCTGACGCTGGCGGCGGCCGGCACCTCCGGGGCGTTCACGCTCGGTGTCGCCGGGTCGACCGGGGCGCTGGCCGGTGCGGTCGGCATGCTGTACCTGTTCGTCATCGCGGTGGCGCTGCTCGCACCGATGATCAACGCGTACGCGGCTCGGCTGCTCACACCGTTGTTGCAGCGGATATGGCGGGTCAGCGGCTACCTGGCTGCGGCCAACCTGCGGGCCAACGCGCAGGGCATGGCGACAGTCCTGACCGCCCTCGTGCTGTCCGTGGGCTTCGGCGGCTCGGTCTGGTTCCTACAGAACAACCTGGAACGGCAGACCACCACGCAGAGCAGCGCGGGAACCCTCGCCGAGCGGGTGCTTGTCGCTCCGGGTGGGCTGCCGGCGGACGCGGCGCGGGAGATCCGCGAGTTGGCCGGGGTGCAGGCGGCCACTGGTGTGCGCCGTACGCAGGTGGTGGTGCGGGCGCTCGGCGGAATCGAGCCGGTCAGCGCGCAGTCGGTCGACCCGGCGGGCATCACGTCGACGATGGACCTCGACGTGCGCGAGGGCAACCTGGCCGACCTCCGCGCGGGCACGGTCGCCCTGTCTGCGATACAGGCGTCCTCGTCCGGCTGGGACATCGGCGATCAGGCGAAGTTCTGGCTGGGCGACGGCACGCCTGTCACGTTGGACGTCATCGCGATCTACGGCCGTGGCCTCGGCTTCGGCGACGTCACGCTGGCCGCTGAGACGGTCGCCGGGCACATGGCCGGGAACACCAACGACGAGATCCTGGTCAGCGCCGGCCCGGAGGCCGATACCGCGTTGGCCACCTGGTCGGCTGGGCAGCCGGGCACCGAGGTTCTCGACGCCGCCACCCGCACGCGCCTGATCAGCACCGATCTGGCGCTCGGCGCCTGGCTGAACCGGCTGCTGATCGGCGTGATGGTGGGGTACGCGGCGCTGGCGGCGGCCACCACGATGGTGATGGCCGCGCTGGCCCGCCGCCGCGAGTTGGCGTTGCTGCAACTGGTCGGGGTCACCCGCCGTCAGATTCGGGGGATGGTCCGGGCCGAACAGGCTGGGCTGCTCGGCACCGCGGTGCTGATCGGCGCGACGATCGCGGCGCTGAGCCTGAGCGCGATCGTCAACGGACTGACCGGCAGCCCCATCCCGTACGTCCCGCCGCTCGGTGCGGTGGCGGTGCTCGGCGGCACGACGCTGCTGGCGTTGGCAACCACGGTGTGGCCCGTCCGAACTCTGCTCAGCGCCTCTCCGATCGACAACATCGGTGTGAAGGAGTAGGCGTCGCGGCTCGAATATCGGCGACCGCGCCGCCTCCGCGGACACCGCTGAGGCGGCACGGTCGCCCTGGCGTCCCCGCTACGGGGATCACCGTCGCCGGCCCGGGCACGACGAACCCGCCCTGGTGGGAGTGTCAGACCGTCACGTCGCCGCGTACGAGCGCCTTCGCGACGACGGTCCGCAGGATGTCGTTCGTGCCCTCGCCGATGCTCATCAGGATCGAGTCCCGGTAGAGGCGCTCGACCTCGAACTCGGTGGAGTAGCCGTAGCCGCCGTGCACCTTCATCGCGTCGATCGCGGCATCGAGGGCCACCTCCGAGCAGAACACCTTGGCCATCCCGGTCTGCCCGTCGGCGCGACCGCGCCGGACCGCGTCGGCCGCCCAGTACGCCATCAGGCGGGCGGCCTGGAGCTGGATCGCGATGGTGGCGAGCTTGAGCTGGATCGCCTGGAACTCGGCGATGTGCTTGCCGAACGCCTTGCGCTGCTGGGCGTAGGCCAGCGCCTCGTCGTGGGCGCGCTGCGCGATACCGACCGACCGGGCTGCGATGTTGACCCGGCCCCACTCCAGGGCGGACAACGCCTGCTTGAGGCCGACGCCCTCGACGCCGCCGAGCAACCGGTCCTTCGGTACCCGCACGTTGTCGAGGAGGATCTCGCAGGACTCGGTGCCCTTGTAGCCGAGCTTCGGGATGTCCCGCAGGACCTGGAAGCCCGGAAGCGTCGCGTCGACGAGCAGCACGCTCATGCCGGTGTGCGCGGGCGTGGCGTGCGGGTCGGTCTTGACCAGCACCGGCAGCGGGTCGGCGTGCCGCGCGTTGGTGATCCACATCTTGGTGCCGTTGACGACGTAGTGGTCGCCGTCGAGGCGGGCGGTGGTGCGGATGCCCTGCAGGTCGGTGCCGGCGTCCGGCTCGGTGAGGCCGATGCCGGTCCGCCGGGCGCCGGTGGCGAGGTCGGGCAGGTAGGCCTGCTTCTGCTCCTCGGTGCCGTGTATAGCGATCATCCGGCAGGCCAGGGAGTGGCTGCCGAGGATGCCGGCGATGCCCATCCAGCCGCGGGCGAGTTCCTCGAACACCAGCGCGAACGAGACCGGGTCGAGGTCGAGGCCGCCGTACTGTTCCGGCACGGTGATGCCGAACAGCCCCATCTCGGCCATCCCCCGCACGATCTCCGTCGGGTACCGCCCGGTTTGCTCCCACTCCCGCGCGACCGGGATGATCTCCCGGTCGACGAACGTGCGGAGCAGGGCGCGGAAGTCCTGCTGCTCCTCGGTGAGCGTGAAGTCCATGGGTAGCCTCCGTCAGCGGTGGAAGACCGGCAGCGCCCGGCCGTCGTCGAGGTCGAGCCAACCGACACGGACCGGGTCGCCGATCCGCCAGTCCTGCCCTTCGAGGGTGGACAGCACGAATGGTCCCTCGGCGAGCCGGATCCGGGCGATCGTGTAGGGCACGGCAGCCCCCGGCACGGGTGACCGGTGCACCACGGTGAACGTGTCCACGACGCCGTGGCCGGACGCCTCGACGAACCCGAGATCCACCATCGACGAGCAGGCGGCGCACAGCGCACGCGGCGGATGCTGGACGTGCCCGCAGGACCCGCAGGTCTGCAGCGTGTAGCGGTGCTCCCGGGTGGCGTCCCACCAGCCAGCCGTCACGTCGTCGGGCGGCGGTACGTGCATCACCGCACCCCCAACACGACCGTCGCGTGCGTGGACAGGATCCCGCCGGTGCCGTGCGCCACGGCCACCCGGGCGTCGGGCACCTGCCGGGCTCCCGCCTCGCCGCGCAGTTGGCGGACCGCCTCCACCAGCAGCAGCACCCCGTACTGACCGGGATGGCAGTACGACAGGCCACCGCCGGAGGTGTCCAGCGCCAGCTCACCGCCGGGGCGGATCCGGCCGTCCTGGATGAAGTCGAGCACCTCCCCCGGTCCGCAGAAGCCCAGCGCCTCGATGCTGAGCGCGGCGGTGATGGTGAACGAGTCGTACACCTCCAGCACGTCCACGTCAGCCGGTGTGATGCCGGCCCGGGCGAACGCCTCCCGGCCGGACTCGCGCGCGCCGGTGACCGTCAGGTCCTCGACCGCGGTCATCGACGTGTTCGTCGACCGTTCGCCGTACCCGAGGACCCGTACCGGCGGGTGCCGCAGGTCGCGGGCCCGGTCGAGCGTGGTGAGCACGACCGCCCCGCCACCGTCGGTCACCAGGCAGCAGTCGGCGACGGTCAGCGGGCTGGAGACCATCGGCGCGCCGAGCACGTCGTCGACGGTCAGCGGCCCGGCGCCGTAGCGGAACGCGGCCGGGTTGAGCAGCGCCCACTCCCTGGCGGCGACCGCGATCTCGGCCAGCTTCTCCCGCGTGCCGCCGTACCGGTGGAAGTACTGCTGCGCCGCCATCGCGTAGTACGACAGCGGGTACAACGGGCCGTACGGCGCCTCGAACTGGGCCTCCGGGGTGTGCTCCTCGACGATCCCGCCAAGGCTGCGCGAGCGCGCGGAGCGCTGGTTCGACGCGAAGCTGATGACCACGGTGGAAGCCTGGCCGGCGTCGATCGCCTGCGTGGCGCGGGCGACCATCATCTCGGCGGCCGACCCGCCGACGAACGTCGAGTCGACCCAGCGGGGCTGCTGCCCGAGATACTCGGCGAGCTGTGTGGTGGAGAAGCGGGAAACTCCGGTGGTGGCCAGTCCGTCGACGTCGGCGAGGGTGAGCCCGGCGTCGGCGAGCGCCCGTGTGACGGCCTGGGTCTGAAGCGTGAGCGTGGACTTCCCGGTGCTGCCGAGGTCGCACTCGGCCGCACCGACGATCGCGACGCCGGTCACCGGGCGCCCGGCCCGTCGGCCGTGCCCAGCAGGACCGTCGCGTGGGCAGGGCGGGCGGCGGGCCGTTGCGGGCCATACTCGCTGGCCAGGATCGTGGCGGAGAGGTCCACCCGGACGCGGTCGGCACCGACCTCGACCACGGTCGCCTCGCACCGCACGGTCTCCCCGGCGAACATCAGGTTGCGGAACGTGAACGACAGCTCGTGCACGAAGCAGCGCGGGCCGAGCGCGTCCTGCAGCAGCTCGACGAAGAGCGCCCCGAACACCTGCCCGTCCACGACCGGGCCCGGGACCCGCGCGGCGGCCACGAACTCGGGGTCGAAGTGCAGGCGGTACCAGTCCCAGGTGGCACCGGCGTAGGCGACCATGTCGGTGAGCGTGATGGTGCGCTCCAGCGTGGGCAGCGCAGCCCCGACGTTCGGTGGCACCCGAGGTGTCATGCGGCACCGTCCAGGCTGACCAGGATGATCGTCTCCTCGTTGACGGCGAGCAGCTCGCCGTCCTGGTTGGTGTACGTCGCGCGCGAGGAGACCACGAGCATGTCCGCGCCGGTGCGGGTCTGCTTCTCGGTCAGGTCGTGGATCTCCCAGGTCGCGGTGATGACGTCGTCGGGGCGTACCCGGCGGTGGAACGTGTAGCTGTTGCCGCCGCGGACCTGGCGGGTACCGGGGAGGTCGAGCTGCCAGGAGTGCCCGGCATAGCCGTCGCTGTCCATCGGGAGGTTCGCGTACTGGTTGGTCTCGCAGATGAGCGTCGGTGGGGCGGTCACGCCCGGCAGGCCCTGCGCGCGGGCGAACTCGGGGTCGGAGTAGAGCGGGTTGTCGTCGCCGACGGCCATGCCGAAGTACCGGCCGGCCGCGGCGCCGAGCGGTTCGGGCGCGGTGTAGACCTTCCTCGTGCCCAGCAGCGCGCGCAGTTCGTCGGTCAGCAGGCTCACGTCGTCTCCTCCGCTCCGCTGATGTTCGGATACACCGCCGTCGGGAACACCTCGAACAGGAACTCGGGGCGCAGCAGGGCCTTGCAGATCGCCCCGGTCGACGCCGGCCAGGGCGGGCTGAGCAGCCGTTCCCGCACGCCGGCCACGCCCCGGTACGCCGGCAGCGCGGATTCGACGCAGTATTCGGTCGTCTCCAGCAGGTGCTCCGGTCCGAGGCCGGCGTGGCGCAGCAGGTGCAGGATCGCGCCGTACGTCGCCTCGGCCTGCGCCACGATGTCGTCGGGGTGCAGGGCCTGCTGCGTCTGCATGTCCAGCGCCGCGAACCCGGACATGTACAGGGTCCGGCCGGCCCTGACCCCGGGGGCGTAGGTGAGCGTGTCGTAGCGGGACCAGCCGGGGTTGACCAGCTCCAACCGGTGTCGGGAGGCGGTGACGTCGATCGCGACGAGCGCGTCCGGGTGGTGCAGCCGGCTCATCAGGATGCCGCCCGCGCCCGGGTAGACACCGGCGCCGCCGAGACGTTCCCGCCGCACGCGGTGCGTCCGGCGGTACACGTCGCGGGTCTCCGGCGTCGAGTAGTCGTAGGTCGTGACGACCGCGTCGAGGGACAGCCCGACCGCCGTGAGCAGGTCGCCCGCCCGGTCCAGGCAGTAGGCGTACTGCGCGGCGAAGTCCCCCGGGTGGACCACGGCGCCGGTGGCGTCGACCGGGAGCATCGTCGGTAGGTACACCGCGCCGTCGTGGCCGGTCCGCACGGCGGAGGCCTGCCAGGTGCCGGCCGGCCGGGGTTCGCTGGCGGCCAGCACCTCGCCGCCGCCGCGGACCGCGTGCAGCTCGACCTCCAGCAGCGCGGTACGCCGCACGAGCCGCTCGACGACGACCGTCCGCAGCACGGGCTCGTGGTCGCCGAAGACCTCCCACCGGACCGCTGCGGCCGCCTCGTACTCGGCGAGCCCGGCGACCGTCACGTTCTCGGTGACCCGGGTGACGTCCTGCGGCCCGAACCCGGCGGCCGCCAGGATCGTCAGCACCTTCTCGTACGCGGTGCGCGCCTGCGCCGCCATGTCCCCGGTGACCGTCATCCTGCCGACGGCCTCGTCGAACGCGGCGGAGGTGTGGCCGGAGGTCCAGGCCGCGTCGCCCTCGGCGAGGCCGAGGCAGAACGTGAAGCCGTCGTACGGGAACCAGCGGAAGGAGGGCGGTTTGATGGCGTGTGGTGTCACGGGCGGTCCCTGCCTGTACCGGCGGCGGCCAGCGCCGCCATGAGCGGTTCGATGGTGTCCAGCTCGTCGAGACGGGACAGCAGGTCGACGACGTCTGTGGTGTCGCCACCGGCGTTGCGGTGGAACTTCGCGACGAGCTGCTCGTCGGTCAGCGGGTTGTCCGGGCCGCCCGCGCTGCGTGGCACGCTGCCGGGAACGGCCGAGCCGTCGACGAGCGTGATGCGGGCGGTGCCGGGCGCGTCGGCTGCGGGGCCGCCGGTGGGGGCAACGTGCCAACGCACCAGCCGGGCAACGCGTTCTACCTCGGGTCGGCCGAGCGAGTCCGGCTCGTACGTTGCGGTGGTCAGGTCACCGTCGACGACGGCGGCGGCGATGCTCCACGGCAGCGAGAACTTCGCCGCGTACGGCGACGCCGGTCGCGCCAGGTCCCGCCGTGTGTCGCAGACCGTGGGCACCGAGTCGGGGTGCACGTCGACGTCGATCGCGGCGACGTCGCCGGAACGGACACCGCCGCGGCGCACCGCGTCGCGGACCGCGTCGATCGCGGCGTGGGAGAGTTGGCACGCCGGGTACGGCTTGATGCCGATCCGGGTGGTCTCCCAGCGTGTGCCGAGCTCGGCGGTGATGGACGCGAGGTCGACCGCGCCGGCGGCCAGTGCGTCGTAGACACCGTGCGGGCCGTCGAGGACGTTCGCCGGGCCGCCGGCCCCGGCCGCGGCCAGCCGGGCGGCGAGGATGCCGGCGTGCCCGGCGAATCCCGGGTGCAGCTGCTTGGTCGAGGCTCCACTGTGCAGGAACGCGAGGAGCCCGCCGGCCTGGCTGCCGGCGATGCCGAGCGCGTCGGTCGTCCGCGCGGCGTCGAGGCCGAGCAGCCGGGACGCGACGATCGCCGAGGAGAACACGCCGGCCACCATCGTGGCGTGCAGCCCGCGGGCGTGGAAGCCGTGCGACGCGGCGGCGGCGACCCGGCACACGGTTTCGTAGCCGATGACGGCGGCCTCGAGCACGGCCCGGCCGGGCGCGCCGACCTGCTCGCCGACGGCGAACGCGGCCGGCAGCACCACGGCTGTGGCGTGCACGAGGCCGCCAGCGTGGGTGTCGTCGAAGTCCAGTGCGTGCACGAGGGTGCCGTTGGCGAGCGCGGCGGCCGGCGCACCGACCCGGCCCCGCGACCCGATGATCGTCGCCTCCGGCGGCCCGCCGAGTTCCCGGGCGACGACGACGGCCGGTATCGGCGACGGCCCACCGGTCTCCCCCGTCACCGGGCTGGCGCGCAGCCCACCCAGCGCCGTTCCGACCCCGTCGAGCAGGTGCCGCAGCGCTGCGGCCCGGACCGCGGCCGGCACTTCGACGTGGCCCGTGCCCCACTCGGCAAGCTCCTCGGCGATCATCGTGACGTGGCTGTTGTGTCGAGGCTGTCAGGGGTGTCGGGGGTGTTCGCGCCGTGTGCCGGCTCGGCATCGCCGAACGCGCCGGCCGCCCGCAGCGCGACCACCTGAGACGCGTCCAGGCCCAGGATCTCCTCGGTGACGAGTGCGAGGTCCTCGTTGCGCTGCGGTGCCCGGCGGTAGGTGGGCGTCTCGTCGCCGACCCGCACCGGGGACGCGAGCTGCCGTACCTCGCCGTAACGGGGGTGGTCGGTGGTGACCACGAGGTTCCGGGCGGCGGTGTGCTCGTCCACCAGGGCCGCGCCGACGTCGTTGATCGGGCCGCACGGGATCGACCCGGCGTAGAGCTGCGTGAGCCAGTCGTCGACGGTCTTCTGCCGGAAGATCGCCTCCAACCGGGGCACCAGGTCGGCGCTGTGCTCCCGCCGTCCGGCGAAGGTCGCGTACGGCGAGCCGGCCTCGGCCCACTCCGGGTGGCCGACGATCTGGCACAGCCGGGCCCAGAACTTCTCCTTCGCGCAGCCGACGACCATCCAGCCGTCCTTGGCCTCGAACGCCTGGAACGGCACGAGCGACGGGTGGGCCGAGTGGTGTGTGCGGACCGGCTGGAACCCGGCGTTCAGGTGCCACGTCGCGGGATAGGTCAGCATCGACACCGCGGTGTCGTAGAGGCTGACGTCGCAGTCCATCCCGACGCCGTCGCGGCGGGCGGCGTGCACCCCGGCCAGCAGCGAGATCGCGGCCACGAAGCCGCCCGAGTAGTCCACCAGTGACAGTCCGGACTTGGTGGGCGGTCCGTCCGGCTCACCGGTCAGCTCCATCCAGCCGGCGAGACCCTGCAACACGTAGTCGTAGCCGGGTTCCTGCTTGCGGGGCCCGGTCATCCCGAACCCGGTCAGCGACACGCACACGATGCGCGGGTTGAGGTGCTTGAGGTCGTCGTACCGGATGCGCAGCTTCTCCGGCACGTCCCCGCGCAGGTTGGAGTAGACGACGTCGGAGACCGCGACGAGTTGCTCGAAGACGCCGCGCCCGGCGGCGGTGTTCAGGTCGAGGGAGATGCTGCGCTTGTTGCGGTTGAACGTCTCGAAGAAGAGCGAGTCCTCGTCCTCGGCGTACGGCGGCACGTACCGGCCGACGTCGCCGCCGGCCTGCGGGTCCTCGATCTTGATGACCTGGGCGCCGAGGTCGGCCAGGTGCACGCTGCCGAACGGCCCGGCGCCGTACTGCTCGACCGCGATGATGCGCAGGTCCTCCAGCGGTCTCATGTGGACGCTCCCGTCAGCTCGCCGATCAGCGCGATGATCTCGTCCTGGGCTGCGCGGATCTCGGCGACCGGCAGCCCGTGGGTCGGCGGGCTCAGCTTCACGGTGTCGGCGATGCCGTCATAGGCCGCGATCCGGGCGGCGACGTCGTCGCGGGTGCCGGCCATGGTGAGCGCGTCGACCATCCGGTCGCTGACGCTGCCCGCGAGGTGGTCCGCTCCGGCACCGGCCCGGAACGCGTCGATGACGGCCTGCTGGTCCTCGGCGAGGCCGTGGAACGCGAAGAAGTCGGCGTAGGTGCGGACCGTGGCGTAGAAGCCGACCACACCGGCGGCGCGGCGGCGGGCGAGCGCGGGGTCGGCGGCTACCGAGCAGCACGCGGAGACGACGACGTCGACGTCGTGGCGCGTCTTGCCGTCCGCGCGGTCGATGCCGAGCGTGAGGTCGGGCAGGATGTGCTCCCGCAGGTACCCCGGTGAGCACAGCTCGTGGCTGATCCAGCCGTCGCCGATCTCGCCGGCCAGCCGGGTCATCAGCGGGCCCATCGCGGCCAGGTACACCGGGATCGGCCGCTCCGGAACGGCGTACGGCCGCTCGTAGCCGCGGATGTGCATCGGCTCGAACTCGCCGTCGGCCCGGATCTCGGCGCCGGTGGTGCAGGCGTCCCAGAACAGCCGGATGTTGTGGACCGTCTCGCGCAGGTGACCGACCGGCTTGCCGAACGGCACGTTGTGCCATTGCTCGTTGAGCCGGCGCACCCCGGAGCCGAGGCCGAGCACGAACCGGCCACCGGACAGCTCGTCCAGGTCGAGCGCCTCCAGCGCGGTGATCATCGGGCTGCGGGTGAACGCCAGGATGATCGAGGTGCCGATCCGTGCGGTCGACGTCGCCCCGGCCAGGGCCGCGGCGGTGCCGGTCGCGCTCCGGTGCAGCTCCGAGGCCCACAGCACCTCGGCGCCCGCGCGTTCCGCCCGGCGCCCGGCGTCGGCCAACTCCGCGAGCGTCTCCCCCCACGGCTGGTACGTGAGCCTCATGCCGTTTCCTTGCTGTCGCCGTCGAGGGAGAGTGGGGACTTCCCCACCGGGAAGAGGTTTTCCAGCTGTTCGGCGCCCCGGCGGTACACATAGAACGTGCGCTTGAAGGAGCAGACCTCGTCGCCGTGCTGGTTCAGCGTGCGGGTGCGCACCGTGACGATGCCGGCATGCGGGCGGGACGCGGACTCGCGCTTGGCCAGCACGAGTGACTCGCTGTAGAGCGTGTCACCGGCGAACACCGGGTGGGTCATCCGGATCTCGTCCCAGCCGAGGTTCGCGAACGCGTTCTGGGTGAGGTCGGTGACGCTCTGCCCGACCGCGATGGCCACCGTGAGTGTCGACACCACGAGCGGCTTGCCGAACTCCGACCGTGCGGCGTACTCGGCGTTGAAGTGCATCTCGTTGGTGTTCATGGTCAGCAGCGTGAACCAGGTGTTGTCGGTCTCCGTGACGGTGCGTCCCAGGGGATGCTGGTAGACGTCTCCGATCTCGAAGTCCTCGAAGAACCGCCCGGTCCAGCCTTGCTTGAGCCCCATCAGCCAATCTCCTTCTGACAACGCGCGAGGTACCCGTCGCGGATCATCCGCTTGAGGATCTTGCCGCTCGGATTGCGCGGCAACGCGTCGACGACGTGCCACTCGCGGGGCACCTTGTAGCGCGCCACGTGCTGCCGGACGTGGCCCTCCAGGGCTCCGACGTCGATCCGCGTCCCCGGGCGGCCCACCACGAACGCGGCGATGCGCTCGCCGTACACCTCGTCGGGCACGCCGATGACGGCGACCTCGTCGACCGGCTGGTGGCGGGCGATGACCTCCTCGATCTCGCGCGGGAAGATGTTCACCCCGCCCGCGATGATCATGTCGTTCTTCCGGTCGAAGATGGTGATGAAGCCCTCCTCATCGCGCACGGCCACGTCGCCGACGGAGAAGAACCCGTCGGCGTCGTATCCGGCCCGGGTGGCCTCCTCGTCGTCGAGGTACCCGGCCAGCAGCAGCGGCGAGCGGGCGAACAGCTCGCCGGGCTCACCCGGGGAGACCTCGTTGCCGTCGTCGTCCTTGAGCCGGATCTCGTTCCAGAACCAGGGATGCCCGACACTGCCGGCCCGTTCCAGGGCGAACTCGGGGCGCAGGTTGGTGACGATGGAGCACTCGGTCGAGCCGTACAGCTCGTGCACGTCGACGCCGGGGAACGCGGCGATCACCCACTCCTTCAGCGCGACCGGCAACGCGGCGGCGTTGAAGTAGAGCGTCCGCAGCGCCGACAGGTCGTACCGGGCGGCCGGCTCCTCGCAGAACCGGCGGAGGTGCTGGGCGTGCGTGGGCACCAGGAACACCGTGGAGGCGCGACTGGAGGCCATCAGGTCCAACAGCCGCTCCGGATCCCAGGTCGGCAGCACGCTGCACGAGCCGCCGAGCATCGGGGCGGTGTAGGCGAACGCGAACCCCGCGCCGTGGTACATCGGTGCGACGGCGATCGTGCTGCGGTTGGGGCCGAGCCCGTAGTCCAGCCCGACTCCGAACGCGGTGAGGACCCGTCCCCGGTGGGTCAGCAGGACGCCCTTGGGCCGCCCGGTCGTGCCGGAGGTGTAGGTGATGCAGAACGGGTCGAGTTCGTTGACGGGGACCTGCGGATCGACCGCGCGGCCCTGTCCCAGGAACGTCTCGTACCGCTGGCCGACCTCGCCGGCGAAGCTGAGCACGAGCGGCAGGTCGTCGAGCAGGCCGTCGACGTTGCCGGCCAGCTCGTCGGCCAGGATGATCCCCCTCGCCCGGGAGTGGGCGAGGATGTAGGCGTTGTCCGAGCTGTTGTTCTTCGTGTTCAGCGGCACGGTCGGGATGCCGGCCTTGGCCATCGCCGCCGATATCTCGAAGTACTCGTAGCGGTTGTTGCTCAGCACCGCGATCCGCTCACCGGGGGCGATGCCGTGCGCGAGCGTCGCGGACGCGAGCCGGTTGGAGCGCTCGTCGAGCGCGCCGAACGTCACGACGTGGTCACCGTCGACGACCGCGACCCGGCCCGGCGTGGCCCGGCCGAACTCGCGGATCCCGGCGGCCATGTTGAGCTGCACACCCTTCACCCGATGCCGTCCTTTCCCTGAGTCATTGATGTGCATGACGGCCCGGTCAGAGTCCGTAGCGGCCGAGCACGTCCCGCTTGCCGGCGACGAGAAACTTGCGGGTCATCCGGCCGGTGGTGAGCCACGCGATCGCGTCGCCGTTGCGGGTGCTCGCCAGCAACCGTTCGACCAGGTACGGGGCGACGTCGTCGACGTGGTCGCAGAGGATGTTGAGCAACCTGCGCTGCCGCGCCACCTGCTCCGGCGCGGCGGCGGCTTCGCGCAGCCACCCCTCGGTGATGAGGATGCCGGGGCGGATCTGGCCGATCCGCACGCCGGTACCGGTGACCTCCTTGGCCAGTGCCCGGGTGAAGGAGTCCAGGCCGCGCTTGGTGGCCGAGTAGACCCCCATGCCGGGGCGGATCGCGCCGTCGCTGCCGCCGCCGAGCACGTTGAAGACCTGGCCGCCGCCGGCTGCGAGCATGCCGCGGACGGCGACCTGCGACCCGTACACGGTGCCGAGCATGTTCGTGGTGACCATCGTCCGGACGTCCTCCGGCGCGGTGTCGACGATCGGCCGGGTGGTGTTGGCGACACCGGCGTTGTTGATCCACAGGTCGACGCCGCCCAGCGCGTCGACCGCGGCACTCCATATCCGCTCGACCTGCGCGGCGTCGGTGACGTCCGCGGCGATTCCATGGACGGTGGCCGCCGCGGCGGCCTGCGGGCGCAGCCGCGCGACGGCATCGTCCACGGCCGTTCGTGAGCGCCCCGAGACGACGACGGAGTGGCCCCGCGAGAGCAGCTCGCGGGCGAGCGCGAAGCCGATCCCCTTGGTGCTGCCGGTGATGACTGTCTTACGCATGACGGCTCCTGCCCACTCAAGTCGGGGAGAACGGGTCCGGTCAGTCACCGGTCAACCGGGCGACCGCATCGGCCAGCGGCACCACGTCGGCATACTTGGCGTCGAGGTCGAAGAGGTTGGCCTCGTGCGGGCCGGGATCGCGGTCGGCGCACGCCTCGCGCACCACCATCGGGCGGAACCCGTTCTGCAGGGCGTCGACCGCCGACGCGCGGACGCAGCCGCTGGTGGAGAAGCCGCCGAGCACCACCGTGTCGGCGCCGGCCGTGGTGAGCCAGGCGGCCAGCGCGGTGCCGGCGAAGGCGCTGGCGTAGTGCTTGTACGCGATGTGCTCGCCCCTGGCGGGCATCACCTGGGCCGCGAAGTCGCCGAGCGGGTTGCCGGCGGCGAACGCGGACAGCGCCGGCACCTTCGCGGCGAACAGGGGCGCCTCGGCGCAGGAGTCGTCGGCGTACCGCACCGCGGTGTAGGCCACCGGGACCCGGGCCGCGCGGGCCGCCGCCACCAGCGCGGCCATCGCGGCCAGCGCGCTCTCCGCGGTGGCCAGGAACAACGGCGACGAGGGTACGGCGTACGCGGCGACCGGGTCGACCAGCACGAGCGCGGGCCGGGTGCCCCAGCCGAGCCGACGGGCGAACCCGGCACCGACGTAGTCGGCATCGAGCGTGCCGCCACGCGCGGTACCGTCGGACATCTCAGATCACCCCGTCCGCGCGCAGGGCCGCGCGCTGCTCGGCGCTCATCCCGAGCAGGTCGCCGTACACCTCGTCGTTGTGCTGACCCAGCTCCGGCCCGGACCAGTTCACCGCGCCGGGGGTGGCGGACAGTTTCGGCACCGGCGCCTGCATCGGCAGCTCGCCGAACCGCTCGTGCGGCACCCGCACGATCGCCTCGCGGGCCGCGACGTGCGGGTCGGCGAGCAGGTCGGCGGCGGTGTAGATGCCACCGGCCGGAACCCCGCCGGCGTGCAGCCGACCGAGCAGGTCGACGGCAGTGTGGGTGGCGGTCCACTCGGCGATGAGCGTGTCGAGCTCGGCCTGGTGGGCGCCGCGCGCGCCGTGGCTGGCGTACCGGGGATCGTCGGCCAGCTCGGGGCGGCCCATGATCTCGGCGAGCCGGCGGAAGACGGTGTCCTGGTTGGCGGCGATCAGAATGTCGCCGCCCTCGGCGGTCGGGTAGACGTTGCTGGGAGCGACGTTGGGCAGGATCGCACCGGTGCGCTCCCGCTGGTAACCGGCGACCGACCACTCGGGCAGCAGCGACTCCATCATCGCCAGCACCGCCTCGTAGATCGCCGAGTCGACCACCTGGCCGCGGCCGCTGCGCTCCCGGGCGTGCAGGGCGGCGAGGGTGCCGTACGCGGCGTAGGTGGCCGCGAGCGAGTCGCCGAGCGAGATGCCGGCTCGCGACGGAGGTCGGTCGGGCTCGCCGGTGACGTAGCGGATACCGCCCATGGCCTCGCCGATGGAGCCGAAGCCGGCGCGCGGCGAGTACGGCCCGGTCTGGCCGTAGCCGCTGACCCGGACCAGGATCAGGCGCGGGTTGAGCGCGCTGAGCACGTCGTAGCCGAGCCCCCACCGCTCCAGCGTGCCGGGACGGAAGTTCTCCAGCAGCACGTCCGACTCGACCACCAGCCGACGCAGCAGGTCCTGCCCGGCCGCACTGCGCAGGTTGCAGGTGACGGACTTCTTGTTGCGAGCCACGACCGGCCACCACAGCGACTGGCCGTGCGGCTTCTCCCGGCCCCACTGACGCATGGGATCGCCCCGGCCGGGGTCCTCCAGCTTGATCACCTCGGCGCCGAAGTCGCCGAGGAGTTGGCCGCAGAACGGACCGGCGAGCAATGTGCCGGTTTCCAGGACCCTGACGTCGGAGAGTGCCCCATTCATTCGACGCATCGTATGCCTGGATACGCCGTTTCGCTAGGGGGAACATTGCGGGGGGCGGCGGGCTTGCCGTGCTCGTGGAAACAGTGTTTCCATTGCAGCCATGCTGGTCCCGGACGGCACCGATCTCACCGACGCCGGCTGCCGGGCGCCCCGGCACCTCCGGCCGGGGGCGCCGCCCGCAACGCCGCCGGGAAGACCCTGAAACGCGAAGTGAGGAGCAGCGGGTGCGAGCGCACGTCGAACTGATTCACGAGAATGACTACATCTGGCACGTCGGGGAGTTGCCGCACGGCGAGGGCGGGGCCCGCGAACGCCGGCTATCGGTGGACGAGGAGGACGGGTCGTCCTCGCTGTCGCTGAGCTTCGACAGCGACTGGGGGCGCGGGCCGGGCGTGCCGCACGCCGACACGGAGTTCTACGTGCAGTCCGGCTCGCTGAACTACGGCGGTCAGGAGATCGGCCCCGGCGGCTACCTGCAGGTGCCGCGGGGCGTGCCGATGGACTGGATCAAGATCCGCGAGGGCTCGTCGGTGCTGCACTGGCGCGAGTACGGCGACTGCGGTTTCGACGTCGAGAAGGCACAGTGGAATCCGGCCTCAGCACGGTGGGACAGCGCCGTCGGCGAGGTGACGGTGGTGGATTCCAACGAGATGGAGTGGACCGCCGCACCGACGGTCGGGCCGATCACCCCGCTCTACATCAAGCTGCTGCACCGCGACCCGGTGACCAACTTCTACACCCGGCTGATCCGGGCCCACAAGGGCTGGAGCGACCACCGGCTGGCCCACCACCCCTGCTACGAGGAGTTCTACACGCTCGGCGGGAAGATGGCGTACAACTTCGGCGACATCGACGAGGGCACCTACTGCTTCCGGCCGGCCGGGGTGAAGCACGGCCACTTCGTGGCCGAGACCGACATCGACTGGATCATCCGATCGGACGGCGAGCTGATCAACTGGTACACCACCGATGAGTGGATCAAGTGGGGTGGCACGGCGACCAATTACCACGAACACGACGAGGCGCCGGTCATCTCCACCCTGCCGGTGCGGTCCCGTTCGCGCGGCCCCTGGTCCGGCGACGGGATGTGATGGCGACGGGGTGTGACGCGGCCACGACCACCGCCGCGTCACACCCCGGTCACACCTAGCGGGTGACGTACACCGGACCAACGAGGGACGGCGTGCCGCTGTGGTGGACCATGCTCGGCCGCAACAAGCAGACGGTCACGGGCGTCCGCCCGGCGCCAACAACCAGTCCGTGTACGGCGACCGGCTCGGCCTCAGCGCCGACGAGCTCGCCGACCTGCAGTCGAGAGGCGTGATCTGAGTGGGCCCACGCACCGCTGGACCGCAACCCGATTTCGACCCCGGCGCCACCGCTCTGTGGCCGGCGCTGGCTGGGGCCCGGATCATCGACCTGGCCCACCCGATGCGCCGGGGAATGCCCCAGTCACCGAACCACCCGCCGTTCCGGATGGTGATCGAGCGCCGCCACGGCGACCTGGTGCGCGCCGACGGCGGCAGCGCCGCCAACGAGGTCATCATCACCGGCGGGCACGTCGGTACCCACGTCGACGCGCTGGCCCACGTCTCGCAGGACGGATTCGTGCACGCCGGCCGGCCGGCCGGGGCAGCGCAGTCCCACGAAGGCTTCGCGGAGCTGGGCATCGAGACGTTCGACCCGTACGTCGGACGCGCCGTGCTGCTCGACGTCGCCGCCGTGCACTCCACCGCCGTGCTGCCGGCGGGTTACGAGATCACTCCGGACGACCTGGAGCGGGCCGCCGGGCACATTCGGATCGCACCGGGCGACGCGGTCCTGGTCGGCACCGGATGGTCGCGACGGTGGGGCGACGGTGCGGCGTTCGTCGGGCTCGCCGACGGCGTTCCCGGCCCGGGGGTGGCCGCCGCCCGCTGGCTCGCCGAGCGCGCCCCCAGGGTGGTCGGCGGCGAGACGATCGCCTTCGAGCACCTCGCGCCCGGACGAGGCCACGCCACCCTGCCGGTGCACCGGATCCTGCTGGTGGAGCACGGGATCAACATCGTGGAGACGATGAACCTGGCCCCGCTGCTGGACACCGGAGCCCGGGAGTTCCTGTTCGTGCTCAACCCGCTGCCCATCGTCGGGGCCACCGGCGCCCCGGTCCGCCCGTTGGCGGTCCTGCCGTGACGGCGGGCGGAAGCACGGCCGGGACCACGGCCGCGCCGGGCGACGAGCCCACGCTCAGCGCCCGGCTGGCGCGCTTCGCGGTCGACTGCCGCGACCACGGGGTGCCCGACGTCGTCCGCGCCGACATCCCCGGCCGGGTGTTGGACATCCTGGGGCTGGCCCTGGCCGCGCACGCCGACCCGGGTGCCGACGCCGCAGCGGCCGCGCTGCGCTCCGTGCGGCGCTGGGGCGGCATCGGCGAGGCCACCGTCATCGGCTCCGGCGACCGGCTGCCCGCCCCGGCCGCCGCGCTGGTCAACGGGGTACTGGCCCACTCGCTGGACTTCGACGACACGCACCTCCCCTCGGTGTTGCACCCGAGCGCCAGCGTCGTGCCGGCCGCGCTCGCCGCCGCGGAGGCGGTCGGGGGCGGTGCGGCTGCCGACGGCGCGGCCCTGGTCCCGGCGGTGGCCGCCGGGATCGAGATCACCAACCGGCTCGGCATGGCCGGCTACCTGCCCGGAACCGGGGTCAACGTCTACTTCGAGCGCGGCCAGCACGCCACCTCGATCTGCGGCACGATCGGCGCGGCCGTCGCGGCCGGCCTCCTCTACGGCCTGGATGCCGCGGGCATCGGCCATGCCATCGGGATCGCCGCGAGCATGGGCGCCGGCATCCTGGAGGCCAACCGCACCGGCGGCTCGGTCAAGCAGGCCCACTGCGGCTGGGCCGCCCACGCCGGGGTGAGCGCGGCGGTGCTGGCGGCCGACGGGCTGACCGGGCCACCGACCGTGCTGGAGGGACGGTTCGGTTTCTTCGCCGCGCACACCGGCGACTTCACCGCCGACGCGCTGCTGCGCGGGCTGGGCACCGACTGGGAGGTGCTGCGCACCGTCTACAAGCCGTACCCGTCGAATCACTTCACCCACCCCGGCGTCGACTGCGCCCTGGCGCTGCGGGCTGGCGGGCTCGACCCGGCCGACGTCGCCGAGATCGAGCTGGGGGTGGCCGCCCCGGTACTGCGTACCATCGCCGAACCCACCGCCGAGAAGACCCGCCCGCGCAGCGCGTACCACGCGAAGTTCTCCGGCCCGTACACGATCGCGGCGGCGCTGCTCGGCGGTGGCGGCCTGGGGCTGTCGCTCGACGACTTCGTCGGCGAGCTGGCGGCCGACCGGCTGGCGCTGGCGGCCCGCGTCCGGTGCGTGGCCGACCCCCGGGCGTCGGAACTGTTCCCGCGTGCGTTCGCGGCGGTGCTGCGGGTGCGGACCCGCGGTGGAGCCCTCTTGGAGCACCGGGTCGACTCGTCGCGCGGCGGGCCACAGCATCCGTTGAGCGCGGCCGATCTGGCGACGAAGTTCCAGCTCAACGCCGAGCGGGCGATTCCACCGGCGCGGATCGCCGCGCTGCGCGACGCCGTGCTCGGCACCGGGGTGACGCCATCGGCGCTACTCGCGCTGACCGCGCCGGCTCGCTGAGGCCGGACCCGGCCGGCCATGCCCACCGCCGCACCCACACCGACGCCGCGCCGGGAATGCGCGGGCGCCTACACCGCCAGGGCGAGCAGTCGCCGGGCGGAGCGGACCACCGCCTCGTCCACCAGCCGGCCCCGCGCGTCGAGGCAGACCCCCACGCCGTCGAGGACCGCCGCGTCGAAGCGGGCCACCAGGTCAGCCGCCGCCGCCACCTCGTCCGGTGTTGGGGTGAATGCCTCGTTGACCACCGCGATCTGCGCCGGATGAATGCAGGCCCGGCCGACGAAGCCGAGCCGTCGCAGCGCGATCGTCGACGCGCGCAGCGCGACCAGGTCCCGGAAGTCGGTGCTGACCGGTGCCACCGGTGGCTCGATGCCGACCGCCGCGCTGGCCAGCACCACCTGCGAGCGGACGAACAGCAACTCCCGCTCGTCCGGCCCGAGCGTGACACCGAGGTCGGCGCGCAGGTCCGCCTCGCCGAGTTGCAGCCGTCGTACCCGAGGTGCGCGGGCGATGTCGAGGACCGCGACCACGGCCGCCGCCGACTCCAGCAGCGGCACCACGGGGGTCGTGCCCGCCGGCAAATCAGCCGCCGACTCGGCCGCGCCGAGCACCTCGTCGAGGGCGGCCAGTTCGGCGGCGGACTCGGCCTTCGCCACACAGAGCCCGGCAAGCCCCGGCCCCACGACGGCCGCCGCGTCGACGTGGCCCAACGGGCCCGGGTTGATCCGCACCCACCAGGCGACCCCGGGCGGCGCGGCGCGCAGGAAGGCGGCGACCGCCGAGCGGGCGGCGTCCTTGCCGGCCGGCGGCACCGCGTCCTCCAGGTCGACGATGACCGCGTCTGCGCCGCGCCGCGCCGCCTTGGCCAGCTTGTCGGGCGCGTCCCCGGGCACGTACAGGTACGACCTCAACGGCTTCGGGCCCTTCCGCTCGACAACGCCCGGCGATGCGGCCATTGTTTCGACTGCGAATACAGTGTTTCCATTGGTGGTCGAGACGTCAAGGAGGCTTCATGGGACCGCACCCGTACGGCTGGTGGATTCTGCTGCACATCGTGCTCTTCGTCTTCTGGCTGGGCGGGGATCTCGGGGTCTTCTGGTCGAGCCGGTTCGTCCTCAAGCCCGATCTCACGCCGGCCGCCCGGGCCACCGCACTGAAGATCATGGGCGGGCTCGACCTGGGGCCCAAGATCTGCCTGGTGCTCTTCCTGCCCAGCGGCGTCACGCTGATGGCGCTGGACCCGCACGGCGCGCAGGTCTTCGGAATCAACCCGTTCGGCTGGCCGATCGTCGCACTGCTCTGGGTGTTCGCGGCGGGGTGGCTGGCCGCCACGATCTCCGACCACCACCGCCCGGGCCACCGCCGGTGGGTGCGCCGGGCGGACTGGACGGTCCGGATCGTGCTGATCGCCGGGCTGGCCGGGACAGCGCTCTACACACTCTTCGCCGCCGCACCGTTCGGCGTGGACACCAACCCGAAGTGGCTGGGCGGCAAGATCCTGCTCTACAGCGTCGCGATCGCCTGCGGACTGGGCATTCGTCTCACCCTGCGCCCGTTCGGACCGGCCTTCGGCGCCCTGATGACGACCGGCTCCACGCCGGAGGTGGAGCGCACGATGCGGCGGGCGATCGACGGCTGCCTACCCTACGTGTGGGGCATCTGGGGCAGTGTGCTGGCGGCCGCGGCGCTCGGCGTGCTGAAGCCGCTCGCGGCGCTGTGACCCGGGCAGGCCGGTCAGGCGCCGCTGTAGCCGAGCTGAGCGGAGATCCGGCCGGTCGCCTCCAGTAGCGACTTCGCCAGCTCGGGCGAGTCCGGCTTGAACCGCCCCACCGGCCCGGCCACGCTGACGACCGCCACCACGTGCCCGTCGTGGTCGTAGACCGGCGCCGCGATCGACGTCGCGCCGGGCTGGCGTTCGCCGCGCGAGGTGGCATAGCCGCGTTTGCGGATGGCCGCCATCTCTTTGCGCAGCTTCGCCGGGTCGGTGATGGTGCGGTCGGTGACCTCGACGAGCCGGTGCCGCTCCAGGTAGGCGTCGAACTCGTCCTCCGCGACGAAGGCCAGGAACGCCTTGGACGAACTGCCGGCGTGCAGCGGGTACGGGATGCCGATGTTGACGTCGAGCCGCAGCTCGTGCTCGGGCACCACCTGGTCGACGTACAGCCGGGTGTCGCCCCGGCGCAGCGACAGCGTGGCGGTCTCGCCCGTCTGGGCCGCCAACGCGCGCAGCTCCGGGCCGGCCATCGCGCGCAGGTCGGTGCGGGCCAGGTAGGCCCGGCCGAGCGTGACGGCCGCGTGGCCCAGTGCGTAGCGACGGGTGCTCGGGTCGACAATGATCAGATCCCGGCTGCGCAGCGCCGTGAGGATGCGGTGCACGGCGGCCTTGGTCAGGCCCAGCGCGGTCGCGATCTCGGTGACGCCCAGGTCCGGTCGCCCGCTGCGCCCGAAGTAGAGCAGCACGTCCATCGCCCGCTCGACCGCCGCGATCGAGCGGGACTGGCCGTCGCCGTCCTCCGCAACGGCCGGTGCCGTCGCCGCGGATGTCCGACTGGTCATGGTTGGGCCTCCACAGCACTGTTCGTTTTTGTCCGGTCTCCAGAGCAGTGTAGGTCGCGCGATTCCACCTAGCGAAACAGCGTGTCCGGGGTGTCGCCGGCCGCCCGGACCAATCGACGGTTGACACGGGACACCACCCCTCGTTACGTTTCTGGTAACGGCGTTTCCTGATGCGAAACGGAGAGCCTGTCAGTGTCGGTCGAAAGCATCACGTTCCGCTCGGCCCTCGCCCAGTGGCCCAGTGGCGTCGGTGTCGTGACCACGGTCGTCGACGGCCGACCGCACGGCATGACCGCGAGCTCGTTCTCCTCGGTCAGCCTCAACCCGCCGCTGGTCTCCGTCTGCCTGGGCGTCCACCTTCCCAGCCACGCCCTGGTGGAGCGTGCCGGGGTCTTCGCGATCAGCTTCCTCGGCAAGGGCCAGGCCGGCATCGGCCAGCGCTTCGCCGGCATGCGCCCCGAGATCACCGACCGCTTCGCCGGGCTGGACTGGGTGCACGCCGAGACCGGCTGCCCGGTCCTGGTCAACTCGACCGCCTGGCTGGACTGCCGGATCGTGCACGCCTACCCCGGCGGCGACCACACGATCTTCGTCGGCGAGGTGCTCGCCGCCAGCACCCCCCGGGTCGGCGCCCCGTTGCTGTTCCACTCCAGCGTGTGGAGCCAGCTCGCCGACCCCCTGCCGGAGAGGATCGACATCGCGATCGGGGGCCGGCTCTCCCGCCTGCGCGCGAACACCCTGGCGATGGCCGGCTTCACGGTGCGGGCAACGCCCGGCCCGATGATCGCCGACGCCTTCCGGGCCGGCGGCGAGGATGCCACCCTCGCCGAGTTGGACCAGTTGCTGCGCGCCGGGCACACCGCCGTCACCCTGGTCGAAGCGGCCGACGCCAGCCCGGTGCAGGTGCGGGCAGTGCTCGCCGACGCCACCGTGCGCGCCCGGCGCGCCTCACTTCGGGTGCGGCTGCGGACTCAGCGTGGGCTCGGCCTGGTCAACGCCATGGTCGCGATGAAGAGCGGGGTCACCGGCTTCGACACCACCCTCAGCGGGCGAGCGGGTGCCCTGCGCACCCGCGACCTGGTCTTTCTCGCCCGTCAACTCGGGGTGTCCTGTCCCCGGCTCCCCGCCACCAACCCAGAGGAGTGACCCACATGTCCACCGGCGGACGGCTCATCGACGACCTCACCCCGGCCGAGCAGGATCGAGCGGCCCGGGTGGAGAAGGTGCTGCCCGCGCTGCGGGCCGCCGCCGCGCAGGCCGACGCCGACGGGGTGTTCCCCGCCGCGCACGTCGCGCTGCTGCGCGATGCCGGGCTGCTCGGCCTGGTGGTTCCGCAGGAGTACGGCGGCCTCGGCGGCGGCCTGCGCGACCTCGCCGCCGCCACCTTCGCGATGGGCAGCGCCTGCCCGTCGACGGCGTTGGCCTTCTTCTTCCACAACACCAGCGCCTCCCGGGGCCTGCTGCCGCTGGAGGCGATCGAACGCGGCCTCTTCGACGACGACGACGTCCCCGCCGTGCGGGCCTTCGCCGAGAAGGTGCTGACCCGGATGGCCGGTGGGGTGTGGCTGGCCAACTTCGCCAGCGAGGCGGTGAAGAGCTCGTCGGCCAACATCGCCATCTCCACCACCGCCACCCCGGTCAGTCGCGACGGCGTCGACGGCTGGTCACTCAGCGGCGAGAAGTCGTTCGGCTGCGCCACCGGCGTCGCCGACACCTACCTGGTCACCGCCCGGCTCGCCGGGCACGAGACAGCGGACGGGCTGGCACTGTTCCTCGTGCCCCGAGATGCCGCAGGGGTCGCCTCACGGCCGAGCTGGGACGGCATCGGCATGCGCGGCTCGGCCAACCACGGCATCCGGCTCGACGACGTCTTCATCCCGGCCGACGAGGCGCTCACCGTGCCCGGCGCGTTCGTGAAGATGTTGCAGTGCAGCCGGGGCAGCTTCGTCGGCAACCAGCTGGCCATCACGGCGGTCTACGTCGGCGCGGCGCAGAGTGTCTACGACGACACGCTGACCAGGCTCACCGAGAAGACCTTCGCCGACACCGGCCGGCCGATCGCGGAGAGCCCCATGCACCAAGTGATCATCGGCAATATGACGGAACGGTTGGAGACGGCGTACCTCTGGCTGCGCCGCCAGTTGCTGCTGGAGACCAGCGAGCCGCCGCTACGCTCGCACGCCGAGGTCTACCAGCAGTGGCGGTTGGCGAAGGGCTCGATCTGCGAGGCGTGCTTCGACGTGGCGGTCGGCGCGCTCAAGGCGTCCGGCACGTCGAGTGCCACCATGAACGGGCCCGTCGGCCGGGCACTTCGCGACCTGGCGATGGGGCTGGTGATGACGTTCCCGCCGGAGCGCGGCCGGTTGGAGGCGGCCGGCATGGTCACCAGCGACCGGTCCAACAACCTGTTCGCGGCGGTGGCCGGGTGACCGGGCCCCACCAACCGGACCTGCCCGACCTCGCCGACCTGGTCGACGGGGTCTGGACACCCAGCGACGCGCCGCTCGGGTTCGACCTGGAGGATCCGGCGACCGGGGCGGCGCGGCGGCCCGCCGCCGGCACGCCGCCGGACCGGATCGAGGCCGCCGTCGCCGCCGCCTCGGCGGCGTACGAGGCCGGGATCTGGGCCGCACTGCCGGCCCCCGCTCGCGCCGACGTGCTGGACAGCGTCGCCGAGGCGGTCGAGGGCATCGCGGCCGAGATCTGCGCGCTGGAGTCGGCGACCACCGGCGTGCCGATCCGGCAGACCACACCGCTGGGCGTGATCCTCGGCGGCGCGTTCCGGCTCGCCGCCGCCCAGCTACGGCAGGGCCCGCAGAGCCAGGAGTTCCACCGCGAGGACGGTCGGATCGTGCACGCCGAACGGCTGCCCTGGGGTCCGGCCGTCTGCGTGGTGCCGTGGAACGCGCCCGCGCCGATGGCCGCGCACAAGGTCGCGAACGCGCTCGCCGCCGGCTGCCCCACGATCCTCAAGCCCAGCGAGTACGCCCCATACGGCAGCCAACGGCTCGCCGCCGTCATCGGGGCCGCGCTCGGCGCCTCCGGCGTACCGGCCGGGGTGTTCCAGCTCGTGCACGGCGGGGCCGAGGCCGGCGCCGCCCTGGTCAGCGATCCCCGGATCCGGGCGGTCTCCTTCACCGGCGGGCTCGCCGCCGGACGGGCGGTCGCGGCGGCCTGCGCCTACGACATCAAGCCGGTGCAGCTTGAGCTCGGCGGAAACAACCCGCTTCTCGTGCTCCCCGACGCCGACGTCGCCGATGTCGCCCGGGCCGCGGTCGACCTGCTCAGCACCCTCAACGGGCAGTGGTGCCGGGCCCTGGGTCGGCTGATCGTGCCCGCCGACCGGCACGACGAGATCGTCGCCGCGATCGCCGACCGGCTCGCCGGCCTGGTCGCCGGCGCGCCGTTGGACCCCGCGACCGACCTCGGTCCGCTGGTGCACTCCCGGCACCTGGCCCGGGTGTTGGCCGCCCGCGACGCCCTGCTGGCCCACGGCGGGACCGCGGTCACCGGCACCACGCTGCCGGCCGCCGGGCCGCTGGCCGGCGGGAACTTCCTCGCCCCGACGCTGGTCACCGGCGTCGCCACGGCGCACACCGGCGACGAGATCTTCGGACCGGTGGCGGCGGTGCACCGGTACGCCACGGTGGACGAGGCGGTGGCGCTGGCCAACGGCACGCCGTACGGGCTGGAGGCGTACGTGTTCGGCGCGGACGAGGAGGCCGCGCTGGCCGTGGCCCGCCGGATCCGGGCCGGTGAGGTCAAGGTCAACGGCTCCTCGGTGCTCAGCCTGCACCTGTTCAGCCCGCGCCCGGCGTTCGGGCTGTCCGGGTACGGCGAGGAGGGCACCGCCGAGACCCTGCGGTTCTTCACCAACCCGCGGGTCGTCGGCGTCGAGGGCGGCTTCGCGCTGCACGGCCGGTCATGACCCCGGGCGACACGGTCCCGTCGAGTGATGCGCCCCCGGTCGCGGCCGGCGGCGCGGTGACCGCACGCCCGGCCGACGTGCTGCAGGCGCTGCTGGGCGGCGCCTCGCCGGTGCACGCCCCCGGCGTACACGACCCGCTCACCGCCGCGCTGGCCGCCGAGGCCGGGCACCGCGTCGTGCACCTGTCCGGTGCGGTCTGCGCCGCGGTCGAGCTGGGCCTTCCCGACCTGGGATACCTGCACGGCACACACGTCGCGGAGCGGGCCGCGCGGCTGGTCCCGGCGCTGGCCGGCGTGCCGCTGATCGCCGACGCGGACACCGGCTACGGCAATCCGCTGCACGCGGTCTGGACCGCCCAGCGGTACGCGGCGGCCGGCGTCGCCGGGCTGCACCTGGAGGACCAGGTCAGCCCGAAGCGCTGCGGCCACCTGGCCGGCAAGGAGCTGTTGGACATCGCGGGTGCGACGGCGAAGATCCGGGCGATCGCCGAGGCGGGCACCGGCCTGGTGCTGATCGCCCGCACCGACGCCTACTCGGTGGCCGGCCTCGACGAGGCGATCGAGCGGGCCGGCCGGTTCGCCGAGGCAGGCGCCGACGCGGTCTTCCTGGAGGGTGTGGACACGGCCGAGGAGTTGGCGGCGGTGCGTACCGCGCTGCCCGGCGTACCCCTGGTGGTGAACCGCTCGGAGGCGGCTGGTGTGCGCGCCTTCCCGCCCGACGACGCGCTTTGCGCGCTCGGGGTCCGGGTCGTGCTGCACCCGGTCGCGCCGATGCTGGCCGCGCTGCGCGCGGCTGCCGCCGCCTACGCCGCGATCGGCCGGGACGGTCACGCCGACGCGGTGCCCCGGCTCGCCTGGTCGTCGTTCACCGCGCTGGTCGGCCAGGACGACGCGCTGACTCTCGATCGGAGGTACGCCTGATGCACGTGCTGATCGCCGGAGCGGGGCCGGTCGGGCTGACCGCGGCGCTCGCGCTGGCCCGCCAGGGCTGCGAGGTGACCGTGCTGGAGGCCGGTGACGACCTCGCCGCCGAGTCCCGTGCCTCCACGTTCCACCCGCCGACGCTGGAGATGCTCGACGCGTTGGGGGTCGGCGCAGACCTGTTGGCGCGCGGGCTGGTGGCGCCGACGTTCGCCTACCGGGACCGTCGGGACGGGCTGATCGCGGAGCTGGACCTCTCGGTGCTCGCCGCCGACACTCCGTACCCGTACCGGGTGCAGTGCGAGCAGTCCAAGCTGACCCAGATCCTGCTGACCCACCTGGCCCGGCATCCAGCGGCCCGGGTCCACTTCGGCTGGCCGGTCGACTCGGTGCGGCAGGCCGCGGATCCGGCCGAAGGCGGCGTGGTCGCGGTCGCCGAGGACGGCCGGGAAGTGGCCGGCGACTGGCTGATCGCGGCCGACGGCGCCAGTTCCGCGGTACGGCGGGCGCTGGAGCTGCCGTTCGACGGGATCACCTATCCCGAACGGTTCCTGGTGGCCTCCACCGACGAGGACCTGCCGGCGCTGCTCGGCCCGCTGGCGTACGTCAACTACGTCTTCGACCCGGTCGAGTGGTCGGTGCTGCTGCGCACGCCGGAGCACTGGCGGGTGCTGCTGCCCACCCCCGAGGACACCCCCGACGCCCACGAGCTGGGCCGGCTCGACGAGCGGCTGCGGGCGATCGCCGACCCGGGCCGGCCGTGGCGGGTGGCGCACGCCAGCCTGTACCGGGTGCACCAGCGGGTCGCCACGGCGTTCCGGCAGGGGCGGGTGCTGCTGGCCGGCGACGCCGCGCACGTCAACAACCCGCTCGGCGGGCTGGGCATGAACTCGGGCATCCACGACGCGGTCGCCTACGCGCAGGTGCTGGCCTCAAGCCGCACGGCACCGGACGACGGGGAGCTGGACCGGGCGGTGACGACGGTGGCCGACGAGCGGCGCCGGATCGCCCTGACGTACGTGCAGGAGGTCTCCGACCAGAACTACCGCCGGATGCGGGTCACCGATCCGCAGCTGCGCTCCGCGCATCTGGCCGGCCTGCGCGCGCTGGCCGAGGATCCGGCGGCCGCCCGGGCGTATCTGCTGCGCAGCTCCATGATCGCCTCGCTGCGCCCCGACGCCGGGCAGCCGGTGGCGCGGGCATGACGGCGCCAGACGACGGCCCGGTGATCGAGCGGGAGAACCCGTCCAGGGTCACCGAGCTGGTCGGCACGGTCGGTGTGAGCGGGCCCGAGCGGGTGGACGCCCTGGTCCGCCGGGCCGACGCCGCGCAGCGGGGCTGGGCGGTCACCGGCATCGCGCGGCGGCTCACCGCGCTGGCCGCCGGCGCCGACGCGATCGCCGGACGGTGCGAGGCGCTGGCCGAGTTGCTGGCCCGGGAGTCGGGCAAGGTGCTCGCCGACTGCCGCGGCGAGGTCGGGTTCGCCGCCACGTACCTGCGCTGGGTCGTCGAGCACGCCCCGGCGGCATACGCGGAGCGGGAGATCGACGACGCGGCCGGCCGGCTCCTGCGGCTGCCCCGGCCCTACGGGGTCGTCGCCGCGATCACGCCGTGGAACGCGCCGATCATCCTCACCGTGCTCAAGGTGGCCCCGGCCCTCGCCGCCGGCAACGCGGTGGTGGTCAAGCCCTCGCCGCTGGCCCCGCTGGCGGTCTCGGAGGCGCTGCGCCTGCTCGCCGGGGCGTTGCCGGACGGGACGCTGGCTGTCGTCCACGGCGACGCCGCAGCCGGAGCGGCGCTGGTCGGGCACCCGCTGGTGCGCAAGGTGGCGTTCACCGGCGGCAGCGCGGCGGCCCGGCAGGTGGCAGCGACGGCGGCCACCCAGACCACGCCGGTCGTGCTGGAGCTGGGCGGCAACGACGCGGCGATCTTCCTGCCCGACGCCGACCTGGACGCCGAGCCGATGCGCCGGCTGGTCCTGGCGAGCTTCGCCACCAGCGGCCAGGTGTGCATGGCGGCGAAGCGGCTGTACGTGCACCGCAGCCGCCGCGACGATTTCGTGGCGGCGTACCGGTCCGCCGCAGCGGAGGTGCTGCGCGTCGGTGACGCGCTCACGCCCGGGGTGAGCATGGGCCCGGTCGTCTCGGCGGGCGCCGCCGCCCGGATCGAGCGGATCGTGGCCGCGGCCGTTGACCGGGGAGCCACCGCGCTGCCGCTGGGCACCGTCGACGGCGGCACCGACCTGGCCGGCGGGTACTTCGTGACCCCGACACTCGTGCTGGACGCACCGGACGACGCCGAGGTGGTCGCCGGGGAGCAGTTCGGGCCGACGGTACCGCTGTTGCTCTACGACGACGAGGAGGAACTGCTGGCCCGGGTCAACGCCGACGAACTGGGCCTGGGCGGCTCCGTCTGGTCGGCCGACGAGGAGCGGGCGTTCGCGCTGGCCCGCCGGGTCGAGGCGGGCTTCGTCTTCGTCAACACGCACAACCGCACCGGGCTGTCGCTGCGGGCGCCGTTCGGTGGGGTGAAGCGCTCCGGCTACGGCCGTGAGTACGCCGAGGAAGGGCTGGCCGAGTACGCGCAGACCTGCGTCGTGCACGCCCCCGGCCCGTTCCGGCCCGGTGGTGCCGGGCTGGCCGCCAACGCGTACCCGGGCTGAGGCCGGGCCGCGTCGGGCGGGCCCTGTTTCAGTAGTCGACGACGACGCGGGCCGCGAGGCGCGGCTTGAGCCAGCCCGCCACCTCCAGGTGGGCGGGGTGGGCCTGGTAGGCGCGCAACGCGTCCGCGTTGGTGTGTGTGCTGATCATGCACAGGTCGTAGGAGACCGCGGTCCGCAGCGTGTCCAGGGCGACCGTCAGCGTCGCGATCTCATCAATTGTGTTGGCCAGACCTTCCAGCAACGACTTCGCCTTGGCAGCATCGGCCGAATCGGCGAACTTCATCAGTACCACGTGCGTAAACACCTGTTCGTCCCCCTGTTCCCCAGCGTCGCCCGAGTGTATGTTCTGGAAACAGCGTTTCGCTAGGGGAACCGGAGCGGGCATGACCATCAGGGTTGCCGCCGTACAGTTCGAGGCCGGCCAGGACATCGATGCCAACCTGGCCACCTGCCTGCGCCTGGTCGCCGATGCCGCCGGACAGGGCGCGCAGCTCGTGGTGCTGCCCGAGTTCTGCAACCACCTGGCCTGGTACACCGACCGCGCCCAGGCACACGCCCTGGCCACCCGGCCGGGCGACACGTTCCTCACCGCGATCTCGGCGAGCGCCGCCGAGCACCGGATGTACATCAAAATCAACGTCACGCACGCCTACCCCGACGGGCGCACCGGCGGCACCAACTTCCTCTTCGGACCGGACGGGGCGGTGCTCGGCAGCTGCGACAAGCAGGTCCTGATGGGTGCCGAGAACGACCACCTCGACCCGGCGACCGAGGTCGGACCGGTGCTCGACACCCCGATCGGCCGGATCGGCATGTACGCCTGCATGGAGGGCGTCATTCCCGAGGTCACCCGCGGGCTCGTGCTGCGCGGCGCGCAGGTGCTGCTGAACAGCCTGAACTCGTTCGCCACCGACGAGGCCGCGCTGCACATCCCGGTGCGGGCCGCGGAGAACCGGGCCTGGGTGATCGCCGCCAACAAGGTCGGCCCGCTGCTGCCCGCCGAGCACCTGCCGGCCATGAGCCGCGGCCTCGGCGTGCCGGAGCAGTGGCTGCACGGGGCCGGCGAGTCGCAGATCGTCGCACCGGACGGCACGGTGGTGGCCAGGGGCCCGCGCACCGGTGAGGCCGTCGTCATCGCCGACATCGCTCCGGAACGCGCCGACGACAAGCACCGCCCGGACGGCACCGACATCCGCACGGCCCGCCGACCGGAGCTCTACGGCCCACTCGGGGACGCACCGACCGGTCGCCGCCGGCCGCCCGGCGCGTCGAGCCTGCCGGTCGCCGTGGTCCGGCCGCGGGACCCCGGCCAGGCGGCCGACCTGCTCGGCAAGGCGGTCGCCGAGGGCGCGCTGCTCGGCGTGCTCGCCGAGAACGCCCTCGGCGCGCACGCCGGGCCGGCCGACGTGGCCGCGGCGCTGGCACCGGCACTGCGCGGCACCGACGCGTACGCCGTCGCCACCGCCCACGGCGCCGACGGCCCGGTCGGGCTGCTCATCGGCCCGTCCGGCGTGATCGGCGAGCAGCCACAACTGCATCGGGCCGGCGCGGCCCGTGACGCCGCACGGCCCGGCGACGCGCTGCGCACCTTCGACCTGCCCTGGGGGCGGCTGGCGATCGTGGTGGGCGACGACGCGATCTTCCCGGAGACGTTCCGGCTCGCCGCGCTCGCCGACGCCGATGTGGTCGCCGTGCCGTTCACTCCGCGCGAGCCCTGGGAGCTGGCGCTGGGCCTGCCGGAGCGGGCCGCCGAGAACCGGCTCAACGTGATCGCCGCCGGGCCCCTCGGAACCGGCGCCGCGGTCTTCGCGCTCAGCGCCGACTTCACCCTCTGGACCACCTGGGCCGGACCGTTCACCGGCCGGATCAGCAGCCCGCTGCGCACCGACATCGCCGCCGACCGGCCCGTCACGCATGCCGTGGTGGCCCCGGCGCAGGCGGCGAACCGGCTCGTCTCCCGCCGCACCGACCTCGTCGACGGCCGCCCGTGGCGGCTCGTCCAGGACCTCACCGAAAGGCGCTGACCCGTGGCCGACACCTTGAAACATGTCGAGGACATGCTCGACGACTCCCCCACGGTCGACGTCCACGAGACGTTCCACCGCTACCAGGTGCTCCTGGATGAGCTGAAGGCCAAAATCGACGCACGGTTCGAGCTGACCCGCGACCCGTCCACCGAGCCGCTGGAGCACTACGGGGACTACCCGAACGGGCCGGGCGGCTCGCTCGCCGCGTACACCGGGCCCGAGGTCGACTGGCTCGTGCACTCCTGGCTGGGCAACCCGGCGGCCAGCTTCGCCAACCTGCACCTCACGTGCTGGCTGGGCCCGCAGGTCAGGGTGCCGCACCTGGGGTTGGCCCTGCTGGTCTGGCCCGGTGGCTGGTTCTACGTCGACTCGGTACCCCGGGTCAACATGGTCGAGCACGGCGACTACTACGACCGGTACTACGAGCCGGTCAACGAGGAGTGGCTACAGCTGCGCGACGACCCGGCGTTCAACTACTTCGTCAGTCGGGCCGGGTTCATCCGGGCCAGCCTGTCGCCGACGGCGCACTGCTACTCCTTCGACCGCAGCCCGGAGAACATCGAGAAGGTCAGCCAGCTGACCCACGCCCACGTCGACCGCTGGCTGCGCTGGGTCGACGAGGCCGAGCCCGTGCCGGCCGAGGAGCGGGCCGCGCTCGCCGAGACCGACCTGCGGATCCGCCGCAACATCACCGACCGCGACCCGGCGAACGTGATGGGCGTGCGCTACTTCGGCGAGGAGACCACCAACCGTCTCGTCCGTGCGCTCTGGGGCGGCGACCGCGAACTCCCCCGGCCGTCGGCATGAGCGATCCGCGGCGAAGTGGTGTCCGGTCGCTCTGGTGGGCCGCACGCGTCCCCGGTGCACCAGCCCCGTTCGACACCGCACACCTGCGGGTCTACTACCCGGCGCGGCCCACCGGCTCGGACGCCGAGCGGCTCAGCGGGGTGCTGGCAGCCGATCCGGCCGGGGCGCCGTACCCGGTGGTCCTGCTGGTCTCCGGGGTCAACGTCGGGCAGGACACCTACCGCTGGCTGGCGGTGGAGCTGGCCGCCCGCGGCGTCGTCGCGGTGACCTACGACTGGGTCGGGGTGCTCTTCGCCGGCCTGCACGGGATCACGCCGGGCGTCGACCTGGACGCGGCCCGGCCGGACGGCTACGGCAGCCGGCCGACGAGCCCGTCGCTGCGCCCGGTGCTCGACGCGCTGGCGCAGCTCACCGGACCGCTCGACGGGTTGCTCGACCTCGACCGGGTGGCGCTGGTGGGCCACTCGGCCGGCGGTACGGTCGCGCTGCAGTCGGCGCGGTTCCTGCCCGAGGTCCGTGCGGTGGCCACCTACGGGGCGCACACCATGGTGGCGACCATGCTCGGTTGGCCGGCCGGCACCGTGCTGCCGGCCCAGGTGGACTGCCCGGTCATGCTGCTCGCCGGCACCCACGACGGCGTGATCAACGGCTCCGCCGACCGGTACGGCGAGGACGCGGCCACCCGCGCCGACCCGATCACCCGAACCTTCGACGAGGCGCTGCCCGACGCGGGCGGCACCAACCTGCTGGTGCGGCTGGCCGGCGCCAACCACTTCGGCATCGTGCACCCGCTCGATCCCACCTCGGCGCGCGCCTTCCTCGACGAGGAGGCGACCGCCGAGCCAGAAGCCACCCGCGCGCTCCTGGTCGACCTGCTGTCCGGGTTCCTCGCCGTCCACCTTCGCGGCGAACCGGCCGACGGCTTCGACCGATTGCTGGCACAGCTCGACACCACCTCTTCGATCGCCTCGTTCCGTCGGAGGTAAGCCACCATGCTCAAGAACTTCTGGTACGCGGTCGAGTTCTCCGACCGGGTCACCACCAAGCCGGCCCGGATCACCGTGCTCGGCCAGTACCTGGCCCTCTACCGCACCCCGCGCGGGCGCGTGGTGGCCCTGTCCGACCTGTGCGTGCACCGGGGCGCGGCGCTCTCCGGCGGCTCGACGGCCGGCGAGAACATCGTCTGCCCGTATCACGGCTGGGAGTTCGAGCCGGGTGGGGCGTGCACGAAGATCCCGGCGAACCAGCCCGGCCGGGGCATCCCGAACAAGGCCCGGGTCGACTCGTACCCCGTGCAGGAGCGCTATGGCTTCGTCTGGGTCTTCATGGGCGACCTGCCCGAGGCCGAGCGACCGCCGATCCCGGTCTGGCCGGAGTTCGACAACCTGGTGGAGAACGGCGGCAAGTTCCGCGCGGTGACCGGCGAGTTCCTGTGGAAGGCCAACTACGAGCGGATCCTGGAGAACGGCTGCGACATCGCGCACGCGCCCTTCGTGCACGGCGGCGCATTCGGCAACCCGCAGAAGCCCGAGGTTCCCGAGTACGAGCTCGAAATGCCCGACGAGTGGTCGGCGTACGCCACGGTCAGCCTGCACCCGCCGCGCTCCAAGGGCCTCTGGTCGCTGATCAACCGCAACAACGCGGACCTGGCCAACCGCCCGCCGGTGGTCACCTCGGCCGGTTGGATGCTGCCCAACATGATCAAGCTGCATGTCCGGCTGCCGATCGGTGAGCTGATCATCTACGACACCAACATCCCGGTGGACGAGACGACCACGCTGGTCAAGTGGGTCGCGCTGCGCACCTTCTTCACCGGGGCGTGGGCCAACCGCAACGCCGTACAGCGCGTCCTCAAGATCTTCTACCAGGACGCCGAGGTGGTGAACAACGTCCGCCCCGAGCTGCTCCCGTTCGACCTGGGTGCGGAACTGCACGTCAAGAGCGACCTCATCGCGGTGCACTACCGGCGACGCCGCCAGGAGCTGGCCGAACGAGGCTGGATGCTCTCCGACGCCGACCGGATCACGGGCGACGTGCCGCGCCGGGAGGCGACCGTCATCCCCTCGCCGGCCCGCCGGGAGAACCCGGAGCTGGCCCGTGCCTGGGTGCACAAGGCCAAGGGCGACCACCCGACCGTGGCGGAGGCGCAGCGGATCGGGCTCAAGCGCATCACCGAGGAAGAGGGCGCCGACGCCGCCGCGGGAGCGCAGGCGCAGGCGAGCCCCGAACCGACCAACGGCGCGACGACGAAGGAGCAGGCATGAGCCTCCCGCTGGAACTCTGCGAGAACGCGGTGGCCCATCTGACCGCCCGGCACCCGCTCACCACGGTCATCGACGAGCCGCTGAGCAGCCCGATGTCGCCCGACCCGGTGGGTTCGCTGCGGGTCTGGCAGGGCGCACCGGGCCAGCCGGTGGCCAAGGTGGTCTACGTCGGGCTGGTCGTCCCGATGATCCGCCTCGACAGCCACATGGTCTTCGCCTTCACCGCCGCCGACAGCGCGGTCCCGCACTTCACCCTGGACTCGGTGTACGGCGGCGACTACTACGCCTACCACCTCGACCTGATTCCCCGGGCCGAGCTGAGCAGCCACCTGCCCTACATGGACGCGGCGTACCAGCCACTCACCGAGGTCTTCACCGAGGCCAGCGCGATGGACGGGCTGAGCCGGGCCGACATCGGGCCGCGCCAGTACGCGCTGATGTCGCCGTGGATGCTGGTCGGCCGGGCCACCGAGGAGGCGTTCCGGAAGATCGGAGCCGCCGTCTCCGCGTACGTCGAGCACTGGTCGACGCTGGTGACCGACGGCCTGCCGGCCGATGCCGTGGCCGGCCTGGCCGACACCGACCTGGCCGCCCGGGACACCGCCGTGCGGGTCAACCTGTTCAGCCCCGACGTCGACCCGGTCTGGGCCCGGGTCACCCGGCTGATCGGCGAGCCGGCGACCGACCGGATCCGGGCGGAGCTGATCAGCGATGAGTGAACCAACGGCACCGACGACCGAACCGACGGAGGCCGAACCGAGCGAGTGGCAGCAGCGGATCGCCGGCGACTGGCACGGCCGGCCGTCGCTGTTCACCGCCACCGGCGTCTGGAAGGGCTTCGAGGACATCCGACGCTCGTCGGTCTTCGCCGACGGCGTCACCACGTACTACATGGACGGCGGGCTGGTCGGCGGGGGCGAGTTGGCCGGGCGCTACCGGCTGGGCGCGCCTTTCGCCTTCGGCGTGCTCGACTCCGACGCGGACCGGGTCTACACCGGCCCCGACTTCTTCGGCACCGGCCAGCCGTACGGCTCCTTTGTGGACTCGCACTACTACGGCCCCGGCTGGCAGGTCGACCTGAACACCTGGAACCAGGTGCTGCCCGACGGCGAGACCCAGGTCTACTCGTCCATGCTCTACCAGGGCTGGGCGGTCGTGGGCTGCTTCAACGGCGTCTACACCCGCAGCTTCGACCACGACACCAACCCGGACACCCGGGAGCGGGTGGCGCGGTTCCTGTCCGCCGAGGAGCGGCGCGGTCCGGTGCCGTACATCCTGCCGACCAAGCAGGCCGGCGCGTTCACCGGCAGCTGCGAGCTGTGGGGCGCCGACCAGCAGCTGCGCGGCAAGGTGGCGGTGCGCCTCGGCCTGGAGCCGATCGGCCTGCTCCGCACCCGCCGGGTGGTGAGCTGGGCCGGTGCCGGGCTGGACCGGCGGTACACGGTCGAGCAGCGCCGAGACGGCGACCGGCTCTTCTTCGAGGGCCCCGACGCCTGGGGCAACGCCCAGGGCTTCGGCCGGGCCAGCTACCCGTCCTGGCACTTCCACGCCGACGGCGGCGACGTGTGGAAGGTCAAGGGCCGCGAGTTCGCCATCGACGCCGAGCCGGGCATGTCCGCCGGCGGGCGCCTCGCCGTGGTGTACGAGCTGTTCCGGGGCAACGTGCTGGACAGCGTCCTGCACGGCCTGCTCACCTGGGAGCCGGCCAGATGACCGCGGTGGTGGTGACCGGCGGCACTCGTGGGATCGGTGCCGGCCTGGTACGCGCGCTGCTGGCCCGCGGCGCCCGGGTCGCGTTCTGCGGACGTAGCGCGGAGTCGGTGTCCACGGCGCTCGCCGCGCTGCCCTCCGACGCCTCGGCGCCGGCCGGCGCCGAGGCGCTCGGGGTGCGTGCGGACGTCACCGACCGCGCCGACGTGGCCGCGCTGTGGTCGGCTGCCGCCGAGGCGTTCGGCGGCGTCGACATCTGGATCAACAACGCGGGCACGAACCATGCCCGCCGCCCGCTGTGGGAGCTGGCACCGGCGGAGCTGGACGGGGTGCTCGCGGCGAACCTCGGTGGGGTGGCCCGGGCCAGCGCGGTGGTGCTCGCCGCGATGGTCGAGCAGGGCCACGGCGCGCTGTGGAACATGGAGGGCTTCGGCTCCAACGGCCAGGCCCGGCCGGGGCTGACCGGGTACGGGGCGTCGAAGCGTGCGGTCACCTACCTGACCGACGGGCTGGCCAAGGAGCTCGCCGCAGCCGGGGTCGCCGACAAGGTCACCGTGCACCACCTCTCGCCCGGCATCGTCGTGACCGACCTGCTCACCCACGACTACCCGCCGGACGAGCTGGCGAAGGCCAAGAAGATCTTCAACATCCTCGGCGACCGGGTGGAGACGGTCACCCCGTGGCTGGCCGACCAGATCCTCGCCGGGGGCCGCAACGGCAGCCGGGCAGCCTGGCTGACCAGCCGCAAGGCCGCCGCGCGGTTCGCCGTCGCCAGCTTCCGCAAGCGCGACCTCTTCGGCGACTCTGTCGGAGGCCCTGGGTGACCCGACGCGAGCACACATCGTGAACAGCAACGACTACACCGTCGTTCTCGCGCTGGAGGACTTCGTGCCGACCGGTCTGGCGCTGGTCGGGTTCTGGATCCTGGCCGGGCTGTCCGGTCGGATCGTGCCCCGGGTAGGCCCGGTCGCCCGCATCGGCGCCGTCCTGATCGGCCTCGGCGGCCTGGCCAAGTCGACCTGGAAGCTGCTGCTGGCCGGGTTCTCGATCGACCTGCCCTGGCTGGAGGCGGGGCTGTTCCCGCTGATGGCGGTCGGCGCGGTCGGGCTGATCTGGGGCCTGGCCGGTGCGCTGCGCGGGCGCAGCGTGCCGTGGTGGCCGTTCGCCGCCGTGCTGATCGTTACCGCCAGCGTGGCGACCGCGTACGCCATCTTCGCCCCCATCTTCGCCCTCGCCACCACGGGCGTGACCACCATCAGCGTCCTGGCCGCGATCATCGCCGCCCGGCGGCGCGCCTGGGGCGCGGTGGCGCTCTACGCCGTCGGGCTGGCCTGCGTGCTGCTGCTGGTGCCGCTGCGCAACCACCCCGATCACGAGACCCTGGCCATGCAGTGGGTGGAGCAGGGCACGAACACCCTCGGCCAGGCGGCGTTGCTGGTCGCGGCGTGGCTGACCGCGCGCGCCCACACCCTGGCCACGGCCAGCCCTCACCCGAACCCCACCCAGGAAGGAGCTGTCAGGTCATGACCGACGCGCTCGGCTGGCGCCGCAAGTTTGGCGTCATCGCCCCGTCCACCAACACCATCGTGGAGCCGGACTTCTACCGAATGACGGTGCCGGGTGTGACCGCGCACTTCTCCCGGATCCACATCCGCAACCAGGACCTGTCCAGCGACAGCAACTTCGAGAACCTCCTGACGCAGATCCGCGACGAGATCGGCGCGGCCTGCGAGCGGGTGCTGACCTGCGAGCCCGACTACATGGTGATGGGCATGTCCGCCGAGACGTTCTGGGGCGGTGTCGAGGGCAACCGGCAATTCGTCGCCCAGATCGAGGCAGCCACCGGGCTGGAGGTGGCAACCGGGGCGGAGGCGTGCGAGCGGGCACTGCGCCTCTACGGCGCGCGCCGGATCGGCGTGGTGACGCCGTACCAGCCGATCGGCGACACGAACGTGGTGCAGTTCTTCTCCGAGATCGGTTTCGAGGTGGCCGCGATCGAGGGGCTCAAGTGCCCGACTGCGGTCTCCATCGCCCACGTCACCGAGGACGAGTTGCGCCGGGCGCTGCTGGCGGTGGACGGCCCGGACGTGGACGCCCTGGTCCAGTGCGGCACCAACCTGTCGATGGTCGGGCTGGCCGACGAGGCCGAACGCTGGCTCGGCAAGCCGGTGATCGCCATCAACGCGGCAACCTGGTGGATGGCGCTGCGCGATAACGGGATCGCCGACAAGGTGTATGGCGCCGGTTCCCTGCTGCGCGAGTACTGACACCGGCGCGGTCGGCGATATAGACAACGGCGCGGGCCGGGGATGTTTCCCGGCCCGCGCCGTTCGCCGGCTCAGCTCCGCGGGATTCCGCGACGCCTCGGCAGCACCACGACCAGGCCGACACCGAGCAGGAGCACGGCGCTGGACCAGAGCAGCAGCAGCGCCGTCACGCCCCCCTCGCCCGTGGTCGGCAGCGACCCATCGCCATTGCCACCGCCGCCGCCATCGCCCTCGTCGCCGGTCGCGGCCCGCGACTTCACCGTGAACTTGGCGACGATCGACGTCGCCGCCGGGCCGGTCACCGGGTCCGCGCCCGCGTTGCACTCGGTGTCGACCTGCGGGTGGTCGAAGACGATGTTGGTGACCGTCAGCGACACCAGCCCTGCCTGCGAGGTGGTGTAGGTCCCGGTCAGCGTCGCGCCGGGCAGGATGGCGTTGGCGTCGATCGCGCCGTACGCCGGGCCTTGCAGGTTGACCGTACCGCTGCCCACCCCGCCGACCTTGACGGTCGCCTTGGGCACCAGATCGCCGGCACCGACCGGCACCGGTCCGCTCTTCGGGCCGGCCGAGAACTTCAGGCTCACCGTCACCTTGGCGCCCCGCCCAGGGTTGCTGGGCGACATGCTCAGCGTGTGCGTGGCGGTCCACGACGAGAGGCTGCTCAGCGTCTTGCAGTTCAGCTTCACGCTCTTCGGGCCGAACGGCTGGGCGGGCGTGTCGACCTCGTCGGTTGCGGTCGGCGCCGGGGCGTTCGTCGTGGGCGGCGGGGCGTTCGTCGTGGGCGGCGGCAGCGACGGCGACGGCGACGCGGAGGCGGAGGCGGACGGGCTCGGCGGTGGGGTCGCGGTCCCGGTACCGCCGACGGTGAAGCTCTCCACGATGGAGGTCGGCGCCGGTGCCGCCTTGTGGTCACGGTCGCCGGCCGCCGAGCAGTGCGTCGTCGCCGAGGCGTTGGTGAACGTGACCCGCCCGACGGTGAGCGTCGCCGCTCCGGCGGCGGCGGCGAAGTAGGTGCCGGTCGCGGTGATCGGGCCGAGCGGCGCTTCCGGGGCGACGGCCCGCGCCGGGTACGAGGACATCCGCAGCGTCGCGCTGCCGGAGAGGGAGCCCTCCAGGGCCAGCGTGACGTTAACCGGCACGTCACCGGCGTTCAGCCCCACCGGCCCGTTGTCGGGGCCGGTCTTCGCCGTGAGCGTGACGGTCACGGTGTCGCCGACCTTCGGCTCGGCCGGTGACTGGGTCAGGGTGAAGGTGTCCTGCCAGACCGTCGGCGAGCTGCCGGTGCCAGCGTCGTTGAAGTAGAGCCGGCAGCCCAGCGTCCCGGCCGTGGGGCCGACCGCCGCGGCCGGCAGCGTCGCCCGGGCGGGGGCCGCCGCCGGGATCGCGAGTAGCAGCAGCAGCGGCGCCAGGACGAGCGCGAGCGCTGCCACCCGGACGGTATGACGACGTCGGGTCATTGGGTCCTCCGGTTCCGGTAGGGCATCAGCACGAGCAGGCCGATGCAGAGCAACAGCAGGCCGGAGCCGACCAGCACGGTGACCGCGTAGCGGTCCGGGCCGGCGCTCACCGGGTTGGCGTTGACCAGCGTTGGGGTCGACGTGCCGGCTGCGCCCGCCGGCCCGGTCGAGGGTGCCGTGGTGGCTTCCGGCGTGGCCGCCGGTGCCGAGGGCGCGGCGGGGGTCGCGGATGGGGTTGCCGGTGAGGGCTTCTGTGCCGGCTTCTTGCCGAACGTCAACGGCACCGAGACCTTGTTGGCCTCGACCTGGTCGGCGTTGCCGCTCGCGGGCAGGATCTGCGCCGCGACCACGCACTCGTGTTTGGTGCAGTCGAACGCGCCGAACTTCTGGGCCAGCTTCAGGGTGACCGTGGGCAGCTTCCCGCTGCCGTCGGCGTTGACGAACGCGGCACCGCCGGCGAGGTTGCAGTCGGTCGGGCCCTTGAATCCGGCGACGCACTGACCGACGGCGATCTGCTTCAGGTCCGGGGTGAAGCCCGAACCGTTGACGACGACCTGCTGCTTGTCCGACAGCCCGGTGGTCACGCTGACGGTAAGGGTCGGCGCGGCGAACGCGGCCGGGGGTGCCCCCACGACGGCGAGGGCGCTGCTGGTGGCGAGCAGGGCGGCGAGCGTGAGCGCCCGGCGGCGGAAGGTTCGCACGGCGATCTCCTGACAGGTTCGGCGCGGGCCGGCACGGGCAAGGGGCGGGGCGACGCGGACGGCGCTCACGACGGCACCGCCGCACGCTGGGCGGGCGCGCCGGAGCGGTTGACGGCGGCGTGGTCGGTACCGAGGTAGGAGCGGACCACGTCGGGGTGGGTGCGGACCTCCTGCGGAGTGCCGTCGGCGATGACCCGGCCGCCGTCCATCGCGACCAGCCGGTCGGCGAGCCGGGCGAGCAGCGGCAGGTCGTGCTCGATGATGACCATGGTGACGCCGAGCTCGTCGTGGATCCGGCGCAGCACCTCGCCCAGCGCGACGCCGTCGGTCTGGGACACCCCCGACGAGGGTTCGTCGAGCAGCAGCAGCGCCGGCTCCAGCGCCAGCAGGCAGGTGATCTCGACGATCCGGCGGGTACCGGTGGACAGCTCCCCGACCAACCGATCGGCGAGCGGGGCCAGACCCATCAGCGTGACGAGTTCCTCGGCCCGGCGGCGCTTGGCCCGGTCCGGGCCGCCTGCACCGAGAGCCGCGGCGAAGAGGCTCGTCGGCGCGGTGCGTTCGCCGGCCACCATGACGGTCTCCAGCACCGTCATGGTGGCGAAGAGCCGGGCGTCCTGGAACGAGCGCACCAGCCCGAGGCTGGCCCGCCGCTGCGGCGACAGCCCGGTGACCGGGCGGCCGGCGAACAGGACCGCGCCCCGGTCCGGGCGGGTGAAGCCTGCGACGATCTCGAACAGCGTGGTCTTGCCGGCCCCGTTCGGACCGATGATGCCGACCACCTCGCCGGCGGTGACGTCGAGGCTGGCGCCGGCAACGGCCCGCACGCCGCCGTAGGAGCGGGCCACCCCGCGCACCGAGAGCAGCGGCTCGCCGGTCACCGCCGGTCGCAGCGGGACGGTGCGCGGCGGCAGCGTGATCGCGCCACCGGATCCGGCGGCGGCCGGCGATGGCCCGGCCACGGGCTCGGCCACCTCATCGGCGGCGGGCGGCGCCGGTGCGCCGCGGCCTCGGACGATCAGCGCGGCGAACCGGTCACGCAGCCACAGCACCGGCCCGCCGAGCCCGGCCGGCAGTGCGATCACCACGACCAGCCAGACCAGGGTCAGCGCGGCCTGGCCGATGATGTCCAGCTCCAGGAATCCGGGCACACCGATGATCAGGAACGCCCCGAGCAGCGGGCCGCCCAGCAACGTGATCCCGCCGACCACCACGGTGGCGACGACGTCGATGCTGGCCGAGGCCGGGAACGTGTTCACGGTGAGCTGGGTCTGCCCGTGGCCGATCACCGCCCCGCCGAGACCTGCCAGCGCGCCCGCGACCGCGTACGCCTGCAGGACCCGCACCGGCACCGCGACGGTGAAAGCTCGGGCGGCGTCGGCATTGTCGCGCAGCGCCACCAGGATCCGCCCGAAGGCGCCGGTACGCAGGTTCGCGGTGACCCACAGGCCGAGCAGCAGCGTCGCCAGCGCGAACAGGTAGTAGTCGGTGGCCAGGTCGAAGGTGTGACCCCCGATGCGCGGCTTGGGCACCTGGGCACCGTCGCCGAGCAGCCACCCCTGCCGCAGCAGGAACGCGCTGGTGGCCAGCGCGAAGGCGAGCGTGGTGACGGCGAGGGCGAGCCCGCGCAGGCGCAGCGCTGGCACCCCGACCGCGACTGCGGCCAGCGCCGCCGCCGCGCAGCCGGCGAGGATCCCCAGGAAGAGGTTGCCGGTCCGCACGGAGACCTGCACCGACACCGCGGCGCCAATGCCGGCGAACGCGAACTGGCCCAGGGACAGCTCGCCGGCCACGCCGGTGACCAGCCCGATCGAGAGGCCGACCAGGGTAAAGCCGATGATCGCGATGAGCACCGAGGCGCTCTCGTTGCTGATCACGAAGGCCAGCACGGCGGCGACGGCGAACCCCACCCCGGCGACGACCCGGCCCAGGTTTCGCAGCAGCCAGACCCGCTGGTACGCGGCGGGCAACGGCGGTGCGCCGATCCGGCCCCAGCCACCGTCCTCGCCGTCGCGGCGCGCGCGGACCGGTTGGGCGAGCAGCGCGACCAGGATGACCCCGACCAGGGCCAGCTCGACGAGGCCGCCGCTGGATTGACCGGAGAGCAGGATCTGCTCCCCCACCCCGATGCCCAGCGAGGCTGCGAACGCGATCGGTACGGAGGAGAACCGGGCGATCACCGCACCCGCGAGGCCCCGCACCAGCAGGGCCGGGCCGAGCGACTCGATCGACTGGGTGCCCTGGGTCGGTGCCACGAGGATCGCCGAGAAGGCGGCGACGGCGCCGGCGATCGACCAGGCCAGGGTTGCCATCCGGGCCGCTGTGACACCGTTGAGGGTGGCCGCGTCGGGGGCGTCGGCGGCGGCCCGGATCGCCAGCCCGAACCGGCTGCGCTTGAGAAACATGGCGAGCCCGACCAGCAGCACCGGGGTGAGCAGCAGCATCGCGGTGAACGCCGGGCCGACCGGGGTGTTGCCGACGGTGAACGACGGCATGCCGGGCGGCACCGGGAATGCCGGGCCGCTGGCCCCCGAGCTGTTCACCAGCAGGGCCAGCACGAGCACGAACTGGGACAGCCCGAGGGTGGCGATCATGCCGATCACCCGGGGCCGGTGCCGCAGCCGGCGGACCACGCTCAGCTCGATCGCGCCGGAGACCGCTGCGGCGGTGAGCATCCCGACCGGCAGGGCCAGCCAGTACGACAGCACGTCGTCACCGACCAACCGGCCGACCACGGCGGCGCCGAACACCCCGACCGCGCCGTGTGCGAAGTTGACGAACCGGCTGGACCGGTAGACCAGCACCAGCCCGACCGCCAACAGCCCGTACGTGAGGCCGGTGAACAGACCCAGCACGATGCGGTCCGGGCCGAAGTCGAAACCGCCGATCACCGGAGCACCGCCCCGTCCGCTGGGGCGGCCTGGGGCGCAAGCTCAGTGTCCGGTGCCTGGAGGGCGGGCTCGGCATCCTCAGCCGGTGCGTGGCCGCCGAGCATCAGGGCCCGGACCAGGTCCGGCTGGCCGGCCAGTTCGCTCGCGGTGTGCTCGGCGACCATCGCACCCTTCTCCATGAAATAGATCCGGTCGGCCAGCGACAGCGCCACATTGACCGACTGCTCCACCACCAGCAGCGAGGTGCCCCGCGCGTTGAGCCGGCGCAGCATCTCCAGTAGGCCGCCGACGACGACCGGGGCCAGGCCGAGCGACAGCTCGTCGACCAGCAGCATCCGGGGGCGCTGGATCAGCGTCTTGGCGAGCACGAGCAGCTGTCGCTCACCGCCCGACAGGGTGGCGGCGACCTGGTCCCGCCGCTCGTAGAGGCGGGGAAAGACGGCGAACGCCGCATCGACCCCCCGGTGCACCGCGTCGCTGTGCCGACCCAGCGCGTAGCCGTGCATGCGCAGGTTCTCGGTGACGGTGAGCGAACCGAACACCGCCTGGCCGACCACTGTGGAGAGCCCGAGCTCGATTCGGCGGGGCGCGTTCAGCGCGGTCACGTCGACCCCGCCGAGCCGGACCACCCCGGCGGCGGGGCGGTGCAGCCCGGAGAGCACCCGCAGCAGAGTGGTCTTGCCGACCCCGTTCGGGCCGCAGATCGCCACCATCTCGCCGTCGTCGACGCGTATGGCCGCGTCATAGAGGACCTGGACCGGACCGTACGCGGCGTCGATCCCGGAGCAGGAGAGGGCGGCCGGGCGCGCACCGCCGCGCCGTAGCCGGGCGACCTCCGCCTCGTCGGCGAGCACCCGGGCCAGCCGCTCGGCGTCGGCCGCGGCGGTGCGCTGGAGCCGCCGGGCGTAGGCTGCGCCGACCAGCACCGCCGCCGCGGCCACCGCCAACGCCGGACCGGCACCGTACCGGGTACCGAGCAGGGCGAGCAGGCCGGCACCGCCCAGGCCACCGGCCAGGGACAGCACCGACGCCGCCGCCGCGAACGCGGGGCGGGCGTCCGGGTGGAGCACCTCGGCGGCGACGCGCTCGCCCGAGATGGCGAGTGCGACAAGCGCACCGACGGCCACGGCCAGGCCCGATGCGAACAGCACGACGCCGACCGCGGCGGGGGTGGCCCCGACGAGCACCGCACCGGCGGCGACGAGCAGCCCGGCCGGGGCTGCGGCGACGGCCAGGCGTCTCGCCCGCTCGCCCCGCAGCAGCACCGCGAGCGCGGCCCCAGCGAGCAGCGCGTCGCCGACCACACCGACGGCGCCGCGCGGACCGAGGCCGAACTCGGCGCGCAGCACGTCGACGGCGAAGATCAGTGCGCCGGGCACGACCAGGCCGAGGCCGGCCTGGGCCAGCACGGCGACACGCGCGGTGGGTGGACGGGTGGCGTTGTCGAACAGGGTGCGCAGCGCCGGTGGCCACCCGGCATCGCCCGGCAGGTCCGCGGCGGTCACCCCGGCCAGCGCGCCGAGCGCCGCGAGGACGCCGGCTGCCGCCCAGTGGTAACCGGACCCGCCGCCGGTGCCGCCAACGAGCAGCGCGGCCAGGCCGAGCCCGTTCAGCAGCCCCACGTGCCAGTACCGCAGGGTCGCCGTCGCGGCGGCGACCGCGCGGCCAGCCACCACCAGGACGGCCCAGGGCAGCCCCAGCGCGGTGAGCGCGAACAGTCCCGGCATCGGTGCGGCGACGTTGAGCACCAGCAGCAGCGCGGCGCCCAACCCGGCGCCGGCGAGCAGCGCGGCCCGTACCGGATGGCGGTGCGGCACCCGCTGCACGACCGCGACGGTCGCGGCCGCGCCAACCACCGCGGCGGCGATCACCGCGGCCAGCACGCTGGTCAGGTCGACACCGAGGCCCCGGGCGAGTCCCGCGGCGCCGAGCAGGGGCACCCCGGTCAGCAGGCCGCCGGCCGTGCCCGCGGCCCAGCCCGCGCTCCGGGAACGCCATGCCCCCGCACCGTCGCGGGCGATGCCCGGCGGGATGCTGTCATCGGGTCGCAAAGGACACGTCCTCCCCGCGGTAGGTGAAGCAGGCGCAGCCGCTGTCGTAGCCGAACGCCCGGTAGCCGTTCGAGGCGGCGAACCGGCCCGGACCGAGCCGCCCGGAGAATCCGGTCGCCGGCTGGAAACTCGTGTCGAGCCTGCCCACGGCCGCCAGCCACCGGTGCGCGTTGAGGTCCGCGCCGAGGTCCTTCGCGCCGGCCTGCAGCAGCAGGGCCGCGTCGCAGTACGGGAAGGCCACGCGCGCGTTCTCGCGGGTGCCGAACGACTCACCTCCCGCGGCGAAGATGCCCAGGCAGGTGCGTTCGGCGTCGGTGGCGGGGAAGGCGTACTCCCGGTCGGCGACGTCCTGGCTGGGATTGAAGCCGATGCCCACCGCCCCGGTCAGCGCCTCGCGCGGAATGATGCCCGGGTTGCCGATCAGGAAGCTGGGATTGTCGTAGCTGGAGATGCCGTACCGGGCGGTGAAGTCCTGCGCGGCGGCCGAGGTGAGGAAGAAGGAGGCCAGCCGGGTTCCGCCGAGGAAGAAGACCCGGTCGACGCGCTTGGCCCGCAGGTCGACGGCAGCCTGGTTGAGCCCCGTGTTGAGGGTGCCCAGGTCGGTGGTGTCGATCCAGGCCGAGGTCGGGGTGATTCCCCGCTGCTTCAGGTACGGCACCACGTGCTGCTCGTACATCGCCCGGTTGGCCGGTGCGTCCACCGCGACGATGCCCGCCTGCCGGGCCCCGTCGAAGAAGCCCTGTGCGGCCAGCGCCGGCAGGTATGCGCGCACGAAGTCGTCGTACAGGGGGTAGGCCGGGGCGAACAGGTACGGAGCGAGCCGCTCGTTCGTCGCCTGGTCGATGGTGATCAGGGTGGCGTCCAGCACCAGGGTGCGCCGCTGGGCGTAGCAGGGGCGGGCGTTGGCCTGCAACTGACCGGTGAGCACGACCGCGAACGCCCGGTCGTCCTGGGTGATCTGGTTGCAGAGCTTCTCCTCGGTGGCCGGTGAGTCGTCGCTCGCCTCGAAGTTGCGGAAGACCGCCCGCATCCGTCGGCCGGCGATGCCGCCGTTGGCGTTGACGTGGCTCTCCAGCGCCCGCATCTGGCGCGCCGGGTCGCCGGCCGAGGCGGTGTTGAACCCGGTCAGGTTCGCCGTCTTGGTGAGGTCGGTGCCGACGAAGACGACGGTGACCTCGTCGGCGGTGACGCCGGGCCCGACGCCGGTGCCGTCCGCGCCGCCCGCGCCGGGCAGCACCGCGCCGCAGCTGACGAAGGCGAGCAGCGCGGCGACGGCGGCGACGGCCGCCCGTACCGTCAAAGTCCGGTCCCCGCCGTCGGCGTGGCTGCCAGGATCGCGGCTCATCGAGGGCTCCCGAGGTAGGTGTCGAGCGCGGCCAGATCGATCACGGCGGCGGCGGACTGGTTGCCGCCGCCGGCTCCGGCCCGCGTGTCCGCGCCTGGGCGGGCTGCGAGCACCGCGTCGAGGGCGGCGAGGTCGACGATCGCGGCGCCCGCGGCCGGATCGGCGCCGGATCCGTTCGGCAGCCCGGCGTCGCCGAGCAGGTCCCGCAGCGCGGCGACGCTCAGGTGGGCACCGGCCCGCCGACGCAGCTGACCGGCACCGGGAGCGTCGTCGAAGACGAGGTACGCACCGAGCGAGCCGACCCGCACGACGGACGGCAGCAGCGTGCCGGCCGGGGCGGCGGCCATCGCGGGCAGCGGCGGGCGGTTGCGGTGGTTCTTGATGCGGCGGGCGACGCCCACGACGATCAGCACCCCGCCGAGCAGGTGCACCACGAACAGGCCCCACGGGTACGTCCGGAGCGTCACCTCGGCCGGGCCGAACCCGCCCAGGTCGGCCTGCACGGTGTACCGGCCGAACGCGGCGAACGGGGTAGTGACGGGCACCCGGTAGGTGCGCGTCTCGCCCGGCCGGATGGCGTCGGCGCCGGGCGTGCTGACCCGGTCGCCACTGCCGTCCCGGCCGACCCGGACGTTGAGGGGCGGGTTGGGCAGCGGTTGCGGCCCGGGGTTGTGCACGGTGTAGACGAGGGTCCGGGTCGCCGCCGCGCCGAACAGGCTCCGCCAGCCAGGCCGGCCGACGATTCCCGCCTCGACCACGTCGAGGCGGACCGGGGCCGCAGAGACCGTGGGGGTGTCCCCCATGGCGTGCCCGGTGAGTTCCAGCGGGGCGTCGACCTGGCCACGCGCTGCTCCGCCGACCAGCGTGGCGTGCACGACGCACGGGCAGGGCACCGGCGGGGTGCCGAGCACGTACTGCACCGCGAAGGTGCCGTCCGGGCGCACCGGAACGGCCAGGGCGGCCCGCGTGTCGCAGGAGGCCGAGCCGGCGATGGCAAGCTGTCCGCAGGTGACGAGCTGGACCAGCGCGCCGCCGGGCCAGCCGGTGCCGGTCACCCCGAGCGGGTCACCCGGTGCCGCTGCCGGGGCGGCGAGGGTGAGTCCCTCGGCGGCCCACGCCGGGCCGGTGGGCAGTGCCAGCCCGCAGGCCAGCGCGCAGGCGACGGCGGTCAGGGTGCGCGCGATCCTCGTCATCCGACCTCCGCAGGCGCGCGGACGGGCCGGACGCCCCGGGGGCGGGCCACCTGGGCGCGGCGGCGTCTGCGCCAGGCCATGACGCCGGCGGCGACCAACGCGGCGAGTGCGGCGAGGCCGGTCCAGGAGACCACCACGGTACGGGTGGTCCGCACCGCCAGCACGCCGCCGTCGGCCTTCGCCGTCACGGTGGCGGTGACCACGTCGACCGGCCAGAGCCCGGTGAACTGGGCACGCATCCGCGCCTCGGTGCCCGGCACCAGGTCGAGTTGGGGAGTGGCGCCACGTTGACGGATCTGATGCCCGAACATGCCGGAGGCGGTGACCGTGAGGGTGGGGGCGAGGTGCAGGTTACCGGTGTTGGCGAGGGTGTATTCCAGGGCACCGTCGACCGGCGTGGGCAGCCACGGCGTCGGGTGCGTCAGGTCCAGGTCGGCGACGTTGAGGCCGGGCACCTCAGGCCCTGCGACCCGCAGGTAGATGCGGGCGCCGACGGCCCGCTGCACCGCGATGACCACGCCGTCGCGCTCGCTCCGTCCGCCCGGGACGGCCTCCATCGCGACGACGCCACCGACGTGGTCGCCAGGGCTGGCGTTCGTCGGAATGGTGATGGAGAACGGGATGTCGGCCTGCGCCTTCGGCGGGATCGCCACCGTGCCGGCGCCGACCGCCGTCCACACCCCGATGTCCGACTGCTTCTCGTCGACCCGGCGCAGCGCGAACCCGCCGTCGCGCGCGGTGTTGTAGGCGTCCGCGCCGTACACGGTGAAGGTGCGCTCGGTGTCGGTGCGGTTGATCACGCGTACCGAGTCGGTGAGGGTCCGGCCGGCGGGTGACTCGAGGAAGAAGTAGAGCCGGGGGGTGGGCCCGGCGTTGGCCGGCGGGGTGGGCACGACGGCCCACTCGCCGTTGTCCGCCGCGGCGGCCGGCCCGACCGGGACGATGGTCAGCGCGGCAACGGCGACAGCGGCGGCGAAGGCCACCGCACCGGTGCGGCGGCGACGTGGCCAGAGGGGGTGACGCACGCGGTTCCACCCTTCGACTGGTCGGTGTGGGGCGGCCGGCTCAGCCGACCGCCCCACACCTCAAGGCGGTCCTCAGCTCAGGGTGAGCGTGAGGGTCGCGGCGTAGGCACCGGCGAGTTGGTTCGCCGGCACGGAGAGGGACAGCCCGGCCGAGGCGTCGAAGCTGCCGCCCGTACCGGTGGCGCTGGTCGGCGCAGAGCAGAGCGTCGCCGCGTCGACCGTGCCCGGGGTGCCGGCCACCGCGGTGACCGCGTTTGTCGCGCCGGCGGTGCCGACGCAGGCCGGCGTCCAGGACAGGTTGCTCTTGGCGATGGTTCCGCCCGGGGTGCCGGTGAAGTCGGTGACCGTGCCGACGAGGCTCCACCCGAAGGTGCTGCCCCGGTAGTCGGTCACCGTGACGGTCGACAGGTTGCCCGTCGTCGTCTGTACGCTGCCGCCGACGGTGACGCCGGAGAACGCGATGTTGCCGCTGCCGGCGGCGCGAGCCATCGACAGGTTTCCGGCGGTCACGGTCTGCGACAGGTTGTACGAAAGGGTGCAGTTGCCGGTCGTGGCCGAGCCGGACTTGGCGGTGCACGAGTCAGCCGACCCCGTCCAGGCGGAGATTGCGAACAGGGCGCCGGACTGCGCGCCGATGTACGCGGTGGTGCTGTCCGTGACGGTGAAGGTGGCGTTGATCCCGCCGGTGGCGCCGGCTGTGGCCGTCGTTGCCGGGTCGCTCGTCGCGGGCGGCGGCGGGGCGCCGGTGAGCGCCTTGTAACCGCCGATCGTGACGGTGCCGCCCGGGTTCCAGTTGGTGCCGGTGACCGTCACCACGGTGCCGGAGCCGCCACCGCCGGGGGTGATCGCGATGCTCGGCGAGCCGAGGATCGTGATCGGGACGGAGACCGTGTTGGTCCCGTCCGAGACCGCCAGGGTACGTGCTCCCGTGGTGGCGCCGCTGGGCACCGTGAGCGTGCCGGTGCCGGCGCCGGTGGCGTCGGTCGTGCCCGTTCCCGTGCCCTCGGGCGTTCCGGTGCCGTTGGCCGCGCGCAGCGTCGCGGTCAGGGTGGTGGACGGCGCGAGACCGGTCACCGCGTAGTTGATGACGTTGCCGGCCCGGGCGGACCCGGTCACGGTCTGGCCGGTCACCGAGGTGACCGAGACCGTGCCACCGAAGACGGTGAAGCTCTCCACGATGGGTGTCGGGACCGGCGCTGCCTTGTGGTCCCGGTCGCCCGCCGCCGAGCAGTACGTCTTGGCGATCGGGTTGTTGAGGATCACCCGGTTGACGGTGAGCGTTGCGGCTCCCGTCGCTCCCGCCACGTAGGTGCCGGTGGCGGTGATCGGGCCGGTGGGGGCATTGCCGGGGATCGGACCGGCCGGGTAGTTGGGCTGGGTGAGCGTGACCGGGCCGCTCTGCGAGCCACCCAGCACCGCCTCCACCAGGATCGGCACGTCACCGGGGTTGATCGCGACCGGGCCGTTGCTCGGACCGGTCGCCGCGGTGAAGGTCACCGTCACGGTCTGCCCCGGGCTCGGCGTCGCCGGCGTCTGAGTGAGCCCGAACGAGTCGGCCCAGTTCGTCGGCGAGCTGCCGGTACCGGCGTCGTTGAAGTACAGCCGGCATCCCAGGTTGCCCGGGGTGGGGCCGTACGCCTGCGCGGGGGACACGCAGACCGCGGTAGCGGCGGCGACCAACGCCGCCACGCCCACCGCTGTAGCCGTAGTTCTGAGCAATCCCATTGCGGTCCCGCTCTCCTTCCTGTGGGGAACGGTGCACCCCTGGCCGCCGTTTCGCTGACGGAAACGGCGGTTTCCAAAATTGGATAGGTCCCATAAAGGCAGCCGTGGCGCCCTCCTGTCAATAGCCCGACAGGCGATTTGCGCCGGCCGATCTGATCGACTCCACCGACGCCGCAGCGTCGCCGGCAGGCCTCGGTCTTGGCAGGGGGCCGGAGATCGGGCAGAGTGGGAAACAGCGTTTCCCTTAGGGAGGTTCAGGTGCGTTACGTGATCATCGGATGCGGCAACGTCGGCATGGAGCTGGCCCGTCGCTGGGTCTCAGCCGGCCACCACGTGGTCGGCACCACCACCTCCCCCGAGCGGGTGCCCGAGCTGACGCCCGTCTGCACCGAGGTGGCGGTCCTCCGCGGCAGCGACCGCGCGGCCGTCGAGCAGGCCACCCGGGGCGCCGACGCGGTCGTGCTCACCGTGAGCCCGCGCATCGCCCGAGCCTTCGACGCCGACCAGCGCATCGCCGAGTACGCCGACACGCTCACCGCGTCCGCGCGCACCGCCGCCGCCGTGCATCCCCGGGTGGTCTTCACCAGTTCGGTGTCGGTCTACGGTGCCGGCCATGGCGCGCTGGTCGACGAGGCCACCCCGGTCACCGACGACCCGGACGCCTCCCCCCGCAACTTCATCGCCGCCGAGGCCGCCGTGCTGGCCGCCCCACGCGGCGCCACGCTGCGGATCCCCGACGTGTACGGGCATCCGCGCGACCTCGACTATCCGACCCGGGTGAAGCTGGCCCACGAGATGCTCGGCGGCAGCGTGCCGTTCTCGGCCGAGGCCCTGCACTACCGCATCGACTATCGCGACGCCGCCGCCGCGCTCGACTTCGTGGTGACCCGCGACCTCACGGGCGTGTTCAACGCGGTACCGGACGCGGTCGTGCCGCAGACCAACCAGGCCGTCCTCGACGAACTCTGCGCCGCCGAGGGCTGGCCCGCGCTGACCTACCGGGGTGAGATCAGGACCCCGTTCGTGCCGATCAGCTCCGGCAAGCTGCGCGCGGAGGGCTTCGCCTTCGCGCACTGACTCGGCCCGGAACCTCTGTCCGCTCTGGACTGTCCGGCCAATACCGGCTCAGCCGGCGGTCCCCGCGAGCCGACGCCCGACCAGCCGACCGAAGGCCATGGCCGGCGTCAGGCACATGCCGGAGCAGAACGCGTTGCCATTGACGGCGGCGGAGCCGATCACCTCGCCGACGGCGTACAGGCCGGGGATCGTCGTGCCGTCCGCACGGCGGACCCGCAGCAGCTCGTCCACGTCCAGGCCGGCGAACGTGATCAGGGTGACCGGATGGTTCTCCAGCGCGTAGAACGGCGGCTCGACGATCGGCGCCGGCAGGTACGTCCGGCCGAAGTCGGCATCCCGGCCGTCGGCGACGAAACCGTTGTAGCGGGCCACCGTGGCCGACAGCCCCGCCGGGTCGATGCCGGCCAGCCCGGCGAGCTCCGCCAGCCCGGACGCCCGGTGCACGCCGCGGCGCCGGCCGCACTGGGCGTCCAGCTCGGCCGCGCTCCAGCCGTGCACCATCGGGTGCGACTCGCGCAGGGCGTGGGCGTCGAAGACCGTCCAGAAGGTCATCCGGTCGACCGTGGTCAGCACCCGCTCCTTGTGGTCGATGCTGGGCTCATCCTCGGCGATCCAGCGACTTCCGGCGCGGTCGACATAGATCTCCCAGGGCGGCCGCTCCGGCGCCACCAGGTGCGGCCGGTGCGCCCAGTCGACCCGAAGGTCGCCGTCGACCGGGGGCAGCCCGCCGAAGGTGGGGATGTAGCGGCCCAGGCCCTGCAGGCCGGCGCCGACCGACCGGCCCATGAGCAGGCCGTCGCCGGTCGAGGTGGGCGCCGCCGAGGTGGTCAGCGGCGCGCCCTCCAGCTCAGCGAACAACTCCGGCGCGTACCCGAATCCGCCGGTGGCGAGCACGACGGCGGGTGCCCGCCACCGCGCGCCGTCGGCGGTGGCCACCCCGACCACCGCGCCGCCCTCGGTCAGCAACTCGGTGACGCGCACCTCGCAGCGCAGATCGATGCGGCCGGCGGCCCGATGCGCGTCGAGCATCGGGCGCAGCACGGCCAGAATGGCCGGACCGCCGGGGACGGTGGTGGCGTGGACGGTCCGCGGCGTGCGGTATGGCTCGTGCCCGTACACGATGCGGGGCGTACCCGGATCGACGGTGAGCCCGGCGGCGAGCAGCCACTCCAGCACCGCCGGCTGTTCGCGCAGCGTCAGCCGGGTCAGGTCGGCCCGCGCGGCGCCCCGGCTGATCCGCCAGACGTCGTCGAAGTGCCGCTCGGGGTCGTCGCTGATGCCCCGCTCATGCTGCAGCGAGAAGCCGCCGGCGGACAGGTGCCCGCCCGAGTAGGGCAGGGCACCCCCAACGTCCGGCGCCTTCTCCAACAGCAGCACGGTGCCGCCCGCGTCGGCGGCGGCGATGGCACAGGCCAGGCCACCCGGCCCGGCGCCCACAACGATCGTGGTTGGCACACCCACCTCCGGCCCTCCAGTCGCATAGTGGGGGACTTTCAGTCCACCGGGTGGTTGGGGATCCTCGATCGGACGGCCAGGCCGTACAGGCAGGCCAGCCCGGCCAGGATGCCGAACAGGACGAACGGGCCGGCGGGGCGCCAGTTGTCGTACAGGGTGCCACCGGCGGCGAACGCGATCATGATGCCGATGCCACCGCTGAGCGCGAACGTTCCGATGACCGAGCCCCGGGTACGGCTGGGAGCCTGTTCGGCGATCAGCACCTGACTGGAGATGACGGCGCTCACCTGGCCGAGCCCGATCAGCGCGGCGACGGCGTAGCCGAGCGGGCTGAACGGGTCCCCGACGAAGATCGTGGCGGTGTAGCCGAGGGCGGCGGTCCCCAGGGAGATCAGCACCGCGTCGGTGCGGGACAGCCGGTCGGCGATGATGCCGATGGCGGGTGCCCCGATCAGCGCGATGCCGTTGGCCACTCCCAGCAACAGACCTGCCTTGGCCAGCGCCTCGGCCTCGCTGAGCCCGAGGTGCTGGGTGCCGTACTGCTGTGCCCAGAGGGTGAGGTAGGCGCCGACGAGCGCCAGGTCAGCTCGGGCGACGAAGGCGCTGAGGTAGGCGAAGGAGACGCCGGGGCGCCGGATTTCGGCTACGCCCTCGCGCAGCAGCCTGGGGATCGGGATGTGCTCGGAGTGCGTTGTCGCCAGCCCGCCCCGGAGGGTGAGCCGCATCAGGATCGCGGTGAACAGGGCCAGCCCGCCGACGATGAGGTAGGTCGCCCGCAGCGCGGCGATCGCGTCCATCCCGATGCCCTCGAAGATGTCGGGCAGTTTGATCAGCACGAAGAACGTGACGAGCGCACCGAGACCGTTGCAGAAACCGAGAATGCCGTTGGCTCTGCCGCGGGTGCTGTCCCGGACATAGTCGGCGACCACGGCCGTGAGCATCACGGTGACCATCGCCACGCCGACGGCCGCGACGCCCCGGGCCAGGTAGTAGGGCAGGACCGAGCCGAGGAACGGTGCCATGCCGACGCCGAGGCCGAGCAGGATGTAGCCGCCGACCACGATCGGGCGCCGTCCGAGGCGGTCGGACCAGGCACCGGCCAGGCCGACCGCCGCGATCAGGACGATTTCGCTGATCAGCCCAGCGGTGCCCACGATCGAACCCTGCTCCCCCTTGGGCACACCCAGGACGGAGGTGAGTAGTGCCGTCTGCGCGGCCGGAATGAACGTGAACGTCATGATCGACGTCAGCGCCAGCCAGTAGAACCCGCTGATGTTGGTCCGGGTCGTGCCCGGTGAGAGCTGGAGTGGGCCGAACGTGGTGGTCTGCTCGCCGGCCTCCGGCGCGGCGGCGGTGTCTTCCTGGCTGCGATGCACGCTGGTCCCCCTGCCCTGTGATGGCATGAATGGAAACGCTGTTTCCACACACTAGCGGGTCAGGGCCCGGACGTGATGGCGTCGGTGCGGCGCATTTCTCGCCGCCCGGTCCCGGTCCGGCGCCGTCGACCCGTCCCCGGTTGCGGACGGGCGACAATGGCGAGATGTCAGCGAGGAGACACTGACCGTGATGGCACCGTCGATCGCCGTAGAGGGCCCGGCCTGGGGCGGACGTTGCCGCGACAGCTGCCAGGACGTGATTCATGGCAGCACGTCGGGCGCTGACCCACCGCCGGCCGGTGCTACCCGCGGCCTGCCCAATCAGCAGGTGCAAGTTCTTTGAGCTGCCTGCGGGAGGTGATGCCCAGCTTGCGGAAGATGCTGCGCAGGTGGGCTTCGATCGTGCGCGGGCTCAGGAACAGCTGTGCGCCGACCTCCCGGGAGGTCGCTCCGGTGGCGACCAACCGGGCGATGTGCAGCTCATGGGCGGTGAGCGCGTCGGTCGGCTGGGCGGCGCGTTTTCGTGGGTGTTCACCGGTGGCGCGTAGTTCGCGGGCGGCACGCTCCGCGAACGCCTCCGCACCCATATCGGACAGCAGCTCGTGGGCGGTGCGAAGTTGTTCGCGGGCCTCCCGACGGCGGCCCTCGCGGCGCAGCCACTCGCCGTAGACGAGATGGGTACGAGCGAGGTAACCGCCCATTCGGCTGTGCTTGAGCTGCGCGATCGCCTCGCGGTACTGATCCCCGGCTGCCGATCCGGTGCTCGTGAGCGCCTCTGAGCGCGCCGCCATTCCCAGCGCCCACGGCGTCCCGCTGGCACGAGCCCGGGAGCAGAGCTGTTTCATCGCCTCGACCGCTCGTTCTGGTCGACCGGCGCGGGCAGCTGACTCGATGAGCTCGAAGTGGACGAGGTTGCTGAGCGCCAGCTCTGGGGAATTGAACGCCCGTGCCGCAGCGTCCTGCGCGGCCGGATAGTTGCCCAGCCCGTTGTGGAGCACCGCCATCGCGTACTGAGCGAAGGAGGCCTCCGTACTCTCGTCGGAGAAGGCGGGGTCCTGGGCGGTGAGGGCGTTGAGCGCCGTGGTCTCCGCCTGGTCGCCACGCCAGGCACTCAGGATGATGTGAGCGTGCCGCAGCTGTACGCCGCCGGTGGCCTGCGTGATGGTCGTCGCCTCGGTGGCGAGCTCGCCGGCTCGGGCGAGTTCGCCCATCAGGACCAACGTGATGGACAGGAAGCGCAGCGAGTCCGGGAGCTTCGTCAGCGCACCGGCCTCACGAGTCAACTGGACGTTACGGCTGGCCAGTAGGTAGAGCAGCTCGTCGTCGAGGATTGCCACCGCGTTGCGGCCGGCCAGCCGCAGCCAGCGGTCGCTCTGGCGGTCTTGCTCGGGGTCCGTGAGCGGGCTGTTGCGAAACGCCTCCAGGGCGTGCCGCAGCCTAGGCGCTCCCGCCGCATATCCACCCGTCAAGGTCTTCGTGAGGCCATCAAGCAACAGGTCCGACGGCTGCGGCGACCCTGGCGGTGCAGGTGCGGCCCGAGCGGCCTCGGCGACCTCCAGGACGCCGCGGTCGGAGTCACCGGCCACGAGCGCCGCGTCGAGCGCGTGCAGGTAGGTCTCACGGGCCAGGGCCGCATCGAGCGGGGTGAGGGTCCTGGCTGCGTCCAGCAGCATTTCCGGCACCTCGCTACCGCGCGTGGTGTGGAACGTGACCTGGGCACGCAGTAACTTCAGGCGGGCTGCTTGCAACGCGTCCAGCGGCCCGGCGGCCGCGATCGTCAACAGCCTCAGGGAGCTCTCGGGCGCACCGGCCTCGTGCTTGGCGTGCGCGGCTACCAGCGCCCGTCTCGTACGGTCGGCCGGCTCGGGAGTCAGCTCGGCGGCTTGCTGCAGGAACGCCGCTGCGGCAGCCCACCCGCCGCGGGCTCGCGCCCGGTCGGCCAATTGCTCAAGTTCTGCGGCGGCTTCCTCGTCGGTGCCGAGCACGGCCTGCGCACGGTGCCAGGCGCGCCGGTCGGGGTCGAGCTGCGGGTCGGTGGCAGCGGCCAGCGCGCGGTGTGCGCGGCGGTGATCGGGTGGTGTGGCGGCCCGGTACACCGCCGAGCGCACCAGCGGATGGCGAAACCGCACCCGGGTGTCGATCTCCAGCAGTCCGGCGGCTTCGGCGGGTGCGGCCTCTTCGCGGGCAATCCCCAGGTGTGCGGCCGCGCGCCACAGCAGCGCCGCTTCGCCAGTCGGCTCGGCGGCCGCGACCAACAGGAGCAGTTGCGTCTCGACGGGCAGGCTACCTGAACGGCGCTGGAAGCTCTCCTCGATGCGGTGAGGAACGCTCAACGCGTCCGGCAGCTCGAACCCGCCGGCCAGCTGCGTCGGCGGCGTGCTTCGGGGAAGTTCCAGCAGCGCCAAGGGGTTGCCGCGCGACTCGGCGATGATCCGGTCGCGGACCCCGTCGTCCAGCGGTGTGGGGACCGCGGCAGCCAGCAGCGCCTGCGCGTCGGTCTCGCCGAGCCCATCCAGGCGCAGCTCGGGCAGCCCGGAGAACGGGCGAACGTCGCCTCCGTCGTGGTCGCGCAGTGCGAACACCAGCGCCAACTGCTCGGCCGCCACCCGACGTGCCACAAACGCCAGCACCTGGGCGGATGGCTGATCGAGCCACTGCGCATCGTCGACGAGGCACAACAGTGGCCCCTCCTCGGCGACCTCGGCCAGCAGGTTAAGGGTCGCCAGCCCGACCAAGAACCGGTCTGGCGCGGCACCGGCTCGCTGCCCGAACGCCACGCCCAGGGCAGCCTGCTGCGGCTCGGGTAGCGCACCCGCGCGGTCCAGCAACGGCCCGCACAGCTGGTGCAAACCGGCGAATGCGAACTGCGTCTCAGACTCCGCTCCGGCCAGAATCTCCGCCCGGAACCCCAAAGGAGCCGCGACGTCGCGGGCATACTCCACCAGCGCCGTCTTCCCGATGCCCGCTTCTCCGCGCACCACGAGCGCCCCGCTGCGCCCCGCCTGCGCCCGGGCGAGCAGTTGCTTGACCGTTTCGCGCTCCGCGTGCCGGCCTAGAAGATTCGCCAGTTTCATTCCCACTCGAATCTGTCGGCACTGTAAAAATTAGGTAATTGTCACCGACGCGAACCCCGTCCGCCAACCCCCGTTCTAAACCGTGGACGGGTGGGCGATTCGGTCGCCGCATGCCGGGCCTGCCCGCACACCGGCCCTTTTGCTGGTCTGGCACGCCCTGGCAACGGCCATCCACCTCTCTGCACGGTGGCGACCGGCGACGACATCAGGGGCTTCCACCGACGCGAAGGCGTCGCCGCCGATGCCAGCCTGAAGACATGCCATAACCGGCAACGACCGGACCAGCGCCAGACCTCGTCCGTCCGGGAACGGCCCTGACCCGCGAGGTCGCCCCCCGCTTCGGACCGTCGACGCGAAAGGAACCGCCATGTCTGTCAGCGCTGTCATCGACGTTGCCAGGCGGAACCTCAGCCGCAGCGGTGTTCGTGCCGAGTCGTGTTTCACGAGTGCGGCTGGGTCGCCGACCGGACTTGTATCAACGTGGCGAGTCGGTGATCGAGAGACGGCGAGGTCTCCGGTAGATGATTCTTCGACCAGGAAGAAACTGAGCAGTGGAGACCTCACGGCCAGCGCTGCGGTAACGAGGCGGCACGCCGTGGCGGCTAATCATGGCCGGATTGCAGCTGACACGGACGCAATCAGCATCTCGAAAGGACATCGAATGATTAGGGAAATCCATGACAACACCGGGGCGCTCGTAACGGTAGAACTCAACAAAAATCGCCCGATCGGCACCTACACCATCAGCCTCACTGAGGGATCACCCGTCGGGCGTGTGGACTTCGTCGACTCCGCCAAGGTGGATGGTGAGCGAATCGTATTCCACACCGAAGTGGACCGACAGTTCGGTGGACGGGGCCTGGCCGGGCTGCTGGTCCGCGAGGTGCTCGCGGACAGCATTCGCACGAGTGTCACCGTCGTTCCGGTGTGCCCGCTGTTTGCGGACCATTTAAAAAGGCATGGTCATGAGTTCGTCGCGGATGGCGGCAAGTTCCGTCCTCCGACACCTGCCGACTTCGCGCTCGTCAGGCGTGCTACGAAGCCCCACGTTTCTTCTCCGCGATGAGGGTGCAGGGAGGATCATCAATGACCGCGCACACGATCAGCGAGCAGCGGACCAGACCGTGCGCCGCCCAGAAACTCGACCCGCGCCCGCCCACCGACCTGCCCCTCGCAGGGGAGCCCAAGCGGCACTACCGCGACCGCACCTGGGACGTCCAGGCGCCCTGCCGTCTTCAAGAGTTGAGGCTGACCATCCTCGACGCCAACAGTTCACTGCTGCGGGTCCTGGGCCGCCCGCCGACGGTTGCCGACATCGCCGCCCACCTCAAGCTCACCGAGGACGAGGTCCTGGAAGGCCTGGAGGGTGCCCGCGCGTACAACGCGGTGTCGCTGTTCACGCCGACCGGCGACGGCGACCGGGCCGCCGAACTGGATGACCTGCTCGGCGGTGAGGATGGCAAGTTCGAGCTGTCCGACCTGCGGGTCGCTCTGGGCACGGTGCTGGCCACGCTCACCGAACGCGAGCAGCGGATCCTCACGCTGCGCTTCTACGGCAACCTGACCCAGTCGCAGATCGCCGAGCAGATAGGCGTGCCCCAGATGCACGTGTCCCGGTTGCTGGCTCGGGCCCTCGGCAAGCTGCGCGAGCAGTCGGACGGGACGTACTAGTGGGCGCGGACGGCGGCCCGGGCACCGTTGTGCGTCTGATAACAGATCCCCCTACCGCAGGCGTCAAGAGGTGCCTTCCTTGCCGCGGTCGGTGCTTTCCGAGGTGTCGTACGACCTGCCGGTGCGGGCGCCGCCAGGGCCGGCAGCATTCATTTCTCATCGCCGGGTACGGCTGTCCACGCCTCCCGGGGATCGACCACGGTCGGCGACGTTCGGCCGAGCCCCACCCACGCCCTGCACCCGGTCACCGCCCTCACCGCCATGTGAGACCTCTCCCAACGCGCCGACAATCAGGAACGTTCGACCGGACGGCGTCGCGTCGCACCAATCATCGGGGGCAGCCGCACTCGAAGATCTCGATTGCGGCTTCGACGCCGATGACTGGCAGAGAAGGGCCGGGAATATCAGTCGCCCCTCCCGAGGTTCAGAGCTAGCGTGATCGCCATGTTCGGCACCGTCGGCTCCGTGCGGCCCGCAGGTTTTCACCTGCCGGCTGCCGCTGACGTGTGCGCATGGCTGGCTGACACCCGAGGCTGACCCTCCTCCCGCTCCGGCAGAACCACGGAGGAGGGTGGCCCGGTGGTCCGGCGCGCTGGTGAGCGCGCCGTGACATGCGGTTCTGGCGCGGTTTCTCGCGGAGTGGCATCCGCCCGCGTTCGTCGTCCGCCAATTCGTCTCCAGTGTGGAGCTCATCATGGCCAAGAGCCAATTCGTGCGCGCGAAGCCACACCTCAACATCGGCACGATGGGTCACGTCGACCACGGCAAGACGACCCTGACGGCCGCCATCACCAAGGTCCTCGCCGACCGCGACCCCGCCGTCAACCGGTTCGTGTCCTTCGACGGCATCGACCGGGCGCCGGAGGAAGCGGCGCGCGGCATCACCATCAACATCGCCCACGTCGAGTACGAGACCGAGACCCGGCACTACGCCCATGTGGACATGCCCGGCCACGCCGACTTTGTCAAGAACATGATCACCGGGGTGGCGCAGGTCGATGGCGCGATCCTGGTTGTCTCCGCGCTTGACGGGGCGATGCCGCAGACCCGCGAGCACGTGCTGCTCGCTCGGCGGGTCGGCGTGCCCTACCTGGTGGTGGCGATGAACAAGGCCGACGCCGTCGAAGACCCGGAACTTCTCGACCTGGTTGAACTCGAGATGCGGGAGTTGGTGTCCGAGTACGGGTTCCCCGGAGACGAGGTTCCGGTCGTACGGGTGTCGGCGCTGCGGGCCCTGGAGGGCGACCCACGCTGGGTTTCCTCCGTCATGGAGCTGCTCGACGCGGTCGACCGGTACGTCCCGGTGCCACCCCGCGAGCTCGGCGAGCCGTTCCTCATGCCGATCGAGAACGTGATAACGATCTCCGGCCGGGGGACGGTGGTGACCGGCGCTGTCGAGCGGGGCGTGCTCCGTGTCGGCGACCCGGTCGAGGTGGTCGGTCTCAGCCCAACGCTGTCCACTGTGGCCACTGGGCTGGAGACGTTCGGCAAGTCCCTGGCGACCGCTGAGGCCGGGGACAACGCCGCCGTGCTGCTGCGCGGGGTCAAGCGTGACCAGGTGCAGCGGGGTCAGGTGGTGGCGCTGCCGGGCAGCGTCACGCCGCACCAGCGGTTCCGGGCCAGGCTCTATGCGCTGACCACCGCCGAGGGCGGGCGCCACACACCGTTTCTCGCCAACTACCGGCCGCAGTTCTACTTCCGCACCACCGATGTGGTCGGGTCGGTAGACCTCGGTGATCTGACGATGGTCCTGCCGGGTGACACCGTCGACCTGTCGGTGGAGCTTGGCAGGCCGATCGCGATGGATGTCGGGCTCGGCTTCGCCGTCCGGGAGGGCGGCCGTACCGTGGCCGCCGGCACCGTGACCGAACTACTCGACTGAGCTACGTGGCAGGGCCCCTTGCCGGCAAGGGGCCCTGCCACGTACGGCCCTGCTCAGCTGCGCTGGCCGAGCCCTCCGTAGGACCGACTCCGTGGCATTCCACCGGCCTGTCCCTCGCGGTGAACGCCGCAGCGAACCGCTCACCTGCGGGTCAGTACCCGCTCAGCAGCGCACGCCGTACCCCGATCTTCGGTTTCCGTGTCTCTCGCAACTCGGAAACCTGGACGGGGTACGGCGTGCGCTGTTGATCAGGGTCGAGACCCTTCCACGAGAACGTCACGGGTGCCATCGTTGGCTATCCGCGAGCTGCGGCCCTCGAGAGCGCGGACGCGGGTCGAACGGCCGCCGAGTGCGGTGTTCGCAGAGGGCCGCTGCGCCGGGTGCGCAGCCAGACCACCAAGGCGGTGATGACGACAACTGCGCTGGGAACGAGGACACCGATCGTCGCGGCGCCCGCTGCGCGATCCGTGACGACGTTGGCGATATCGGTGCGCAGCGCAGCATCGAACACGAAGGACAGGGTGTTGTACCCCGCGTGTAGCACCACTGCGATCTCGATACCCCCGCTGCGCCAGGTGATGAGCGTGAGCCCGATGCCGAAGATCAGGTACCAGAGGTTCAGCCAGATGTCGGTCGACAGGTGGACGACCGCGAAGGCAACGCTGGAAACAAGCACACCGGCGGCGAGGCCCGTCCGCGCTCCGCGCGTCCAGCCACTGGCGACGCGGAAGATGAGCCCACGGAACCCGTATTCCTCACCCGCGGCCTGCAGGGGCGTGAGCAGGAGCGTGGCGAGGAGTATCCACAGGACGTCGGTGTAACTCCATTCGGTCTGCGGCAGCGGGACCCAGTAGTGGAACGCCATGACGGCAACCCACGCGGGGGTGATCAGAAGCAGCGCGCGCCCGAAGATGTCGAACCGGAACCGCGAGATCACCGAGTGCAGCGACGGGCCTCTCACGCCGTAGAGCCACCGCTGGATGAGCATGCTCCACGGGATGATCAGTGCGACGGAAACCATGCCGGCGGTGTGCATCAGAGGCGTCCACTCGGTGCGGCCGTCGGTGTCGACGGCGGAATCCACGAACGCCGCCATCAGGCTGAGAGCGACGCCGGACAGCGTCATCCCGCCGATCAGAAGCACGATCGCGAGGATCCCACGACCGATACGACGTCTCTCCCCGGCCAGCACCCTGTGGTACTCGACATCGTGCGGAACGGTATGCGTTTGCTCGGTCATGGCTCACGCCACCTCGACGACGTAGGTGAGCGCGGCCCACGCCAAGAGGGTGCCAAACGTCGTCCAGATGACGATGGAGATGGCCTGCCAGAGCAGGACCCACCGGCGTGGAGTTCCGCCGCCCACGAGGATCGCCGACATGATCTGGGTCGGAATGGCGAGAGGACCGAGGATGCTCGCGCCGGGGACGCCGAAACGCACGAGCCATCTGTTGAAGCGCCGACGCCCCTTCGACTCCGGCTTCGTGGCTGCCGTCTCCTGGTACGTCTCCCCGAGGGCGCTCGATCGCGCTCCTGCGCCTCCGCCCACCCCGACCAGGCTGTCTCGGCGATCGACGATGGTCGTCCTGGCGCGTGAGGTGACCGCGACGACCAGCAGCACGCACAGAAAGTTCCCCGCGGCTGCTGCGACGCCTGCGACAATCGGATGGAGACCACCGGCTATGCCGATGATGGCCGCTCCCTCACCTTCGACGAACGGGATCGCGCCCGCCAGCATGACGATGAACGGCTGGACGATCCCGGGCACTTGGGCGACGAGCTCCTGGAAGTTGCTGATGAGCTGCTCGATGGGACTCATGTCTGGTCCTCACTTTCCTGTGATGTGGGTGCGTCGTGTGGCGGCGCGGCAGTCCTCGCCGTCGAGGGAGTCACGAAAGGTGCGCAGGTGGCGTTGACCTCGCCTGCGTGCGTCCAGAGCGGCCAGAGGTGGTGAGCCAGCGCGGACCGTTGCCTAGGTGGATCACAGGGTGGCCTTGTCCTTGTCACGGGCGGGTCGACGAGGCGAGTGGTCCGATGGCGATGCGGTGGAGATCGTCGATGTCAGCGCAGTGCGCCACGACGGGTGGACCGGAATCGCGTTGTCCAACGCGTCCATGTCGGTGCGCTCGTCCGCACGGACCAGGCCCTTCGCCGCGGACTGGAGCGCCTCCCTGAAGGATCGGGCGCTCTGGAACCGGTCCTTTCGGTCCTTGGCGAGCGCCGTGAGGAGAACCGCGTCAATCGCCGGAGTCACCTCGGTGCGGTAGGCACTGGCGCGCGAGGGCTCCTGGTGCACGTGCTGATAGGCGACGGCAACCGGGTTGTCACCGACGAAGGGTGGCCGCCCGGTCAGCAGCTCGTAGAGCAGGCAACCCGCGGAGTACAGGTCGCTGCGGGCGTCGGCGACCTCACCGCGCACCTGTTCGGGAGAAAGGTACTGGGCGGTTCCGAGGAGTTCGTGGGTCTGCGTTGCCGGGGCGGCACCACCCTCGACACGCGCGATGCCGAAGTCCACGACCTTGATTGCGCCGTCGAGAGTGACCATGACGTTGGCGGGCTTGATGTCGCGATGGACAACGCCTGCACGATGGCTGAACTCGAGTGCCGACAGGACCGCTATCTGATGCTGGATCGACTCCTCCAGCGTGAGCGCGCCCTCGCGGAGTCGGGCCCCCAGCGACTGGCCGGCGACGTACTCCATGACGATGAACGGAACGGTCGGCTCGTCCGCCCGGCTGCCTTCGACGTTCTCATGTCCGACGTCATGAACAGCGACGATGCCGGGGTGATTGAGGCGGGCGACGGCCTGTGCTTCCCGCCGGAACCGGGACCGGAACAGCGGATCGCGGGCTAGCTCTGCGCGGAGCACCTTGACCGCGACCCAGCGCTTGAGCCGGATGTCACGAGCCAGGTGAACAACGGCCATGCCGCCCCTGCCCAGGACGTCGCAGAGCTCATAGCGTCCGCCAAGCACACGATCCGTACTCATGGGTCCTCCCAACTTTCTCGTTGTCGGTGTACCGGGAACGGGTTCGACGTCTGGTCTTCAGACGCCCGCCACGGGCTCCGGAGTCCATCAACTCCGGGTACGCCGGGGTCCGGATGCCCGATCCTGGCGACGTCATCAGGCTCGCACCGCAGGCCGAGCCCTCGCGTCGGTCACCACCACGTAGGTCCTCACGGCCCAGCGCCACCGAGAACCACTGAGGTGGCAGGTGCTAACTTGCAGCTTCCGCACTTCGCATCAGGGACGCCTACGGTGTCGGCTACTTACATCTGGCGCGTTGACGGGAGGCACAACGTGACGGATCTCGTAGGCCGGCGTTCAGAGCGTGACGCGGTCGAGAAGCTCCTCTCTCTGGCTCGGTTCGGGCGCAGCGGCTCTCTCGTGGTGCGCGGAGAAGCCGGCATCGGGAAGACCGCCCTGCTCGAGCACGCCCACCAGACGGCACTCGCCTCGGCCTTCCGGGTGGAGCCCTTGGCCGGCGTCGAGTCCGAGACGCAGTTCGCGTTCGCTGGGCTGCACCAGTTGTGTGCTCCCCTGCTGGAACGCACCGGCACGCTGCCCGAGCCGCAGCGGACCGCCCTTGGGGTGGCGTTCGGACTCCACGCTGGCGCCGCACCGGACCGGTTCCTGGTCGGGCTGGCCGTCCTCAACCTGTTGGCCGAGGTCGCCGAGGAACAACCGCTGCTGTGTCTCGTCGACGACGCGCAGTGGCTGGATGAGGCTTCGGCGCAGGTCCTGGCCTTCGTGGCCCGACGGGTGGGAGCCGAAAGGTTGGCCCTCCTGTTCGGGGTGCGCGACTCCGACGACGGCGACCGCCTTCCGTTCGCCGGGTTACCAGAGCTGGGCCTGGAGCGGCTCGGCGCGTCCGATGCGCGGGTACTGCTCAACGCTGCGGTACGCACACCGCTGGACGAGGGTGTGCGCGAACGGATCCTCGCCGAAGCGGGCGGCAACCCGTTGGCGCTGCTGGAGCTGCCCCGCAACATACGGTCGCCGTACTGGGCCGGCGGGTTCGAGCTGCCCGACGCGCTGAGCGTCCCGCGGCGCCTGGAGGAGAGCTTCCGACGCCGGTCAGCGAGCCTGCCCCCGCAGACGCAGCTACTGCTGCTGGTCGCCGCGTCCGAGCCGACAGGCGACGTGGCCCTGCTGTGGCGTGCGGCCGCGCACCTGGGCCTGGCTCGCGAGGTTGCGACACCCGCGGAGGTCGCCGGGCTGCTGGAGATCGACGTCCGGGTACGGTTCCGTCACCCGCTGGTGCGGTCCGCCGTGTACCAGGCGGCCACCCTTCCGAACCGTCGCCGCGCCCACGGCGCGCTGGCCGAAGCAACCGACCCACAGGCCGACCCTGATCGCCGTGCCTGGCACCGCGCACAGTCGGTGCCCGGAGCTGACGAAGAGGTAGCTGAAGGGTTGGAGCGCTCGGCCGATCGGGCGCGTGCCCGCGGGGGCCTGGCCGCCGCGGCCGCGTTCCTGCAGCGCGCAGCCGAGCTGTCCCCTGAGCCCGGCGCCCGCGCGAGGCGGGCGCTTGCGGGCGCGCACGCCAAGCACGAGTCCGGTGCGCCCGAGGCCGCCCTTGAGCTGCTGGCGGTCGCGGCTGTCGGGCCTCTGGACCCTCTGCCACGCGCCCGGCTGGAACTGCTCCGCGCCCAGATCGGGTTCCACCTGACACGAGACAGCGACGTGCCACGGAGGCTGCTGGACGCGGCCAAGATGCTCGCCCCGCTGGACACCGCGCTCTCCCGCGAGACCTATCTGCACGCGCTGGATGCGGCGGTCATCAACGGCGGCGACGACGCGACGCACATCGCCGCAGCGGCCCTGGACGCTCCTCCAGCCGACGTGCCGGCTCGGTCCGTGGACCTGCTCCTCGACGGCCTCGCGACGGCTCTGACGAGGGGATTCACGGCGGGAGCACCCGGGCTACGGCGCGCCATTGAAGCGATTCGCGACAGCTCGTACGACGGTGCTGGGCGGGACCCTCACAGCGACCGTTGGCTGTGGCTGGCCGGCCGCAGCGCAGTGGCGATATTCGACGACGAGCTGCTTTACCTCCTGGCAAGCCGCAACGTCCAGTTGGCTCGTGAGGCCGGCGCGCTGGCGACGCTCCCCACCGCGCTGAACCTCTTCTCGATCACATCGGTCCTGATGGGCGAGCTCGCCCGAGCCGAACAGCTCGCCGCCGAGGCGGATGCGATCATGCAAGCCACCAGCGGCGTGGAGCTGCGGCATGCTCGCGTCATCCTGGGCGGCTGGCGTGGCGACCAGGCCGAGACCACAGCGCTCAGCGCCAGCACCGCCCAAGACGCCGCCTATCCCGACGGGAGCACTGACGCCTCCCAGGCCCAGTACGCGATGGCAGTGCTCCACAACGGGCTGGGCAACTACTCGGTGGCCCAGGAGGCCGCCGCCCAGGCTTGCACGTCGCGTGAAATGCCAATCATCGGCGCGAGCCTCACGGAGTTCATCGAGGCCTGCGTCCGTGCGGGGCAGCCGGAGCGCGCGACCCAGGCGATGGAGCAGTTCGACGCCCGGGCTCGCGCCAGCGGCACGTCGTGGGCGCTGGGGCTGGCGGCGAACTCACGGGCGCTCATGAGCACCGGATCATCGGCCGAAGATCAGTACCGTACGGCGATCAAACACCTCGGGAACAGCCGGATGCGCGGCTACCTCGCCCGCGCCCACCTCGTCTACGGTGAGTGGCTACGTCGCGAGGGCCGCCGCCGCGACGCCCGAGATCAGCTCCGCACCGCCCACCAACTCCTCACCGACATGGGAGCGGAGGCGTTCGCGGCCCGCGCCGCACGCGAACTGCGCGCGACCGGCGAGCACCCAAGCACGCGATCCTCGCAGCCGACCGACGAACTGACCGCCCAGGAGCTGCACGTCGCGCGCCTGGTGGCCACCGGAGCGACATCCCGTGAGGTCGGCGCACAGCTGTTCCTCAGCCCTCGGACCATCGAGGCCCACTTGCGCAACATCTTCCGCAAGCTCGGCATCACCTCACGCCGTCAGCTCAAGGAGCTGCACCTTCCCTGACCAGGCGGGCGCGGGCATCACGAGTATCAGTGATTTCTACCGACGCGAAGCCGCACCGCTGCTGCGAGCCTGATGAGATGCTCCAATCCGAATCGCCCTTCCCGGCAGGCACATCCTTCGTCCTTGAGGAAGCGCAGGTCATCACCACGCTCCAAACGCTGCACGGCCCAATCGGACCGCGATGAAGGTCTTCATCCTGGGCATCAGTGGCGCCGTGGGCAGGTTGCTCGCCGATGACCTGTCCAAGCGCGGCGACACCGTATCCGGCTTGGTGCGTCGGGACGAGCAGAAGTTCGAGCTCATGAGGCGGGGCGTCCACGCATCCGTAGGTCAGCTCGCGGACATGAGCGTGGACTCCCTGGGATCGATGCTCCGTGGGGTCGATGCAGTCGTGTACACAGCGGGATCGAACGGCGGCGCCAGGGATGTCACGGCAGCGATCGACGGCGAAGGCGTCATCAGAGTTCTTGAGGCCACAACTCTGGCGGGGGTGCACCGCTTCACACTGGTGTCCGTGATGCCCGAGGCCGGGCGCGACCAGGACCTCAGCGACGACGAGGAATTCTACTTCGCGGTCAAAAAGATCGTCGATGTCGTGGTGAGCCAGAGCCACCTCGACTGGCTGATCCTGCGGCCGTCGATGCTGCTTGACCGGCCGGGAACCGGCAGCGTGTCCCTCGGCCCAGCCCAGCCGCACGACGAGATCGCGCGCGAGGACGTCGCCGCCACGCTAGCAGCGCTGCTCCACGAACCACGGATCCGGCGTCAGATCCTCGAACTCACTCAAGGATCAACGCCGATCGCCATCGCCGTCAGCGCGAACCTCCCTTGACGGCCCCTGTACCGCGCCAGAACCCACCGCCGCGCAGCTCGGCCACTCCAGCGAAAAGGTCGACGCCACGTGCACCTGGTTGATCGCCGCCGTGCGGGCCTTGCTCCCCGCGGTGGCGAGTTGGACGAAGGACGGTCGTTGATCCGGTTCCCGGTCGCTCATGCGGGTACCGCCGCTGGTCAGGACCGAGGAAGGGATCCCCATGACCGAGCGGGACGAGCAGCGTGACGGGCAGCAGACCGAGGTGCCGCAGGACGAGGCGGCCCGTGGCGCCCGGGCGGTACAGGACGCCCACGGCGGCAGCATGGCGCCAGGGCTGGTCGACGACACCGGTCACCCGGTGGCGCAGGCGCCGACCGACCGGTTGACCGACACCGAGGGAGCGGACTGAGGCGCCGGCGTCTGGCTGGGCGGGAACGGCCAGCCAGACGCGGCAACCACTGGACGCTGGGCTGCGGACGCGGGTCGGGCCGTCCCGAGATCTCGGAACGGCCCGACCCTGCTGGTGCCTGGATTGCGGAACGCACCGGATCAGACGCTGATCCGACCGGCCCCGGCACCTGCGGTGACGATGGACTTCACATTGCAGGCAGTGTCGAGCTGGTACGCGTACGGGATGCTGGCAACGCTGCCGCCGGTCTGCCCGCTGCCGGAGTTGACGAAGCAGTTGTTGCGGGCGACCAGGGATCCGGGGCCGGACGAGCCTTCGCCCCGATGGTAGGGATCGGCAGTGTTCTCGAAGTAGTTGCCCTCGACGAGCACCCCGGCGTTCATCGTCGAGGCGACGCCGTAGCCGCCGACGTTGCTGTACAGGTTGTTGTACACGTGAACCGGGTTAGGACCCGCTGCCGCAACCGGTGCTGGGCGGCGGTGTGGTCGGGGTGCCGCCGCTGCCCACCCGGACCATCTGCCACTGCTGGTTCGCGCCGCCGAGATCGCTGTACTGGCTGATGCGGGCACCGTCGGCAGTGGACCATTCCCAGACCTCGAGGGCCTTGGCGGAATGGCGGTTGACGAGCCGGACGTAGCCACCGTCGGAGTCGAGCACCTGAAATTGTTGGTTGGTGCCGTTGGCATCGGAGAACTGCCGGAACTCCGCGCCGTCGGCGGTATTCCACTCCCACAGGTCGACGACCTTCCCGCTGTGTCGAGCCTTGAGGCGGTAGTAGCCGCTGCCGGAGGAGACGAACTGGAACTGTTGCCATTCGCCGTCGTTGCGGGACCACTGTTGGATCGCGGCGCCGTCGGCCGTCGAGGTGTCCCGCACGTTTAGGACCTTGCCGCTGTGACGGTTGACCATGACGTAGTAGGCGTTGGTGTCGATGGTCGCCGCCTGCGCCGTCGGCGCGCTTATCGCCGCGACGCCCATCGCGCCGGCCAGCGCAGTGACCATGGTCAGCGCCATCCTGGTACGCCGACGCCGGCGGACGGTCCTGTCGCCGAACGGTCTTCTGGTGGTGGTTGAGGGCATTGGTCCTCCCGGAGATCGGAATTGACGGGGGCTATTCCAGGTGGAAGGTGGCGGTGCCACGCTCGGCGCTCGTGCTCACCGCTTCGACGTAGAGCAGTCCGTCGCGGTAGCGTACGTACCGACCCGGGTAGTTCTGCGACTCCAGGGAGAGCCCGGCGCCGTCGGCCAGGCCGGCTCGGCGTTGGAAGCTCGCGTCGCCGCCGAAGAGGGACGACCCGTCGCTCTTCTCGACGTACAGGGCGAAGCCGCGGTGGCGCAGGTAGTAGCCGGGGAAGTTGGTCGATTCCGAGGGCCTGCCTCGACCTGCGGCATCCGAGTCATCAATCCGTCGGCGTTGAGAACTCGGCCTCACAGAGGTGGCCGGCATCGCGAAAAATTTGCGATTCGCATCGGTGGCAACCTACTCCCACACTGTCGGACTCATGCAGCCCTCGGGTGAGAGCGAAACCGGCTGACCTTCTGGGCTGGCGTGCAGAGCGCGTGACCATCGAAGAACGGTCCACCGCTTCGGCGGGCGGGAGCAACTCGTGATCGCCGTGTGGAAGATGTGCGCGAACGTTTCCGGGAGGCGGTCCTGTGCCCCACCTCGACCTGTCGGAGAACTATCCCGGCAAAATGCTCCGTGCCTACGTTCGCGTACTCTGCGCGGGACGTTCGGATGCCGGCGCCGCGTAGACGTCCCGTCAGCGGCGATCTGGATCGGTCTTCACTCGATCCCCGCTGTAGCTGCGGTCGCGCAGCGCCTGGTGGAGCGAGCAGTTCGCCGTCGACGGGTTGAGCATCGAGCGTATCCAGATCGTACGCCGAGCCGCCGAGGGCGTCGCCGTCGCTGCCCTGTACGGGAAGAGGACGATGCGAGCATCGCGACCGCTCGTAGCCCTGGCTTGGGCTCGCCACTGACGGCACCTTTCACCCGTCCCAGCTGACGCTTGTGAATCTCGCAGACGGCGGCGGGGTGCCGGCCCGCTCAGGGCAGCCGCACATCTTTGAGTTGCCGGCGGGAGGTGATGCCGAGTTTGCGGAAGATGTTGCGCAGGTGGGCTTCGATGGTGCGGGGACTGAGGAACAGTTGTGCGCCGATCTCCCGGGAGGTCGCCCCGGTGGCTACCAGCCGGGCGATGTGCACCTCGTGTGGGGTGAGGGCGTCGGTCGGGTGGGTGGTGCGCTTTCGTGGGTGTTCGCCGGTGGCGCGGAGTTCGCGGGCAGCCCGCTCGGCGAATGCGCCCGCGCCCATGTCCGACAGCAGTTGATGGGCGGTGTGGAGTTGATCGCGCGCGTCCTGGCGCCGCCCTTCGCGGCGCAGCCACTCGCCGTAGACGAGCCGAGCACGAGCCGCGTCGCCGGCCATCCGGGACTTTCCGAGCCGTTCGATCGCTTCGCGGTAGTGCTCCTCGGCATCAGGCCCTGCGCTGGTCAGCGCTCGTGAGCGCGCGGCCAGGCCCAGCGCCCACGTGGTGCCGCACGCAACTGCGAGTGAGGTGAACTGCTCTAGTGCGAGCGCTGCTCGTGCCGGCTCGCCGGCACGGACGGAAGCCTCGATGAGCTCGGGTAGGCACGCGCTGCTGATCGACGGTTCGTCAGACCTGCACGCCCTCGTCGCCGCTTCCTGCGCGACCGAGTAGTTGCCCAACCCGTTGTGGAGCACTGCCATCGCGTACTGAGCCAGGGAGACCTCCGCGCCCTCGTCCGGGTAGGTGTCATCGCTGGCGACGGCGGCGTCGAGCGCGGTGGTCTCGGCTTGGTCACCACGCCAGGCGTGGAGAATGACGCGACCATGGCGCAACGGCACGCCCCCGGTGGCCTGTGTGATCACCGTGGCCTCGGTGGCCAGCTCGTCGGCGCGGGCGAGATCGCCCGTCAGGACCGATGTGATGGACAGGAAGTTCAGTGCGGCGGGGAGCGTCGCCAGCGCGCCGGCCTCACGAGCGAGCTGGACGTTGCGGCTGGCCAGCACATGGAGCAGCTCGTCGTCGAGGATCGCCACGGCGTTGCGGCCGGCCAGCCACAGCCACCGGTCGCTCTGGCTGCACTGCACAGATTCCGCCTGCGGGCCGTCGCGGAACGCTTCCAACGCGAGCCGTAGACCTGGCACTCCCGCCGCACAGCCCTTGCTCAAGGTCGTCGTGAGCCCGTCGAGGAGCAGGTCCACCGGTCGCGTCGGCGTCCCGGGTGCGGGGGCGGCCAAGGCCGCTTCGGCGATGCGCGCCGCGTCACCCCCTCCGTTGATGATCGCCGCATCCAGCGCATGTAGGTAGGTCTCGCGGGACAGCGCAGCGTCCAACGGGGCGAGTGCCTTGGCGGCATCCATCAGCATGCCCGGCACCTCGGTGCCTCGGGTCAGGTGGAAGGCGATCTGGGCTCGCAATAGGTCGAGATGCGCGCGTTGCAGGGAATCCAGCGGCTCGAGCGGTGCCGTCGTGAGCAGGTCCAGCGCGCTGTCGGACGCGCCGGCCTCGTGCTTGGCGCGGGCGGCTCCCAGCATCCGCCGAGCACGGGTGGCGTGATCGGGGGTGAGGGCTGCCGCGCGCTGCAGGAATGCGGCTGCGGCGGCCAGCCCGCCACGGGCCCGCGCCCGGTCCGCCGAGCGCTCCAGCTCCGCGGCGGCTTCCTCGTCGGTGCCCAGGACCGCTTGTGCGCGGTGCCAGGCGCGCCGGTCCGGGTTGGTCTGCGGGTCGATGGCGGCGGCCAGGGCGCCGTGGGCGCGGCGATGGTCGGGCGGCGTGGTGGCCCGGTAGATCGCCGAACGCGCCAACGGATGACAGAACCGCACCCTGGTATCGATCTCGAGCAGTCCGGCGGCTTCTGCGGGTGCGGCCGCCTCGCGGGCGATCCTCAGCTCGGCGGCGGCGCGCCACAGCAGCGTCACGTCGCCGGTCGGCTCGGCGGCGGCGACCAGCAGTAGCAGTTGGGTGTCGGGGGGCAGATCGTCGGAGCGGCGCCGGAATTCGTCCTCGACGCGATACGGGACGCTGAGGGTGTCGGGCAGCTCGAACCCGCCGGCCAGCTGGGTGGGCCGCGTACTGCGGGGGAGTTCCAGCAGCGCCAGCGGGTTGCCGCGCGCTTCGGCGACGATCCGATCGCGTACCCGGCCGTCCAGCGGTGCGCGGACCGCGGCCGTCAGCAGCATCCGGGCGTCGGGCTCACCGAGTCCGCCCAGGCTCAGCTCAGGCAATCCGGAGAACGGGTGACTGGTGCTGGCGTCGCGTAGCGCGAACACCAGCGCCACCTGCTCGGCTGCCAACCGACGTGCCACGAACGCCAGCACCTGCCCGGAAGCCTCGTCCAGCCATTGCGCATCGTCGACGAGGCACAACAGCGGCCCGTCCTCGGCGACCTCGGCCAGCAGGTTGAGGGTGGCCAGCCCGACCAGGAACCGGTCCGGCGCAGGCCCGTCGCGTAGGCCGAACGCCACGCCGAGGGCGGCCTGCTGCGGCTCGGGCAGCGGAGCCGCGCGGTCCAGCAGCGGCCTGCACAGCTGATGCAGACCGGCGAACGCGAACTGCTCCTCGGACTCCGCTCCGACCGAGTGCTCCACCCGGAACCCCGATCCGACCGCGACGCCACGGGTGTACTCCAGGATCGCGGTCTTCCCGATGCCCGCTTCCCCGCACACCACCAGCTTCCCGCTGCGTCCGGCTTGAACCTGGGCGAGCAGGTGCTCGATGGCGATGCGCTCCGCGCGCCGGCCGAGAAGGTCGGTCATTTCGTTCCATCCGAGGCTGGTTGAGGTCCGTCGGGCCGGAGTTAGGTAGTTCTCACCGACGCGAACCGCAATTCTTCCTGATCTTGATCGCCGCAGCAAGCCCGTGATCTCCACACGAAGCGGCTGACGAAGCGGATGCCGCAGGTCGAGGCGGGCCCCAGGCCCACGGCTTTCATCGCTGGTCAACCGCGTACCGGCCGCCCCTCGCCTGCTACTCGCACCGCCAGCGACCAGCTCGCACCCGACACGGTGAGCTGACGGTGCGAGCTAAGGCGTTCACACCGATGCGATGGCGCCGCCAGTGACGGAAGTCTTGTGCCGAAGACGAAAGGATCCGAGATGCCCGTCAACCCAGTCATCGAAGTCGACCAACTGAATGTCACCTACGGCGAGTTCCACGCCGAGCCCCGTCGATAGGCGTCGGGCCACGACGACGACGTCCGACACCGACACCGACACCGACACCACCACGGTATGCGACAACAGGAGGGAAACGATCATGGGATTCATCGCCGTCGGGACCGAGAACAGCACCCCGATCGAGCTGTACTACGAGGATCAGGGCGCAGGTCAGCCGATTGTCCTCATCCACGGGTATCCGCTGAACGGCCACAGCTGGGAGCTTCAGACGCGTGAACTGCTTGCTGCCGGATACCGGGTAATCACCTACGACCGTCGTGGCTTCGGGCGCTCGTCGAAGGTAGGTTCCGGCTACGACTACGACACGTTCGCGGCCGACCTGAACACCGTGCTGGAGACGCTCGACCTGCGCGACGTCGTCCTGGTCGGGTTCTCGATGGGCACCGGTGAACTGGCCCGCTATGTCTCGCGGTACGGCCATCAGCGGGTGGCGAAGTTGGCATTCCTCGCCTCACTCGAACCGTTCCTGGTCGAGCAGGATGACAACCCCGACGGCCTGCCGCGGAAGGTGTTCGACGGGATCGAGGCTGCGGCGAAGGGTGACCGCTACGCCTGGTACACGCAGTTCTTCTCGGACTTCTACAACCTCGACGAGAACCTTGGCAGCCGGATCAGCCAGGAGGCTGTCACCGGCAGTTGGAACGTCGCCATCTCCAGCGCGCCGGTGGCGGCCTACGCCGTCGTGTCTTCTTGGATCGAGGACTTCCGCGCCGACGTCGAGGCGGTCCGTGCCAGCGGCAAGCCGGCCCTGATCCTGCACGGCACCGCCGACACCATCCTCCCGATCGACGCTACCGCCCGGCGCTTTCGCCAGGGCCTGCCCGACGCCGAGTACGTCGAGATCGAAGGCGCCCCACACGGGTTGCTCTGGACCCACGCCGACGAGGTAAACGCCGCCCTGCGCACCTTCCTCGACTGAGCTGACGGAAGGACACCGCGCGGAGAGAACTACGAGAAAGGAACGAGATATGGGCGAGAAGCTGACGTTGGTACGGGACGACCTGCTCATCGTCGACGACCTCATGCTGCTCCTGATGGACGACGACGGCGTTTCCATCCAGACAGCGGGCACCCTGCACGACGCGCTTGGCGGCGCGGTGCTCACCGAGCTTGCCATGCTCGGTCGGATCCAGACCGACAACTCCGGGGCGCTGGACGGCCCGCGGGTCACCCCGTCGGGCGAGGGTCCGCTGCCCGACCCGCTGCTGCAGTCGGCCTACGACACCGTCGCCGAGAAGCCCCAGCGGGTGCGGCCGTTGCTCGTCGCGCTCGGCACCGATCTGTGGTGGGTGGTACTCGACCGGCTCGTGGACCGCGGCCTGCTACATCGTGAGGCGGTGCAGCTGCGAGCGCGGATCCGCCGGGTCCTGGCGGACGACGAAGCCCCGGATCCCCGCACTGCGGCGATCATCGGGCTGCTCTTCGCCAGCGGCGCCGTGCCTTCGCTGCGGCCGCCGCTGCCTTGGACATCGGCAACGGTGACCCGAGCCAGCGAGATCGGACGCGGCCATTGGGGATCAGAGGCCGTCTTCTCCGCGGTGACTCGCACCGCGGCGGCGATCGTTGCCGTCAGTGCCGCCAGCGTGGCGACTACCACCAGGCGAGCGCCGACCGGCGAAAGGAACGCTGCATGACCGCCCTGGACCAGGCGCTCGAGGTCCGAGCGACCGTGGTCGGACCGGCCTCGCCGGCGGCGGCAAGGGCCCTGGATCGCCTCCGGCGTCCTGCTGGTACTCGTGGTCGCGGTCGGTCCCGGTGCTGCAGTTCACGGGTGCGGGATGTCCGGCCACGGGGAATTCCATGACGTTCACTACGCAGTTCAACGGTCTGGCCGACCCATGACCTGCCACACCTCACCCGTGGGCACGGATCTATTGAATAGGAGCTAAATGCATGGCAACGATCGCAATCGTGGGATTCGGCGACATGGGCGAGCAGTTGGCGCCTCATCTCCTCGCTGCCGGACATCAAGTGCGAGTATCTGATATCTCGGACTCCCGGCTCGAAGCAGCTAGGCGCATGGGGACGACCGCGGTCGCGTCGGCCGCAGAAGCGGCGCGGGGCGCTGATGTGATCTTCGGCCTCGTGATGTCGAATGACATCCCGACCGCCTACCTGGGTGACGATGGAATACTCGCCGGCGCCCAGCCTGGTGCATCAGTGCTGATCTGCTCGACCACCACCCGAGCAATCGTCGACCAGGTCCGCGCGGCGGCGCCCAGCGGAGTGGCCGTGCTCGACTCGCCCATCGTTGGCGGTGTGAAGTACGCGCGCGAGCGGGCGATCACGTTCCTGGTCGGCGGATCGGCCGACGATTTCGAGCGGGTGAAGTCGGTACTCGATGGTCTCGGCAGATCCCGGCACGTGGGTGAGTTCGGTGCGGGCGTGGACTACAAACTGATCACCAACGTAGCCATCATGGCTGCGGAGGCGGGACTACGCGAGGCGCTGGACCTCGCGGACATCCTCGGACGCGACTATGAGACCTCGTTGGAGTTGATGGCGGCTGGGCCTATGAGAGCGGTCGTGGAGCGTGCTCTGGACGTCGCCAACCCTCGTCCGCTACGTCGCTCTGCGGAGGACGACGACACGCTGGTGTCTGTCGTCGAGGACCCGGCCAGGTTGCTGCCGATCTCCACCGCGGGCCGACAGCGACTGTGGGAAGCGGTCAACGTCGATCCGAATTTCGAACCCGACTTCGTGGACCTGACGCGCAAGACCACCTCGCGCGCCGCCAGCATCCGCTCTTAGGCCAGCAGACCCACCAGAGGAGATGACGTATGACTACTATCCCGACAAGCAAGAAGATCAATCCTGAGCCGATCCGCGATCCCGATTCCGACCACCTGTTGACACCGCAAAACTGCGCCATTGCGTTCATCGACTACCAGGAAGGCCAGTACGCCACAGTCGGTTCCGCCAGCCGGGAGGAGATCAACCTCGGTGTGGTGACGCTGGCGCAACTGGCGCGAGCTTATGAGATTCCGACGGTCGTGACCACCGTGGCGGTGGGAATGGGCGTGCACAAGCCGACGGTCGACGAGATCACCCGTGAACTACCCGGCATCACTGAAATCGACCGGACAGGTGTCAATTCCTGGGAGGATGCGGACTTTCGGGCTGCGATCGTGGCCACTGGACGCAAGAAGATCGTGATGGCCGGCCTGTGGACAGAGGTCTGCCTCGCGTTCCCAACCCTGGACATGCTCTTGGAGGGCTATGAGATCTACCCCGTGATCGATGCCGCTGGAGGCGTTTCAGCGGTCACCCACCACGCAGCCATCGACCGCATGCTTCAGGCCGGGGCGCAGCCGATCACCTCGCTGGCGTTCGGTTGTGAACTCATGCGGAACTGGGCCCGCTCGGACGCTGACCGGTACCGGACCATCATCAACGACTACTTCCGCCGCAAGCGTGAAGCAGGGCAATCCGCAGGTGACCTGTTCTCCTAGTCCCGTCTTTCATCAAGCCTGGTGGTTGGTGCGTTGTGGCGTTCCGGGCGTGGTGGTGGTCGCTGGGTAAGGCTCAGTAAAGATCGCCCGGTCGGCACCTACACCGTTCACCTCGCTGAGGGATGACCCGTCGGCCGGGTGGACTTCGTCGACTCCCCCAAGGTGGATGGCGAGCGAATCGTCTTCCACATCGAAGTAGGCCGGAAGTTCGGTGGACGGCGCCTGGCTGGGCTGCTGGTCCGCGAAGTGCTCGCGGACAGCATTCGCACGGATGTCGCCATCGTTCCGGTCTGCCCGCTGTTTGCGGGCCATTTGAGAAGGTATGGCGATGAGCTCGTCGCCGCGTGCCGACGTGGTGGACCTGGTGCCGCATCCACCCGTACGACTGAGAACGACGCCCGCTCGGCGCGTGACGGAAGCTACGGCCGTCACGCGCCGAGCGACAGCCATCCGCGCCGCCGCGGGCCGGTCAGCGGATGTTCGTCTGAACCGCCGTGGCAATCGGCGTCGAGCCCTGAGTGAGCTCGAGGATCCGCCGGCGGATCCGGGGCTCATGGAGCAGTTCCGCCAGGGTGGCGGCGACGTCCTCGCGGGAGATCTCGTCGTACGGCTGCGCCGGACCGAGGGCTATCGCCCCGATTCCGGCGTGATCGACAAACGCCGATGGCCTGAGGATCAGCCAGTCGAGACCACTTTCAGACACGGCGACGTCGATGAGCTTCTTCACCGCGAAGTAGAACTCCACGTCCTCGTCGAATTCCTGGCCCCGCCCGGCCTCGGGAAGCACCGATACCAACGTGAAGCGCTTCACTCGGGCGATACGCGTCGCTTCGAGGGCCTTCACCACGCCGTCACCATCGATGGCCGCCGTGACCTCCCTGGCGCCTCCGTTCGACCCGGCGGTGTACACGACGGCGTCGATCCCTCTGAGCATGGATGCCAGGGAGTCGGGGGTGATGTCCGCGAGGTCGGCGACACGCGCATCGATGCCCCGCGCGGCGAGATCGGCTCTCTGCTCATCGCGACGTACCAGGCCGGAGACCTCATCGCCGCAATCGATCAGGTTCCGCGCGAGCAGCCCTCCGATGGATCCGCTGACTCCGATGATGAATACCTTCATTGCGTGCCCCAGTCCTTCTGATCGGCTCGGTCAGTGTGCCGCCGGGCGTAGCTCGTCCCAGCCTTCCTGCGGTTGGCGCAGGTGCCGCGGAAGACGTACTGCGAGGGGAGCTTGCGCTGACCGCCGGTCCAGGCGATCGGCGGTCGTCGCAGGAGATGAACTGGATGCCCATACCGCGCTCGACCGTGGTGAGCCAGGCGTTCTCCATCGCCGCGCCCCAGCCGGGTCAGATCGGGCTGGCCGGCGAACAGGACGCGCACCTGCTCCTGCACCAGAACGGTCGACGGCACCGTCGTCTCGCGATCGATCGGCCGCCGTGAAACTCGTGGCGCTGGCTGCGATCGGAAACGCCCAGGAAAAGTACTTGAGCACTCTGCGGGGCAAGGCTTTGATGCTGCTTGGAGCGTTGCGGATCGCAGGTCGGTTCAGACCACGACCCCGCCGAGGGCGCGGAACACCTCGTGTTCCGCGCCCTCGGGTGACTCCTGATCCGGGTCAGTCGCCCCGACAGGTCGTGTCCCTGGCCGGCATCGTGCCCTCCACGAGGTACGACGTGGTGAGGTTCAGCGCGCAGGCGTTGCCGCTCAGCACGTAGACGCCGTGCCCGCTCTGGTTGGCGGTCACCAGCCGGGCGCGCTGCCCGAACTTCTCGCGGAGCAGCTTGCCCCCCGCCAACGGGGTGACCGGGTCCTGCCGGTTCTGCAGGACCAGCACGTTGCGCGGCCCCTTGTCACTGATCGCGACGGGCGGCTCGGACGGCTCGTACTTCCAGTAGGCGCACGGGGTGATGTTGGCGCTGGCCGCACCGAAGAGCGGGTACCGCTTGCGGTCCTCTGCGACGGCCCGCCGATAGGTCGCGACGTCCTTGGGCCACTGGACGTCATTGCAGGTGACGGCGAGGAACACGGTGAAGGCGTTGTCGTTCGGGCTGGGCGCCGCCGCCGTCTCCGCCTGCGACGGTGCCTGGCCGGGATCCAGGTACGACTGCCAGGTCCGCGCGAGGTTCCCGTACTGCCTCTCGTTGTAGAGGTAGGCGAACGTGATGCCCCGGAAGAATTCGCCGGTGAGCCCGTCGGGCGCCGGCGTCCGGTCGAACCGCTCGGCGAGGGTCAAGTAGGTCCTGCGCACCTGCTGTGGAGTGCGACCCAGCCCGTAGGAGTCGTGTCGCGCCGCCGCCCAGGTCGCGAAGTCGGGGAACGTCTGCTCCATGCCGAGCGCGAACCGCCGCAGGCCGTCCCGGTCGAGGTGGGTATCGCCGATGTTGCTGTCCAACACGATCCGATCGGTGCTCCTAGGGAACATCGAGGCGTACGCCGCACCCAACGCAGAGCCGTAGGACGCCCCGTAGAAGCTCGCCTTTTCCTCACCGAGCGCGGCCCGGATCCGGTCCAGGTCACGGGCCATGTTGGCGGTCGTCAAGTGCCGCAGCCGCCCGTCGGTGTCGTTCTCCGCGCACCGGGCGGCGACCTCCTCGGCGACCTCCGCGTGCCGGGTCACGTCCGCGTCGTCGACCGCGTACGGCGGAATGTTGGCCCAATAGGCGTCGCCGAGGACGAAGCCGCAGCTCACCGGCGCCGAGTGCCCGACGCCCCGGGTGTCCATGCCGATCAGGTCATAGGCATCCATGACGCTGGCCGGCAGCCCTTGGCCGGCCAGGAAACCCGGCTGATCCAGCCCGGTGCCGCCCGGCCCGCCGGGGTTGAACATCAGCACACCGCGCCGCTTCTCCGGCTTCGTGCTCGCGATCCGCGACACCATGATCTCGATCTGGGTGCCGCCGGGGTCGCGGTAGTCCAGCGGAACCGGCACCTTCGCGCACTGCACCTGTCCCTGTACCGCAGGCGGCACCACCACGTCCTGCGGGCACGCCGCCCACTGCAACCCCACCGTCGGTCTCCCGGCCGTCGACTCCCCGGCCGTCGCCGGGATGACCGCAGCCAAGGCACCGATCATGCCGAGTATCCCGATCAGGGCGATGCCATGCCTTCGATACACGTCCAGGTCTCCTGTTCTTCGATGTGGTGGCCTACCCGGATGCGACGCCGCGCCTCTTTGGCTCAACCAGGTCACAAACCATGTCGGGCCTCCATCCGCCGCCGAGGCGGACATGCCTCAATGACAGCGGCCCTCGCGGCCGCGCGTCAGTGCTGCCACGTCACCGCCACGTGTGACGTGGCGGCACTGGCCGCGTTCCGACACGTCAGTAGGCTGAATCTCCCGCGCGGACGTCAGCTAGGAACGGGGAGGCGGCGACCTCCTGCCCTGGGTCGAGTCCCGAGTGCGGACACCTCCGAGGTGGCCCTGGAGCGCATGCGTCAAGGTCGCCCCCGGCCTCACCTCCGAGGCGTCCCACTGGACCCGTTCACCATCCGGCGATCAACGTCTCCGTCGCCTCGACGGTGAGGGCGTTGTCGTAGTCGGCGTCCTTGTCGTCCGGCTGGACAGCACGGCGAGGACGATAGGCGCGCGGTCCGGCGACCAGATGACCGCGATGTCGTTGCGGGTGGTGTCGCCGTGCAGGCCGAGCGCGCCGCGTACCAGATCCCGCGGCGATCGGCGTGATGGTAGCGGCGCGGATCACGTCGGGCAGCATCGAGAACGGCAGCAACTGCATGCCGGCGAGGATCCGCCGGCCGCCGCTCTCACAGCCAGTCGTGTCCGCGGGCGTAGCGGGCCGCTTCGTGGCGGGTCCGGGTCTGGGTCTTGCGCATGGCGTTGGAAAGGTAGTTGCGTACGGTGCCCGGGGCAAGGTGGAGCCGGGCGGCGATGTCGGCGACCGAGTAGCCCTCGCCGGTGACCCGCAGCACGTCGGCTTCGCGGTCAGTGAGCGGGCAGTCCTCGGTGACGGCCAGCGCGGAGACATCCGGGTCGATCCAGCGTTTACCCGCGTGCAGGGTGGCGATGACCGAGGTGATGTGGGCCGGCTCGGCGGACTTGCTGACGAAGCCCTGGACGCCGAGCCGCAACGCCTTGCGCAGCACACCGGGGCGGGCGTGCCGGGTCAGCATGAGGATCACCTGCTCCGGTCGCGCTTGACGGATCTGCGCGACCGCGTCGAGACCGTCCATGCCAGGCATCTCCAGGTCGATGACCAGCACCTCGGGCCGGTGCCGCAGGGTGGCCTCGACGGCCTTCTCTCCGTTCTCGGCCTCAGCGAGAACGGTGATGTCGCCTTCCATCGGCAGTAGCGCGGCCAGGGCCGTACGCAGCAGGACCTCGTCGTCAGCCAGCACGATCGTCGTCATCGGTCGTCCTCCCCCGCGGTCGTTGGGGCCACGCCAGCACGAGCGGGTCGGAAGACCGCCGCCGTCAGGAACCGCTCGTCCGTCTGGTCCACGGTCAACTCGCCTCCGTCGCCCGCCACCCGCTGCCTGAGTGTCGCCAGTCCCCTGAGCTCGGGGGGCGTGGTGGTGGTCACCCCGTCGTTGACGATGGTGATGCCCGACTCGGCGAGGATGATCTGCACCTGGGTGGCCTGCGCGTGGCGGAGGATGTTGGTGGTCGTCTCGCGCAGCACCTGGCCGAGCAGTTCGCTGGTGCGGGCGTCGACCTCGGCCTCCCGGGTCACCCGCACGCGGATGTCGGCCGCCTCGAACAGGTTCTTCGCGTTCTCGATCTCCGCGGTGAGGTTGAGTCGCCGTTGGGCGTACGCGAGTTCCTTGGTCTGCGCGATGGTGTCACTGACCAGCGCATACGTCTCCCGCAACTCCTTCTCCGCCCGCTCGGTGTCGCGGAGCAGCAGTCGCTGCGTCAGCGCGATCTTCAGCTTGACCACGTGCAGGGTATGGCCCTGGATGTCGTGCAGGTCGCTCGCAAACCGCACGCGCTCCCGCACCACCGCCAGCTCCGCCTCCCGATCCCGAGTTTGCTCGAGCTCCCGGATGAGGTCGTAGAACCGCTCGCCCACCAACGTCAGGACCGTCACCCCGACGGTGAAGAAGGTCGGCACGAGGACGTAGACACCCAGTACGTCGCCGACGTCGTCCCGCTCCACCAACAGCCGTGCCGCACCGACCACGGCGACGTAGGAGAACAGCCCGGCCACCGCCAGCCCTCGACGCCGCCGGACCACGTGCAGTGCGAGGGAGCCCACGACGCAGATACCCCAGAACGCGTTCGGACTGTCGGTGACAAGGACCCCCACCGGCCACACCGCGCCCGCCACGATCACGCAGGGCAGCACGAACCGGGACAGGTCGCCGGCCGTCCACCGTTCGAAGGCCACCAGGGCCGCCACCGCCCCCGGCAGCAGGACGACGACGTGCCACCAGGTACGCGTGTCGATGTAGAGCAGAACCACCGAGGCGAACACCACAGGCGGCAGCGACGTGGCTAGGTTGAGCCGGCGCAGCCGCCCCTGCGTCGACTGAGTGAAGCCCATCGCTCGTTCGGTCACCCTCCCATTATCCGGCGGCCAGCGGCCACGACCAGTGACACCACGTCACAAGCGGCCGTGACACCACGCCACTGACGGGCCGGCTGCGTCCGCGCTGTCATGGGTACATGTCCACCACATCTGTCATCGAGGTCGACCGGCTGAACCTCACCTACGGCGACTTCCACGCTGTCAAAGACCTCTCCTTCCAGGTGCGTGCCGGGGAACTCTACGCGCTGCTCGGCACCAACGGGGCCGGGAAAACCTCGACCCTGGAGGTTGTCGAGGGACATCGGAGGCCGACATCCGGCACCGTACGCGTCTTCGGGCGCAACCCGCAGGACCGCCGCACGGTCCGTCCCCGCATAGGAGTCATGCTGCAGGAGAGCGGATTCTCCCCAGACCTCACGGTCCGCGAGTCCGTCGGCCTGATCGGCCGGCTCAGCGGACGTACGGACGACGTCGACCGGGCGCTCGACGTCGTCGGCCTGACCGACCGGGCCAGCCGGCGAGTGTCCCAGCTCTCCGGCGGCGAGAAACGACGGCTGGACTTCGCCACCGCCGTCTACGGCACCCCGGAGCTGATCTTCCTCGACGAGCCGACCACCGGCCTGGACATCCAGTCCCGCGACGCCGTCTGGGCAACGGTGGACCGGCTACGCGAGAACGGCGCGTCCATCGTGCTCACCACCCACTACCTGGAGGAGGCGCAGCAGCGCGCCGACCGGATCGGGCTGATGCACCAGGGCAGCCTCCACCGCGAGGGCACCGTGGCCGAGCTGACCCGCACCCTGCCGGCCGTCATCCGCTTCTCCCTCCCCGCGCCGGTGCCGTCGCTGCCGCTGCCGGCCGTCGTCGACGCCGGCGGGAAGGCCGTGGTCGAGACCTTCGCCCTGCAGAAGGACCTGCACCTGTTGCTGCGGTGGGCACAGGACCAGGCGGTGGAACTGCGGGACCTGGAGGCCGGGCCGACCCGGCTCGACGACGTGTTCCGCGCCATCAGCAGCTGATTCGTCCCATCGACAGGAGTGCCGCCATGTTGTCCATCGCGTCCAGCGAACTGATCCAGATCTTCCGGAACCGGCTGGTGCTGATCACCAGCCTCATCATCCCGGTGGCCGTCTCTGCCCTCTTCGTCCGCAGGCACGAGACCTTCGCCGCCATCGGCAGCCTCGGTTACATCGCGGCGATGGTGATGTTCACCGTGGCCGCGTTCGGGCTCTACGCCACCGCCGTCACCACCCTGGCTTCCCGGCGCCAGAACCTCTTCCTGAAACGACTGCGGTCCACCGCTGCCGCCGACTCCACCATCCTCGCCGGCCTGCTGCTGCCCCCCACGGCGATCGCGATGGTGCAGGTGGCCGCGATCCTGACCGCGCTGGCCATGGTCGCCGGTAAACCGGCCAACGGCGCCCTACTCGTGGTGGCGGTCCTCGCGACCCTGGCCATGATGATCGGCCTGGCCCTGGCCACCGCGGGCCTGACCAATTCCCCCGAGCACGCCCAGGTCACCACCCTGCCCGTCACGCTCGGCGTGATCGCCGTGGCCAGTTGGGTGGGCATCAGCGGCACTGCGGACCTCGCCTGGCTCAAGCGGCTGCTGCCCGGCGGCGCGGTCACTGAACTGACCATGAACGCCTGGAACGGCGGCGTCGCCGTAACCGACTCCCTGCCCCTGCTCGCCCCCACCCTGGGCTGGGTCGTCATCGCCGTCGCCCTCGCCACCCGACTCTTCCGCTGGGATCCCCGCCGATGAACACCGAACCCCGAGGGCATTCGGACACCTCTTCTTCCTCGGCACCGAGCCAGCCCTCTCGGCCGGGATGGGCTTCCTCGCGACGGAACTGCGGGCGGGGCGCCTCGACGTCGGCGACGTGGGTCCGAGGTCGTGGACGGAGCTTCCCGAGTGGATCGAGGGCGGTACGCCCCAACGCTCGGGACGAGTCGTGTTCCGCGTGAGCGGGCGGCGTAGCACCGCCAGGACCCGTATCTCACCTCGATGTCAGATTTGCGGTGAAGCCACGACAGCACTCTCCGGACCTGTCGACCGCGACGACATCCGCCTGACACGTACCCCCGTACTGGAAAGAAGGTCCGCGTGCCCGCCCCACTTCCCGCACCCGATGCCGACGTCCAGCCCACCCGTCCGCGGCGACGGCGGTGGCTCGGGATCGTCTTCGGCGCCCTCGCCACCGCGGTGGCCGCCGTCACCGTCGGCGTCGAAGCTCTTCAGCTCGGCCTGCCCTGGCAGATGGGCGAGGACGACCGCAATCACGTCTACGAGGGCGACGCCGGTTCGCAGCGCTACCAGGTCCACCTTCCGCCCCAGCACGACGGGACGAACCGGCTGCCGGTCGTCATGGCAATCCACGGCTGCGCGATGACCGGCTACGGATGGAACTCCATGAAGTCCACCACCCAGTTCAACAGCCTGGCCGACCGGAAAGGCTTCATCGTCGTCTACCCCACACAACTGATCTCCCGCAACCTGATCGCCTGCTGGAACTCCACCCGCCCACGGCATCAGCAACGAGGCACCGGGGAACCTGCGCTGCTGGCCGGTGTCGCCCGGCAGGTGGTCGAGAAATACCACGCGGATCCCGCGCGGGTGCACGTGGCCGGCGCCTCGTCGGGCGCGGGGACCGCGATCATCCTCGCCGTGACCTACCCCGACGTCTTCGCCACCGCGACCTCGGTCGCCGGCGGCGAATACGGCCTCGATCAGGTGGACCCCGACGACCCGGACTCGATATCGCCGCTGGACACGGCACGTCAGGCGCGGGCCCAGATGGGCGAACACGCCCGGCGGGTGCCACTGCTGGTCATCCAGGGCGAGCGCGACGAGGTCGTGCCGCCCTTGGTCGCCACCCGACTCGTTGAACACTGGACCATCGTGAGCGACCTCGTCGACGACGGGCTGCCCAACGACAGCCTCGACCTGACCGAGAAGACCGTCTCCGTGCCCGCCACTGCGGGTCGGCACGCGTACACGCACACGACGATCACCGCGCCGGACGGCTCGTCGGTCGTCGAGTCGTACCGCGTCGAGGACATGGGGCACGCCTGGCCGGGCCGTGACGGCGACGGCCGCTACACCGATCACGCGGGCCCCGACGCCAGTGAGATCGTCTGGAGGTTCGCCGAGCGACACCCAATGGCCTGAGGACCACAAGGGAACCGGCGGCGGCACGCCATGCCGCTCTATCAGATGGCGCACTTCGGCACCGTGGCACCCAGGAGATCGCCGAGGGCCGCCGGCTCACCAGAGAACCACGTCCCGCCAGCGCGGCTGCCCCGACATGGGGTCCGGGAATCAGCCGCCGCCGTCGTGCGGGGACGGCGGTACGAGGCGCTGGCGGCCTGGCAGCGATGTTCAGAGCAGGCGCGGCGTTGTCTCATTGCCGGTGATCCGCGTCGGCCACTCTATTGCCACCCATCGATCCGTGGTAGAAATCCTTCGTGCAGCCCGTATCCCAGCTAGGTTTTCTTCTTCAGGAGGTGGCGACGATGAGAACCATTGCCGGGTGGTTGGTGGGTCTCACCGTTGCCGCGGGACTCGTAGCGCCGAACGCCCCGATTGCTGGAGCCGCGACGCTCGCGCAAGCGCCGACCGCTGTGACGTTGTCGGCCGCCGGCCCGCAACCCGGTACCTTCACCGGCCGAGGATTCGACACCTGCACCGCCCCGTCACAGGCCGCGATGGACGCGTGGCGAACCAGCTCGCCCTACCGCGCGATCGGCATCTACATCAGCGGGGACAGCCGCTCCTGCGCCCAGCCCAACCTCACCGCGACCTGGGTTGCCAACCAGACCAGTAACGGATGGCGGCTACTCCCCATCGAACTGGGGTACCAGGCGCCGTGCGGTACCCGCGCGCCGAAAATGTCCGCCGATCCCACAACCGCCCGGTCACAGGGCGTCGCCGCGGCGAACAGCGCCGCGACTGCCGCCCAGGCACTGGGCATCGGCAGTGCGAGCACCATCTACAACGACATCGAGCAGTACCCGTCGAACACGTCGTGCCGGGCTGCCGTGCTGTCGTTCCTGTCCGGCTGGATCGAGCAACTGCACGTACGCGGGTACCTCGCCGGCATGTACTCCAGCGGCAACTCCGGCATCAAGGACGTCTGCGACGCGTACGACAACCCGAACTACACGCGACTCGACCAGATCTGGATCGCCTGGTGGAACGGCGTGGCTGACACGGACGCCGGAAGTTACTGCGCCGATGGTCACTACGCGAACCACCAGCGCCTGCACCAGTACGCGGGCAATGTCACCGAGACGTGGGGTGGCGTGACGATGAACATCGACCGCAACTACCTCGACGTGGCAGTCACCCAGACCCCGCCGCAGCAGTGGGCCGCGACCATCGACAACAGCACCTCGGGAGGGTTCACGGCGGGCGGCGACTGGGGCACGTCGGCCTACTCCGCCCAACGGTTCGGCACCGACTACCGGTTCACCAGTCCAGTGACGTTCAGCGACGTCGCCTGGTACCGGTCGACCATCCCAACGACCGGAAGCTACGAGATCTCGGTATGGTACCCCGCCGACGCCGGCTACAACAACCAGACGCCCTATCTCGTGGCGACCACCACCGGAAGTAGGTCCGTGTCCGTCAACCAGCGGATCAACGGCGGTCGGTGGGTCTCGATCGGCGTATTCACCCTGGCTGCGGGCACGGGCAACAAGGTCGGTGTGAGCCGCTGGACCAGTGGCACTGGATTGGTCGTCGCCGACGCGGTGCGGATCACCCGGGTCTGAGCTCGCTCACTGGTCGGTGCCCCTAGATTCCGGGCCGTCTGCCGGCGATGGTGCGCGGTCTGCCGGTGATCCGGTGTCGGGGTGACGATGTCGAGACGGACCTGCGCGTTCACAGTGCGGCTCCTTCCGTAGTTGCCCAGCCGTTGCGCCAACGGTCGGCCCAGGCGCTATCGCGGCGCATTCACGGCGACATCGTGATCGTCCCCGGCGACTAGAAGTGTTCTTTCGCCACGCCGAGCGTCTGGGCGTCAACGGCGGCCGACTCCGCGCGCGCCGCGGGTCGGGTGGTGGCCCGGCCCGCGGCGTCGGTCGTTCCCCGGCCGGGCGCGTCCGCCGCGAGTCGCGGATCACTCCGAGGCGACGGCCTCCAGGATCGCGTCGCGGGACGCGGTCACCTCCCGGCGCAGTTCGTCCAGGTCCACGCCGACCAGGCGCCCGTCCGCCTTGCGAATCCGTCCGGCCACCACGACGGTCTCGATGTTGCGGGGGTCCGCCCCGAGCACCAGGGTGCCGACCGCGTCGTTGAGCGGCATCGTGTTGATGTCATCGGCCCTGACCACCAGCAGGTCCGCCTGCTTGCCCGGGGTGAGGGAGCCGGTCACGTCGCCGAGTCCGTTGGTACGGGCCCCCTGCAGCGTGGCGAAGTCCAGCACGTCGCGGGTGGTGATCCGGTACGGCACGGTGTCCGTGCCGTAGGCGGCGTTTACCGCACGCATGCGCTGGATCGCGTGCAGTGCTCGCATCTGGGTGAACATGTCGCTGGCCAGTGCGACCTCCACGTCGATGCTGAGCCCGGGCCGGATACCGGCGGCCAGCGCCTCCTCGATCGCGGGCACCGCCGTCTCCAGACCGATCTGCGCGTCGGAGGTCGGCGCCAGCGACACGGTGACGCCGGCGTCGCCCATCGCCCGCCACGCGTCCGGAGTGAGGCCGGTGGCGTGGATGAGGGTCAGGCCCGGGTCGAGCAGGCCGTCGGCAGCCCAGCGCAGGATCGCCGCGGAGGACGGCGCGCCGAACACCGCGTCGATGCTGACACCGAGGCCGAGATCGCGGGCGACGGCCGCCAGTTCCGGCCCGTAGGCCAGTGCCGGGCCGGCGATCTCATCGGTGGCCAGCGCTGCGAGGCGCAGCGTCACCAGGCCGTCGTTCACCCCGTGGTACGCCCCACGCAGGCGTTCCAGGTCGCCGGGCCACTGGCGGTCCCAGTCGCCGAAGTGTGGCCCCATCGATGCGTGCACGCCCCGGATGCCGGTGTCGACCAGCGCCTGGATCGCCGCGTCCGAATGCGCCGCCGTGCGGGAGTTGTGCGAGAAGTCCAGCATCGTGGTGATGCCGGCATCGAGGGCGGTGAGAGCGGCGAGGCGGGTGCCCACGTACATGTCGTGCGGCGTGTATGCGGGCGCGACCCTGGCCAGCGTCGACATCACGTACTCCCCCAGGTCGGTCACGTCGGGGATGCTGCGGCGCAACTGCGCCTGCCAGGCGTGCCGGTGGGTGTCGACGAATCCGGGGCTGACGATCCGACCGGCGGTGTTGATCACGGTGGCGCCCGCCGCTTCCGGGTGCGACCGAAGGTCGGGGCCGACCGCGGCGATCCGGTCCCCGCTTACCAGCACGTCACCTCGCTCCAGGTCGCCGATTCGCGGGTCCATCGTGACGACCGTGCCGCCGGTGAACAACAGCATTGTGGTGTCTCCTTCGCTACGTGTGGTCACTGTCGGTGGAACACATATCCGGCGTGGTGCAGCACGCCGTCGGTGAACAGGCCGTACGCCCAGAAGCCCAGGTCGTCGTGGTAGACGATCCGGTCGCCGTCGATCCAGAACGACCCCTGGTACGCGTGTGGCCGTCCACCCCGTGTCTCGTCGTACCGGCCGCCGGCGGTGAGTTCCTGGTGCACGAAGCCGCTCTCGTCGATCCACATGCCGAGGTACGGGCTCTGCTCCGACCGCGGGCGGACTTCGGGCTCGATCGGGGCGGGCGTGAGCCGGCGGCCATTGACAAGCGCGATCTCACCGTCGACGACGATCGCGGCTGCCTGTTCTGGACGCCAGACGATCATCTCCAGGGCGGACGCGCCCGAGGTCCGGTCGGCGACCACGGCGAAGGTGGCAGGGTTACCGGGCGTGAGCGCGCCGACCCGGTTGGCGGGGCTGGCGCGCAGGCCGGCAACGGCGGCACCGTCGATGACCGCCGGCACGATGGTCAGTCCGGTGCAGTCGACGACGATCGCGCCGTCGTCCTCGGCGGCGGTGTGCAGGCCCGGCCCGACTCCGACGATCACCTCGCCGCCGAGCAGCAGGTCGGCGGCAGAAAGGTCACCAATCGCCGGGTCGAGCGTGTGGATGGTGGCGTTGACGAACATCAGTGGGCGACGCCGGTCACCGGTATTCGCGGTGATCCTCGCCAGCACCGCCTCGTCGAGCATCGGGATGCTCACGACGTACCTCCGAAAGGGGTTGGGGTTTGGTCCTCCCACCGTCGGACGTATCGGGGCCGGCAACCAGACCGGGCGTAACCGGGGTGCGGCGCACCCTGCCTGGTCGAAGCCAGCCTGGTTACCGTTGGTGGCATGCCAACCACCGCGCTCGGGACGTTCCTCACCGCTCGGCGTGCCCGGCTCACGCCGGGCGACGTCGGCCTCGTGTCCAGCGGCGTCCGGCGGGTCGCGGGGCTGCGCCGCGAGGAGGTCGCGGTGCTGGCCGGGGTGAGCGTCGACTACTACACCCGTCTGGAGCAGGGACGGGAGCGCAACCCGTCAGCTTCGGTGCTGGACGCTGTGGCCCGGGCGCTGGACCTCGGACCGGACGCCCGCGACCATCTCTTCCGGTTGGCGGACATATCGCCCGGCAGTGCGCCGGGTCCCGCCCGGCCCCGGGTCGAGCAGAGCCTGCGGGAACTGCTCGACGCCTGGCCGGACACTCCGGCGGTGGTCATCGACCGGCGGCTCGACCTGCTGGCCCGCAACGCGCTGGCGGATGCGTTCTACGCGGACTTCGCCGAGGCGGACAACATCGTCCGGATGACCTTCCTGGACCAGGCTGGCGGCACGTTCTTCGTCGACTGGCAGCGAGCCGCCGAGGCGTGCGTGGCGAACCTGCGCCTGGCCCTCGGTCATGACCCGCACGACCGGCGGGTGCGGGAGCTGGTCCAGGAGGCGGGTGCGGCCAGCCCGGAGTTCCGCCGGCTGTGGGCGCGCAACGACGTGCAGGGCAAGACGCACGAGACGAAGAGGTTCCGGCACGGCGCGGTGGGCGAACTGACGCTGTCGTATCACACGTTCGACGTGCGGGGCGCAGCCGGCCAGCAGTTGATCGTGTACCGCGCGGAGCCGCGCAGCCGAAGCGCTGAGGCGCTTCGGCTGCTGGGCACGCTGGCCGCCAGCAACTGGCCCATGTGAGGCCTTCCGTCAGGTCGCCGGCGAACTCCATCTGGGTGGGGTCACTGGCGTACGTCCTGTTCTTGTCGCGGAAGGCGACGGATCACGTCTGTCGGTGCCGGTGCCCGGCTGTGTAGGCGGGTCAGACCGACCCCGACGAGCACGACCACCATTCCGATGGCGATCCGGAGGCCGAAGGCCTCGTCGAGCACGATGACCCCCAACGCCACCGAGACCACCGGCAGCAGATAGCCGACGGTCGCCGTGTTGGTGGCGCCCTCGGCGGCGATCTCCCGGTAGGTGAGGTGGAAGGTGGCTCCGGTGGCGACGACGCTATTCGCCCTTGGTCGGTGCGGGCGAGCGGCCGCGGTAGCCGATGGCGCCCTCGCGCACCCGCTGGTAGGTGCCGACGAATGCGTCGCCAGGGCCGGTGAACGCGACCGTCCCGGTGTTGCCGCGCTTGTCCCGCCAGCTCGCCCTGGCCAATGGCAACGAGTCGGCACCGATCGCGAAGGTGATCCCGTTCGAGCGGTACCAGCCGCCGCCCCATCCCTCCTCCGTGTGGTACCGGTGTTTCGCCATGCCGGCGTCGGGGTGATCGGCCCGCCACCGCCCGGTCAGCGAGCCGCGCAACTCGTGCGGCGACTCCGCACCAGCCGGCCGGCACCAGCCGTAGAAGCCGTCCAGTTCGGCGGTGAAGGTGACCGCGTACTCCGCGCCGGAAGCGTCTGCCCAGGCGAGGTCTGCGAGCAGGCTCTGCTCGCCGCGGTCCACGTACGCGATGACCGTCGGGCCGGGCTGCCACGCGCCGCCCATGGCCTGCAGTATGCGGGTCGAGTACCGGAGCACCGGTTCCTCGGCCTCGCGCTGGTCCATGGCCCGCGCGGACCGGCCCCGGTCGAACACCGCGTCGATGGTGATCCGGTTGAGCCAGAGCATGCTGCGGGCGTCAACGGCACTGGCCAGTCGGAGCTTGTTCGCACCCGGTCGCAGCCGGCCGGCGGGTACGGCGAAGTCCATGTGCTGAAAGAGGTCTCCCCCTCCCGGGATGTGCCAGCCGTGCACCAGGCACCGATCGTTGACGGTGATGTCGAACGGCGCGAACCCGACGGCACTGCCCAGCTTCGACACCAGCGCCACGATCCCCAGGGTGGCTTCCCCGTTGGCGTCCGCTGCCGGAACATCGAACGTCATCTCCACGGAGCCGTCGGCGTCCAGCTTGAGATGTCCCCCGGCCTCGGTGCCGCGGTTGATGCTCAGGACGGCGTTCGCGGTCGACGCCGGTTTCTGGGCGAAAGTTACGTAGGTCGGTTGCATCGCGCGATGCTATCCGTCGGGCAGAAGGGCAGAGATCGGCCTCGTCAAGGCAACGAGGCCCGGTGCATGCTCGTCCGGCGACAACACCAGCGGTCAGCCCTCATCGTTGACTGTCGTTGCTCGCCGCCGGCCCCCGCATCAGGCACGCCGATCCGCTCAGAAGTCAAGGGAACGCTGAAGACGACGTCCGGCAGTGTCTCAGCCGTGAACGGACGGACGGGCCTGGTCGCTCAGGCAAACCCAAGTGGATCATGTACTAAATTGTGTCCGAGGGACGACACGATCCATTGCCCCACCGCCGATGACACTCAGCGCAACTCTGAAGCTCACGTACGTCCAGCTGTGGTGGTGAGACCTCTTCGGCTTCGCCGAAGAGGCCACCAGCCTGAGGGGCCTGGTCAGGGCACTGCCCGCAGGGATCGGTAGGTACGTCAGATGTCGCCGCGGGTCGTGAATGGCCCCGGCCGGTCGAAGGTGCACCGGCACCGACCGGGGCGAACGCACCGCGCCCAGGCCATACCGCACCGCGTCGTCACGGGAGAGCTTCCCCTGGTGGTAGGCCAAGAGCACGCGTTCGCCGGGGCCGAAGTCGGGTATCCGGCGGCTACGGGCCACAACCAGTGACACCACGTCACACGAGGTCGTGACATGGCGCCACTGACGGGTCGGCGGCGCCCGCGCTGTCATGGGTACATGTCCATTACACCTGTCATCGAAGTCGACCGGCTGAACCTCCCCTACGACGACTGGGAACCCCGCCGATGACCATCGCGCACCGTCGGACGAACGCTGCGCCGTTCGTGAATCCCCCGCTGTCGAATGCTGCGACGCCGCGCTTGACCCTGTTCCGGGGGCAGGGTGTCCGCTGATAGGCGACGCGTCACTGTGTGCCCGCCAGTGAAGCGCTTCGCGCGAACATGTGTCGGTTCTGAATTCAGCAACAGGAGTGAAGAGTGGGAAGCGAGCAGCAAAAGCGCCCAATCGGTGCCGTCCAGGAGGGTGCCAGGGTTGGTGGGCGCCGACGGTTTGCGAGGTCCCTCCGCCCCTGGATCCCCCTGTTCCCGCTGACGGCTATCGCGTTCGTGCTCGCGTGGCTCAACCGGAGTCCGTGGTGGGGTTGGGTACTTGTCGTGGGGCTGCTCGTGGTGCTCGGTGCGACCGTGCGCTCGTGGGCCCGAGGGCACGCGCTGCTCCAGATAGGTGCGTGGCTGCTCGCCGGGACGCTCGTTTTCGGGGCGGCGGTGGTCGCCTATCCACCGCCGCAGACCCGCATCGCAGGCGGCGAGGACCGCTCGCCGTCCGGGCCGGTGCAGACGCAGCAGGGGCCGATCGCCGGCGTCTACAACGACGAGCGCACAGTCGAGGTCTTCGCGGGTATCCCGTATGCGCAGGCTCCGGTGGGGGATCTGCGTTGGCGTGCGCCTGAGCCGCTGAAGCCGCGCGAGGGCGTGTTCACCGCAGACCGGTTCTCCGCCGTTCCGGTTCAGGGCACCTCCACGTTCGTCACGCGGGCGCTCTCGCAGATCGTGCAGGTGCCCCTGGAAGGCACGCTCCTCAATCCGTATCCCGTGAGCGAGGACAGTCTCTCCCTCAACATCTGGCGGAGCACGACACCCGCCTCGGAGGACCTTCCCGTGCTCGTCTACATCCCCGGCGGCGGCTTCGCGACCGGCTCCGGCGCCCTCCCCCTCTACGATGGCGAGGCGCTCGCCTCCCGGGGCCAGGTGATCACCGTCACCGTCAACTACCGGCTGGGGGTACTCGGCTTCCTCTCCCATCCCGAACTGTCCGCCGAGTCCGCGCACGACGCGTCGGGCAACTACGGGATCCTCGACCAGATCGCCGCCCTAGCGTGGGTGCGCGACAACATCGCGGCATTCGGCGGCGACCCCGGCCAGGTCACGATCGCGGGCGAATCCGCCGGGGGCGAGAGCGTCTGCATCCTAGGTGCGACACCGCTCGCCGAAGACCTCATGGACGGCATCATCGCCGGCAGCGGAGCGTGCATGGGCACCACGGGGAACACCGAGCGCGGCGACCAGACTGACACACGCGAGGCGGCAGAGGATGCCGGCCGCCGCCTGAGCGAGCAACTGGGAGGGGCGACCATCGAGGAGATGCGCGGAATGCCCGTCGAGCGCGTCCTGGACGCGGCGGGCGCGCTCGATGCGCACTGGCAGCCCTCCGTCGACGGCCACGTACTCGAGCGATCGCCGGCGGAGACCTACGCGTCCGGGGAGCAACTGGACGTGCCGACCCTGGTCGGCAGCAACGCGGACGAGGCCTCGCTCGCGCTGGCCAGCCCACCGGACACGGACGTCGACGAGTACCGGTCGTCCGCACGCGAGACATACGGTGAGGATGCGGATCGGTTCCTCGATCTGTATCCAGGGGAGACAACGGACCAGGTTCTCGAGTCGCTCATACGGGCCCAAACCGACAAGATCATGACCCGAGCCATGCGGCGCTGGGCTCAACTGCAGACGCAGACGGGTGAGTCGGACGCCTACCTCTACTTCTTCTCACACATCCCTCCCGAGAAGGGGCTTGAGAAGTACGGCGCCTACCACGGCGCCGAGGTCGCGTACGCATACGACAACCTCGGCGCCGACAGCGCCGCCGACTACACGGAGGCCGACTACCGGCTCCGCGACCAGATGAGCGCGTACTGGGTCAACTTTGTCCGCACCGGCGACCCCAACGCACCAGGCCTGCCGCCCTGGCCGACGGTCGAGCAAGCGCCCGACCACGTCATGGAGTTCGCTGGCGGCAGCGGGATGGCACCCCGCCCACGCCCCGACGCCGTCGACTTCTGGATGGACTACGACGGGCCAATCCCCTAGACGAGTAAGTCCGAAGTCGGGTCAGTGGTCGTAGGCGATCAGGGACCTGGTCAGGGGTTGGCCGGTGGTCCGGCTGTGCCAGATCGCGGCGGTCATCGCGAGGAGGCGTTGCGCGACGCGTGCCGCGACGCCTTCGATGCTGCGTCCCGCCGTGCGGTTCGAGGTCGAGTTGGCCCTTCAACGTGTCGTTGACGGACTCGATGAGCTGTCGAACAGGTTTCAGCAGGTGCTCGGCCGGGCGTGGGGCCCGGTTGCGGTACGACGGTCTGAGCAAACGCACCCCACGCTCTGCCAACCACCGGTCCAACTCCGCGGACACGTATCCCTTGTCCGCGACGATCAGCAGGCCTGGACGCTCGGCTATGAGGTCGGTGTCGTGGTCAAGGACAGCCATCAGGACCTGACGTTCGTCGACCTTCGGTGTCGCGAGGGCCCAGGTGATCGGCAAGCCGGCCGGGGTGCAGATCAGATGCAGCCGCAGTCCCCCAGAAGAACCGCGAGTGCGAGGCGCAGTAGCCGTAGCCGGCCCACCCGGCCAGGTCCGAGCGTTTCACGGTCGGTCGGGACCGGCCACGCTCGACCGGCGTCGAGTCGAGCACCCAGGTGGCGTCGGTCCACAGGTCGGTGTCCGCCGCGACCACGCTGATCGCTCGCTTGAGCAGCGGCACCGCCGCCCGCAACCGCTTGTTGTAACCGGACTGCCCGGGCAGGTACGGAAACGCCCCGGGCAGATGCCCGGGGACAAACCGCAGCCAGCGGGCTTCGAACCGCCGTTACAACAAGCGCTTACGGGCGGCGCGGTCCTTCCCGGGCAGGATCAACGTCCTGTCCAACGGACCACACCCAGGTCAACACGGAAACCTACGCAGTCCCGTCTGTAATGGGCCCGTTCGGGTATACGCGGCTGGCCAGCGCTTCGCTCCGAGGTCTGTCCCCAGCCTGCGAGGTAGGAATGCCGGAATCATCGCCGTGCCGTGCACGGGGTGGGTGCCACCCGCCGGGTGACGTCGTTGAGTTGCGGGTGCACGGCGTGATGGGTGCCGGCGCGGATGACATCCTGGATCGGCCGCACGTGCAGCGGGTCGCCGGCGATAGCAAGGGCGGCTTCTACCGGCCCCGCAGAGGCTATGGCGACTCCCGAGGCGCCTGCGGCGTGGTGTTGGAGACATACCGGTGGAGCGAACTACGGAGCGGAGCCGCTGCGAGGACGCTGTCGCTGGTGTTGCTGTTGCCGTTCATGGCATGCAACGCGGCGGCATGGATGCGGCCGAGGGCGAAGGTCAGCGGCGGTGTGGTCTGGGTAGGCTGCAGGCTTGTCGGCCTGAGCCTCACGGCCCTGTACGTCTTGTCTTTCGTCGGCGTGGCGTTGGACCTGCTCGCCTGCAAGTGCATGTCCCTCGGTAGTTGCCTCGGGGGCCGGACCTGGCTGTCCTGGCTCGGCGGTCAACCGATCGGATTGCGCATTGCACTGCTAGCGCTGGTACCCGTCGCCGCGATCTGGGTGTTGTGGCTGGTGGGCTCCCGGTGCGGTCACTGGTACGACAACTTCATCCCACCTACGGGTGAGCCGGCCGACACGGCACTGGGCGCGATCGGGACACATAACGCCACGCCGGGAGTGGCGCGACTTCGCTCCATCCATGTGGCGGCCGGTCTCGCTGTGCTCGATCTCAGTCTAATTGCGGCGTTGTGGGCTGCGCGTGGACCGAGCCTCCTCAACGTCCTGCTCACGTTCTGCGCCGTGCTCATCCTTGTCGCCATTGTCGTACTGCTGTGCGTACCTTCCGTAATCGACGCCGTAGCCGGCACCCCGGTGGTCGATGGGGTGGTCCATGCTCTGCGGTCGACTGCCGTGGTGGTGACGATCGCCGTCATCGGGCGGGTCGCGTTCGACCGCAGCGAGTGGCCCGCCGAAAACGGACTGCCCGGCCACGACGTCGCGGTCGTCCTGCTCTTCGGGACGCAGGGCGTCCTGCTCGCGCTGCTCGGGATCGCTGCACTGGTTGGTCGGGAGGGCAGCCTTAGGAGGCTGCGCTGGGTCGGTCCGCCGCTGTTCGCGTGTCTGGCGGTGGGACTGGCCATCAGCTTCGCCACCGAATTCAACTACCGCGTATCGGACTACCTCGACCGCGACCTGCCTACCCCCGACGTGCTGCCCACCAGCCCTGTTCTGCCATACAAGTGGACGATGTTCGGCTTCTTCGTGTCGGTCATTGGCGCAGTGGTCGCGGGTGCGGTGATGGTGCTGTTCACGCGGAGGCACCGACGGCGGACAGCGGACGGCATCGTCGCGCGCGACTTTCCTGAGGCAGATGCGAGGACGGCCCGACGGCGGGCACAAGTGCGCGACGCAATCGCCCGGGCGCAATTCACGGAGCGACTGTGTCCGCTCGGAGTGACCTACTGCTGCCTCGTCGCGCTGAGCCTGGGTTTCACAGCTCTGGCCCTGGACGAGATGCAGCCGAGCGTCGCCGTGGAGGGCCTGGTCAGCCTGCCGTCCGATTTCGTCAGTGCGGGCACTCAGTTGGGGAGCTACCTGATGGCGTTGCTGTTCGTCGGTTTGTTCTTCGGAGGGCTGTTCGCCGACCGTACGACCACTTTTCATCGCTACATCGGTATGCTATGGGACCTCGGGATGTTCTGGCCGCGTGCCGCTCACCCCTTCGCCCCACCGTGTTACGCCGAGCGCGCCGTGCCCGAACTCGCCTGCCGTATCAGCATGCTGGTCCGGCAAGGGAGGTACGTGTTGGTGGCGGCGCACAGCCATGGGTCGGTACTCGCTCTGGCGAGCGTCCTGCAACTGGATCCGTCCGTGCTCTCCAGGGTTGCCCTACTAACGCACGGCTCCCCGCTGAGACGCTTCTACAGCACGCTGTTCCCGGCGTACGTGGGCAGGGATGTGCTGAGTGAGGCCGGCCGCCGGTTGGGCTGGCGCTGGGTGAACTTGTGGCGTGACACCGATCCCATCGGCAGTTGGATCTTCACGTCCGGACGCGGGGGTGACGACGCGCTGCGGCAGCAGTCCGAGGTGGACCGCCGGCTTCGGGATCCGCAGGATCTCGATGCCCAAGGCCGTGACACTGTGTGGCCCCCGATGTGCGGTCATCAGCCGTGCGTGACGGACGACCGATACGAGGCGGCGGTCTGCGAGCTGTCCGAGCGGCTTCAAATCGGCTGAGATGGTGTAGCCGTCGCCGAACCTCAGGCGCTTCGGAGTGTGGTTCCACCGGCCTGCGGGGACCGAAGGAGCCGCGCAGTGCCGGTCACCGATCGAGCGGACGACGTCGCACGAGGCGGCGTCCGACGTTGTCGTAATGAGCCCGCCGGTGCTCCGTGGGCGCCTCGATCCCGGGTGCGTCGGGCCGCGGCGGCGGTGCGAACCCGAGATTCGAGTGGCACGGCAACGAGCACGCACAGGAAGTTCCCCGAAACTACGAGAGGGTTCAACACCCGGGAGTACGGCCGCAGCTCGGGCATCGCGCAGAGGCGGGCCAGCGGGCCGCAGGCCGGCGGTCATCTCGTCGCCGATCACCTCCTTCACTGGATGAGTGCTGCTGTAGATGACGTTAAGCCGTTCGAGTTCGATGACTGGTTGGTGGACAAGCCCCCTTGAAGCGCGTACACAGCCGATCCGGTAGTGGCGCCGTGTCACCACCGCGTGTGACGCAGTGTCACTGGTCGCGCCCGGTTGCTGACGCATACTGGGTGGTGACCGCGGGATCGCCGCGTTTCAGCGAGACGACGCGGAGATGGGGGTGCCCGCACAACTTGGCGACGTCCAGCGGCGCGTTGTCCACTGAGTCCTGATAACGGGTTCGGCCAGGAGGCCGGTGACATTAAGTGACACATCAACTAGACCGCACCGCGCGTGGTTTGAGATCCACGCTAAGAACACATGGATGACACATGGCAGTAAGAGTGAGTGATGTCCCCGAGGCCAAGCGATACGAGGCCCGCGTCGACGGAGAGTCCAAGGTCGCGGGCGTTGCGCAGTACATCCGTACCACGGAACTCGTCGCTTTCGTACACACCGAGGTCTCGCCGGAGTACGAGGGCAGGGGCGTCGGGGCAGCACTGGCCCGCACCGCCCTCGACGAGGCACGCGCCGCGAACCTGCTGGTCCTTGCCACCTGCCCATTTATCGCGGGGTGGATCGCCAGGCACCCCGAGTATCAGGACCTGGTGTACCAGGCCCACAGCAGGGTCAGTGACTGAACGGCCGAGCATGGCGACGATGCGACGACGGAGGCCGCTATGAGCAGCGGAACCAACAAGAAGGCGTACGAGGGCCAGAAGATCACTGTCACGTTCGAGGCGAGGCGTTGCTTGCACGCCGCCGAGTGCGTCCGCAGCTTGCCGGAGGTCTTCGACCCGGGCCAGCGCCCGTGGATCCGGCCCGACGGTGCCGAGGCCGAGCGCCTGGCCGAAGTGGTGCGGCGCTGCCCCTCGGGGGCACTGCAGTACGAACTCGTGGGCGGCGGGGCCGAGACTGGGACCGGCCCACGCAGATCAACCGCAACTCCGTCGAACAGTTGATCGCGCACGGCGAGCTGAGCGTGCACACGCCGGAAGGCCCGCGCGCCGAGACCAGGGCCCTCCTGTGTGTTTGCGGGCAGAGCCGTCTTCAGCCGCACTGCGACCACGCGGGTCAGCCCTGCGGTCAGACACCGCAGCGCTGACCCGCGACCCGACGACCCGGACTCGACGTCGCCGCTGGACACGGCACGTCAAGCCACGATGTCGTAACCGGCGTCGGTGAGGGCGGCGAGAGTGTAGCGGCGGCCCACCGGGTCGGGAGATCGCTCGACCCAGCCTCGCTGCTCGAACCGCTTGACCCAACCGGCCGGGCAGCAGCAGCAGCGAGACCAGACGCGACGCCCTTGCCGACACCGATGCTGCAGGCCCTGCACGGCGACGCCTTCGCCGACGTCATGATGTCGACCTTCACCCACTACCCCCATCGGGCCGGCCCCCCGGGGCGGCTGGTCGCCTTCGACGAAGCTGTTGTCCGTAATGGAGCACGAGGTCGTCACCGCCGGCCTATCCTCTTTCCGAGGTCAAGCCAGCGACGGGAAAACAACCCACCCGTGTCCCTGATCGACACCGAGGTGTGAGATGCCGTATCTGAGTCCGGTCGCAGTGCAGCGCGTCGAGGGCCTCGTCGTCGCGGCTCTCGCCGTCGTCGTGACCGTCACCGCCGGGTACCCGTGGTGGTCGCTGCTCGCCCTCTTCCTCGTCTTCGACCTGTCCATGCTCGGCTACCTGCGCGGGCCACGCCTCGGGGCCTTCTGCTACAACCTGGCGCACTCCTACACGCTGCCGGTGGCGCTGGGCGCGGTAGCCGTGGCCGCGGCCGGGTTCGGCGACCGGATCAATTGGCTCGGAGTTCTGGCCCTTGCCTGGGTGTTCCACATCGCCGTCGATCGCGGCCTCGGCTACGGCCTCAAGACGGCCGAAGGATTCGAGCACACCCACCTCGGCTTGATCGGCAAGGCCAGAGGGCCTGACCCGCTTTGACGGACATCCAGGATCAGGAGCCTGATGGGTTCCGGGAGGCTGTCGTCGGCGCCGCGTGATAATTCAGCCGGCGTTGACAGATTCCATGCTGATCTGGCGTGATCGCCCGTTGGTCACAGCCAGTCGTGTTCGCGGGCGTAGCGGGCCGCTTCGTGGCGGGTCCGGGTCTGGGTCTTGCGCATCGCGTTGGAGAGGTAGTTGCGGACGGTGCCCGGCGAGAGGTGCAGGCGCGCGGCGATGTCGGCGACCGAGTAGCCCTCGCCGGTGACCCGCAGGACGTCGGCCTCACGGTCGGTGAGGGGATTGTCGTCGGTAACGGCGAGCGCGGACACGTCCGGGTCGATCCAGCGTTTGCCCGCGTGCAGGGTGGCGATGACGGACGAGATGTGCGCCGGCTCGGCCGACTTGCTGACGAAGCCCTGAACACCGAGCTTCAACGCCTTGCGCAACACGCCGGGGCGGGCGTGCCGGGTCAGCATGAGAACCACCTGCTCCGGGCGCGTGCGCCGGATGTCGGCGACCGCCCCCAGGCCGTCCACGCCCGGCATCTCCAGGTCGATGACCAGCACGTCGGGCTCGTGCCGCAGGGTGGCTTCGACGGCCGTCCGGCCGTCCTGCGCCTCGGCGAGAACGGTGATGTCGCCCTCCATCGGCAGCAGCGCGGCCAGGGCCGTACGCAGCAGCGCCTCGTCGTCGGCGAGCACGATGGTGGTCATCGGCCGTCACTCCGTTCCGCGCTGGCGCGCACGGCGGGGAACGTCGCCGCCGTGCGGAAGCGTCCCTGCTGCTGTTCCACGGTCAGCTCTCCTCCGTCGCCCGCCACCCGTTGCCGGAGTGCCGCCAGTCCCCTGAGCTCGGGCGGCGTGGTGGCGGTGACGCCGTCGTTGACGATGGTGATGCTCGACTCGGAGAGCGTGATTTGCACCTGGGTGGCCTGCGCGTGCCGCAGGATGTTGGTGGTCGTCTCGCGAAGCACCTGACCGAGCAGTTCGTTGGCGCGCGCATCGACCTCGGCCTCCCGGGTCACCCGGACCCGGATGCCGGCGGCCTCGAACAGGTTCTTCGCGTTCTCGATCTCCGCGGTGAGGTTGAGCCGCCGTTGCGCGTAGGCCAGCTCCCTGGTCTGCGCGATGGTGTCGCTGACCAGCGCGTACGTCTCCCGCAGCTCCTTCTCCGCCCGAGTGGTGTCGCGGAGCAGCAGTCGCTGCGCCAGGGCGATCTTCAGCTTCACCACGTGCAGGGTGTGGCCCTGGATGTCGTGCAGGTCGCTGGCGAAGCGGACGCGTTCGCGGACCACCGCGAGTTCCGCTTCCCGCTCCCGGGTCTGTTCGAGCTCCCGGATGAGGTCGTAGAAACGCTCGCCCACGATCGTGAAGACCGTCACGACGATGGTGAGGACGGTCGGGATGAGAACGTAGGTGACCAGGACGTGACCGACGTCGTCCCGCTGCACCAGCAGCCGCGCCCCGCCCACGGCGGCGACGTAGGTGAAGAGCCCGGCCACCGCCAGCTTCCGGTGCCGCCGGACCTCGCGCAGGGCGAGGGAGCCCACAGCGCAGAACCCCCAGTAGGCGTTGGGACTGCCGGTCACCAGGACCCCCAGTGGCCACACCGCTCCCGCCACGACCAGGCACGGCAGCGCCACCCGCGCCAGGTCGTTGGCCGTCCACCGCTCGAAGGCCACCAAGCCCGCCACGGCCCCCGGCGCCAGGACGACAAGGTGCCACCAGGTATCCGCGTCGGTGTAGACCAGGACCACCGCGGCGACCACGACCGGCGGTAGGGACGTGGCGAGGTTGAGCCGTCGCAGCCTTCCCTGCGTCGACTCGGTGAAGCCCGGCGATCTCACGGTCACCACACCAGTATCGGGCAGCCAGGTGCCACGACCAGTGACACCACGTCACATGCGGTGATGACATGGCGCCACTGACGGGCCGGCCGTGTCCGCGCTGTCATTGGTGCATGTCCACTACACCCGTCATCGAAGTCGAACGGCTGAACCTCACCTACGGCGACTTCCACGCCGTGAAGGATCTCTCCTTCGAGGTACGGCCCGGAGAGCTCTACGCACTGCTCGGCACCAACGGAGCCGGGAAGACCTCGACCCTGGAGGTCGTCGAGGGCCACCGGAAGCCGACCTCTGGCTCGGTACGCGTCTTCGGGCACAGGCCCGACGACCGCCGGGCGGTACATCCCCGGATGGGCGTGATGCTCCAGGAGAGCGGATTCTCCCCGGACCTCACCGTCCGTGAGTCCGTCGGCCTGATTGGCCGGCTCACCCGACGCGCCGACGACGTCGATCGGGTGCTCGACGTGGTCGACCTCACCGGTCGCGCCGGACGCAAGGTGTCCCAGTTGTCCGGCGGGGAGAAGCGGCGGTTGGACTTCGCCACCGCGGTCTACGGCACCCCGGAGCTGATCTTCCTGGACGAGCCGACCACCGGCCTCGACATCCAGTCCCGCGACGCCGTCTGGGCGACCGTGGACCGGCTGCGGGAGAACGGTTCCACCATCGTGCTCACCACGCACTACCTGGAGGAGGCCCAGCAGCGCGCCGACCGGATCGGGCTCATGCACCAGGGCACCCTCCACCGCGAGGGCACCGTCTCCGAGCTGATCCGCACCCTCCCCGGCGTGATCCGCTTCTCCCTTGCCGCGCCGGTTCCGCCGCTACCGCTGCCGGCGGCCGTCGACGCCGACGGGAAGGTCACTGTCGAGTCCTTCGAACTGCAGAAGGACCTGCACCTTCTGCTCGGCTGGGCGCAGGACCACGCCGTGGATCTGCGCGACCTGGCGGCGGGACCGACCCGGCTCGACGACGTGTTCCGCGCCATCAACAGTTGATTCGTTCTTCCGAGAGGCCCATCACCGTGTTGTCCATCGCGTCCAGCGAACTGATCCAGATCTTCCGCAACCGGCTGGTACTGATCACCAGCCTCATCATCCCGGTCGTCGTCAGCGCGTTCTTCGTCCGCCAGCACGAGACCTACGCCGCCCTCGGCAGCCTCGGCTACATCGCCGCGATCGTGATGTTCACGATCACCGCGTTCGGGCTCTACGCCACGGCCGTCACCACACTGGCCTCCCGACGGCAGAACCTCTTCCTCAAGCGACTGCGCTCCACCGCCGAAGGCGACGCCGGCATCCTCGCCGGCCTGCTGCTGCCCGTACTCCTGCTCACCGTGGTGCAGGTGACAGCCATCCTGACCGCCCTGGCCGTGGTCGCCGGCGGGCCGGACAACGTCGCCCTGCTGGTCGTGGCGGTCCTCGCGACCCTGGCCATGATGATCGGGTTGGCGCTGGCTACGGCCGGGCTGACGAACTCCCCCGAACACGCCCAGGTCACCACCCTGCCCGTTACCCTCGGTGTGATCGCCGTGGCCAGCTGGGTCGGCATCTCCGGCACCGAGAACCTCGCCTGGCTCAAGCGGCTGCTGCCCGGCGGAGCGGCCACCGAGTTGACGGTGAACGCCTGGAACGGCGGCGTCGCCGTGATCGACTCCCTGCTCCTGCTCGCGCCCACGCTCGGCTGGGTCGTCATCGCCGTCACCCTCGCCACCCGCCTCTTCCGTTGGGAGCCCCGCCGATGACCACCGAACCCCGGTCGGACGCCCCGACCCTCGTCGAGGATCTCCTCCTGCTTCTGTTCCAACCCGCATCCGGGACCATCGCCGACGAGAACACCCTCTTCTACGTCCTCGGCGGAGCCGTCCTCGCGGACCTCGCCCTCGGCGGTCACCTGACCACGTCGGACCGGGGGCGGGTCAGCAGCGTGGCGGGTCACCCGCCGACGGACGGCCTGCTGCGCCCGGCGTGGGACTACCTCGCCGAGAAACCCCGAGGGGTGCAGACGGCACTGGCCGCGATCGGTCCCCCGCTGCGGGGGCCGGTTCTGGAGCGGCTCATCGCGCGGAGCGACATCGACCAGGAGCCGCGTAAGGTGCTCGGCCTGTTCCGGACCACGGCCCTGCGCGAGGGCAGAACCGAACGTCGGTCCCGCCTGCTCGCCGACGTTCGGCGGGTCCTCGTGGACGGCGCGGAGCCGCAAGCCCGGATCGCCGCGCTCGCGGCGCTGCTCTCGGCGAGCGGGACTCTCCCGCAGTTTCACCGGGAGATCCCGTGGACGTCACCGGTGATCAGCCGAGCCAAGGAACTCGAGCAGGGCAACTGGGGCGCCGACGCCGCTGGGGCAGCCGTGACCCGCACCGTAACGGCCATTGTCGTCAACAGCGCCATCGTGGCCATCACCGTGCTTCCTCGGGGCTAGGGCGTGTCCTGCCGATCTTGTAGTGGTTGATCGTTGACGATGTGCCGGTGGTGCGTCGTGGTGAACTGACTGACGAGGCGTGGTTGGTGATCGCGCCGTTGGTGCCGGAGCCGGGTGGTGCGCGGGGGCGGTGGCGGGATCACCGTCAGGTGATCAACGGGATCTTGTGGAAGCTGCGCACGGGTGCGCCGTGGCGTGACCTGCCGGAACGCTTCGGCCCGTGGAAGACCTGCCACGAGCGGCTGCGTCGGTGGACCGCCGATGGGACGTGGGATCGGATCCTATCGGCGGCGCAGGTGTATGACGATGGCACACCGGTGCAGTGGACGATCAGCATCGACTCGTCGATCGTGCGGGCGCACCAGCATGCCGCTGGCGCCCGCAAAAAAGGGGCTCCCCGACAAGTCCGGCGACACCTGGTGCGCAAGATGGCGAGGCCATCGGCCGCTCCCGAGGCGGGCTGAGCACGAAGATCCACCTCGCCGTCGACGGACGCGGCCGGCCGTTGTCGATCCTGCTCACCCCGGGCCAGGCCGGCGACAACCCCCAACTGCTGGCGCTGCTCGACACGATCCGGGTCAACGAGCCCGGACCCGGTCGGCCTCGTAAGCGGCCGGAGGTGCTGATCGCGGACAAGGGTTATGCCCACGACTCGACCAGACGTGCCCTGCGGCAACGGGGAATCCGGCACGTCATTCCCGAACGCAGCGATCAGGTGGCCCGCCGTGCCGCCAAGGGCAGCGCCGGCGGGCGGCCACCAGCCTTCGACAAACAGGTCTACCGCAAGCGCAACGTCGTGGAACGCTGCTTCAACCGGCTCAAGCAATGGCGTGACCTGGCCACCCGCTACGCCAAACGCGCATCCCTCTACCGCGCCAGCCTCGTCCTGATCGCGGCCACCATTTGGCTTCCATCATCGACAGGACACGCCCCAGGGTGACTGGTGTTAAACGATGGCTGCCACCGGTGTGGCGGCCATCGTTTTCTATCTATTTTAGGTAGTTTGCTGGTGTGGCGTTGGGTGTGGCTTCACAGCAGCTGGACCTGCTGGATCCGGTGAGCCGATTCTGCGACGAAGCGTCACCAGCCAACTCGATCTTCGCGTTCTTGCACGAGCATCGGGAGACGCTGTTCCCAGATGGGTTGTTCACCGACCTGTTCGCTGCGGTGGGTCGCCGGTCGGTGCCGCCGTCGGTGGTGGCCACCGTGATGGTGCTGCAACGCCTCGAAGGGCTGTCGGACCGGGAGGCGGTGGACCGGTTCACGTTCGACGCCCGCTGGCGTTACGCCGCCGGAGTGGGAGGCTGGGACGGCGCGGGCCGGGTGGGGTTCGCCCACATGGTGCTGGTCGACATGCGGGAACGGCTGCGCCGTTCGGACCGCCCGGACCGGATCTTCGAGGTGGCGTTGGACGCCGCTCGGTCCGCGGGGTTGGTGGGCCGGCGGCGGGTCCCGGACTCCACGCCCCTCTATGACGCGGTCGCGACGATGGACACGATCACGCTGATCCGCTCAGCGATCCGGGGTCTGCTCGCCGCCGCCGACGGTGACCTGGCCGAGCGGCTACGGGCGGTGCTGTCGGGCGGTGACGACTACCGCAGCACCGGCAAGCCGGTCATCGACTGGGACGACAAGACCGCCCGCGATGCCCTCGTCGACTCCCGCGACGCCAAGTTGGAGCGCTACCGGGCCGCCCTCGACGCCGGAGCCGACCCAACGGTGGTCACCGGCTGGATCGCGCAGACCCAACCCGAATGCGCCCGTGCGGAGGCAGACCGCCGCGCGAACACCGGCACCGCCCCGCGCAGGATGAGCCGAGCAGAAATCTTATCCAGTGACGGCTTCCTACCGGTCTGGGCACGCCTGCGCGGGATCCGCCTGCTCGATTGAGCCACGCGCGGTGGGACAGCAAACGTTCGCGTTACGACTCTCGGGCGGCGGGCTTCGGTAGCGTCGGTCAGCGGGTCTACTTCGTTGCGCGTTCTGACCAGTGCCCACTGACGCAGCTCGGCGTAACCACCGATCCGCCAACGCAACAGCGCCGGTGATCGCGTTCTAGCCGCGCGCGCCGACCGCAGCGTCGTACCAGCCGCTAAGATCTGCGCCGGCGGCAACGACAGGGTCCCCGCGGAGCTGCTTGTAGAGCCGGCCGGCGAGCGGGATCAGCTCGTGGACGGGCTCGAGGTCGGCACCCCGGCCGCCCAGCACCGGCAGGCCCTCGTAGCGGTAGCCCCACTCCGCCTCGTGGCCGACGCGCCACGCCGTGCCCGGCACCGCGTGACGGACACACTCCAGCGCATAGAACGCAACCGCGTCGATGATCCGCAGCGAGTCGTCGGACCAGCCCGAGGGCGCCATCGACGCGTGACGGCCATACCACATCGGCAGGACCGCGTTCGTCGGTCGCGGGAAGAAGCCGCTGCCGGTCGCCACCTTCTCGATCGGCGCACCGACTGGCCGCGGCTGGAGGCTGCCGAGCGCCCAGTCCCACACCGCCGCGAGACTGTCCCTCGATAAGTCGAGGTCGACCCCCGACTCGTCGCGCAGCCACCTGAGACGGCCGTCTCCGGCCGCCAGGTAGCGGTGGAGGAACTCCTCCGGCGTGCCGGTGACGGTGCCGCGCACCATTCCCGGTGGCAGGACGCCGTCCGGCGCGACGTGGTCGAGAATCACGTCGAGCGGGGCGTCGGTGAAGTCGCCCTCCTCGACGACGAGCCGGGCGTCAGCGGTGCGCGCCAGCTCCCGCAGCGCGGAGACGATCGGCGCCAGCTCGGCCCGGAACGCGGCCGCGTCGTCGATCGAATGCCGGTCGAAGACGGACACCACCAGCTCGCCGATCCCGGTCCGGCCGGGGTGGATGAACCACTGCGTGCTGATCCGGTCGCCGGTCCAGGTCAGCTCGGCGTAGTCGCCCTCGGCCACCCGCTCACGCAGGTCGGGCTGGTAGCCCAAGACGGGGCTGAGCAGGGCGACCGTGGCCGCCCTGCTCAGCTCGGTGCGATCCGGGATGATGCCCAGTTCCATCTACGGTCCGCTCGGTGCGTGGATGGTGAACTCGATGTTGTTGTCCTTGAGGCACTGCAGCAGCGGCGGGTGGATGCCGATGCTGTTGAAGCCCGCGTGCGCGACGAAGTGCCAGTGTACCTTCGTGACGTTCTGGTGACCGTGGGCCGCCTTGCCGGCCGACGTCAGGATCCAGGCGTCCTTGAGGCACTCGTCGATTAGGCTCTCGGTCCACGTCGGCACGCCGGTCTTGACCTCGTGGAAGACCTCGTCGCCGGTGGTCGGGTCCTGCTCGATGCAGTCCGGCTTGCGCCACTTGGAGCCCGCGCGCGGGTAACCCGGCGTGAGCACCTTGACGTTTTTGATGCAGCCCTGCAGCAGGGCGGCCACCGCGTTCTCCCCGTCCCGCCAGTTGTACTGAGCAGGAATGGGGTCGCCGGACGTATGGTTGGGCGCCTTCATGGCGTCCTCGATGTCCTTCCACTTCGTGCGATCACCGCGCGACAGGTCGCGGATGTCCTTGTCACTGAAGCGGGACTTGGCGGCGAGGATCCGGGCGGCGAGCGTGTCGTCGCCCGCAGTCAGGTAGTCGTAGGTCGCACCCAGGATCAGGTCGAGGGCCACGTCCTTGACGGCGTCCGGGATCTTGTCGTACTTCGTGACGAACCGCAGGGTGTCGTCGATCCGGTGGGCGAAACGAACCACGAAGCGGGCGGCCTTACCGGGGATCGCGATCGCATCGCCGACGTAGGGCACCACGCCGAGGATGCTGAGCCCGGCGCTGACCCAGTCGCCTTGGATAAGCCCGGCGATGGTGTCACGCAGGTCGGCCAGGCCGCCCAGGATCCAGCCCACGACTGGGATCGCGCTCAGCCCGCCCGAGCACAGGTTGCCGGACAGCCAGGCCATCGAGTCGCGCGGTGAGAAGTCGCCCGCGAACATGCCCAGCAGGAAGTCGGTGACGTAGGTCCACTTGCTGACCTGCTCGTCCGGGCGGCTCGGGTCGAGACCCTGGTCCTCGACGTGCACGGTCTCGTAGTCGTCCCGCAGCGAGTCGCCGTCGGTGTCCGGGTTGAGCGGGTTGATGCCCCAGTCGTTGACCTCGGCGCCGTCAGAGAGCCCGTCACCGTCGCTGTCGACGTTGTTCTCGTCGGTGAGCGCCTCACCCTCGGCAACGTCGGTTAGCCCGTCACCGTCGGTGTCAGTCTCGTTAGGCGTCGGCACAATCGGCGGCGCGCCGCCGCCCAGCGGCGGGTCGTTGCGCGGGTCGGCGACCAGCGGATTGGTGCCGCGGCTGACCTCGATGCCGTCGCTTACGCCGTCACCGTCGGTGTCGCTCTCAGTGGGCGAGGTGCCCAACTCCTGCTCGCGCAGGTTGGTCAGGCCGTCGGAGTCCTGGTCCTCTTGGCCGTCCGGCACGCCGTCGCCGTCGGTGTCGGCGTTGTTCGGCAGGGTCCACGGCGTCAGTCCGTAGATCTCGAACTTGTCGGTGAGCCCGTCGCCGTCGGAGTCGGCGAGCAGCGGGCTGGCGCCGAAGCGCAGCTCGACGCCGTCCTCGATGCCGTCGCCGTCCCGGTCGCCGGTGTAGGTGATGCCGAACCGGGTCAGGACGTTGCGAGCGCTGTCGTAGGCCTTCGACGCGTGCCGGGTGGCCGGCTCGGCGTTGGCCTTGCGCAGCTGGTCGTCGGCCTTCGTCAGCCACCGCTGGCCGGACTCCAGGTCGCCGAACGCCTGCTCGAGGCCCGACGGTGCCGGCGGCGGCGGAACGATGGCGCGGAACGGTGCGATCGTCGCGTTGGCGTCCTGGACGGCGGCGTCGGCCAGCAGACGAACCGTCGACAGCTCTCCCACCAGCGCGTCGACGAACACGTCGCCATTTCCGACGCGACTGTGCAGGTAGGACGACAGGTGCGCGAGGTTGTCGTAGGCCGTAGCGCCGTCCTGGGCGGTGGTGAGCCGGGCACCATCAAAATAACGGGTGCGCAGGTCGGCGAGGACCGGTTCATAGCGGCGCTTTCCGAGGTCATCCAGGTGCGACCGGACCGCCGCCTCGGTCTCGGTGATCGACAGTTTTGCGTCGCGTGTGTACCGCGTGGTCGGGATCGCCGCGACCTCGGCCCGCCAGTCGCGCTCCTCGGCTCGCACGGGTGCCGTGACGGAGACCTGTGCGGCGACGACCGCGACGGTGGTGAGGATGAGGCCTTTTTGCCCACGCTGGCGCAGGCGCGTGAAACCACGCATATGTCGCTCCCCCATTTGTTGGTCAGCAGTGATGGCGGGAATAAGCCAAGCGAACGAGCCCCATCGATGCAATGGTGAGTAATGAAACGGACACTCAGGTCGCCGAGAGACCGCTACCCTCGTCCTATACGACGCGCCCGCGGGAGGACAGTGACCTTCGCCCGGGGTAGTAACGCCGGTTAGGTCGGTGAGCCTAGCGGCCTCTGTGGTGGCGATCGTTGCTTTGCTACGGGGGGGGGTGTCCCTATGGGTTTCGTCAAGCGGTGATCGGTTTGGTGGGGCGGGGTTGGCAGGGGATGGCTGCCCAGACCCTCCTCGAGGCCGCTACCTCGGTGGACGCCCGCCCTACGGCTACACCCTCCGCGACCTCGGACCCCACCCCAACCCCGCCAAGGCGGCCGACGGCAAACGCCTCAAGGGCCTCACGCCCGACGAGCAGACCGAACCGATCGTCGGGCGGATCTTCACCGAGTTCCTCACCGGTCTCGGTCTCTTCGCCATTGCCGAGGGACTCACCGCCGACCACGTGCCCTGTCCATCAGCACACGGCCGCGCCCGCAACCCCCACCGCGGCGGCATCGCCTGGTCCAAGAGCGCCGTCCGCGTGCGGGTATTGAACATCGCTCGTCAGCCCTACTACCGGCGGCTCGCCCAGCCGGTCGGCAACGCCGAACTCGTCGCCGCTCACCGCGCGAACGCCCTGGCCGACGCCCACCGCGATGACCCGGAATTCGGCTACCGGTTTCTGGTCGACGAGGCCCGCAACGCCGGACAGGCCATGGCGGAGCGAACCGCATGGAAGATCTGCTCGGACAACGGCTGGTGGAGCGCCTTCGGCAAACGCAAGAAGCGCGGCAAGGTCGCAAGGGTGGGGCCGCCGGTCAATGACGACCTCGTCAAACGCGACTTCACCGCCCACGGCCCGAACCGGCTGTGGCTGGCCGACATCACCGAACACCGCACCGGCGACGGCAAGCTCTACCTCTGCGCCATCAAGGACATGTGGTCGAACCGGATCGTCGGCTACTGCATCGACTCACGGATGAAGTCCCGGCTGGCCATCACCGCGACTCGCTTCCGTCCCACGTCAGTATGAAAGTTGCCACTTCCATAGCTTCGTGGCTGGCCGCATAGCTGAGCAGTCCAGCAACCGGACGATCATGGCAGGCGCTCCGACCTCTTCGGTGTGAATCAGGACGCCGCACTGACTCTGACCTGCGGCAGCGTGGAGCCGCAGGCAGGGGCGGGTGCAGTTGAGCTCCGTTCGATGCAGTTGGACGCAGTTCAAGGCTGTTCCGGGCACCCCGCTGCGCCCAACCTGCTCCCACTAGACCGGGCTCGCACCGGGGCCGCCGACCGCCGACCGCTCGTGAGGTTGACACCAGTGCTGGCTCCCGCAGCCGCATAGGCCGATCGGGGAGCACGCCCACGGATCGCCGCGCCTTCTCAGCGGCAGGTTCGGATGCTTGAGCCGGGCTGCGGATAGCTCCGGCGCTGTGGCTTGTTCAGCGGGGCGAGGTTTCGTGTTGGATGCCGGCCGCTCGGCGCCAGCGGCTGGCTTCGGCTTCGTGGGATCCGGTAGCGGTCGCCGTCGCGACGGCCATCGGATCCACTCCGCCGGTCAGTAGGGTCAGGGGCCACGCGGGCACGCCGCCAGCGCTGTCGTAAGCGGTCCAGGTCCATGGACCGTCGAAGCGCCAGGCACGACCATCGGCGTCAGCGACGTCGTCGCCAGCCTTCAGGAAGGCGTACGGCCGGAAGAGCAGTTCGAGCGTGAACGGAACACCGCCGCCGGGCTCGATGCTCGTGCCCTGGAACTCCGATGCCGCATCCGGAGCCTCACCGGCGCGCAGGACGAGCAGGCTCAGGCCCGGGCGGGGCAGCCAGCCCGTCTCCTGCGGCGGATCGTACTCGTGAACCTCGATGACGTGGATGATCCGCGCCGGGATACCGACCCGACAGGTATCACCGGGTGCGAGGCGCAGGGCAGGCGGGTCGGTTACGTACAGCTCGTCCGGATCGGCACGGCCCAGGGCCACCACGCCGTTCCAGCACGAGCCCTCCGCGTCCGGGTCGATCTCCCACCAGGGCCAGCGGACGCTGACGTACGCCTCGTCGACGCCAATGGCAACCGTTGGCGTGAACGGGCAGGAGATGCGCAGCACGTCCCCGACGCGGTAAACCATGCGCGGCAGGTTAGCGCGGTGCCGGGCAGGACGCCGGCCGTGGAAGGGGCCAGGGACCACGGGTCGGTGACTGCTCGAAGCGCTTCGCGCGGCCGTACGGACGGCGCCGCCGTGTTGCCCGACGAGCGCGCTGTTGGCGGCAGATCCGGGTATCCGATCGAGGCCCGCTATGTAGCCAGGACGGCGTCTATCGTGCGTGCATGTCGATCACCGACCGAGATCTGGTCATCAAAGCCGCGGAAGCCGGCGCAGCGATCGTGCGCTCGCACTACGGGTCATCGCTGACACGCTTCGAGAAGTCTGCCGGAGACTTCGCCACGACGGCCGACATCGAAGCAGAGCGCGCCATCCTCGACGTCTTGCACGCTGCCCGGCCGGACGACCTCGTGGTGGGAGAGGAAAGCGGACGCACGGGAACCGGCGGGAACGGACGCATTTGGCTAGTCGACCCGTTGTGCGGGACGCTGAACTACGCCGTACACAACATGCTCGTCTCGGTCAACGTAGCTCTGCGAACCGGAACGCAGGTCGGCGTGGCAGCCTCGGCGGACCCGTTCACCGATGAGGTGTTCTGGACCGACGGTGCTGGGGCACACGTGCGTCACGGCGGCGCGGACGAGCGACTTGCCCCGTCGGCCGCGTCGAGGCTGGTGGACATCAATCTCGATCCACCGTTCCCCAATGAGCGCGTCTTCCGGGCCGCGCGGTTACTTGCCGATCAAGGGTTCATCCGGCAGTTCCGCCCACGCGTCGTCTCCACCACCCTGGCGGTGGCTTGGGTCGCTGCCGGCCGACGAGCCGCTTACGTAACCGATGGCCACCTGAGCGACAGTGTCCACTTCGCGGCCGGCATCGCCCTCTGTCAGGCAGCCGGCTGTGTGGTGACCGGGATCGACGGCCAACCTCTTCACACTGGCGCGGGCGGTCTCGTCGCGGCGGCCGACGAGCAAACACACGCAGCCCTGCTGACCCTGGTGGGAAACCAGCGTGCAAGTAGGGATTGATCGCCTATCCGCTTCTCGGCAAAGCCGTGAGCGGCTGATCATGTTCCGGGAGCCATGTACGCGGCGAGGATGTAGTTGGGGTGCCGGTCGAGGTTCTTGCGGGCCCGACCGTGGACTGGGTTGTCTCCACGCAACAGGCTCACACCGCGCTGGTCACTGAGCAGGACTTCGTCGCGGTCCAGGCCATCCGCTCCCACCGGGGCGCCCACGACGGCACCACCCGCCGCTACCTGTTCACCGGCCTACTGCGCTGCGGGCCATGCGGCCGAAGATTGGAATCCCATTGGATCAATAAACGCCCCGGCTACCGATGCCGTCACGGCCACACCAGCACCCGACAGCCCACCAACCCCCAACGCAAGATCCTCTACCTCAGAGAAGACCACATCATCGAACGACTCGCCGACCATCCCTGGCTCCCCAGCGGGATCCAAACTCCACACGACCTGGTCACGCTCCTGAGCAGCAGGAAGATCACCATCGTCTGCGACCAGGAGCACTGCACACCAAGAACAGAAAGATCCGCGCAGGTCAACCTGCGCGGATCGTGATCAATATGTGGTAATGATGTGTCCGAGGGGGGACTTGAACCCCCACGCCCTATACGGGCACTAGCACCTCAAGCTAGCGCGTCTGCCATTCCGCCACCCGGACCTACTCGTCCAGCCTACCTCGCCGACCCAGATGATCTTTCCATCGGAGGTCGGTACGGCGGGCCGCACGGGGAGTTACTGTACACGGCACTCGTGGATCATGCACATCGCGTCCCGGCGTCTGCCGCACGGCGCTCCCGTCGCTGCTCAGGTCGGCTCAGAAGCGGTCAACAAAGCCGTGTCGCAGGCGCGTCCGGGTAGCGTCGGAGGCTCTGTGACGGCAGCATTGCCACGTGTCCCATCCCTCTCCCTTGGCTGCCGTCCAACGTCGGGCTCTCGCCCTGCGCACTGCGGGTGACCTCAGTTCAGCCCGGCAGCTGCTCGCGGAGGCCGTCGGGTCCGCCCGCCCGCCGTACGGCGAGGACCACCCCGAGATGCTGCACACCGCGCACCTGCTGGCCCGGCTGCATCGCGAGGCGGATGACCCGCTCGCCGCCCGGCGGGTGCTGGAGGAGGCCTTCGCGGCGGGCGAGCGGCGCTGGGATCACGCCGAGCCGACGATGCTCGCGCTCGCCCTGGAACTGGCCGAGGTTGCCGAGGAGTTGGGCAACCGGCACGAGGCCCGCCGCAACTACACCCGGGTCGCCACCGCCGGGCCGGCTGTGCTCGGGGAGGACCATCCGGCGGTACGCGCCGCCCGCGCCTACCTCGGCGAGACCACCCCCGGTCCGGCCCAGCCGCACGGCGCGCCGCCGACACCCGGTCCGACCCCAACCCCGACGTCAGCCCCGGCCCAAGCCCCGAACCCGACGCCGACCCCGACCGGCACGGTGACCGATTCCGGCGCCCGCTCGGCGTTGTCCGGCCCTACGCTGTCTCTGGCGACCCTGGCCGCGATGCGCCCGGCTGGGGGCGGCCCTCCGCCCGCCGCGCCGGCTGCACCCCCACCCACTGCGGGCGGCCCTCCCCCGGCCGCGTCGCCAGCGGCGCCCCCACCAACCCCTCCGGCGGTACGCGTGCCCGCCGCGCCGGCACCGCCCGTCGGCGGCACGCGGCCGGTGCCACCGCCCGCTCCACCAACGGCACCGCCCCAGCCGGCTCCGGCCCCCGTCGCGTCGGCGCCTCCGGAGCAGCCCGCGCCTTCAGTGCCGCCCGCGTTCCCCGCCCATCAGACGTCCCCCGCCTCCGCCACGCCTCCGCCCGCCTCTCCCGGGCATCCGGTGCCGCCACACCAGCGCACCGCGCGGCAACCGTCAGGGCCGCCCCGGCCGCAGGCAGACGGCCGGTCGACGCAGCAGGCCCGACAGCAGCCCCAGGCGGACGGCCATTCGACGCAGCAGGCCCGACAGCAGCCGCCGGCCGTGCCGCCGCGCCAGCGGACCGGGGACCGGCCGACCCATCCTGCGGTCGACGCACCTCCGGCGACGCGCGCCGTCGAGGCGTCGGCCACCACACCGCCCGCGCCGCCGCCGGTTGCCCCTGGATGGGACAACCCGACGATCCAGGTACGGCAGATCGAACCACTGCTGGCCGAGGAGGCCGCCCGAGTCGCCGCCGCCGGCGCGAGTAGGTCAGGCAGCGCGGATTCCGGGCCGACCAGCGCGTCGACCGGGTCGCCCGCCCACCACCCGGTCAGTGCGGCGCCCGCCTACCCGCGCCCCGTCTCGGCACCTCCCGGGGACGCCCGACCGGTCTCCGGACCGCCCGGCCCCACCCACCCCGTGTCCGGACCGCCAGCGCCGACCTACCCGGTATCCGGACCACCCGCCCACACCTACCCCGTGTCCGCACCACCTGGGCACACCCACCCCGTGTCCGCGCCACCTGGGTACAGCCACCCCGTGTCCGCGCCGCCGGTGAGCGCGCCGCCGTGGGGGTTGACCGTCCCGCCGTGGAGCAGCAGCGCCCCGCCGCAACCGCTGCCCCTGGCCGGCAGCGAGCCGACCGGCCCGTCCCCCGTGGACACGGCCGAGACCATCGTGGGCGGTGAGATCACGTCGGGCGTCGCGTCCGCGCAGACGGAGGTGTTCCCGGCCGTCCGTCCGACGACCGATGACGGGCCCGGGCGCGATGCCGGTCCGGGCCACCCGACCCCGCTCGCAACTCCGGGTGGGCTGGCAACGCCGGCCTGGGCGCCGCCGTCCGATGCGGGCCGGACACCGCCCACCCCAGCCTCCGACGGGCACGCGAGCCCGGTGCCGACCGCGCCGGGCCCCCTCACGGCCGCGACCTACCCGCCACCGACCGTGCCAGCGCCGCGACCGTCCCCGGAGCAACACCCACACCACCAGGGGTACGCGGCCCAGCCGCACTCGACGGCCCCGGAGCCCCACACCGTGCCGGGGCAGCACCCCTACCCAGGCCAGCAGTACCAGTACCCGGGCCAGGGGCACCCGCAGGACGGCTATCCGTCGGCGTACGCCAATGAGAGCGGGACGTCGGGGCGTGGCCGGGGGATGCTGATCGGCGCGGCGGTCGCGGCCGGGGTGGCCGTGGTGGCCGTGGCCGGCCTGGGTGCGGTGCTGCTGAACCGCGACGATCCGCCGCCTTCCGGGGCCGCGACGACCCCAGCGACGGCGGCGCCGACGGCGGCCGGGCCCGCACCCGCTGACCTGGCGCTGCGGGACGACTCGGCCACGATCACGCTGAGCTGGACGGACCCGACGGGCGGCGCGGTGCCGTTCATGATCGCCGGCGGTCGGGCCGGGCAGGCGCTGGGGGTGCTGGCCACGGTGGATCCGGGTCGGACCAGCTACACGGTGAGCGGCCTCAACTCGCGGGTGGACTACTGCTTCACCGTGCTGGCGGTCTACTCCACCGACAGCTTCGCCACCTCCGGTCAGGTCTGCACCGAGCGGGAGCGATCCACCCCGCCGTCCTGAGCGACGCCGGCCGGTCGCTGTCGGCTGACCTGGGTGTCCACAACGCACACGCTCGGTATCCACAGGGGTGACGGTGCGGGTTCCCCCGCCAGCGGCCGGGCCATATGATGGCACCCGGCTCTGGGGAGGGGTCGCCGCGAGGCGCACGCCACCTGCCATGACTCAGGAGAGGCAGCCGGCTGTGGCCAGCATCGACGACGCCGAGCGGACCGACGCCCCACGTTCCCGGTCCCGGCTGCGCGGTGGGTTGGTGACGGTCGGCACGGTGACCGCGCTGCTGGCCGCCATGGGGCTGACCGTCCTCGGGTTGGGTGCGGCGGACAACGCGGTGGCCAACTACGACGCGAGTTCCTGGCTGTGGAGCGCGGCGCGCAGCGAGCTGGCCCGGGTCAACGGGGTGACCGCCCGGGTGGACACGCGTACCGAACTTCCTGGTGCCCGCCGGCATCCGATGCAGGTCACCCAGACCGATCGGCTGTTGATCCTGCGTGACCTGCAGACCGGGCAGGTCAGCTCACTGGATCTGGCCACCCTGCAACTCACCGCGACCACCCCGACCACCCCTGGCCTGGGCGTGAGCGTCGCCCTGCACGAGGACGCGGCGTTCGTCGTCGACGCCGTGCAGGGGATCGTGCGTCAGCTCGATCCACGGTCGTTGAGCCCGGTCGGCGAGCCGGTGCGCTATCCCCCGGGCATCACCGGCGGCACGTTCGACGGCGAGGGTCGACTCTGGATCGCGGTGCCCAGCGAGGGCACCGTGTCGGCGATCACCGCCGCGAAGCTGCCGTCCGCGCCGGCCTCGGCCGCGCCGGCGAACGGCGGGCTCCGCCCGGAGCGGGTCGAGACGTACGACGTGGCCGATGCCAGCCACGAGCTGGTGGTCTCCACCCTGGATGACGGGGTGGCGGTGCTGGACCGTACGGCCGGGAGGCTGGTGCGGGTGCAGCGCGGTGAGGTCCGCCGGACGCCGTTGACACTGCCCGGCCCGGCGGCGCTGCCGGCCCGCACGTCGGGCCCGCGCGTGCCGGTGACGGTGCCCGCCGAGCGGCGGGTGCTGGTGGTGGGTGAGGCCGGTGAGGAGCAGGCGTTCACGGTGCCGGGCGGCGGTGATCGGCTCAGCCCGGCGGTGGCCTGGGCGGACCGGTTCTACTGCGCGGACGAGGCCACCGGCACCATCTACTCCTTCGACGCGGGCGGTCAACTGGTCGACACCGTCCAGGGCAAGACGACCGGGCCGTTGGAGCTGGAGGTGCGCGAGAACCACCTCTTCATCAACTCGCCCGACTCGGCGACCGCCCGGGTGGTGGACGACAAGCACCAGGTGCGCGAGGTCAACAAGTACGCCAACGACGTGCTGGGCGGCGACCCGCCGCCGGCTCCACCGCCGCCGCCTCCGCCGAAGAAGCCCCAGGTGAGCAAGCCGGGTGCGCCGCGCAGTGTCACCGCCGCCGCCGGCAACGCTCAGGCCCGGGTGAGCTGGCGGCCGGCCGCCGCGAACGGCGCCGAGATCATCAGGTACGTGGTGCAGGGCGCCGGTCAGCGCCTGGAGGTGGGCGCCAACCAGCGTGCGGTGGAGGTCAAGGGCCTGACCAACGGCGAGACGTACCGGTTCGCGGTGCACGCCGTCAACGCCAAGGGCGACGGTCCGGCGCGCAACAGCAACCCGGTGACCCCGACCGCCGCGGTGCCCGACCCGCCGGCGAGCGTCACCGCGCAGGAGCGACCGGACGGCACGGTGCTGGTCAAGTGGCCGGCCGCGAACGGGCAGGGCAACAAGATCGCCAAGTACACGGTGGCGGCCAGTTCGGCGGGGACGAACGCGCCGGCCGGTGAGTCGACCAAGACGGAGCTGGTGGTGCCCGCCGGGGAGTTGGAGTTCGGCACCCAGTACGCGTTCACGGTGGTGGCCGTCAACGACAAGGGCGCTGGTTCGGCGGCGTCCCCGGTGAGCAACACGGTTGTGCCGTTCGCGGCGCCCGGCCGCCCGCTCGACCTGCGGGCCGCCACGGTCGCCGACCAGCCGGGCGCGGTGACCGTGCAGTGGTCGCCGGCCGAGGCGAACGGCCGTCCGGTGACGAAGTACCTGGTGGACGTCGGCGGCAAGGCGAGCGAGGTGACCGACACCCGCACGACCGTCACCGGGCTGGGCGACGGTCAGAACGTCACGGTGAAGGTGAAGGCGGTCAACGAGGCGGGGCCCGGCCCGGAGGCGACCGCCACGGCCCGGACGGTCGCCGCGCCACGGGTGACGGTGACCGGCTCGTCGGCGACCGCCACGTCGGCGACTGTGACGTTCACGGTGGACGCGGGCGGTGGGAAGGCCACCTGCTCGGTGAGTACACCGGGTGAGCCGGCGACGGCGGGCGCGTGCTCCAGCATCACGGTGTCGGGGCTGACGCCGGGCACGGCGTACACGTTCACGGTGACCGCCACGAACGCCGCTGGCAACGGCACCGCGAGGAAGGCCCAGCCGACCGACCCGCTGTACGGCATCGCGACCTGTCGCAACGGCGCGTCCGGGCCGGAGTCGACCTACTGCGACCGGGACGTGAGCGGTCGCAACGGCAACGAGGTCTTCTCGGTCCCCCGGCAGGACAACGACAGGCAGGTGGGCTGGGCGAGGCCGGGCACGCGCCTGGAGGCGTACTGCAAGAAGTCGGGCGAAGAGGTGTACGCCTACATCTACAACAGCGAGAAGCGCAGCACCTGGTGGGTGCAGGTCAACTACGAGGGGAAGAACTACATTCCCTGGGCCTGGCTCAACCTGGAGGGCGGCGACAACATCAACGTCCTGCCCACCTGCTAGACCTGTCAGGCAAGGAGCACCGCCGACCGTGAACACCCACGAGCCGCTCACCCAGCCGGAGGTGCAGGGTTTCGCCGCCCTGGCCGCCCGGTTGGCCGAGAACGTCAACGCGGTGGTGCTCGGCAAGCCGCAGGTGGTTCGGCTGGCGTTGACCGCGCTGTTCGCTCAGGGCCATGTGCTGTTGGAGGACGTGCCGGGGGTCGGTAAGACGACCCTGGCGCGGGCGATCGCGGCCACGGTGAAGGGTGAGTGGCGGCGGATCCAGTTCACTCCCGACCTGCTGCCCTCGGACGTGTCCGGGGTGACGATCTTCAACCAGGCGAGCAGGGACTTCGAGTTCCATCCGGGGCCGGTCTTCGCCAACATCGTCATCGCCGACGAGATCAACCGGGCGTCGCCGAAGACCCAGTCGGCGCTGCTGGAGGTGATGGAGGAACGCACGGTCACCGTGGACGGGGTGCGGCATCCGGTGCCATCGCCCTTCCTGGTGGTGGCCACCCAGAACCCGGTGGAGATGGACGGCACCTACCGGCTGCCCGAGGCGCAACTGGACCGGTTCCTGGTGAAGCTCTCCGTCGGCTACCCGGACGAGGCGGTCGAGGTGGAGGTGCTGCGCGGTGCGACCGTACGCTCCCCCGAGGCGCTCGCCCCGGTCACCGACACCGCCACCGTCGGAGAGATGGTCCGGATGGCTCGGCGGGTGCACATCGCGGAGCCGCTCTACGCGTACGCGGTCCGGCTGGCGGCCGCCACCCGCACCCACCCGCAGGTGCGGGTCGGGGTCAGCCCTCGGGGCGTGATCGCGTTGACCCGTGCGGCGTGCGCGTACGCGCTGATCGACGGTCGGGGTTGGATCATGCCGGAGGACCTGAAGGCGCTCGCCGAAGCGGTGTTCGCGCATCGGCTGCTGCTCACTCCGGACGCCCAGGTGCGCGGGATGACCGCCGGGGAGGTGCTGCGCCAGGCCATCGCCTCGGTGCCGGTGCCGCTGCCGTCGGGGCAGCCCGCCCCGGTGCAGGGTTGACCGGCAGAACCGCCATGGGGATCACCGCCCGGGGGGTCGGGCTGCTCGTCGCCGCCGTCGTTCTGCTGGGCGTGGGCTTTCGGTTCGCGTACCCCGAGTTGGCGGTGTTGGGCGCGGCAGCCGGCGCGGCCGTGGGCTACGCCGCGCTGACCGCGGCGTGGCGGCCCCGGCTGCTGGTGACGCGTAGCGCCGACCCGGACCGGGTGGCGCGCGGCGAGCCGGCGAGTATGACGTTGACCGTCCGCAACGCCGGGCGGCTGCGCTCGGCGAACCTGCTGGCCGAGGACCGGTGCGGCAACCGCACGGTGCCGGTGCCGGTGCTGCGGCTGCGACCCGGCCGGGACACCGAGGTCCGCTACGACGTGCCGACCCACCGTCGTGGGGTGGTGCCGGTGGGGCCGCTGCGGGTGACCCGGCGGGATCCACTGGGGTTGGTGGCGCTGGCCCGCCCGTACGGCGAGACGGCGCCGGTCTGGGTGCACCCCCGGATCCATCCGCTGACGGCGGTACCCACCGGTGCGGGGCGCAGCCTCGACGGCCGGGTGGACGGGGTGCCGCACGGGTCGATCACCTTCAACTCGCTGCGGGAGTACGTGGTCGGTGACGAGTTGCGGCGGGTGCACTGGCGCACCAGCGCCCGGGTCGGCGAGCTGATGGTGCGTGAGAACGTGGACACCAGCCTGCCCCGGTTGGTCGTACTCCTGGACAACCGTGCCGTCGCCCACCCGCAGGTGGTGGACGGGGTGGCGGAGTCGTTCGAGTCGGCGTGCGAGGCGGCAGCGTCGGTCGTCACCGCGGCGCACCGCGCGGACCTGCCGGTGCTGCTGCTTCTGGTCGGCGCGGAGCCGGAGCGCGGCGACCCCGGCGGGGCCGCCGGGCCGGCGCCGGGGCCACTGGACCGGCTCGCCGCCGCTGAGCTGTCCGGCGACGGCGACGCGTTGCGGGCGACCACCACCCGGTTGCGGCAGGACCGGCTCGGCGACACGTTGATCTTCCTGACCGGGCCGGCGGGCCGGGGCGAGTTGGGGCACGTCGGGGCGCTGCGCGGCGCGTACCCGTCGGTGGTGGTCGGGGTGTTCGGCGCGACCGAGCCGACGGCGACCGGCGCGACCGGCCTGGTGGTGGTCGACGCGGCGGACGGCGCGCAGTTCGCCGCCGAGTGGGACGGGGTGCGCCGGTGGTGACGGGCGTGGGCCAGCAGCGGCTCGACGGCGCGGGCCCGGCGGGCCCGGCGGGCCCGCCGGGCCCGGAACCGGACCCGCCGCTCGACGGCTCGACACCTTCGGGTGCCGGCAGGGTCGGGCGGGCGCTGCGGGCGGCTGTCGTCCCGCTGGCGCTGATCGGGCTGACCGCGCTCGCCGGGGTGGTGCTCGGCCGGGTGTACGCGGGCGATCTGCTGACCTGGCTGGTCGCCGGTGCCGCAGCGGGGTCGGTGCTGGTCAGCGTGGCCGCCCGGCGGCTGCCGTCCTGGCTTGTCGCACCGGTGTCGGTGGCCGCGATGGCCGGTTGGACGCTGTGGTCGCTGCGGCTGGCCGCCGCCCACGCCGACCTGCCCGGCGGCCTGTTGGAGGTGAGCGCGGACGCGGCGCGCAACGGCATTCCCCGGTTGCTCACCGCGATGATTCCTGTGGAGCCCAGCCCGGACACGGTGCTGGTGCCGGTGGTGGCGGCCTGGCTGGCGGGCCTGGCCGGCGCGGAGGTGGCGTTGCGCACCGGTCGGGTGCTGCTGGGCTACCTGCCGGCGGCGGGGCTCTACGCCGCCGCTCTCTACGTGGTCGGCCCGAACGCCGAACCGGCGATCGGCGCGACGCTGGCGTTCGTCGCGGTCGCGGCGGTCGGCCTGGCGGCGTCGACGGGCGCGGCGCCGGCCGGCGGCGATCCGGTCGCCGGCCTCGCCCCCGGGGTACGCGCCGCGGTACGGCTCCGGCTGACCGCGACGACGGCCCTGGGCGTGGCCCTGGTTATCGGGCTGATCGCGCTGCTCGGCCCGGTGATCGCCGGCCAGGTCGACGGCCGGCCGGTGGATCCACGCCGGTACGTGGAGCCTCCGCAGGTGGAGACGCTCGACGAGAACCCGCTGATCCGGATCTCCGGCTGGGCGCTGCACCCGGAGCAGAAGCTCCTCGACGTGAGCACGGTGCGCGACGGCACCCCGACCGGCGGCGGTTCACCGAGCGCGGGCGGCACCGCGCCGGGCGACGGGACCGACGACCCGGCCCAGGCAAACGACACCGGCCGCAGCATCCGGATCCGGTTGGCGGTGCTCAGCGACTACGACGGGGTGACCTGGCGGGTCGGCGCGACGTACCGCAACGCCGGTCGGATCCTGCCGGCCACGGCACCGGCGCGGGACAGCACGGTGGAGACCGTGCGGCAGCAGATCACCGTTGCCGAGCTGAGCGGCGGGCTGTTACCCGCCGTGGCGACGCCTCGGGAGGTCAGCGGCGCGCGGGTGGCGTACGACCCGGAGACCGGGACGCTGATCCGGCCGGAGGGGCTGACCCCGGGGTTGCGGTACACGGTGACGTCGGCCCGGGAGCGCCCGGACGTCAACCTGCTGGCCACGGCGAACGTGCCGGCCGGCGAGGAGGTGGCCCGGGTGCTGCGGGTCGCCGACGGGGCACCCGACCCGCTGCGCCGGCTCGCCACGCAGCTCGCCGAGGAGAACGGCGCCCCGTACGCGCGGGCCACGGCGATCGAGCAGTTCCTGGCCGAGCACTACCGGGTGGCGGCGGACGCGCCGAGCGGGCACGCGTACCCGAATCTGGGTTTCTTCCTCTTCGGGCCGCGCAACGGCGGTGGGCAGGAGGGCACCTCGGAGCAGTTCGCGGCGGCGTTCGCGGTGCTCGGGCGGCTCTCCGGGCTGCCGACCCGGGTGGTGGTGGGCTTCGAGTCCAGCGGGCAGGGGCCGGTGCGGGCCGGTGACGCGTACGCCTGGCCGGAGGTGCTGTTCGACGGGCTGGGTTGGGTGGCGTTCGACCCGCTGCCCCGCCCGGACAACGAGCCGAGGCCGGTGGAGGAGGACTTCCGCCCGACGCCGGATGATCCGCCTCCGTCGGAGGCGCCGGCACCCACGGTGGAGCCGACCGCGTCGCCGGAGCCGGTGGCCGCCCCCGACGGGCCGGACGGACGCGGCGTGTCCACCCCGGTGCTGGTCGCCGGTGGCAGCGGCGGCCTGCTGCTGGTGGTCGGTGCGCTGCTGCTGACCCTGCTGGCGATGCGCCGCTCGCTGACCCGGGCCCGACTCGGCCGGGGTGACCCCGGCGAGCGCATCGCCGGCGCCTGGCGGGAGGTCACCGACGCGCTACGGCTGGCCGGCCGACCGGTCGGCGACGACCTGGCGGCGACCGAGGTGGCGGACCAGGCTCGGCAGGCTCTGCTCGACGCCCGCAGCAGACAATCCGACGGGAGCGTCCCCGGGGTCGACGACCTGGCCGCCCTGCTCAACCAGGTGGCCTTCGCGCCCGACGCGGCCACCGCCGCCCAGGCCGACCGTGCCGGTGCGGTGGCCACCACCTATGTGGATGGGTTGCGCGCCGCCCGCCCCTGGTGGCGACGGCTGCTCTGGTCCATCCACCCCGGCCCGCTGCGCCGCCGCTGACCCGGCGCCGATATTCACGCCTGAATCGGCTTGACCCTGACGCTGCGTCAACCCTCCATGCTGGCTGCCATGAGCATTCCGGCAACAACCAGTCAGGGCCAGAGACCCGCGATCCACGTGCAGGGGCTGGAGAAGTCGTACAAGGAGCTGCGTGTGCTGCGCGGCGTGGACCTCGCCGTGGCGCGGGGCAGCATCTTCGCCCTGCTCGGCTCGAACGGCGCCGGCAAGACCACGGTGGTGAAGATCCTGTCCACGCTGCTCAAGGCCGACGCCGGGACCGCCCTGGTCAACGGCTTCGATGTCGCCACGCAGGCCGCCGAGGTGCGCGAGTCGGTCAGTCTCACCGGCCAGTTCGCGGCGGTCGACGAGATCCTCAGCGGGCGGGAGAACCTCGTCCTGATCGCCCGACTGAGGCACCTCAGGAACCCCGGCGACATCGCGGACAACCTGCTGCGGCGCTTCTCGCTGACCGAGGCGGGCGCCCGGCGGGTGGCGACGTACTCCGGTGGCATGCGCCGCCGCCTGGACATCGCGATGAGTCTCATCGGGAACCCGCCGGTGATCTTCCTTGACGAGCCGACGACCGGGCTGGACCCAGAGGCGCGCATCGAGGTGTGGCAGGCCGTCAGGGAACTCTCCGAGGGCGGCACGACCGTGCTGCTCACCACGCAGTACCTCGACGAGGCCGAGCAACTCGCCGACCAGATAGCGATCCTCCACGAGGGCCGGATCATCGTCGACGGCACCCTCGACGAGCTGAAGCGGCTCCTCCCGCCCGCCGAGGTCGAGTACGTCGAGAAGCAGCCGACCCTGGAGGACGTCTTCCTCACCCTCGTTGGTGCCAGAGCAGACAAGGAACAACGATGAACAAGCACTTCCTCGGCGACACCGCCGTCCTGCTGGGTCGTTCGCTGCGGCACATCAGCCGCAGTCCCGACACCATCATCACCACGGCGGTCATGCCGATCGCCTTCATGCTCCTGTTCGTGTACGTCTTCGGCGGCGCGATCCAGACCGGGACCGACTCGTACGTGAACTACCTGCTGCCCGGCATCCTGCTGATCACGATCGCCTCGGGCATCTCCTACACCGCGTTCCGGCTCTTCCTGGACATGCAGGGCGGGATCTTCGAGCGCTTCCAGTCCATGCCGATCGCCCGACCGGCCGTGCTGTGGGCCCACGTCCTGACCTCACTGGTCGCCAACGTGATCTCGCTCGTGGTGGTCGTCCTCGTTGCCCTGGCCATGGGCTTCCGCTCGGGCGCCGGAGTGCTCGCCTGGCTGGCGGTCGGCGGCATCCTCATCCTGTTCACCCTGGCGCTGACCTGGATCGCCGTGATCCCGGGCCTCAGCGCGAAATCCGCCGACGGCGCGGGCGCGTTCTCGTACCCGCTCATCTTCCTGCCGTTCGTCAGCTCGGCCTTCGTGCCCACCGACACCATGCCCGGCCCGGTACGCGCCTTCGCCGAGCACCAGCCGGTGACCTCCATCGTCAACGCGATCCGGGACCTGTTCACCCAGCAGCCGGTCGGTGCGGACATCTGGACCGCCCTCGCCTGGTGCGTCGGGATCCTCGTCGTCGCGTACGTGTTCGCCACCGTCACCTACCGCCGCAGAATCTCCTGAGGTGATGCGCATCGGGTCGCGAGGAATTGAGGGCAGGATCAGAGCATGCTGACGATCGGTCAACTGGCCGCGTACGCGGGCGTCACGGTGCGGGCGGTGCGGCACTATCACCAGGTCGGGCTCCTGCCCGAGCCGGAGCGGGACGCGTCGGGTTATCGGCGGTACGGCGCGAGTGCGGTCGTGTCCCTCATCAAGATCCGTACCCTCGCCAACGCCGGCGTGCCGCTGTCCCAGATCGGTCGGATGCTGGAGGCCGACGCGGCGACCTTCACCGAAGCGGTCCAGCGGATCGACAGCCACCTGCTCGACGAGATCGAACGGCTCGAAACCAGCCGCAAGCAGATCGCGCAGCTCACCGCCGGGGACAGTCTGGCGCTCCCGCCGCAGGTGGTCTCCTACCTCGATCGGCTCCGGGACATCGGGGCGTCGAAGCGGATGGTGGAGGCTGAACGGGACGGGTGGATCCTCGTCGCGGCCCGCTGGCCCGATGGCGTCGTCGAGTGGATGCCGTCGAAGCTCGCGCAGCTCGACGACCCGCAGGTCGTCCGGCTCTATCGGGTCCTGTCGGAGATCTTCGACAGCGACGCGGGCGGGGACGCGCTACTGGAGGAGGCCGCCGACATCATGGCCGCCCTCGCCGAGCAGGCCCACAGGTCCGGCGACGTCCTCGACGACGAGGCGCAGGGCGATCTGCCTGACCTTCTGGACGCGCTCGCCGTCGAGACCGACCCGCGAGCGGAGCGACTGCGGGACCTGATGCGCGAGCGTGGCTGGTCCGATTGGACCCGGATGGAGCGGCTGGCAGAGCCGCCCGCCTAGGACCAGGTCAGGCGGTCAGGCGACGGACGAGCTTGCGCAGGCCGGCCTGCCAGCCGTCCGGGTCCTCGGCGCGGCGGCGCGCGTAGTCGGCGACCTCCGGGTGCGGCAGGATCAGGAACCGCTCCTCGGCCAGCCCGGCGATGGCCGCGTCGGCGACCTGGTCGGGGGTGAGCACCGCGCCGGACGCCTCGATCACCCGGGCGCCGAGGTGGCCGTCGCGGATCCCGTCGGCGAGCATCGGGGTGTCCACGCCCTGCGGGCAGAGCGCGCTGACCCGGATGCCCCGGTCCCGGTAGGTGATGGCCAGCCACTCGGCGAACCCCACCGAGGCGTGCTTCGTCGCGGTGTACGCGGCGTCGCCGACCGCGGTCAGTACGCCCGCCGCCGAGCAGGTGTGCAGCAGGTGCCCGCCGCCGCGGGCGAGCATCCCGGGCAGCACCGCCCGCGTCGAGTAGACGTGGGCGAGGACGTTGACCCGCCACGCCCGGTCCCAGGCGGCGTCGTCGATCTCCACTCCCCCGCCGGTGGTCACTCCGGCGTTGGCGCAGAACAGGTCGATCCGGCCGAAGCGGCGCTCGGTGTCGTCGACCAGCGCGCGGACCTGGGCCTCGTCGGTGACGTCGAGGGCGGTGGCGTGCGCGACCGGGCCGATGCCGTCGGCCACCGCCTGGGCCGCGTCGGCGTTCAGGTCGGCGATGACCACGGCGGCGGCGCCCTCGGCGGCGAACCGGCGGGACAGGGCCGCCCCGATGCCGCCGGCGCCGCCGGTGACCACCACGATCCGGTCGGTGAGGTTCACGCGGGCGCTCCTGAGGGCTCGGTGCCGAGCTGGGCGATGAGGGTGGTCAGTGCGGCGACGCCGCCGGCGGTCACCTCCGGGGTGGGCAGCAGCGCGAAGATCGGCACGTCCACCCCGGCGTCGGCGTAGGACTGCACCTGGGCGCGGCACCGCTCGGGTGAGCCGTGCAGCACCAGCGCGTCGACCACCTCGTCGGGCACGGCCGCGCTGGCCCCGCGCCGGTCACCGGCGGCCCACGCGTCCCACATCGGTGCCAGCACCTGGTCGCGGCCGAGCCAGCGGTGGAACTCGGCGTACGCTCCGACGGTGAGGTAGCTGGTGATCAGCCGGCGGCCGAGCGTGCGGGCGTACGCGGCGTCCTCGGTGGGGCAGACGAAGATCCGGGCGGCGACCTCGAACCCGGGACGGCGCTCGCCCAGCTCGGCGAGGGCGCGGGGCACGTCGTCGGCGCTGAGCCAGTTGAGGATGACCCCGTCGGCCTCCGCGCGGGCCAGCCGGAGCATCCCCGGGCGCAGCGCGGCGAGCAGGATCGGCGGCGGCACGGCCGGCGGCCGTTCGAGGGTGAATCGCCGCACGGTGAAGGTGTCGTAGACCTCGTCCACCGTCTCGCCCCGCAGCGCGGCGCGCAGGAAACGCAGGACGTCCCGGGTACGCCGGAACGGCTCGTCGAACCGCACCGCGTTCCAGTCCCGCACGAGCACCGGCGAGGACGCGCCGATGCCGAGCGAGAACCGGCCGGGCGCGGCCTCGGCCAGCGCCGAGGCGCTCATCGCGAGCAGTCCGGGGCCCCGGGTGAAGACCGGGGTGATCGCGGTGCCCAGCCGCAGCCGGGGCTGCCAGGCCGCCGCGAGCGCCAGCGGGGTGAACGCGTCGGCCCCGGCGACCTCGGAGGACCAGACGTCGGTGAACCCGGCGCGGTCGAGCGTCGCGTAGACCGCGCCGTGGTCGGCCAGCGGGATCCCGCCCAACGGCACCGTCATACCCCATCGATTCGTCACCGATCGATCGTGCCCGTTGACGGGGTCCGCGAGCAAGATCCCCGTCCTGGGCAGAATCGCCGGTTCCGGGGATCGACAGTCGTCGGCATCCCCGCGACGGCACGTTCCGAGCCGTCCGCGCGGGGCGGTACGTGGTCGGCTCGGCCGGCTAATCTCGGCGGGTGACCTTCTCCCTCGTCGCCCGCTCCGCCGACGGTCGCCTGCACGGTGTGGTCGTGGCCAGCAAGTTCCTCGCCGCCGGGGCACTCGTGCCGGCCGCCGAGGCCGAGGTCGGCGCGCTTGCCACCCAGGCGCACGTCAACCTCGCCTACCGCCCACAGGGGTTGACCCTGCTGCGCACCGGCGTGGCCGCCGCCGACGTGGTGGCCGGGCTGGTCGCCGCCGACGGCGACCGTGCACACCGTCAGCTCGGTGTGGTGGGGGCCAGCGGTCCGGGCGCGACCTGGACCGGCCCGGCCTGTCATCCGTGGGCCGGCGGGCGGGCCGGCGACGGCTGGGCGGCGCAGGGCAACATCCTCACCGGCCCGGAGGTCGTCGACGCGCTGGCCGACGCGTGGCTCGCCGGGTCGGCGCTGCCGTTCGCCGAGCGGCTGGTCGCCGCGCTGCGCGCCGGTGACGAGGCCGGCGGCGACCGGCGCGGCCGGCAGAGCGCCGGCCTGCTGGTGGTCGAGCGCGGCGGGGGGTACGCCGGCACCAGCGACGTGCTGGTCGACCTGCGGGTGGACGACCACCCGGAGCCGGTCGCCGAACTGGGCCGGCTGCTCGCCGTGCACACCCTGCTGTTCAGCCGGCCCGACCCGGCGACCCTGCTCGACCTGAGCGGCGCGGTCGCCGAGGAGGTGGCGGCGTTGCTCACCGCATTGGGTCACCCGGTGGCCGCCGACGGGCCGGAGGAGGCGCTGTTCTCCTGGGCCGCGGTGGAGAACCTGGAGGAGCGGCTGGTGCCGGGGCGCATCGACCCGGTGGTGTTGACGCACCTGCGCGGCGTCGCCCCGCACGTGCCCGCGCCCCGTCCGGCGAGCTGATCCGCCGGCGACCACCACGCCGGAACGCGGTCCCCCGGTCGGCTCAGCCCTTGACCCGTGGCACCAGCCGGTGCACGACGGTGAGCACCAGGGCCATGACCACCGCCATCGTTCCGGCGATGCCGGCGGCGCTGCCCGCGTACGCGACGAAGAGTGGCCGACGGCTCAGCTCGGTCGGCCAGGTGTCGCGCAGGCCCACCAGCCACGCCAGGGCGAGCCCGCAGGCGATCAGGGCCAGCACGCCGGCCACGCCGAGCACCGCGCTGGCGACCCGGTGCGCGTCGCCGGGGGCGACCTCGGCCTGTTCCCGCTGGGTGATCAGCAGCACCAGCCCGGCCAGCGCCGCCCAGACGCCCACCACCAGGTACGCGGCGACCGCGTCGCTGGGTCGGTGCCAGCCGGCGGAGAGGGTGGCGACCCCGGCGGCGGCGGCGTAGGCCACGCCGATGAACGCGCCGGCGGCCCGTACCTTGCGGGGCAGGACCAGCATCAGCGCGACCGCCACCGACGCGGCCACGGCGGTGTGCCCACTGGGGAGGCTGTTGCCCACCCCGGCGCGCTCCGGGTCGACGCCGTAGTCCGGGCGAGCCAGCCCGTACTTGAGCAGTTGGGTGGAGACGTTCGCGCCCGCGATGAGCAGGGTGGCGGTGACGGCCAGGGCGATCCGCCCCCGGATGAGCGCGATGAAGCCGATCATCGCCGTGGCGGCCAGCAGGGACACCACCGACATCGCGTTGAGCAGATGGTCCACCGGGCCGTCGATGCGATCCTGACCGATCTGGTTGCCGGTCAACGCGACCGTGTCGACCCACTGGCCGATCCCGGTGTGTACGGCCACGCGCCAGACGGCGAGGAAGGCGGCCGCCTGGACGAGGGCCAGTACGACCAACCAGACCGCGGTCCAACCCCGTGCCGTCGCGCGCATCCGCACACCGTAGCGGCCGGAGCGGGCCGGTCGGCTGGTGGCCCACCGCCTGTCGACGGTTAGGTTGGGACGGGGATGAGGAGGTTGCCGTGGACGGCACACCGGAGCGGCAGTCCGGCCAGGTCAGGCCCGACCCCGACCGGCGGGAGGCAGCCGAGCCCGACGGGGTGGCGCCGGCCGAGTCGTTGGCGGATCTGCTGGGCGGGCGGCGCGGAGCCATCGACGCGACCCTGCCGCCGGTGGCGTTCGCGGTGGGCTGGCTGATCGGCGGCGAGTCGCTGTGGGCCGGGGTCGGCGCGGCGCTGGCTGTCGGCGCGGTGGTGGCGGGCGTACGGCTGCGGCGGGGCGACCGGCCCCGTTCGGTGCTGATCGGGCTGCTCGCGGTCTGCGTCGCGGCACTGATCGCGGTCCGTACCGGCCGGGCCGAGAACTTCTTCCTGATCCAGTTGCTGTCGAACGCGGCGAGCGCCCTCGCGTGGGCGGTCAGCATCGTGGTGCGCTGGCCGCTGCTCGGGGTGGTGGCCGGCGCGGCGCTGGGTCAGCGTGCTCGCTGGCGGCGGGACCCGGCGCTGCTGCGCGGGTACGGCCGGGCCAGTTGGGTGTGGACGGCGACCTACGTGCTGCGGTTGGCGGTGTTCGTGCCGCTGTACCTGGGCGGGCAGGTCCTCGCGCTCGTGGTGGCCCGGGTCGCGTTGACCTGGCCGCTGGTGGCGGCGGCGTTGGCGGTGAGCTGGGTGGTGCTGCGCCGGTCGTTGCCGGCGGGGCACCCGGGGCCGCGTCACCCGGTCACCGAGGGCCCGGAGGCTCCGCGCGGTGGGCCGGGGCGGGGCTGAAACCCGGCGGCAGCAGCGCTCGCGGGCAAATAAGTGGAGAGGCCGCCACGGGGGGAGCGGCCTCTCCGGTCAGGTACGTTACTCCGTCGTAGCCGTGGGTGTGATCCCGCGTCGGCCCGAATTTCTGGGCTTTTTCGCGGCAACCTCCACTCCGGGCGGTGGGGTGGGCCGGCCGATCCGCTGCGTTGGCCAGATGACCGGCCCACCCCGGCCTGACCGTGGGTGTCAGGCCGTCCGCCGGCCGGGTTCCGTCGTTCCCCCGAACCCGGCCGAACCCCGGGGTGGGCAGGGCACGTCCACCCACCCCGGGTCGTTGTCAGCCGTTCGGGAACAGGCTCCCGTAGTCGGCGTACGCCATGGCGACGTCGGCCTGTGCCCAGAACCGGTGGTAGTTGAAGCTGGGCTCCGCACCACCGTCCAGGTACGCCTGCACCTTGGGCCAGTCCGGGTCGTTCTTGTAGAAGGACCGGATGTCGAGGAAGCTCTTGCCGGCGGCGATGGTGTCGCCGTTGGGCATCTTCCCGGTCCAGCCCGACGGGACGTAGAGGCCCTGCCCGCTGGCCGCGTCGTAGGTGTCGTCGAAGCGCCGGTAGTCGCCACGCTTCTCGGTGGTGGAGACACCCTTGGCGTCGCTGGCGGCGTGGAGCGCGTCGAGCAGACCCTTGGCGGTCGTCTTGGCCGCCGTGTCACCCGACTTGGCCGCGTACGCGATCAGGGTCCGGGCGTAGGCGGCGGCGACGCCGACGTCCTGGCCCTTGACGGTGACCTCGACGTGCAGGTTGGAGTTGGGCTGCGGGTTGCTCGGGTTCCAGGTGGTCGGCTGGCCGGTCCACTTCATGTCCGACGGGATCGACCAGTTGGTGCCGACGGTGGTGTTGGCGATCGCCCACGGCACCCACTTGTCCAGCAGCGCCTTGGCCTTCGCGTTGCCGGTCTGCAGGTACAGCTCGGCGATCCGCTGCATCGACCAGGCCTGCATGCCGAACCACTGGTTGGACGGCGGGTCGTTGTAGACCGGGTCGACGTCGTAGAACATGCCGTAGAAGGTGCTGGTGCCGGCCGGCGGCTGGCCGTAGTTGCCGCCCCAACTGTTGGTCGCGCCGCCGGCGATGCCGCCCTCGGCGGACTGCAGCCAGGTGTAGAACTCCAGCTGCCGCTCCAAGCTCTTGGTCCAGTCGGTGACCGCGGTCGGCGACTGCGGCTTGAGCTCCGGGGTGTTGGTCAGCGCCCAGGCCGCGAACGGGTTCTGGTAGCCGAAGTGGTTGTGGCTGGAGCCGATCCGCCAGGACCAGTTCTGGCTGGTCTCGTACGCGCCACCCCAGGCGTAGTACCAGGACATGAGGTAGTGCGCGGAGTCCTTGCCACTGCCGGCGGGGCAGGCGCTCGCCCCGACGCAGTTGCCGATCTTCTTGAAGTACTTGTCGAACATCGAGTAGCGCAGGTAGTCGCCCATCTTGGCGGCCTTCGCCACGGTGGCCGCGACGTCGGCCTGCTTGCCCTGCGCCTTGGCCCAGGTCAGCGCCCAGTACGCGGCCTGCACGGCGCGAGCGTCGGCGTCCGGCGCGTTGGTGTACTTCCACTGCTTGGCCGGAGCGGCAGACTCCTTGACGAACAGGTCGAGGTAGCCGTACTGGCCGCCCGCGGTGAAGGTGTCGCAGGACGGCTGCGGGATGGTCTCCCAGACCGATTCCTGCGTGCCCCGCTGGAAGGTGTTGATGTACGCCGGCCGGGTGGTCTTGTCGCCGCAGCGACCGAAGCCGTACGTGTTGTCCACGTCGATCAGCCAGTGCATGCCGTAGATGTCACCGGTGCCGTAGGTGGACTGCAGCTCGCCGCGCAGCGGGTCCTGGCCGACCGACACGTTCGCCTCCAGGGCGGACGGGTACTGGCTGGGCAGGTCGTGCTCGGCGGCGTACTGGGCGGTGCCCGCCGCGCCCGCGGTGGCCTGGTCGGCGTGGCTCGGGATGATGTACTTCTCCATCACGGTCCAGGCGTTGTTGAACGGCGCCCAGTTCTGGGTGACCCGCCCGTAGTTCGCCTCCAGCCAGAGCCAGAAGCTGAACGCCTCCGAGGTGGTTTCGTGCCCGTGGTCGGGCGCCTCGACGATCAGCGTCTCCACCGAGTGGTACGGCACGCCCTCGGGGCTGAAGTAGCCCGAGTTCTTGATCTTGCCGTACTGCTCGAGGAAGCGGGCGATGTAGGTGTTGTCGCCGCCCGGGGTGTCGTTGTCGATCTCGGTGGCGGTGACCGCCAGCGGGGCGAGACCGGTGGCGGAGGCGGTGATGGTGGCGGTGCCGCCGACGGTGTCGGCGTCCTCCGCCGCGGCGACCGTGACGGTGACCCCGGTGTTCCAGTTGCTGGGAGTCAGCGCGACGGTGGCCGGCGAGACCGTGACGTCGGTGTCGCCGGTGCGGGTGAGGGTGACCGGCACGTTGGCCGTCGGCGCGGCGCTGAGCTTCAGGTTGAAGGTGGCGGTGCCACCCTCGCTGACGCTCACCGCGGACGGGGTGGCGACCAGCGTCGGGCCGGTGGCGGCGGTGACCGTGAACGCCTTTTCGTCGACCGCGACGCCGTTGGCGTTGTCGTACGCCTTGGCCTGGACCGTGTAGCTGCCGGCCGGGAGGTCTTCCTGGGTGTAGGCGTACGGAGCGGTGGTGTCGGTGTTGATCAGCAGGCCGTTGCGGTAGAACTCGACCTTGCTGATCGTCCCGTCCGGGTCGCTGGCGGTGGCGGTCAGCGGCACGTCGGCCGGCGCGGTGAACGGCCCGGTCGGCAGGCTGAGGGAGACCGTCGGCGGCTGGTTGGCCGGGGTGCCGTTGCAGGGGGTGCCGTTGAGGGTGAAGGAGGTGGGCTTCGGGTTGCTCCCCGAGTGGGCGCCGTTGAAGCCGATGGTGGTGGAGGCCCCGGTGCCCAGGTTGCCGTTCCACGACTCGTTGGTCGCGGTGACCTCACTGCCGGACTGGCTGTATCTGGCCGACCAGCCCTGGGTCACGCGCTGACCGCTGTTCGGGAAGGTCCACTTGAGCGTCCAGGCGGTGACCGGGTCGCCGAGGTTCTTGATCGTCACGTTCGCGGTGAAGCCGTTGTTCCAGTCGTTTGTCGCATAGACCACGTCGCAGGCCGGTGCGGCCTGCGCGGCGCCGGCCGGCAGGGTCACCCCGCCGACGGCGAGCGCGGCGGCGGCGAGGATCGCCACTCGGCGGCGTCGTGCCAGTTGTCTCATGTGCGCGGTGTCTCCTCGGACCAGGCCGGGATGGTCCCGGCGAGGCGCCTGCCCGCGGGTGTGGTGGTGCGCGGGGGATTCGAGGCGCCGGGATGGTGGTCGCCCCGGGCCCGGCCGGGGGTGCGGCGGTGCGGCCCGCGCGGGAGGGGGTCCCGCCGGCTGCGATCGGGTGCCGCGACCGGTGTTGATGCTGCCGGCTGCCCTCGGCGGACCCACGCCACGCGATCTGGCTCTGTCGCGTTGAATCGACAGTGTGCCATGGAAGCGCTCCCACAACAAGCGCGCGGCGGGGAGGATCAGCCACTTGTTTCGATCTCGTTTTGGGTCTTTCACAAAGGCGTGACGGGCGTTACAGTCGCAACATCGGTCGATGGGAGCGCTTCCATCGACAAAGGTTCCAACTAGAAGATCACCGGGGTTGTCCTTGTGGCGAGCCCGGGGAACCCGAAGGCCGACGGCGGGCCAGCCCGGACACCGCCGTCAGCCATCATCCCGTCACTGGGAAGGGAGGTGGAACCAGAGCCACTCGCGTGGCCCGGCTCCCGCGCGACACGCACGGCAGGACCCAACATCCGCCCGTGCGTGTGCAGTTACGGTGGGGACGGGGGTTGCCCTCCCCCGTCCCCACACTAAACCCCCGTACACGATGGGAAAAGAGGCCGACGGGACAGGCGCGACACGCCGCCCGGTCGGCCTCGTTCGCTGTCCGGGGCTCACCTCCGCCTCAACCCGGCAGCACCCGCCCGTCAGGACGGCCGGCTGCCCGGGCCGGCCTCCCCTGGCCTATCATGGGAGCGCTCCCGAATCTCGGCGGTGGCCCCGTATCCACGAGGAGAATCCATGTCGATACCCACTGGGCCTGGCCCGCTGCGCTTCCCCCGCGACTTCGGCTGGGGGGCGGCCACCTCCGCCTTCCAGATCGAGGGCGCCGCCAAGGAGGACGGCCGAGGCGAATCGGTCTGGGACACGTTCAGCCGCGTCCCCGGGCGAACCCGAAACGGCGACACCGGCGACGTGGCCGCCGACCACTATCACCGGTACGCCGAAGACCTCGACCTGATGCGCGACCTCGGGCTGCGCAGCTACCGCTTCTCCATCTCCTGGCCGCGCATCCAGCCCGACGGCACCGGCGCGCCCAACCAGCGCGGGCTGGACTTCTACCGCCGTCTGATCGACGGCCTGCACGAGCGCGGCATCGCACCGATGGCGACCCTGTTCCACTGGGACCTGCCGCAGGCGTTGCAGGACGCCGACGGCTGGGAGTCACGCGACACCGCCCACCGCTTCGCCGACTACGCCGACGCGGTCTTCTCCGCCCTCGGCGACCGGGTGCCCGTCTGGCTCACCATCAACGAGCCCAAAACCGTGGTGCAGAACGGCTACCTCATCGGCCACCACGCGCCCGGCCGGCAGGACCCGGACGCCGCCTACCTGGTCGCCCACCACCTGCAACTCGCCCACGGCCTGGCGGTCCGCGCGCTACGCGCCACCACCAGCACCGGCCGGATCGGCCCCGCGCTCAACCTGCACCCCTGCTACCCCGCCGACGACTCCCCCGAGGCGGCCGCCGCCGCCCAGCTCTACGACGGCTACGAGAACCGCCTCTACCTCGACTCCCTGCTCAAGGGCAGCTACCCGCAGGACGTGCTGGCCGACCTGGGCTCACGCAGCCGGATGGTCCGTGGCATCCGCGACGGCGACCTGGCGGTGATCTCCTCGCCGGTCGACCTGCTGGCCGTGCAGTACTACACGCCGATCTACGTCACCGCCGACGGGCGCAGCGAGCAGCGCTGGCCGACCACCGAGGCCGAATGGCAGCAGATCTACCCCGACGGGATGTACGACATCCTGACCCGGGTCACCCGTGACTACGGCCCGATCCCGCTCACCGTCACCGAGAACGGCCTGCCGACCCCGGACACCCTGGCCACCGACGGCACCGTCGACGACGCCGGCCGGATCACCTTCCTGCGCGACCACCTGGCCGCCGCCCACCGCGCCCTCGCCGACGGGGTCCCGCTGGAGAGCTTCCACGTCTGGTCCCTGTTGGACAACTTCGAGTGGGCCGAGGGGTACGACCAGCGCTGGGGTCTGGTCTATGTGGACTACCCGACCCAGCGGCGCGTGCTCAAGCGCAGCGCCCACTGGTACCGCTCCGTCATCGCCGAGGGCGGCTTCTGAGCGGGCCGCCCGGACGGCCGGGCCCGGACGGCTCGGCTCCGGTGAGCCGGTGACCGTCCGGGTCACGCCCGGACCGCTCAGCGGGGCAGCGCCTGCTGCAACTCCGCCCGCAGCGCGGGGGTGAGCATCTCCCCCGCCTGCTTCGCGAGCCGGGCCATCTCGTAGCCCACCACGCCGATGTCCGCGTCCCCGGCGGCCAGCGTGGCCAGGATCGACCCGTCGCGCACCTGCATCACCAGGAAATAGCCTCGGCCCATCTCGACCACCGTCTGCTTGACGATGTCGCCGTCGAACAGCTGCGCCGCACCGGCGGTGATGCTCATCAGCCCGGAGGTCACCGCGGCGAGCTTGTCCGCGTTGTCGCGCGGCAGGTGATCGGAGATCGCGACCAGCAACCCGTCGGAGGAGACCACCACCGCGTGCGCCACGCCGGGCACCCGCTCCGCGAACGCGCTCACCAACCAGCTCAGGTCCCGCGCCTCCTGACTCAAGGTTGTCACTGTCGTCGTCCCCCTTCGTCGTGCCCCCAGGAGGGTGACACGGGTATCTCGGTGGTGTCCTCGGCCTCGGCACGCCGTACCCCGCTGTAGAGCCGGGAAAGCATGCCGCCGACAGCCGACGGGTCCAGGTCGACGCGCGCCGGCGCCGACGTCGGCTGGGCCGAACGGGTGACCGCCGAGAGCTGTGCCATCGGCACCCGCATCGGCAGACCCCGCTCGTTCGTGCCGGCGGTCACCGGCGTGGCGGGCGGCACGGCCGGCCCGGGGACCGTCGGCCCGACCGGACCCTGCCGGGACCACCAGCCGCTGTCCGAGGCGTCGGCTTGGACGCCCGCAGGGGCCAGCACGTCCTCGGCGCGCACCGGCACCGGGCGGGCCTGCCGCGGCACGGCGGCTGCCGGCGGGCGACCGGCCACCGGCAGGTCCAACGGCGCGACGGCCGGCCCGCGCGGGCCGGCCGGCCGCAAGTCCCCGCCCGTTCGCTGCGCTCCGACGCCCCGCGCGGTGCTCGCCGCCAGCATCCGTGCCGGCATCGGCGGACCCAACTCCACCGCGCCGGCCGGAGCCAGCAGGGTGGCGGGCAGCACCAGCCGGGCGACCAGGCCGCCCTGACCGCCGTCGAGCTGCACGCGTACGCCCAGCCGGGCGGCCAGGTGGCTGACCACGAACAGGCCCATCCGCTCGACCGCCGCGACGTTCGCGGCCGGCGGGCTGGCCAGCACCGCGTTCGCCTCGGCCAGAGCCGCCGGGGTCATGCCGAGGCCGTTGTCGACGATCTCGATCAGCGCGGCCGACGCCTCGACCCGGGCGGTCACCATCACGACGGTGTCCGGACGGGAGAAGGCGGTCGCGTTCTCCAGCAGCTCAGCCAGCATGTGCACCAGCTCACCGACCGCGTGCCCGACCACGTTGACGTCACCCACCGGCTCCAGGCGAACCCGCTGGTACTGCTCGATCTCGGCGGCGGCGGCCAGCAGCACGGAGCCGAGACCGACCGGGCGATTCCACCGGCGGGTGGAGTCCGTGCCGGCCAGCACCAGCAGGCTTTCGTCGTTACGGCGCATCCGGGCGGCCAGGTGGTCGAGCTTGAACAGGTTCTCCAACTGCTCCGGGTCGCTCTCCTCGCGCTCCAGATCGTCCAGCAGCTCCAGCTGGCGTTCCACCAGCACCTGGCTGCGTCGGGCCAGGTTGACGAACATCCCGTTGACGTTGCGCCGCATCCGCGCCTGCTCGACGGCGACGGTGACCGCGCTGCGGTGCACCGCGACGAACGCCTCGGCCAGCTCGCCGATCTCGTCGAGCGAGCGCACCACCGCTGGCGGGACCTCGATGTCGGTCACCCCGCCGGTGACGGTCCGCAGCCGGTCCAGCGCGTCCGGCAGCTCGATCTGCGCGATCCGCAGCGCCTGACTACGCAGCAGCCGCATCGACCGGGCGACCGACCGGCCGACGAGCAGCGAGATCAACAGGGCGGCCAGCAGCACCGTGACGATTCCGCCGACGACCAGCAGGGTGGCCCGCAGCTGGCCGGAGCTGGCGTCGTCGGCCTGCCGTACGGCGTCGTCGAGCACCCCCGCCTCGAGCTGCCGCAGCAACTCCTGGCGTTGCTGGCTGGCCGACCACCACTGCTCCGACGGCAGCAGTTCCGGTGCCGCGTCACCGACCGGCAGGCTGCGCTCCTCCAGCTGGGTGGCGACCACGAACATCGGGTTCACCGAGGTCTCGTCGTACCGGCGGATCTGGTCGTTGGTGGCGGCCACCCGGAACGCGCCCAGCGCGGTCAGCTGCTGGGCGCGCAGGTCGCTGAGCAGCACCCGGTCCTCGGTGCCGTACCGGCCGGCGCGGCCAGCGGCGTAGAGCTGGGCCCGGACCCGGGACGACAGCTCCTTGACCCGGGCCAGCTGGACATAGCGCAGCACCGCGTCGCTCAACGCCGGGTTTTCCTGACCTGGCGTCGGCTCGTCGAGCAGATCGAGCAGCGCGTCGATGGCCCGGTGGTAGTTGCTCAGGACGGTGTCGTTGCTCAGCACCGCCGGCGGGATGGCCACCCGGATGTTGACCACCTGTTCGTACGCCTCCAGCGCCTCGGAGAAGGCGACCCGCCAGGACGCGTCGGCGTTGGCGAGCGGCTCGGCGGCGCGACGCAGATCCTCGACGGCCCGGTCGGCGGCCGACTGCAACGGCCTCAGGGCGGTGGCCGCGGCCTCCCGGTCGCCACCCCGGCGCAGCTCACTCAGCTCACCCGCCGAACGGTCGCGCTCCTGCTGGAGCTGGTGCACCACGGCGGTGATCTGCCGGCCGATGCCGACCTGCCGGGCGAAGTCGTTGAGCGCGGTCGTCTGTCCGACGAGGGCGCTGGTCTGCACGCTGGCCAGCACCAGGAACGCCACCGACGGCACCACCAGGACGGTGGCCAGCTTGGTGCTCATCCGCCAGTCGCGCAGCCGGAACGGCGAGCGACGTCGATGCGGAATGACCCGGACGTCGAAGCGGCGTCGGCGATGGTTCGACACGTCGCCCTTCGCCGGGTCCGGACCTACCGCCACCCTGCCTCCTCCATCGTGCCGCGTCCACCGCGACCCGGGGAGCGCAGTCCATCCAACCAGGCTCGGGAGCGCTGTCAACGGTCCGGGCAGGGCGAAAGTTCAGGAAGGATACTGGGGGTCCGACCGTCCTGTCGTCGTCGGCAGGACCAGCTCATCCGTCCGGCCGATGTCGGCGAGCTCCGCCGCGTCACCGAAGCGGCCCAGCGCCACCAGAGCCGCACCGGTGGCGCCGACCTCGGGGTTGCGTTGGTGCGACACCGGTCGCGGCGCGAGCGTGGTGGCGAACGCCTGGCGCCACCACACCGAGGCAGCCACCGCGCCACCGCCCAGCACCACGTCGACCGGACTGTCGATCGTGGACTCCAACACCGCGAGGTCGTCGGCGACCAGCTCACAGAGCCCTTGCATGAGGCCGGCCAGGATGTCCACCGCTGTGGTGCTGAAGCTCAGCCCACGCAGCTCGCCCGTGCCGGCCGGTGCGAGCCCGGGCGCCCGGTCGCCGCCGAAGCGCGGATCGGTCGGCCGACCACCGCCGGGCGGCACCAGCGCCAGCGCCGCGTCCAGCTCGTCGCCCCGCGGCAACCTCAACTCCCGGTCGGCCCAGGCGAACAGGTTGCCGCCGCTGGAGTACGCCGCCCCGGTCACCACGTGGTCGTGGTCAACCCGGTAACGCCAGAGCCGTTCGGGCAGCCGGGGCATGGGCTCGCCGGCCGGGATCCGCTGCATCAGGCGTACGGCGGCGGAGGTGCCGACGGTGATCGCGGCCCGGCTCGGGTCGACGCAGCCCGAGCCGACGTTCGACGCCCCGCCGTCGCCGACCGGCGGTGACCAGCGGGCCTCGGTCAGTTGCGGCCAGCGTCGAGCCCAGTCGGGCCGGAGTCGGCCGTGCCAGCTCAGCTCCACCAGGGACGGCAGCTCACCGGGTCGCGCGCCGGCCAGCGTCAGCGCCTCCTCGTCCCAGCGCAGGCTGCCCAGGTCCAGCAGGCCGGTGCCGGAGGCCTGGGAGACCGACATGGGTGCCGCCTCCAGCAGCTCGCCCAGGACGTACTCGGGCAGGCCGACGAACCGGCTGATCGAGGTGCCGGAATGCTCCCGCAGCCAGGGCAGGCGCACCGACCAGTAGGAGCGGTGCCACCAGCAGCCGGTGCGCTGGTGGAAGTCGTCCGGGTCGGTCGGGCCCGCTGCGCCGTCGGCCGGCGTCGGTCGCGTGTCGAGCCAGGTCACCACCGGGCCGAGCGGGCTGCCGTCGCGGCCCAGCGGAAGCACCGAGTGCCACTGCGCCGAGATCGCCACCAGGTGTACGTCCCGCAGGTGCCCCGCCTCGGCCAGCTCGTCCAGGCACTCGACGAGCAGGCTCAGGTAGTCGGGCCCGGACAGCGTGCCGGTGCCGTCGTCGCCGAGGGCGAGGGCGACCTTCCGCCGAGCCAGCGCGCCGGGCAGCGGTTGGGCATCGCTGCCCAGCACCAGCCCGCGTACCGAGGAGGTGCCCAGGTCGAGCGCGAGAATGTTCATCGCCGGTCAAGTTACCCGCTGCCGGCCGGGCGGGAACGGCGGTCCGGCCGGGCACACCGGTAGGGCCTAACGGGTTCCAGGCCCGCCCGTGACCGCGTAGGGTGGTCGCATGCTCGCGCACCTGACCTGCTGGTGGCCCGCCAACCTGGCGGCCACCCCCCGCGCGTAGCTTCAATCACGCGGCCGCCATCGAGGCGGCCGCCGGAACTCCCGGCCCGGATGGCCGCCCCCGCTGGCGGCGCCCGGCCTACGGAGATTCTGATGACCCACCTGACCGACCTGCTCGCCGCCGTCACCAGCGGTGCCGACCCCGGCCCCTTCGCGCTGGTGCGCCGCGAGGGCGCCGACGAGCTGGAGCTGTTCACCGGCCCGGTCGGCACCGTCGACCGGCTGGCGGACATCCCGCTGCCGCCCGGTACGCCCGGTGCGCGGACGCTTGCCGTGGTGCCGTACCGGCAGATCGCCGAACGCGGCTTCGCCTGCGTCGACGACGGCGCCCCGCTGGAGTGCCTCCAGGTCCGCGAGCACCGGCGGATCCCCCTGGCCGAGGCGCTGGCCGCGCTGCCCGACGAGCCGGTCCGCACCATGGACGCCGCGTTCGACGTCACCGACGACGAGTACGCCCAGATCGTGCAACGGGTGCTCGCCGAGGAGATCGGCCGGGGCGAGGGCGCCAACTTCGTCATCCACCGCACCCTGCACGCCACCGTGCAGGGTGCGCCGCTTGTGGCCGCGCTCGCCGCGCTGCGCCGGCTGCTGGTCGCCGAACGCGGCGCGTACTGGACGTTCGTGGTGCACACCGGCACCCGGACCCTGGTCGGCGCCAGCCCGGAACGGCACGTCAGCGTCGACGACGGGCTCGTGATGATGAACCCGATCAGCGGCACCTTCCGGCCTGACGGCGGCGCACCGGACACCGCGGCGCTGCTGCGTTTCCTCGCCGACCCCAAGGAGGTCGAGGAGCTGTACATGGTGCTCGACGAGGAACTGAAGATGATGGCCACCGTCGCCGAGCACGGCGGCCAGGTGATCGGCCCGTACCTCAAGGAGATGTCGCACCTGGCGCACACCGAGTACCTGCTGGCCGGGCGGGGCACCCGCGACGTGCGGGAGGTGCTGCGGGAGACGATGTTCGCGCCGACCGTCACGGGCAGCCCGATGGAGAACGCCTGCCGGGTGATCGCGCGGCACGAGGGTCGCGGCCGGGGCTACTACGCGGGGGTGTTGGCCCTGCTCGGCCACGACGAGGCAGGCCAGCAGACGCTGGACGCGCCGATCCTGATCCGGACCGCCGAGATCTCGCCCACCGGACGGCTGCGGGTGCCGGTCGGCGCGACCCTGGTCCGGCACTCGACGGCGGCCGGCGAGGTGGCCGAGACGCACGCCAAGGCGGCCGGGGTGCTGGCCGCGCTCGGTCTCGGCCCGGCGGCGCCCGTCGGCGACCGCGGGCCCGTCGCGCGACTGGCCGACGATCCGGCGGTACGCGCCGCGCTCGCCGCGCGCAACGCGCCGCTGGCCCGGTTCTGGCTGGACCAGCGGGCGCCGGACGCGCCGGGGCTGCCCGGTCTGGCGGGCCGCCGGGCGTTGATCGTCGACGCCGAGGACACCTTCACCGGCATGCTGGCCCACCAACTGGGCGCGTTGGGTCTGGCGGTCACGCTGCGGCCGTGGCATGCCGTGGGGCCGGTCGACACCTACGACCTGGTGGTGGCCGGGCCGGGGCCGGGTGACCCGGGCAGCCCGGACGAGCCGAAGATGGTGGCGTTGCGGGAGTTGCTGGCCGGGCTGCTGGCGAGCGGGCGGCCGACCCTCGCGGTCTGCCTGGGGCACCAGGTGCTGGCCGGGCTGCTGGGCCTGCCGCTGCACCGCCGCCAGGCGCCCTATCAGGGGTTGCAGCGGGAGGTGTCGCTGTTCGGCCAGAACCGCCGGGTGGGTTTCTACTCGTCGTTCACCGCCCGCGCCGACGTCGACCACCTGGACACCGCGTACGGGATGGTGGAGTTGGCCCGGGAGGCCAGCGACGGCGCCGTGCACGCCCTGCGTGGGCGCGGCTTCGCCGGGGTGCAGTTCCATCCGGAGTCGGTGCTCAGCCCGGACGGGCTCGCCGTGCTGGCCGAGCTACTGGCCGACCTGCTGCCGGCGGCCCCGGCGGGCATAGCCACCACGGTGCGGGGGTAGGGCTGCGGGGGCCGGTGGTGCGAGCGGGCTGAGAGCCCCCGCCCGCGCCACCGGTCTCCCGCCACGGCTGCGCGGCCCCGCCGTTGCCACCGGGGTCAGCCCGCCATGCCCTGCTTCAACGCCGCGCCGATCAGCACCGCTCGTCGGGCGGTGAGAGCGCAGGCGCCCAGCGCCACCGCGTCCGGGGCGATCTCACCGTTGTTGCTGGTGTGCGAGGCGCCGTACGGGTTGCCGGCGATGAACTGGCTGGAGTCGGTGTACCCGGGGGCGACCACGACCCCACCCCAGTGGTAGAAGACGTTGAAGAGCGAGGTCAGCGTGGTCTCCTGCCCGCCGTGCGAGGTCGCCGTGGAGGTGAAGGCGGAGTAGACCTTGTTGGCCAGCGCGCCCTGCGCCCAGAGCGGTCCGGTGGTGTCGATGAACTGCTTCAACTGGGCGGCGACCATGCCGTACCGGGTCGGCGCACCCATGATCACCACGTCGGCCCAGGACAGGTCGTCGATCATCGCCTCGGGCACGTCCTGGGTCTCCAGGTGGTGCGCCTGCCAGCCGGAGTTGGAGCGGATCGCCTCGTCCGGTGCCAGCTCCCGCACCTTGCGCAGGCGCACCTCGGCACCGGCTTCCCCGGCGGCCTCGCACGCGGCCTGCGCCATCTGGTACGTGATGCCGGTGGCGCTGTAGTAGATCACCGCTACCTTCGTCTGGGCAGCCATCAGATGTGTCCCCTTCGTCGCGGATCAACTCCTGCGACTACCCCTGCTTTCCCGAGACAAACGAGGTCCCGGCCCATCGGGCCTCCGGTTCCGCTGATCAGCGGACCAGCGCCGCCATCAGCCGGTCCAGCTCGGCCGCTGGGTCGGCCGTGAGCCCGGTGTGCACCGGCCCGGTCTGGATCATCGTGCTGCGGGGTGCGGCAAGCCAGTGGAACCGTTCGCCGAGCCGCATCCGGGTCGCCGGCCCGTCACCGGAGCAGGTCCGGTCCCAGGAGTCGAGCACCGCGGCCACGGCCGGCAGGTCGACGTCGGGGGCCAACGCGCGGACCCGGTCGGCGTCCAGGTGCGTCCGCGCGGCCAGGAAGTCGCGCTGCTGGCAGTAGAGCAGCACCCCGACGTTGATCTGCTCGCCGCGCTCGATGCGGGGCACCAGCCGGATGACGGCGTACTCGAAGGGGTGTTTCACGCGACGCTCCCCGCCGGTAGCCAGTCCGCCGTCCGGGCGACCCGGCGCGACAGGTGCGCCACGTACGCCTCCCGAGCCGCGTCGGCCGAGTCGAAGTCGGCCGCGGTCAGCCACTCCGGGGGCACCAGCGCCAGCACCTCGGCGAGTAGATCCGGGGTCACCCGGGGCGCCAGCTCGGCGTCGGCCTCGGCGACCCGGTCGGCGTACGGCGCCAGCACGTGATCCTCGGCCCGGTAGGGCCGGTGCACGGCGGCTTCGGCCGTTGGCCAGTTGTGGTGGAAGTACAGCGCGGCACCATGGTCGATCAGCCACAGCTCCCGGTGCCAGATCAGCAGGTTCGGGTTGCGCCAGCTCCGGTCGACGTTCTGCACGTACGCGTCGAACCAGAGCACCCGGGAGGCCAGCAGCGGGTCCACGGGGTGCGCGACCGGGTCGAAGCCCAACGCGCCCGGGAGGAAGTCCATCCCCAGGTTGGCGCCGCCGCTGTTGCGCAGCAGTTCCTGCACCTCCTGGTCGGGCTCGGCCCGCCCGATCACCGGGTCGACGTCGAGGACCACCAGTGACGGGACCCGCAGTTCCAACCGGCGGGCCAGCTCGCCGCAGATCACCTCGGCGACGAGCGCCTTCGGGCCCTGCCCGGCCCCTCGGAACTTCGCCACGTACGTGCCGAGGTCGTCGGCCTCCACCACGCCCGGCAGCGAGCCACCCTCGCGCAGCGGGGTGACGTAACGGATCGCGGCGACCTGGCGGAGCACGCCGCCCACCCTACTGTGACGGTCGCTCGGCCACCCGAGGTGCCGTCAGTCGAGCTTGTCGCGCAGGTCGTCGACCTGCTGCTGAAGACGGTTCACCGCGCCCTCGTTGTTGACGAAGGTGGTGATTCCCGCGGCGAGGCCCAGACCGATCAGCACCGCCAGGATGCTCAGCACGAGGCCGCCGATGGCCACTCCCCGACCGGTCACCCCGGGCCGCCGGCTCATCTTCAGGCCGAAGATGCCGAGGATGACGCCGATGATGCCGAGGATCAGCCCGATCCAGGCGAGGATCGCGGTCAGCACGCTGAGCAGGCCAGCCACCCCGAAGACCAGGGCGAAGGTGGCGGCGGCGCTGGTCTTGGCGTTGGTGGACGCGGGCGCCCGATGTGTCCGGGACCCGGCCGGTGCGCCGGCACCCCGGGCCGGCTCGCTTGCGGCAGTCATGGGACTCCCTTCCGTACGCGCGGTGCGCGTACTTCCGGCGGGCGCATTCCCACTGCTTCGGCCGCTAAGCCCTCGTCGCTGACCTTCGCGCGGGCCGTGGGTGGCACGCGGGTGTCGGTGGGTGGGCCTAGGCTGCGCCCCGGGGACCGAGAGGGGTGCGATGACAGCCGACCTCAGCGCGGCCGACGCGCTGGCGCTGCGGATGACCAGCCTGCTGCTGCGCCCGCGCACCCGACCCGGCTCCGTCGCCGAGGTGGTCGAGTGGTTCGGCGCGATGCAGGCACAGGACCTGGCCAGCGGCCTGTGGTCTCTCGGTGCCCGACTACCGGGCCACACCATGGTCGACGTGCAGGCAGCCCTGGAGCGCCGCGAGGCCCTGCGCACCTGGCCGATGCGCGGCACCGTGCACCTCGTCCCACCCGCCGACGCCCGCTGGATGCTGGAGCTCACCGGCACCCGCTCGCTGGCCGGCGCGGCGACCCGCCGGGCGCAGCTGGGGCTCACCGAGGACGAGACGGAGCGGGCCGTCGACGTCCTCGGCACCGCGTTGGCCGGCGGCGGCCGGCTCACCCGGGCGCAGTGCCTGGCGACCCTCCGCGCGGCCGGCGTGGCGACCGACGGCCAGCGGGGATATCACCTTCTCTGGTACGCGAGTGTGCGCGGGGTGACCTGTGTGGCACCGAACGTCGGCACCGAGCAGACCTTCGCCCTGCTCGACGAGTGGGCACCCGAGCCACGCCGACCGGAGCGGGACGAGGCGCTGGCCCTGCTCGCCCACCGCTACGTTCGCGGGCACGGGCCGGTCACCGACCGCGAGTTCGCCGGCTGGAGTGGCCTCACCCTGACCGACGCGCGGCGCGGCCTGGCCGCCGCCGACGGGCTGAGCACGGTACGCGTCGACGGCGAGCCGATGTACGTCGACGCGGCGCTTGTCGACACCCCACTCAGCCCGGTCGACGACATGCTCGTGCTGCCCGGCTTCGACGAATACCTGCTCGGCTACCGGGACCGCACCCTGATGCTCGATCCCGCGCACCAGGCGGCCGTGGTGCCGGGCAACAACGGCGTCTTCCAGGCCACCGTGGTGCGCGCCGGCCGGGTGGCGGGCGTCTGGAAGCGCAAGGTCGGCCGGGCTGCGGTCACCATCACGATCCAACCGCTGACGGCTCTCGACGCCGCCGCGCAGGCCCGGGTGGAGCAGGCGCTGGGCCGGTACGCGGGCTTCCTCGGGCTGCCTCCCCGCTTCGACTGGCGGCCCTGACCGCCGCTCGCCACGAACACGTCGACGACGGGGCCGGCGGGTTTCGCCCGCCGGCCCCACCACGATGGACGCTCCTATTCGGCCAGGGCGCCTGCCGCCCGACCCTCGTGCAGGGTGAGGTTGCGACCGTTGGACGGGTCGAACAGGTGGATCTTCTCCAGGTTGAACCAGACCCGGTGCGACTGCCCCTCGGCGACCGCCGACTCGGCGGACAGCCGGGTCACCAGGTTGCCGCCGGCACCGGCGAAGTCGGCCGCGCCCGCGTCGGCGGCCAACTCCTCCAGCTCGGCTGCGGTGGCCTTCTCACCCTCGACGGTGAAGTAGACGTACTTGTCCGAGCCCATCGACTCGACGATGTCCACCGGCGCCTCGAACTCCAGGCCCCGGCGGCGGGTGTCGTCGTCGACCAGTGCGGCGTCCTCGAAGTGCTCGGGGCGGATGCCGAGGATCAGCTCGCGCGGCGCGTCGGCCGCCTCCAGCTCGCGGCGTACCCGGTCCCCGAGCGGCACGTCGCCCAGTGCGGTGTGCAGCCCGCCGTCCCGAACGGCGGCGTGCAGGAAGTTCATCGACGGCGAGCCGATGAAGCCGGCCACGAAGAGGTTGCGCGGGTGGTCGTAGAGCTCCTGCGGCGGCCCGACCTGCTGCACCGCTCCCCCGCGCATGATCACGACCCGGTCGCCGAGGGTCATCGCCTCGGTCTGGTCGTGGGTGACGTAGACGGTGGTGGTGCCGAGCTGCTTCTGCAACCGGGACACCACCGTACGCATCTGCACCCGCAGCTTGGCGTCGAGGTTGGACAGCGGCTCGTCCATCAGGAATGCCTTCGGCTGGCGGACGATCGCCCGGCCCATCGCCACCCGCTGCCGCTGCCCGCCGGAGAGGTTGGCCGGCTTGCGGTCCAGCAGCGGGGTCAGCTCCAGCACCTTGGCCGCCTCGTCGACCTTGGAGTTGATCGTCTCCTTGTCGAGCTTCGCCAGCCGCAGCGGGAACGCCATGTTCTCCCGCACGGTCATGTTCGGATACAGCGCGTACGACTGGAACACCATGGCGATGTCCCGGTCCCGGGGGGCCTTGTCGTTGACCCGCTGGCCGGCGATGCGCAGCTCACCGGAGCTGATGTCCTCCAGGCCCGCGATCATGTTGAGGGTGGTGGACTTGCCGCAGCCCGAGGGTCCGACCAGGATCACGAACTCGCCGTCGGCGATCTCCAGGTCGACGTCCTGCACGGCGACGGTCCCGTCCGGGAAACTCTTGCTCACCTTGTCGAGCACGATGTCAGCCATGACTACTCACCTATCCCTTGACTGCGCCGGAGGTCAGACCGGACACGATGCGGCGCTGGAAGAAGAGGACGAACAGGATGATCGGAACGGTGATCACCACGGCGGCGGCGCAGATCGCCCCGGTGGGGTCCTCGAACTGCGACTCGCCGGTGAAGAACGACAGGGCGACCGGCACCGTACGGGCGCGTTCGGTGGAGGTCAGCGTGATCGCGAACAGGAAGTCGTTCCAGCAGAAGATGAAGACCAGGATCGCCGTGGTGAACAGGCCGGGCGCGGCCAGCGGGGCGATGACCCGCCGGAACGCCTGCGCCTGGGTGGCGCCGTCCATCTTCGCCGCCTTCTCCAGATCCCACGGGATCTGCTTGAAGAACGCCGACAACGTGTAGATCGCCAGCGGCAGCGCGAACGTGATGTACGGCAGGATCAGCCCGGGCCAGGTGTCGAAGAGGCCGAGTTGCCGCTCGATCTCGAACAGCGGCGACACCAGCGACACCTGCGGGAACATGGCGATCAGCAGCGAGACGCCGACCAGCAGCTTCTTGCCTGGGAAGTCCAGCCGGCTGATCGCGTACGCGGCCATCGCGCCGAGCACCACGGCGATCAGCGTGGCGATCAGGGCGATGCCGATGGAGTTCACCAGCGCCCGGACGAACTGGTCGGTGTCGAAGATCGACTTGTAGTTGTCCAGCGTCCACTCGCGCGGAAAGAACTTGCCGTCGGTCAGGGTGGCCGGCGTCTTGAACGACAGCGACGCGATCCACAGCACCGGGACCAGCGCGAAGACGATCACGAGGACGTCGAGCAGGCCCCAACGCAGCTTCGCCCGGGTGGTGGTTGCGGTACCGGTGGCCATGTCAGCGCCTCTCCCCGTCGTCGCTGCCCGGGGCAGCGGTGCCGAACAGCTTCACGAAGACGAACGCGATGATCGCCACGGTGATGAAGATCAGCACCGACATCGTCGAGCCGATGCCGAGGTTCAGACCCCGGATCAGGTTGTTGTAGGCGAGCATCGACACCGACGAGGTCTCATTGCCGCCGGCGGTCAACACGAAGATGTTGTCGAAGACCCGGAACGCGTCCAGGGTGCGGAACAGCAGCGCCACGAGGATCGCCGGCTTCATCACCGGCAGCATCACCTTGGTGAACCGCTGCCACGCGGTCGCGCCGTCGGTGGAGGCGGCCTTGAGCAGGTCCTCCGGCACCAGCGCCAACCCGGCCATCAGCAGCAGCGCCATGAACGGGGTGGTCTTCCAGATCTCCGCCAGCATGATGATCGCCAGGGAACTGGCCCGCTCGGTCAGTGGAGCGCCGTCGCTGAACAGGTTGGCCAGGTAGCCGGTGCCGGGCGTCCAGGCGTACCGCCAGGAGAACGCCGCGACCACGGTGACGATCCCGTACGGGATGAGCGCCGAGGTCCGCACCAGGCCACGGCCGACCAGGGTGCGGTGCATGATGATCGCCAACCCCATGCCGAGCACCAGCTCGACGGCCACGGTGACCACCGTGATCAGCATGGTCACCCCGAACGCGGTCCACCAGAACTCGTTGGTGAGCACGGTGACGTAGTTCTCCAGGCCGATGAACTCGCGCTGGTCGGGGAAGCGCAGGTCGAAGCGCTGCAACGACAGCCAGACCGAATAGATGATCGGGTACGCGGTCACCGCGACCATGACAAACGCGGCGGGCGCGCAGAGCAACCAACCGAGCTTGCGTTCGGCCTTCTTGTTCTCGCTCAGTGGCGGCTTACGGCGGCCGGCGCGCTGAGCGGGCACGGTGGGCCGCTGGCCGTCGGTCTGCTCGGGAGTTTCCGTGCTGGCGGGCCGGCTCATGGCAGGACGCCCTTCGAGTCGAGGGCATCGGAGATGGCGTCGCGCAGCTCGTCGGCCGTCTGTTGCGGGTCGATCGCCGACGGCGGCGACAGGATCGCCGACATCACGGTGGAGATGCTCTGGTAGGCCGGGGTCAGCGGGCGGGTCGCCGGCTCCTTCAGCTCCTCCAGGATGGTGTCCTTCATCGGGTACGCCTCGACCATCTCCGGATCGTCGAAGACCGCCTCGATGGTCGGTGGCACCCCGTCGTTGATGGCGGAGAACTTCTGGTGCTCGGGGCTGCGCAGGCACCGGGCCGCCTCGAACGACAACTCCGGGTGCTTGGAGTACGAGCTGACGGCCAGGTTGAACCCGCCGATGGTGACCCGGCTCGGGGTGTTCTCGTCGATGCCGGGCATCCGCGCCCAGCCGACCTGCTTGGCCAGCTCCGGGTTGGCCTCCTGGAGCGCCGGATAGACGAACGGCCAGTTGACCTGGAAGGCGCCGTTGCCGGACTGGAACTCCAGCCGGACCGGGTCCTCGGTGGCGTTGCTGAAGGACGGCGACGTCACGCCGGACGTGGCGAGGCGTCGCAACTGCTCCAGCGCCCGCACGGTGCCCTCGTCCATCACGGCCTGCTTGCCGTCGTCGCTGAGGATCTTTCCGCCGGCGCTCTCGGCCATCGTGTTGTAGAGCACGACCAGACCCTCGTACTGGGCGCCCATGGTGAGCACCTGGTGGGGCTTGCCCTGGTCCTTGAGCTGCTGGGCCGCATCGATCATCTGATCCCAGGTCGTCGGCGGCTGCGGCACCAGGTCCTTGCGGTACCAGAGCAGCTGGACGTTGGTGTTCTTCGGCGCGGCGTACAGCTTGTCCTCGTAGCGGGCGGTGTCCAGCGGCCCGGCGAGGGTGCCCTGCTCGACCTCGGCCTTGTCCTGGCCGGTCCACTCACGGATCCACTTGGCGCTGGCGAACTCCTGGGTCCAGGTGACGTCCAGCCCGAGCACGTCCATGCCGCTGTCCTCGGCGGCCAGCCGTCGCACCATCTGCACCCGCTGGTCATCGGCCTGCCGGGGCAGCACCCGGTAGGCGATCTTGTACCGCCCCTGCGCCTGCGCGTTGCAGTCGTCGACGACCTTCTGCAGGTTCTGCTCGGGCGAGTAGTACAGGTTGATCGTCGGTGGGCCACCATCGTCACCGGAACCGCAGGCGGCCAGCGGCGCGACCAGCGCCAGCGCGGCTGCCGCCGCTCCGAGCCGAACAATCGGCCGACGCCGCCGCCGGGCCGTTTCGGGGTCCGTCATCGCCCTCCCCCTCTCTTCGGCGAAAGACCGGGGAGGGGCATCCGCGCCCCGGTGCACGGCGAGACTTCCGAGCCCTGGAGCTGCGGAAACGCCCCGACTCGGATGCTCTGTGCGGCTACACTGCCCCACCCGCGAAGTCACGAAACCTGCCTGCGCGCTGCCGTTGCACCGACCCGGCCGGATGAGTGAGGGCGCCGCAGTATGACAGGCGTAAGCTGCGCGTATGACAGAGCCGCAGCGTCGCTTCACGATCTCCGTCCCCCCGGATGTGAGTCAGATCCTGGAGAGCCAGGGCCACCGCATGGCCAGCGCTTACGTCACCGAGTCGGTGCGCCGCCGCAGGCGGGTGGAGCAGCACAAGGAGTTGTTGCTCGCGGCCGGCATTCACGTCACTGAGCAGGGTGTCGCCGAGGCTCGGGCCCGCCGCCTGGGTGTGGAAGCCGAGTGGCCCCCGGAGCGGTTCGAAGCCGAACGCGCCAAGATCCGCGCCGCCATGGAGGCCGAGATAAACGGCGATGACACTGCTCCCCGCGCTGACGCCGGATGACCTCGGAGACGAAGCCTCCAGTCCGGCTGATCCTGGACCGGTCAGCTCTGCTGGGATACGCGGTCCTCCGGACGGTGCACGTGGGCGAGCCCGTCCACGAGGTGATTGAGGACGGGGTGCGGTTCGGTGTGCCGGTGGTGGCAGCCGCCGAAGCGCTGAACATGGCGACCGGCAAGGACCTGGCCCTGCTGCACCAACTACTGGCCCTGCCCGCCTGCGCACTGCTGCCGGAGCGGGCGCAGGACCTGCCGGAGCTGACCTTTCGGCAGCGCAGGACCCACCGCTTCGACCTGGCCGCTGCCGCCGTGGCGGGTCTGACCCACGACGCCGCGGTGCTCACCGGCGAGGGGCCCGGGTACTCCGAAGGGGTGCCGCTGATCCACTTCCCCGGATGAACTCCGGTGTGCCGCACGAGGAGGGGTACGAGCGGAGTCAGCCCCGGGCCCGCGCCCAGGAGAGGAAGCGCTCGGTCATCCGGGCCGGCGGGTGGTCCGGGTGGAGCTGGGTGAGCTGGTTCGTCGCCTCATGCATCAGGGTGCCGAGGTAGATCAGCAGCGCCGTCCGGCTGCCCCGGTACTCGGTCAACAGTGCGAGCTTGGCCGGCTGACAGGGCCACTCCTTTCCGCAACTGCGGCACCGCCAGAGCGGGCGCATGGCGACGTGCGGGACGGGCGGCCGGACCACCATCACCGCCACCGCATCGCGTGCTGGTGGTCGCTCCACCACGTGACAGTGCTCCGCACATCGACCTCCTCGGGTGGTGGGGGGCGGGGCCGCTCCCGCACGGGGGAACGGGAGCGACCCCGGGCAGGCCCGCCGCCGCCAATTCCGGCCACCAGCGGACCCGCCACTGGTGACAGTCTGGGGTGACACGACTACCGTCGATACGTGCTCAGGGCATCCGTGCAGCTCAACGGCCCAGGTGAGCAGCCCTGGCGGACACGCCGATCCACAGTGAGCGGAGTTTGGGGAATTGATGGGGACCGTCACCGACTACGTGCTGGAGGAGCTGCGTCTGCTCCGGGCGGGGTCCGGGCTCAGCCAGGATGACTTCGGCAGAGGCATCGGCTATTCGGGTTCGCACGTCAGCTCGGTGGAGACCGGCGGACGACCACCCACGAAGGAGTACATGCGGGCGGTCGACGCCCAGCACGAGACCGGCGGGCGCTTCCTGCGCATGCTGGAGAGGTTGGCCCAACTCGACGCCGAGCCGGCCTGGCTGCGCGAGTGGATCGAGTTCGAACGCGAGGCCACCACACTGCGCTGGTTCGAGCTGTCGTACGTGCCGGGCCTCCTACAGACCGAGCGGTACGCTCGCGCCACGCTGGCCGGCGGGCGGTTCGATGCCGAGGATGTCGACCGCATCGTCGCCTCTCGGCTGGAGCGGCAGTCGATCCTGCACCGCCCGCGCCCGCCGCAGCTCATCGCCGTCCTGGACGAGGCGGTGCTCCGTCGGCCGGTGCTCGATCAGCCGGGGCTGATGGTCGAGCAGTGTGAGCACCTGGCCCAACTGGCGGCAGCGGAGCATATTCAGGTGCACATCGTGCCTGCGGATGCTGGCATGTACCTGGGGATGGGCGGCCAGTTCATCATCGCCGAAATGCCGGATGGCGAGCGCGTGGCCTATGCCGACAACCAACTGACCGCGCAGATCGTCGATACGTCGGGCGACATCGCTAAGCTGGCGAAGACGTGGGAGATCGTGCGGAACGAGGCGCTCCCCCGCCGGCAGTCAATCGAGCTGATCAGGGAAGTGGCGAAGTCATGGACATGATGACCCCGCAGTGGCGGAAGTCGACCAGGTCCGGCGGCAACGGCGGAGCCTGCGTCGAGGTCGCCGACAACCTGCCGAACGTGGTGCTGGTACGGGACACGAAGGACCGGGACGGCGGCACCCTGCACGTCGATCCGGCGGCCTGGAGGGCGTTCGTCGGTTACGCCAAGCGGCACTGACCCCCACAGATCCACCCCGACCAGGCATGCTGGGATCATGATCGCGCGCTTCAAGGACCTCTGCCTGGACGCCTCTGCCCCGCGCTCGCTGGGCACCTTCTGGGCGCGGGTGCTCGACGGGGAGCTGGCCGACGCTGGCGGCGACGACACCCGGGTCGACCCCCGGTCCGCCCGCTCCGACGCCGAGTCGATCTGGGTGAACGAGGTGCCCGAACCGCGGGCCGGCAAGACCCGCGTACACCTGGATCTGCGGTTGCCTGATGCGGATCCGGCGGCGCTGCTCGCGGCCGGCGCCCGGCTGGTCCGCGAACCGGCCGGCGACGCAGCCTGGTGGGTCCTGGACGACCCGGAGGGCAACGCGTTCTGCGCGTTCGGAGCCCACGAGGACACTCGACCGGGTCCGTTCGCACTGGTCGTGGCCTCGACCGACCCGGCCGCCCAGGCGACCTGGTGGGCCGGCGTGCTCGGCGGCACCGTCGAGCACGGCTCGGGCAGCGCCTCGGTGGTCGGCGCGGCCGGGTTCCCCTGGGAGCGATGGGTGTTCGACGGGGTGCCCGAGCCCAAGACAGTCAAGAACCGGATGCACTGGGACGTCGAGTTGGTCGAGCCGGAACCGATGGCGCTGATCGCGGCCGGGGCGACGCTGCTGCACGAGCCGCTGGACGAGGCGCACTGGTGGTGGGTGCTGGCCGACCCGGAGGGCAACGAGTTCTGCGCCTTCGCGCCACGGCCCATCGGGTGAGCGGCCGACTACCCAGCGCGGGCAGCGTCGACTAGCGTTTTCCCTAGCGCCGCAGCCGGCGCGTTCGCCGCCGCCGTCGACACGCCTCGGCCGACCCCAGCCTGCCCGATCGGTTGGTTATCGCGGGAACATCCCACCGCCGCCGCACCGGTTCGGCAGGATCGTCCCAACGAGGAGGTGCCGTCGTGCAGGACACCCGCGCTCTCGCCCTGACATTCGAGGTGAGCGGCCTGCCACCGGTCAAGACCGAAGCGTTGTCCATCTTCGCCGCCGGGCATCGGCAGGCGACGAGGGTCCGCACCCTGCTCCAGGCCGCCCTGCAAGCGGCCCAGCGCACCGGCTGGACGCCGTTGCCCGGGCCGATCGAGGTGGACCTGGTCCTTCGTTGCCCTCCCGGGCACCGTACGGCCGATGCCAGCACCCTGCTCGGCGGCGTCTGCGCCGTGTTGCAGGACAAGAAGCGCGTGTCGAACATCGGCCTGGCGCACCTGGGCGTCCTGGTGGACGTCGCGCTCTACGACGACGACCGGCAGATCCGCCGTTTGTCGTACCAGGAGGAGCCGGCGGAAGAATTCTCGTACCAGGTGCGGGTCACCGCCGTACCAACCGGCGTTTGACCGACGGCCGCGGTGGGGTATCGCGGACGCCGACGAAGGGAGCACCGATGTCGGAGCCACATGTCACGCTCGACCCACGCGGGCTCGACAGCGTGCAGCAGAAGTTGCGCGGGCCGCTGGAGGACCAGCTGACCTCGGCGCTCCAGGCGGCCACCGACCGGGTCCGCGCCGGCTACGCCGGCGAACCGGTCGAGCAGGTCTGCCAGCGGCTCCTGGACGAGACCCGCTCCGGGCTGCATCCCGACATCGCGGCCGGCTTCAACCCGGACATGAACGAGTTCTGCCGGGTGGCCGTGGCGATCGTTCGCGGCGGCGCGACCTCCTGAGCCCGGCGCCGATGCCCGTCAGCGCGTACGGACGGTGTCGCCGAACGTCGGGCCGAGCGGGGCGTGGTCAGGGCCGGGTCCGCAACTACCCGGCCCTGACCCCGGCGGACCGGCAGGAAGCGGACAGCTCCGGCACCCGTCGCGGACGTGGCACGACGCCTCGCGGCTCGACGGAGAGAGCCGACCGCTGCGCACTCAGCTCCACGGTGCTCACCCGCCGGCCGCCGGTACGCCCCCGGCACACCCCAAAGGACCGTGAGCGCCGGCCCAGGCTAGGCGGGCCGCGACGGCCGGCCAAGCGATGCCGGGCCACGGGTGGCGTGACTGATCTCAAGGGGGAAAAGCGGCACGTCGGCGTAACGCACCCATGATCGCTGGCGCTGTTCGGGCTCCGGGGCCGACCTGGTCGCGCAGCCGGCGGATCCGTCAGAAGTGCCGTAGCAGGTCGCGGAACTCCGCCAGCCGCAGTACGCCGGGATCGGTCGGGTCCAGTTCGTCGTCCTCCAGCACCCAGGTGTTCTCGTTCGGAATGAACACGGCGTTCAGTCCGGCCGCCCGGGCCGGCAGGATGTCCGACTTCGGGGAATTGCCGATCATCCACGCGCCGGCCGGGTCGAAGCCGTGCTCCCGGATCAGCCACCGGTACGTGTCGACCTTCTTCTCGGCGACGATGTGCGCGGCCCGGAAGTGGTGCAGCAGCCCGCACGCGTCCAGCTTGCGCTGCTGTTCCTCCCGCTCGCCCTTGGTCAACAGAAGCAGCTCGTGCCGGCCGGCCAGCTCGTCGAGCGCCTCGGCCACACCGGGCATCAGCTCCACCCGGTGCTCCACCAGCGCCAGGGCCAGCCGGTCGATGTCCTGGCGCTCGGCGTCGGTGGCCGGCCGTTCGCGCAGCCGTGCCAGGCAGTCCCCCAGGCTGCGCAGGAAGACCTTGCTGCCGTACCCGTGCGCGACCGCGTTGGCCCGCTCGATGTCGTCGAGGATCGCCCGGATCTCCGCCCGGTCCAGGGTGGGGTGGTCGAGCCACCCGAGGAAGTCGTCGATCACCCGCTCGAAGACGACGTTGTTCTCCCAGAGGGTGTCGTCCGCGTCGAAGACCAGCACCTGCGCCTGCCGTCGAGCCATCGCGTCCGTCATGCCGCCACCTCCCGTGATGGACTCCGTTGACGATCCGGAACTCTAGGGCGTCATGACCAGCGGACCCAGCGACTTTCCGCCCGCCGTCACGGCCACCGCAGCAGCCTCTCCGCGATCATCACCTCCCGCTCCTCCTGCCCTTCGGGTCGCAGGCGGCCACCCCGGGTGAGCATCACCACGCCGTGCAGCAGACTCCAGCCCACCTCGGCGAGGGTGTCCGGGTCCCGCCCCTCGGCCAGCGGGGCGAGGGCCGCCCGCAGCTCGGCGAAGACCGCCCGGGGCGCGGCCGGCACACCATCCACGCCGAGGGCGAGGTCGGGGGTCATCGCGAGCATCGCGTCATAGACCTCCGGATTCGTGTACGCGAAGTCGAGGTACGCGGTCGCGACGGCCGGCCAGGCCCCCTCGGGACTGCCGGTGGCTTCCGCGTGCGCCTCCGCCAGATCGGCGGCCAGGTCGACGAGGGCGCATGCGGCGACGGCGGCGAGCAGCGCCTCCAGATCCGCGAAGTGCCGGTAGACCTCCCCGAGGTCGATCGCTGCCCGCTCGGCGAGCCTCCGGGTGCTCATCTCCGCCCAGCCCTCGGCCTCGGCCAACTCCCGCGCGAGCCCGACGATCAGGTCACGCCGGGCCTCTTCGGTGGCGCCTTCGGTGGGTGCGGACACGCCCACGAGCGTAAGTCGACGAGACGGTGCGTGGTGGTGCGGTGACGGATTGGTGACTGGTGTCGTGGCGTCGCCGACGGGTCGTCAGTGCGGGTCGCCCGCGGCCGGGACGGCGTGCTCGGCGGTTCGGCTGACCTGCTCCCAGCCCGCCCAGGTGTCCATCCGGCGGCGTGAGATGTCGAACGCCAGGTCGTACACCATGCTGCCGAGCAGGAGCCGCAGCGGCGGCTCGTCGCTGTCGACCAGTTTCAGCAGCGCCTCGGCGGCCAGCCGGGGGTCACTGTCGATCGAGCCTTCGGCCCACTGCCGCTCCAGTTCGGTGCGCAGTGGACCGTATTCCTCCATCGGGTTGGTGGAGGTCATGCTGGTGTACAGGTCGGTCCAGTAGCCGCCGGGCTGCACGATGCTGACCGTGATACCGAAGGTCGCCGCCTCCATCGCCAGTGCCTCGCTCATGCCCTCCAGCGCGAACTTGCTCGCGCTGTACATTCCGGTGCTCGGGAAGCCACCGAGTGCGGCGATGCTGGAGATCTGCACGATGTGGCCGGCCCGTCGGGCGCGCAGGTGCGGCAGCGCGGCCTGGCTGACCCAGAGCGCGCCGAACACATTCACCTCGAACTGAGACCGCGCCTGGGCCTCGGTGAACTCTTCGAGCATGCCCAGGGACATGGCACCGGCGTTGTTGACGACGATGTCGAGCTGTCCGAAGTGCTCGACCGCAGTCGCCACGGCGGCGAAGACCGCCGCGCGGTCGGTCACGTCGAGCGGCAGGGCGAGCAGTCGGTCACCGTGGCGCTCGTCGAAGTCGCCTGCGGCGACCGTGCGGGCGGCAGCGACCACCCGGTCGCCGCGTTCGAGCGCGGCGGTGGTGAAGGCGCGGCCCAGACCGCGGCTGGCGCCGGTGATGAACCAGGTACGTGGTGCGCGCACGGTCGATCTCCATCCCTCAACAGAGACGAGACGGTCCGTCTCGCCGCTGGATGAGGTTAGGGCCCCTCTGACGCACCAGTCAAGACGATACGGTCCGTCTCGTGTCTGCTATCGTCGCCGCATGTCGACGCAGCACCGAGCCGCGCCCAACGCGGCTCGCCGGAAAGAAGCCTCGCGGCAGGCCATCCTGACGGCGGCGTTCGACCTGCTCCGGGAGGTCGGGTACGCCAAACTCAGCATCGAGGGCATCGCCTCGCGCGCCGGCGTCGGCAAGCAGACCATCTACCGCTGGTGGCCGTCCAAGGGCGCCGTCATCTTCGACGCCTTCCTCCTGCTCAGCGCCAGCGAGGGCGAGCCGCCGGTCCTGCCCGACACCGGCGACCTGGAAGCCGACCTGAGCACGGTGCTACGCGCCACCGTCGACGAGCTGAACGATCCCCGCTACGACCAGCCGATGCGGGCGTTGGCCACCGAGATCGCGCACGATCCCGACCTGGCCGCCGTCTACGTCGAACGGTTGGACGGGCCGTTGAAGGAAGCCAAGCGGCAACGGCTGCGCAGTGCTCAGCGGGCGGGGCAACTCGCCGAGGACCTCGACCTCGACGTGGCCGTGGAGATGATCTGGGGGCCCCTGCTCAACCGCTGGCTGCACCGGGGCGGGCCGCTCACCGCCGAGTACGCCGACCGTGTCGTCACCACAGCCCTCAACGGCTTGCGCCCCCGCCAGCCCGACCGCTGAACCGACCCCGCCACCCTCACCGTCAGCCCAGGCCGCGCTGCCGGGCGAGCAACTCGACGGCGTCCTTCGCCTCCCGCAAACCGACACCGGTCGCCTCGCGGTACGCCTTGATGGCCTGGATCTTGCGGCCGGCGAGAAGCTCTTGCAGGACCGCTCCGGGGGCCTCGGGCTCCGGCTCGCGGATGTCGAGGTGCGCCATGATCAGATCCAGCTTGCGCTCGACGACGGCGAGCCTGCGAGCCAGCTGATCCGCGTCGGAACGACGACCACCGCCGGCGACCAGGAACACGAGCACGAGCGACAACACGACGGCGATTGGCACGGTCCACTCCATAACGCGCCATTGAACACGGGCGAGGGTCCTGACACCACGCCCGCCTACGACGGCACCTCGATGGTCACGACAGGTTCCTCTCCCGTACGGCGATGAGCAGCCGGTCCACGGCTTCCCGGTCGGGCTGCGCCGGCAGCGCGGTGGTGGCGGCGGCGTCGGCAAGCTCGGCGAACAGGTCCACCGCCCAGGCGGTGACCGCGTCCCACTCCAGCTCACCGCGGCGCACCGCGAGCAGCCGGTCGCGCAGGTGCCGCACGTCGACCAGGACCTCCCCGGTACGCAGCACATGCGCCCCGGCGACCAGCAGCCGGATCATGTGCATCGCCTGCTTGTGATTCGTCTCCCCGGTGCGCTGCCGGCGGGCCGCCACCCGGTTGAGCTGGTCCCGGGCATAACCGCCGTACGTCTCGGCGACCCGGCGCGACAGGAACACCCGCCGCGCCGCCAGCAACTCTTCCCCGTCCGCGGTGATCGTCTCGATCAGCGGGGACCAGAGCACCTCCAGAACCGTCGGGTTGCCCTGCAAAGCGAGCACGCAGAAGCGCTCGAACTCCCAGGAGAACTGCTCCACCGCCGGCCCGTCGAGGTGGGTGGGCGGCTTGTCCAGGTGCCAGAAGTCGCGGGTCGGCGCCGCGTACACACCACGCCGGTCGTAGTCGGAATCCGGGCCGTGCAGCCCGTACGCCCGCGACCCGACCACAACGGCGAGGACGGTACGCCGCTCGACAAGATCGATCACGTCCGACAACGCTACTCAAGCCCCGCCCGGCACGCGTGATCTTTTCCGGGCCGGGCCGGGCCGGTGCCGCGCCGTCTGTGACACCAAGCAGCCGTGGGCCGCCTCATCCGGCGATCTGTCACAGCGAGCGGGCCGGCGGTGTCTCGTGTTCGACCCGAGACGGAGGAATCCCATGAACCTGGCTCTGTGGATCGCGGCCGGACTGTTGGCCGCGATCGCCCTGCTCGGCGGCGTCACCAAGACGTTCGTACCCAAGCAGAAGTTGGCGGCGACCAATGGCGGAGGGTGGACCGACGACGCCAGCGTGGGCTTCGTCAAGACCCTCGGGGTCCTCGAACTCCTGGCTGCGGTCGGCCTGGTCCTGCCCGCCGTGCTGGACATCGCACCGGTGCTGGTGCCGGTGACCGCCATCTGCTGGGTCCTGCTGATGGTCGGCGCGATGATCACCCACCTGCGCCACGGCGAAGCGAAGTTCATCGTGTTGGATCTGGTCTACCTCGCTGTGGCCGCCTTCGTGGCCTGGGGTCGACTCGGGCCCGAGCCCTTCGGCGGCTGACCACCGAAACGGCACCCCAGCATGATCGCGCTCGATCCAGGATCTGGTCGCTTCCCGCACCGGGGACACCACTACAACAAGGATCGAGCGCGATCGAGGACCCGCCGACCGGTACATCGGCCTGGTCATCGCCTGACCACCGCCACCCCCGCGCTCACGCCCTTGCGGGCAGGGGCCGGGCAGGTCCGGGCCGGGCCGGGGCTGGGTTAGCGGCGCAGGGTGAGGATCAGGTCGGCCACCAGGGCCGTCCAGCCGGTCTGGTGCCAGGCGCCCAGGCCGGCCCCGTTGTCGCCGTGGAAGTACTCCGGGAAGGCGATCAGGTCCCGCCAGTCCGGGTGGGTCTGGAACAGGCGCGCCGCGCCGTAGATCGGCCGGCGGCCCCAGTCGTCCTGGGTGAAGAGCGAGATCAGCCGGGCCGAGAGGTCGTCGGCGATCTCGTCCAGCGACCGCTTCACCCCGGAGCGGGTCGGATACTCCACCTGGAGGTCGTCGCCGAAGAACGCCGCGTAGTCGCGCAGCGCGCTGATCAACAGGAAGTTCGTCGGCATCCAGATCGGGCCGCGCCAGTTCGAGTTGCCGCCGAACAGTCCGCTTGTCGACTCGGCCGGCTCGTAGCCGACGGAGAACTCCTGCCCGCCCAGGGTGACCGAGAACGGCTTGTCCAGGTGCGCGCGGGACAGCGTACGCAGGCCGAACTCCGACAGGAACTCGTCGCTGTCGAGCATCCGGGCGAGCAGTCGAACCACCTGTTCCGGGCCGACCATGGACAGCAGCCGCTGCTGCCGCCCGTCGGGGCCGAGCCGGCGGGTGCCGATCACCTGGGCGTACTCCGGTCGGTTGGTGAGGAACCAGCGCAACCGCGCGCCCAACTCCGGCAGCCGGTGCAGGGTCTTGGCGGTGAGCCGGGTGGTGGCGGCCAGCGGCAGCAGCCCGACCACCGAGCGGACCTTCAGCGGCACCTTCGTGCCGTCGGCGAGGCGCAGCACGTCGTAGAAGAAGGCGTCCTCGTCGTCCCAGAGCCCCTGCTCGTACGCGGCGGCGGCGATGTACGCGAAGTGCTCGAAGAACTTGGTGGCGGTGTCCACCCAGGTGCGGTCGTGTTCGGCGAGCACGATCGCGATGTCCAGCAGGTTGAGGGCGTACATGGCCATCCAGCCGGTGCCGTCGGACTGCTCCAGCACACCGGCCACCGGCAGCGCCGCCGAGCGGTCGAACGGCCCGACGTTGTCCAGCCCGAGGAAGCCGCCCTCGAAGACGTTGTTGCCGCCGGTGTCCTTGCGGTTGACCCACCAGGTGAAGTTGAGCAGCAGCTTGTGCATCACCCGGGCCAGGAACTCGTAGTCCCCGCCGCCGTCGATCTCGAACACCTTCAGCGCCGCCCAGGCGTGCACCGGCGGGTTCACATCGCCGAAGGCCCACTCGTACGCCGGGATCTGCCCGTTGGGGTGCAGGTACCACTCGCGCAGCAGGAGCAGAAGCTGCTCCTTGGCGAAGCCCGGGTCGACCCGGGCGATGCTCACGCAGTGGAAGGCGAGATCCCACGCGGCGTACCAGGGATACTCCCAGGGGTCGGGCATGGAGATCACGTCGAAGCTGGTCATGTGCCACCAGGCGCTGTTGCGCCCGTGTCGGCGGCCAGCGGGCGGCGGCGTGGAGCCCGGATCGCCGTCCAGCCAGCGCTTGACGTCGAAGTGGTAGAACTGCTTGCCCCACATCAGCCCGGCGATGGCCTGCCGGGCCACCAGTGCCTCGTCGGCGGTGGCGGCCGGCGGGATCACGCTGGCGAAGAAGCGGTTCGCCTCGGCCCGCCGCGCCCACACCACGGCCTCGAAGCCGTCGCGGAGGTCGGCCGGGGGTGGCGGCGCGGCGGCCGGCGGCGACGCGGTACGGGTCAGCCGCAGCCGGATCTGGCGCTGCCCGCCGGCCGGCACGTCGAGGACGTAGTGCAGCGCCCCCTTGGTGCCCTCCCGGGCCGGGTTGACGGTGTCCGCGCCGTTGACCACGTGGTCGTTGATGCCGTCCTTCGGGTACGCCGAGCGGCCGGGCAGCCCCCAGAGCCGCTCGGCGTTGGTGTCGTTGTCGCAGAGCAGCGGCACCGGGCCGCCGTCGCCCTCCAGCAGCAGTTGGCCCAGCACCCGGTGCTCGCCGACGAGCCGGGTGCCGTCGCCGGTCAGCCGGGGGATCCGGTCACCGCCGGGCAGACCCCAGGCCCACGTGTTGCGGAACCACAGCGTGGGCAGCACGTGCAGGGTCGCCGCCCGGTCGCCCCGGTTGGCCACGGTCACCACCATGCACAGGTCGGTCGGCGACGCCTTGGCGTAGTCGACGGTCACCGCCCAGTAGCGGTCCTGGTCGAAGATCCCGGTGTCCACCAACTCGTACTCGGTGTCGTCCCGGCCGCGCAGCGCGTTCACCGCGACGAGTTCGTCGTACGGGAAGGCGGCCTGCGGGTAGTGGTAGCGCCAGCGCATCCAGGAGTGCGTCGGAGTGCTGTCGAGATACCACCAGTACTCCTTGGCGTCCTCGCCGTGGTTGCCGCTGTCACCGCCCAGGCCGAACATCCGCTCCTTGAGGATGGGGTCCTTGCCGTTCCACAGCGCCAGGGCGAAGGCGAAGGTCTGCCGGTCGTCGCAGACGCCGGCCATCCCGTCTTCATTCCACCGGTAGGCTCTGGACCGCGCATGGTCGTGCGGGAAGTAGTCCCAGGCCGTACCGTGCTCGCTGTAGTCCTCCCGCACCGTCCCCCACGCCCGTTCGGACAGATAGGGACCCCATGCGCGCCAGTCCTGCTCCCCCGAGTCGGCCTGGGCGAGCCGGAGCCGCTCAGCGTCGGGTGGCGAGGCGTCGGAGGACGATCGGTCAGTGATCACGTACACATCCTTGACGCCGTCACGGTACTTGACCACAGCGGCCATTCTCGTCGTGGCGTGTTACACCTCGCCGCCGGTGGAGGAAAGTTGATCGACATTCGCTTCGGCCCGCAGGTCTGCGGCGATCTGGCAAGCGCCTCCAGCCGGGAGTGGCTGGTGCCCGACGGTCTCGGCGGGTACGCGATGGGCACGGTCTCCGGGCTGCGGACCCGCCGGTACCACGGTCTGCTGGTGGTGCCGGGTGAAACCCCGGCGTCCCGCCGAGTGGGACTGACCAGTCTCGATCCGGCGGTCACCCTGCCGTCGGGCGCGCGGGTTCGGCTCGGCGCGCACGAGTGGGCCTCCGGTGACGTCGACCCGCGCGGCTTCGAGTTGCTGGAACGCTTCGAGTTGGTCGACGGCCTGCCCCGGTGGCGGTGGCGGATCGGCGGCGTCGTGATCGAGCGGGAGGTGGCCATGCTGCCCGGCCGCTCCTGCGTGGCGGTAGTGCACCGGTTGATCGCCGGCGGGCCGGTCCGGCTGGAGCTCTCCGCCGCCTGCACCTGGCGCGACGCGCACGGCGAGCGGCGGGCCGACGGTCCGACGCCGCAGGTCGAGGCGGTGGCCGACGGCGCGGTGGTCGAGGGCGCGTACCGGCTCGCCGGCCCGGGCTGGGCACCGGAGGGGCAGTGGTGGCTGGGCGTGCACCACCGGGAGGAGGCCTCCCGGGGTCTACAGCCGGACGAGGACGTCTGGTACGCGGGGCGCTTCGTCGGCGAGTTGGAGCGACCCGGAGACACGGTCTCGGTACGGGCCTGGACCGCTCCACTCGACCTGGAGCCAATGTCGGCGGAGCAGATCGTGGCGACCGCCCGACGGCGCAACCGGCAGGTGGTGGCGACCGCGAAGCCAGCCGACGACGTGGAGGCCACCCTGGCGCTGGCCGCCGACGCGTTCGTGGTGCGAACCAACCACGCGGCGGTGGACGTGGTCGCCGGATACCCGTGGTTCGGCGCCTGGTCCCGGGACACGATGATCTCGTACGAGGGGCTGTTCCTCTGCACCGGTCGCGCCGACGAGGGCCGGGCGCTGCTGCGGGCGTACGCGGCGACACTCTCCGAGGGGATGCTCGCCAACACGGCCGACACCGGACGGGTGGAGTACAACACGGTCGACGGCACGCTGTGGTTCCTGCACGCGGTGAGCCGGCACGTCACCGTCACCGGCGACACCGACCTCGGCGACGAGTTGCTGCCCGCGCTGCGGACGGTCGTCGACGCCCACGTGGCCGGCACCCGCTACGGCATCGCCGTCGACCCGGCCGACGGGCTGCTCACCCAGGGCGCCCCCGGCACCGCGCTCACCTGGATGGACGCCCGCGTGTACGGGGTGCCGGTCACTCCGCGTACCGGCAAGCCGGTCGAGGTCAACGCGCTGTGGATCAACGGGCTGGCCGGGCTCGCCGAGCTGACCGAGTTGGCCGGGCAGGACGCGGCCGACCTGTGGCGGCGGCACAGGCAGGCGACCGCCTCGTTCCGGGAGCGCTTCCCGGCGCCGACCGGCTGGCTGCACGACGTGCTGGACGCGCCCGCGCCCGCGTACCCGCTGGGTGGTGCCGCCCTGCACGACGACGACGCGCTGCGCCCCAATCAGCTGCTGGCCTGGTCGCTGCCGTTCGCGCCGCTGGAGCCGGACGAGCCGACGCTGCGCCGGGTCGCGGCTGGGCTGCTCACCCCGCTCGGGCCGCGCAGTCTCGCCCCGGATTCGCCGGAGTTCGTGGGCCGGCACCGGGGTGGCCCGGCCGAGCGCGACGGCGGCTACCACCAGGGCACGGTGTGGCCGTGGCTGCTCGGCCCGTACGTGGACGCGTGCCGCAGGGGCAAGATGTCGGTCGCTGACGTATTGGTCAGTATTGAGGCTCATCTGACCGAATATGGGTTAGGCTCGGTGAGCGAGACAGCCGACGGCCTCGCGCCGCACGCCGCGACCGGCTGCCCGTTCCAGGCATGGTCGGTCGCCGAGCTGCTGCGGGTGCGCCGAAAGGGCCAGTAGCGCTTTACATGACCGCAACGGCGGTGTCTCCGCTGGTTATCTCGGTCCCGGCAGGATGGGGCCCGATCCAGACGCGACGGCGGCACCGGCTCGGTGCCGGTCGGCGCGCGCCCGGGGACAACTCAAAGGGGGCCGCCATGTCACCCGACGCCCACGTGATCGACATCCACCCCGCCAGACGCCTGCGGGTGCTGGTGCTCTCCTGGGAGTACCCGCCGGTGCTCGTCGGCGGCCTCGGCCGACACGTCCACGCCCTCTCCGTCGCGCTCGCCAACGCCGGCCACGACGTCACAGTCGTCACCCGCCACGCCGAGGGCGCACCCCTTGAGGAGTACGCCGACGGCGTCCGCGTCCTGCGCGCCCCCGAGGACCCCGTCACCTTCCCCCTCGCCACCAACAGCCTCCTGGCCTGGACCATGGCCTTCAACCACACCCTCACCCGCACCGCGCTGCGCGCCACCGAGGCCGGCACCTACGACGTCATCCACGCCCACGACTGGCTCGTCGCCCACACCGCCATCACCCTCTCCGAACACCTGGACCTGCCGCTGGTCACGACCATGCACGCCACCGAGGCGGGTCGGCACCAGGGCTGGCTGCCCGACGAGATGAACCGCACCATCCACGGCGTCGAGCACTGGCTCACCGGCTCCTCCACCCGGGTGATCACCTGCTCGGGTTACATGCGCGACCAGGTGGGCGCGCTCTTCGACGTACCGGCCGAGCAGGTCGACGTGGTGCCCAACGGGGTCGACGACCGGGCCTGGCGTGCCCGGCCGCGCGCGGTCGCGTCGGCCCGGGCCCGGTTCGCCGCGGACGGCCCCCTGGTCGGGTACGCCGGAAGGCTCGTCTACGAGAAGGGTGTGCAGCACCTCGTGCACGCGGTTCCCCGGCTGCGCGAGCGGCACCCCGGGCTGCGGGTGGTGATCGCCGGCGACGGTCCCTACCGCGCCGAGTTGGAGGCCGAGGCTCGCCGCCTGGCGCTCAACGCGACCGTCAGCTTCACCGGTTTCCTCGACGCCACCCAACTGCCGGCGGTGCTGGGCGCCACCGACGCGACAGTGGTTCCCAGCCTCTACGAACCGTTCGGCATGGTGGCGCTGGAGGCGGCGGCCGCTGGAGCACCACTGGCGGTGGCCCGCACCGGCGGTCTCGCCGAGATCGTCGAGCCCGGCGTGACGGGAGTGACGTTTCCGCACAGCGACCCGGACGCCCTCGCCGGCGCGGTCGGTCAACTCCTCGGCGACGAGGTCTTCGCCAGGCGGATGGCCCGACGCGCCCGCGCCATGGTCGGCGAGCGGTACGGCTGGGCCGCCATCGCGGCCCGCACCGCCAACAGCTACGCCACCGCCCGCCGCGAGCATGGTCCGCTGCAAGCCCGACGCGCCGCCGCCCGACTGGCGGGTGGCCGTAGCCGGATCGCCGTCCCGGAGGGCAATCTGCTCGCCGCCGTCGACCACGCCGCATGCTGAGTTCTACGTCAAATGACCTATAGGTGACTTCCGATCCGCTGGTTAGGGTGTAGCCCGGACAGCGGCTGAGGAGGAGCGTGCGCAGGTGCTGATCGCTGGTCGGTACCGGCTGCTCGACCTGGTGGGTCGCGGAGGCATGGGTCGGGTGTGGCGAGCCCGCGACGAGATGCTGCACCGCGACGTCGCCGTCAAGGAGGTCGTCCCGCCGACGTGGCTGACCGACCACGATCGGGCCGAGGTGCGCTCGCGCACCCTGCGGGAGGCGCGCACCGCGGCCCGGCTCAACCACCCCGCCGTGGTCCGGCTCTACGACGTCGTCCCGGTCGAGGGCAGCCCGTGGATCGTGATGGAGTACGTCCCCTCGCGCACCCTGCAGGACGTCCTCGACGGCGAAGGGCCGCTGGAACCGGCCCGCGCCGCCCGGATCGGCCTGGCCCTGCTCGACGCGCTGCGGGCCGCGCACGCCGCCGGGGTGCTGCACCGCGACGTCAAACCGCAGAACGTGCTCATGGCCCACGACGGGCGGGTGATGCTCACCGACTTCGGGCTGGCCACCTTCGACGGCGGCGACGGCGCGATGACCCGCCCCGGAATGGTGGTCGGCTCCCCGCAGTACGTCGCCCCGGAGCGCGCCGCGGAAGGCGTGTCCACCGTGGCCGCCGACCTGTGGTCACTCGGCGCCACCCTGCACGCCGCAGTGGAGGGCCGCTCCCCGTACGCCCGCAGCAACGCGATGGCCACGCTCAGCGCGTTGGCCGCCGGTCCGCCGGACCCGGCACCCCACGCCGGGCCGCTCGCGCCGGTCCTCGCCGGGCTGCTGCGCCGCGACCCGCGCCAACGCCTCGGCCACGACGAGGCCCACGAGCTGCTCACCGCCGCCGCGACCGGCCGTACCCTCCCGCATCCAGCGGCCCCGGCGCAGGCGGCCCCGGCCGACTCGACGCCGCGGCCGGAGGACGTGGCCGGCTGGGACCCCACCATCCCGTTGCCCGAGCCCGACGCATCCGGCGCCCGTCCGGCGGACACCCGTCAGGACGACACCCGTCCGGGCAAAACCAGCCCGGTCGACGCCAGCCCGGCCGACACCCGTTCGGGCAAAACCAGCGCGGCCGACACCAGCCCGGGCGACGCCGGCCCGGCCGACACCCGCGCGGCCGATGCCCGGCCAGCCGACACCGGCCCGGGTGGCGTGTCTCCGGCGGAGGTGGCCTCCCCCGCACCGGCTGCGGTGCCCGCCCGATCGGGAGGGCGGTCCACGGCACGCCGGGCCACCCTCGTCGTCACCGCGCTGCTGGTAGCGGCCGCAGCCGGCATCGGCACCGCGCTGGCGTTCGACGGCGACGGCCCGAGCGACACCGCCGCCCAACCCACCGCGTCGACGCCGGACCATCTGCCCGGCGACCGCGACGGGCCGTACGGTGACGGGCCGCCGCCCGGGGACGCCCGGGGATGGCCCCTCCCGCCGCCGGATGGTCGGGACATCGCCCCTCCGCCATTTGCCTGCGTACGCCCGGACATCGTCGGCGCGCCGGTGCCGGCCGCATCGCCGCCACGAGGCGAGCGGTTGCGGCCTCCGCCCGGCTGGGTCTGGCACGCCGACACCGCTGGCTTCCGGGTCTCCGTACCGGCGACCTGGCGCTACTCCCGCGACGGCGCCGCGGCCTGCTTCCAGGACCCGGCGACCGGCCGGGCCTTCAGCGTCACCGAGGGTGGCGCGTCCGACCCGATGACCCGGCTGCGCGCGCTGCGCGACGCGGCGGCCACGGCCGGGGCCCTGGTGGGGTACGACGAGATTCGGCTCGCCCTCACCGGCGCGGGCGCGGAGTGGGAGTGCCGGTGGCGGACCCCGCACGGCGGAATGCTGCACGCACGGCAACAGGTGGTCGGAAGCAAGCGCTGGACCCTGGGCTGGATCACCCACGACAGGGACTGGACGGCCGCCGGCGCGGACTGGACGACGGTGCGAAACAGTTTCCGACCACCCCCCTGACCTGCGCCGGACGGCCGTGGCTGAGCCCCTGTCCGACATGGATCGAGGCCGCTCAGCGGATGAGAAATCCCGCATCGGTGGTTATCGTGTAACTCGGGGTGACCGAGGGGGCGCGACCGTGCAGCAGTTGCTGATCGCGGGTCGGTACCGGCTGCTCGACCTGGTCGGCATCGGCGGGATGGGCCGGGTGTGGCTGGCCCGCGACGAGATGTTGCACCGCGACGTCGCGGTGAAGGAGGTCGTGCCGCCGTCCTGGCTGGCCGAGTCCGACCGCGCGGATCTACGGTTTCGGACGCTGCGCGAGGCCCGCACGGCCGCGCGGCTCAACCACCCCAATGTCGTACGCATCTACGACGTCGTGCACGACCGGGACAGCCCGTGGATCGTGATGGAGTACGTGCCGTCCCGGTCGGTGCAGCAGATCATCAGCGCCGAGGGTCCGCTGAGTCCGCAGCGTACGGCGCGGATCGGGTTGGCGGTGCTCGCCGCGTTGCGGGCCGCCCACACCGCCGGTGTGCTGCACCGCGACGTCAAGCCGCACAACGTGCTGGTCGCCGACGACGGGCGGGTGGTGCTCACCGACTTCGGGCTGGCGACTTTCGACGGTGGCGACGGGGCGATGACCGGTCCGGGCATGGTCTTCGGCTCACCGCAGTTCGTCGCACCGGAGCGGGCCCGCGAAGGTGTGTCGGACCCGCGTACCGACCTGTGGTCGCTGGGCGCGACCCTCTACGCGACGGTCGAGGGGCAGTCCCCGTACGCCAGATCCAGCGCGATGGCGACGCTCAGCGCGTTGGCCGTCGAACCGCCGGACCCGATGCGCCGTGCCGGGCCGTTGCGTCCCGCCCTCACCGGCCTGTTGCAGCGCGACCCGTGGCGGCGGTTGACCGCCGCCGAGGTGGAGCCGCTGCTGCGCGCCGCCTCGGCGGGCCACGACCAGCCCACCGAACCGGCGCGCTCGGCGGCGGTGGCAGCCGTGCGCGACGCGGCCCGGTCCGCGTCCCCCACCTGGGTCGACCACCCGGATCAGGCCGATGACCCACCGACTCCGCCCGCCCGCCCGGCGGGACGCCGGGGCGGTAGGCGCGGACAGATGATCGCCCTGGCCGGGGCGTTCACGGCCACCCTCCTGCTCATCGCCGGAGGTGTCACGGCGGCGCTGGTGAACCGCCACGACGAGCGGACACCACCGTCGGGCTCCGGGGGCGGCGCGACCGCCACCCGACCTGTCGCGTTCGCCTGCGCGACGGTCCCGCCGCCGGCGGCCACCCCGGTGCCGTCGGTGTCTCCGCCGGCCGACTCGCGGTACCGGCTGCGGGACGGCTGGACCTGGCACGACGACCCGGCTGGCTTTCGGATCGCGGCACCGGTGGGCTGGGCTCGCTGGACGGAGGGTGCGGTGACCTGCTTCCGGGAGCCGAGCGGGGCTCGGGTGCTCAGCGTCGAGGCGGGGCCGACGCGGGTGGATCCGGTGGCGCACCTGAGGTCCGAGGAGATCCGGCTCGTCGGTGGCGACGCATTGCCGGGCTACCGGAAGGTGGACATCTCCGCGCTGGACGTCTTCGACGGCAGCGCGCTCTGGGAGTGCAGTTGGGAGAACGCCGCCGGCGAGCGGGTGCACAGCATCCGGTTCCTCGCCAACACCTCGCCCGGGCGCGCGTACACCGTCTCGTGGCTGACAAAAGAGTTCGACTGGCAGGTCAACGCGGCATACTTCGTGATGATCCGGCAGAGCTTCACACCCACCCTCTGACACTGTCCGTTGTAGACGACTCGGCGGATGCCCCTGCGGCACGGACGCTGACTACAGTGGCGTAGCTTTGGCGCTCAAGATCCCTGGGGAGGGTGAGCCGAGATGATGGGACCGTCGCACGCGCTGTCCGGCGCGGCGGTATGGCTGGCCGGGTCCTGGGCGCTGGACCAGTTCGCCGACTACCAGCAGTCACCGCTGGCACTGGCGGTGGGCACCGCGGTGTGCGCGGGTGGCGCGCTCTTTCCTGACCTGGACCTGTCGGGCAAGGTGACCCGCAACCAAGGTGGCGCCACCGTGGCCCGCACGTTCGGGGTCTTCTCGCTCTTCGTCGCCGAGGTCATGGAGAAGATCTCCCTCGGCGTCTACTACGCGACGAAGCTCAGCAAGGATCCGCGCCGCAACAACGGGCACCGGACGCTGACCCACACCATCCCGTTCACGCTGCTGGTCGGCTGGGGCACCACCACGCTCTGCGCCGCGTACGGCAAGTGGGCGGTGATCACGATCCTGTTCTTCATGTTCGGCCTCGCCCTGCGCGGGCTGTTCGACCGCTGGGCCGAGCGGGCCGGCTGGGTGATCGTGACCCTCGCGTCGGCCGGCGCGGCCTGGTTCACCTTCGTCAACCTGCCCGGCGGGCGGGGCTACCCGCTGATCGGCACGGCCGTCGGGGTGGGCTGCTTCGTGCACATCCTCGGCGACATGATCACTAAAGCCGGGGTGCCGATCCTCTGGCCTATCCCTATCCGACGCCGCATGTGGACGATGATCGGCCTGCCGAACAGCATCGCGCTGCGTACCGGCAGCAAGGCCGAGGTGGTCGTGCTGCGCACCGTCCTGACCGTGGTGTCGGTGCTCGCCACCGCCGGCCTGATCGCCCCCTCGGTGCTCCAGCGGTTCAACATCGACTTATGACCGGCGCGGCGCCATCGTCGCCTCCGGCACCACACGAGCGGGTGCCGGAGTCCTGACGCACGCTGCGGCTGCCCAAGCTGGCCGCCGCACACGTGCACTGGATGCCGCCTCCGCGCCCCGCCTCGCGTCCTCGCGTCCCGTGTCCCGTGTCCCGTGTCCCGTGTCCCGTGTCCCGTGTCCCGTGTCCCGTGTCCCGTGTCCCGTGTCCCGTGTCCCGTGTCCCGTGTCCCGTGTCC
>NZ_JBEYTO010000001.1:40073-89891 GCF_040643095.1 Micromonospora sp. NPDC047467 | reverse complement strand
CCGCGTCCCGCGTCCCGCGTCCCGCGTCCCGCGTCCCGCGTCCCGCGTCCCGCGTCCCGCGTCCCGCGTCCCGCGTCAAGATCGTGCTCGATCCTGGATCGAGTGGCCTCACCGACTCGCCGACACCACTCGATCCTGGATCGAGCACGATCTTGCGGGCGGCCGGGCGAGCGAGCCGGGCGGGTGGGCGGGCTGGCGGGCGGGTGGGCCGGCGGGCGGGCGGGCGAGCCGGGCGGGTGGGCGGGGCGGGGCGGGGCGGCCGAACGAGCACGCCGGGCGGGCGAGCGAGCAAGCCGGGCGGGCGGGCGGAACGCGCAGGCCGGGCGGGCGAGCGGGCCGGGCGAGCGAGCAAGCCGGGCGGGCGAGCCGGGCGGGGCGAGCAAGCCGGGCGGGCGGGGCGAGCCGTTCCTGGGCGGGCGGGCGAGCCGGGCGGGCGAGCCGGGCGGGTGGGCGGGGCGGGGCGGGGCGGCCGAACGAGCACGCCGGGCGGGCGAGCGAGCAAGCCGGGCGGGCGGGCGGGCGGGCGAGCAAGCCGGGCGGGCGGAACGCGCAGGCCGGGCGGGCGAGCGGGCCGGGCGAGCGAGCGAGCCGGGCGGGCAAGCCGGGCGGGGCGAGCAAGCCGGGCGGGCGGGGCGAGCCGTTCCTGGGCGGGCGGCTGGGTCGGGCGGCGGACGGCTGGGCGCGGTGGGAACGGCGGGCGTGATTGGGGCCGAGGGCGGGGTCGGAGGCTCCCGACGTCATTTCGACATCAGCTATTGACGACGCCGTAACAGGTGGCCTAGCGTCTGTCGAACCGCTTCGTCGAAGCGCTTCGACGATCATTCGGGAGCTGTCCCACAACGGCTGACGCGGTCCCACGAGGGCTGCAACACGAGGGCTGGAGGAGGTGCGCGATGGCCACCATGCACGACGTCGCCCGCCTCGCGCAGGTCTCGGTCAGCACCGTGTCGTACGTGCTCACCGGCACCCGGCCGATCTCGCAGGCCACCCGGGCCAAGGTCCTCGCCGCGATGGCTCAGCTCGACTACCAGCCCAACGCGATGGCCCGCGGCCTGGCCAGTCGGCGCAGTCGAATCCTGGGCCTGTTGATGCCCATGGACGAGCGCGGCCTGGGTGCGACCGAGACGGCGTTCGTCACCGGTGCCGCCGCCGCTGCCAGCGTCGCCGGCTACCACCTGGTGCTCTCCCCGATCGGCGGCGGCAACCTCGACGACCTGCGGCGGCTGGCCAGCCAGCGGATGCTCGACGGCGTCGTGCTGATGGAGGTGCAGCTCGCCGACGAGCGGGTCACCGTGCTCCAGGAGGCCGGCGTGCCGCTGGTGCTGATCGGCCGCACCGGGGACGCCGACGCGCTCTCGTACGTCGATATCGACTTCGAGCAGACCGTGCGGGAGGCCGTCGAGCATCTGGTCGGCCTCGGGCACCGGCACATCGTGTACGTCAACCACTCGGCCGCCACCCTCGCCAGCGGTTACGGCCCCGCGCTCCGTACCCGGGACACGTTCGTGGCGGCCATGACCGGGCACGGCCTGGAACCGGTGATGATCCCCGCCGAGGACAGCGCCGCCGGTGGCCGGGCCGCTCTGGCCGCCGCGTTCGCGCAGGCGCCGGAGCTGACCGCTGTGCTGGCCATGAACGAGACGGCGATCTTCGGCATCCTCGGTGAGTTGACCGGTCGAGGGCTGTCGGTGCCCGACGACGTCTCGGTCGTCTCGATGGTCACCTCGCCGCAGGTCGCCGAGCTGGCCACACCGGCGTTGACCGCGATGACGTCGCCCGGGTCGGCCCTGGGCCGAATCGCGATCGAGGCGTTGTTGCGGCACCTGGACGGGTCCGGCAACGAGCGCCACCAGCAACTGCTGCCGTGCGCGCTGGAGGTCCGCGGATCGACCGCCGCGCCACGACGATCGACAGTGACCACCTCTGGACCACGACGACCGACAGCGACCACCTCCGAACCGTTACCGACGGTCGGGGGCTGACCAGCAAAAACGGCCCGCCGCCGCGCTGCAACGCGACGACGGACCCAGTGAAGTACCGGGCTCGATACTCAACGAGGAGGATAGCAATGCAGCGATTCCGCCGGATCGTCGCCGCGATCGCCCTGGCGGCGACCGCGACGACCACAGTGGCCGCCTGCGGCGGTGGTGACAGTGGGGACGACAGCGGGGCCAAGACCCTGAAGCTGTGGCACTACGAGAGCGCCAACAGCGCCATGGGCATCGCCTGGGACCGGGCGATCGAGATCTTCAAGGCCGAGCACCCGGGCGTCGAGGTGCGCTTCGAGCGCAAGGCGTTCGAGCAGATCCAGCAGAACGCCGGGATGATCATCAACTCGTCCGAGGGCCCGGACATCATGGAGTACAACAAGGGCAACGCCACGGCCGGCCTGCTCTCCTCCCAGGGCCTGCTCTCCGACCTGAGCGCCGAGGCCGACAAGCGCGGCTGGGCCGACAAGCTCAGCCCCAGCCTCCAGACCACCGCCCGGTACAGCGACAAGGGCGTGATGGGCTCGGGCAACTGGTTCGGTGTGCCGAACTACGGCGAGTACGTCACGGTCTACTACAACAAGGACCTGTTCCAGCAGAACGGCGTGCAGGTGCCGACCACCCTCGCCGAGATGACCGCCGCGATGGACACCTTCGTCGGCAAGGGCATCACCCCGCTGGGCATGGCCGGCGCTGAGTACCCGGCCGGGCAGCTCTTCTACCAGTTGGCGCTGGCCAAGGCCGACCGGTCGTTCGTCGACAACTACCAGCTCTACAAGAACCCCGTCGACTTCAAGGCCGACCCGCTGAAGTACGGCGCGGACACCTTCGCCGACTGGGTGAAGAAGGGCTACGTCGCCAAGGACTCGGCGAGCCTCAAGGCCGAGGACATGGGCACCGCGTTCATCGGCGGCAAGACCCCGATGATCGTCTCGGGCAGCTGGTGGTACGGCCGGTTCAAGACCGAGATGAAGGCCAACTGGGACACCTTCCTCTTCCCCGGCAACACCCTGCAGGCCGGCTCCTCCGGCAACCTGTGGGTGGTCCCGGAGAGCAGCAAGGCCAAGAGTCTGGCGTACGACTTCATCGACATCACGCTGCGTCCGGAGATCCAGGACCTGATCGGCAACAACGGCGGCGTCCCGGTGGCCGCTGACCCCGCGAAGATCAGCGACGCGAAGGACCGCAAGCTCATCGAGGACTTCAACACGGTGAGCAAGCAGGACGGCCTCGCGTTCTACCCGGACTGGCCGGTCCCCGGCTACTACGACGTGCTCGTCGGTGGCTTCCAGGCCCTGATCAACGGGTCGAAGTCTCCCGACCAGGTGCTCGACACGATCGCCAAGCCGTACGCCGATGGCGTCAAGGAGATCACCGGCAAGTGACGCGGCGGGCGGCGGACGCGACCGGTACGACCGGCGCGTCCGCCCGCCCCACCGGGAAGGATCTTCCATGGCAGTCTCCGAGACCGTCGCCGCCCCGGCCGCGACACCAACCCCTCCCGCACCCCGCCGCGCTCCTCGCGGCCGCAATGCGGCGTACTGGCTCTACCTGCTCCCCGGAGCGGTGCTGTTCGTCCTGGTCATCGGCGCGCCGCTGGTCGGCACCGGTTACCTGTCGCTGACCAAGTGGTCCGGGGTTGGCGACCCCACCTTCATCGGGCTGGACAACTACCGGCAACTGCTGCACGACGAGGTGTTCTGGGCGTCGTTCCGCAACACCGTCTGGATGCTCGTCGCCATGGTGGTGGTGCCCACCCTGCTCGGGCTGCTGCTCGCCTCGGTGCTCTTCGACGTCATCGGCCGCCGGTTCAAGCCCCGCACCGCCGCCGCCCTGCGGGCCGCGTTCTACCTCCCGCAGGTGCTGCCGGTCGTGGTGGCCGGCATCGTCTGGGGCTGGATCCTGCGCCCCGACGGCGCGTTCAACAGCCTGCTCGGCGCGGTCGGTCTGGGGGCGCTGCGCCACGACTGGCTCGGCGACCCGGACACGGCGCTGCCAGCCGTGATGGCGGTGATGATCTGGGTGCAGATCGGCTACCCGGTGGTCGTCTTCATGGCGGCGTTGCAGCGGGTCGACCCCGAGCTGTACGAGGCAGCGGAGGTCGACGGCGCGAACTGGCTGCACCGGTTCCGGGCCATCACGCTGCCGCAGATCCGGCCGGAGACGTTCGTGGTGGCCCTGACCTGCACCATCGCCGCGTTGAAGGTGTTCGGGCCGATCTTCGCCCTGACCCGGGGCGGCCCGGAGAACGCCACGAATGTGCCGTCCTACTTCGCCTACTACACCTTCTTCAAGAAGCTCCAGGTCGGCTACGGCTCCGCGATCTCGACCGTGCTCACACTGATCATCGTGGTGGTGGCTGTGGTCTTCATCTGGATGCAGGCCCGCAGCGAGCGCCGGGACCGGGGGATCTGACATGGCCGTCACGCTCACTCCGACCCCCGCATCGGCGGCGCCTCGTCGGCCGGTACGGGATCGGCACCACCGCGGCGTCGGCCGCTGGGTCGTGCTCGTCCTGGTCACGCTCGCCGCGCTCGCCATGCTGGTGCCGTTCGTGTTCATGCTGCTCAACGCGTTCAAGTCGCCCGGGGACTACTCGTCGAACGGGCCGCTGAGCTGGCCGACGGAGTTCTACACCAAGGGCCTGCGGACGTACTGGACCGAGGTTAACTTCCCCCTGAAGTTGTGGAACTCGACGCTCATCGCCGGGTCCGTGGCGGTGCTCGGCGTCGCCGTCTCCCTGCTCAACGCGTACGCGCTGGGCATCGGTCGGGTTCGGGGTCGGCTCTGGATCGTGGGGCTCTTCCTGCTGGCGAACATGCTTCCGCAGGAGGCGCTGATCTACCCGCTCTACTACGTGGCGAAGCAGGTCGGCCTCTACAACACCCAGCTCTCGGTGATCATCATCTTCACCGTGATCCAGAGCGCGTTCGGCACGTACCTGCTCGCCTCGGTGCTGGGCACGTTCCCGCGCTCGCTGCTGGAGGCCGCGTCGCTGGACGGCGCCGGCAAGTGGACGGTGCTGTGGCGGGTGGTCTTCCCCAACCTGCGGCCCACCCTCGCGGTGCTGCTCATCTTCTTCTTCATCTGGACCTGGAACGAGTTCCTCATCCCGCTGGTCATGCTGATCGACAACCAGACGCAGACCATCCCGGTCGCGATCGCGTCGTTGCAGGGTGACCGGCTGATGGACGCCCCGACGACCAACGCCGGTGCGTTGATCAGCCTGGTGCCGGCCATCCTCTTCTTCCTCATCTTCCAGCGCACTCTGGCGCGCGGCATCACGGCAGGAGCCGAGAAGTGAAGTTCACCGACGGGTACTGGCAACTGCGCCCGGGGGTCAGCGTCCTGCGCCCGGGCACAGTGGAATCCGTGCAGCCGGACGACCGTGGCTTCACCGTCTTCGCGCCGGCCGGTCAGATCACCGGTCGGGGCGACACCCTCAACCGGCCGGTGGTCACGGTCCGGTTCTTCTCCCCCGCTCCCGGCATCGTGGGGGTGACCATCGGTCACCACAGCGGTGGGCTGCCCCGCGAGCCGCACTTCGGTCTGACCACCGACGACGACTTCCCGGTCGCCGTCGACATCACCGGGATCACCGCCTCGCTCACCACCGGCGAGTTGACCGCCCGGGTCGCGCTCGTCGACGGCTGGCGGGTCGAGTTCCTGCACGGCGACCGACTGGTCACCGCGTCCACCGCGCGCAGCGTCGGCATCGTCACCGACGGCGAGGGCCGCCGGCACGTGCACGACCGTCTCGCGCTCGGCGTCGGCGAGACGGTGTACGGGCTGGGCGAGCGGTTCGGCCCGTTCGTCAAGAACGGTCAGACCGTCGACATCTGGAACGCCGACGGTGGCACGGCCAGCGAGCAGGCGTACAAGAACGTGCCGTTCTATCTCAGCAGCGCCGGCTACGGGGTCTTCGTGGACCACCCGGAGCACGTGTCGTTCGAGGTCGGCTCGGAGGTCGTCACGCAGACGCAGTTCAGCGTGGAGGGCCAGTCCCTCACCTACTACGTCATCGACGGGCCCACCCCGAAGGACGTGCTGCGCCGCTACACCGCGCTGACCGGCCGACCGGCCCGGGTTCCCGCCTGGTCGTACGGGCTGTGGCTGTCGACGTCGTTCACCACCTCGTACGACGAGAAGACGGTCACCGAGTTCGTCGACGGGATGGCCGAGCGGGGCCTGCCGCTGTCGGTGTTCCACTTCGACTGCTTCTGGATGCGCCAGTTCCACTGGGTCGACTTCGTCTGGGACCCGGCGACGTTCCCCGACCCGGAGGGGATGCTGCGCCGGCTGCACGAGCGTGACCTGAAGGTCTGCGTCTGGATCAACCCGTACATCGCGCAGCGTTCGTACCTCTTCGAGGAGGGGCGCCAGGCCGGCTACCTGGTCCGCAACCCCGACGGCTCGGTGTGGCAGTGGGACAAGTGGCAGGCCGGCATGGCGCTTGTCGACTTCACCAACCCGGACGCGGTTCGGTGGTTCACCGGCAAACTCAAGGTCCTGCTGGACATGGGCGTCGACTGCTTCAAGACCGACTTCGGTGAGCGCATCCCGACCGACGTGGTGTGGCACGACGGCTCGGACCCGCAGCGGATGCACAACTACTACTCCTACCTCTACAACAAGGCGGTCTTCGAACTGCTTGAGGCCGAGCGCGGCAAGGGCGAGGCGGTGGTGTTCGCCCGCTCGGCGACCACCGGCGGGCAGCAGTTCCCGGTGCACTGGGGCGGCGACTGCGAGTCGACGTTCGTGGCGATGGCCGAGTCGCTGCGCGGCGGGCTGTCCCTGGCGGCGTCCGGTTTCGGCTACTGGAGCCATGACATCGGCGGTTTCGAGGGCACCCCCGACCCGGCCGTGTTCAAGCGGTGGATCGCCTTCGGGCTGCTCTCGTCGCACTCCCGGCTGCACGGCTCCGGCTCGTACCGGGTGCCGTGGGCGTACGACGAGGAGGCCGTGGACGTGCTGCGGCACTTCACCCGGCTCAAGCTCAGCCTGATGCCGTACCTGGCGGCCGCCGCGCAGGAGGCGCACCGCGACGGAATTCCCATGATGCGCCCGATGATCCTGGAGTTCCCGGACGACCCCGCCGCGGCGCAGTTGGACCGGCAGTACATGCTCGGCTCCGACGTGCTGGTCGCGCCGGTGCTCAGCGCCGACGGTCAGGTCACCTACTATGTGCCCGCCGGCACGTGGACGCACCTGGTCACCGGCGCGCAGGTCACAGGCCCGGCCTGGGTCACCGAGAAGCACGAGTTCGACAGCGTGCCGGTGCTCGCCCGTCCGGGCGCGGTCATCCCGTTCGGGGCACGCTCCGACCGGCCCGACTACGAATGGGCGGACGGCGTGCAGTTGCGGCTCTACACACCGGCGCAGGGGCAACGCCAACGGGTACGGATACCGGCACCCGGGGACGGCCCCGGCGCGGAGTTCGAGGTGAGCTTCCGCGACGGGGTGGCCACCGCCGAGTTGGTGGCGGGCGCCTCGTCGGGATACGACTGCGTGGTGGCCGGTACGGAGGTGGTGGGGCGATGACGGAACGTACATTCCCGGAGAGTTTCGTCTGGGGTTCGGCGACGGCGGCGTACCAGATCGAGGGCGCGGCCACCGAGGACGGGCGCGGGCCATCCATCTGGGACACCTACAGTCACACCCCGGGGCGGACGCTGAACGGCGACACCGGCGACGTGGCCGCCGACCACTACCACCGGTGGGCCGACGACCTCGGACACATCGCCGACCTCGGGCTCGACGCGTACCGGTTCTCGATCTCCTGGCCACGGGTGCAGCCGGGCGGCTCCGGGCGGTTCAACCAGGCCGGCCTGGACTTCTACTCCCGGCTGGTCGACGGGCTGCTGGAGCGCGGCATCCGCCCGGTGGCCACCATGTACCACTGGGACCTGCCACAGGAGTTGGAGGACGCCGGCGGCTGGCCGGTGCGGGAAACCGCGCTGCGCTTCGAGGAGTACGCGTCCGGGATCGTCGCCGCGCTCGGCGACCGGGTGCACACCTGGACCACGCTGAACGAGCCGTGGTGCTCGGCGTACCTGGGTTACGCCTCCGGGGTGCACGCGCCGGGACGTACCGAGCCGGCGGCGGCGCTGGCCGCGGTGCACCACCTCAACCTGGCGCACGGCCTGGCCGGGCGGGTGGTCCGGGAGCTGGCCCCGGCGGCTGAGCTGTCGGTGACGCTGAACCTGCACGTCGTGCGCGGGGCGTCCGACTCGGACGCGGACCGGGACGCGGTGCGGCGGATCGACGGGCTGGCCAACCGGGCGTTCCTCGGCCCGATGCTGGACGGGGCATACCCGGCCGACCTGCTCGCCGACACCGCGCCGGTCACCGACTGGTCGTTCGTCCACGACGGCGACGAGAAGCTGATCGCGGTGCCGCTGGACGTGCTCGGGGTCAACTACTACTCCAGCACCCTGGTCCGTGCCTGGGACGGGGTCTCGCCCCGGTCCGACGCGGACGGGCACGGCGCCTCGGCGCACTCGCCGTGGGTCGGTGCCGACGACGTCGACTTCCTGCCGCAGCCCGGCCCGTACACGGCGATGGGTTGGAACATCGACCCGCCCGCGCTGACCGAACTGCTGCTGCGCCTGCACCGCGAGTACCCGAACCAGCCGATGATGATCACCGAGAACGGCGCGGCCTTCGACGACGTGGTGTCAGCCGACGGCCGGATCCACGACGACCGGCGGATCGACTACATCCGTCGGCACGTGGCGGCGATGGCCGATGCCCGCGAACAGGGTGCCGACCTGCGCGGCTACTTCGTCTGGTCGCTGCTGGACAACTTCGAGTGGGGCTACGGCTACGACCGCCGCTTCGGGATCATCCGCGTCGACTACGACACGCAGGAGCGCACCTGGAAGGACAGCGCCCACTGGTACCGGCGGCTCGCCGCGACCGGTGAGCTGGACCAGGCTTCGGAGTAACCGCACCACGACGCGCCGCCGGCTGCCCTGCCGTAGTGCCGGGCAGCCGGCGGCGCGCCTGCTGCCACCCCTACCGGCCTTCTCGGCCGTCGGCAGGGATGGGCGGAGGCGAAGGGTAGGTGCCCACCCCTCCCCCGACGTCACGCGTCACCGCTGCGGCTTGCCGGGCTGCCGAGCCCGCTGACTAGACGCCGACGCGCTGCGGCGGGACGGTCAGGCCGTAGAGCGCCATCAGCTCCGGGGTGTCGACCCGACTGCCGTCGGCCACCGAGTCGCAGGCGATGTCGACGATCTGGTCCTTGTGCGCCAGCAGGTACGGCCGGGCACCCACGTCGGCGCTGGCCAGAGTGGCGATGCCGGGCCAGTGCCGGCGGCCGAACAGCATGGGGTAACCGCGCAGCCCGTCGTAGGTGGCGCAGACCAGCACGTCCGGGTACGGCAGCGCGGACACCCGCCGCACCGCGGCGGAGGTCAGGCCCGGCATGTCGACCGGAACCACCACCACCGCCTCGATTCCCTCGTCGTCCATGGCGGCCAGCCCGGCCCGGATGGACGAGCCGACCCCGGTGCCCCACGCCTTGTTGATCACGACGGTGGCCTTGGCCAGGTCGGCGGTCTGTCGAACCTGCTCGGCGGCGGCACCCAACACGACCACGATCTGCTCGCAGCCCGCCTCGGTCATCGTGTCGATCATCTGGTTGACCAGGGGCTTCTCCCCCTGGTGCAGCAGCGCCTCGGGACCGCCGATGCGGCGGCCACCACCGGCGGCGATGATCATTCCTGCGATCCGGTTCAGCTGCGCCCCCTCAAGCACGGGACCGACCGTGACCGGTCGGCCCCTCCTACGGACACTGCAACGAGGACCGCTGGCCGAGGGTGGCGGGGCGAAAAGGAGAAATAGCGCAACCGTTACACGTCCGGCATCTCCGGGAACGGACGGGCCACCGGTCAGGCCGCGTCGGCGTAGCAGTCGACGATGGACAGATCCAGCGGAAATCGCACCGGGGTGTCGCCGAACAGCAGCGCCGTGGCCCGCTCACCGCTGCGCTGCACCGCCGCCGCGACCGCCTCGGCCTGCCCCGCCGGGCAGTGCACGACCACCTCGTCGTGCTGGAAGAAGACCAGCTCGGCGTCGGTGCTGGCCAGCGCGGTGCGCAGCGTGGCCAGCAGGGTGGACGCCCACTCCGCGGCGGTGGCCTGGATGACGAAGTTGCGGGTGAACCGCCCCCGCGACCGCGCGGCACGCGCCCGCGGGCTCTGCCGGTCGGCCGCGCCGTCCGGATCGACCGGCCCCTCGTCCGGGTCACCGAACCCGAGAGAGCCGGGCGGGCACGTACGCCCCAGCCACGAGCGCACCAACCCACCGGACTCACCGGTGCGCGCCGCCGCCTCGACGTAACCGAACGCCGTCGGGTAGCTGTGCTTCAACACCGCCAGCGCGGGCAGCGCCGCACCGCCGGTCTGCCCGTACATCGCGCCGAGCAGGGCCACCTTGGCCCGGGCGCGGTCGCCGCCGAACGAGTCGCGGGCCAGCGCGGCGTAGAGGTCGCCGGCACCGCCCGCCGCCGCCAGCCGCGCGTCGCCGGAGACCGCCGCGAGCACGCGAGGCTCCAACTGGCCTGCGTCGGCGACCACCAACCGCCAGCCCGGATCGGCTACCACCGCCCGGCGGATCACCTTGGGGATCTGCAACGCGCCCCCACCCCGGGTGGCCCAGCGGCCGGAGACGACGCCGCCCGGCACGTACTCCGGCTGGAACCGGCCGTCGCGGACCCACTGCTCACGCCACGACCAGCCGTGCGCCGTCCAGATCCTGTACAGCTCCTTGTATTCCAGCACCAGTGGCACCGCCGGATGGTCCACCCCGCGCAGCACCCACGCCCGGGTGTTGGGCAGCTCCACCCCGACGCGGGCGAACGCCTTCAACAACTCGGCCGGCGAGTCGGCGTGCAACTGCCGGACGCCGAACGCGGCGGCGATCCGACTGGCCAACTCGGCCAGCCGGCGCGGCGGGCCGCCGACCGGGGACGGCTCGCCCAGCAGCTCGGCGAGGATCTCGTCGTGCACCTCGCCCCGCCAGGGCAGCCCGGCGACGCCCATCTCCGCCGCGATCAGCGCACCGGCCGACTCGGCGGCCACCAGCAACCGGAACCGGCCCGGATGCTCGGCGGTGGCGATGCGGGCGAGCTGGTCGGCGTACACCTGGATCAGTGCCTCGATGCCCGGGCCCGGCGGGCCGGGCAGCGTGTCGAAGAGCGCGCCCTGGCCGTGCCCGGGCGGCGCGGCGGCGCGCGGCGGCGGGTCGGGCGGCACCACCGCGCCGGTCAACCGGGCCCAGGCGGCGGCCAGCGACCGAGGCTCGCCCCAGCGGCCGGCGTGCCCGAGCAGCAGCGCCTCGGTCAGCTCCACATCGTGGCAGCGCTCGACGCGCACCCCCGCGCGCAGCAACGCGGGGTAGACCGCACCGGCGGCCGACCAGACCCAGCGCGGACGCTCGGCGGCCTCTCGCGCGGCCATGGCCACGGTGAGGTCGGCGACGATCTCGATCGGGCCGGTCGGCCTGCCGGCGGCATCCAACGGGCGCAGCTCGCCGCCGCCCCGCTCATCGGACACCACCGCCACCAGCACGGATGCGATTCTGCCTCGCCCCTCTGACATCGGCCGCGCCCATCCGACGGAACGGAGCGGTACGGGCGAAAACGGGTCAGTGGATCGTGGGAGGGCTCGGTAGCGTGGCCTGGTGCCCCCACAGATCCCGCATCCCGATCCCGGCATTCCGGACACCAGGGGGCCGATGCGCTACCTGTGGTGGCTGATCCGGTGCCAACCCGGGCGGGTGCTGCGCGGCAGCCTGCTCGGGACGGTCTGGATGGTCGGGCTGTCGGCACGGCCCTACCTGATCGCCCGCGCCGTCGACGACGGCCTGGGCGCCCGCGACACCCGGGCCCTGGCGCTCTGGGTCGCGGCGATCGTCGTCGCAGGGATGGCCTTGTCGTTCGTGGGCACCATGCGGCACCGCACGATGACGTTCATCCGGGAGGACGCCAAGGCCCGCTCGGCAGAGGTCCTGCTGCGCCACCTGTCCCGGATCGGCGCCGCGCTGCCACGCCGGGTCGCCTCGGGCGAGGTGGCCACCGTCGGCGGCTCCGACATCAACTGGACGGCGGAGGTGCTGACGCTGACCGGGCCCGGCGTCGGCGCGGTCGTCGCGTACGGGGTCATCGCCGTGGTGCTCTGGTCGATCTCCCCGATGCTCGCGCTCTGTGTGTTGGTGGGGGTGCCGGTGGTCGGGCTGGTCGTCGGGCCACTGCTGCGCCGCCTCGAACGTGTGGAGTCGATCTACCGCGGGCAGCAGGGCGCGCTCACCGCCCGATCCGGTGACATCGTGGCCGGGCTGCGGGTGCTCGCCGGCGTGGGCGGCCGGGACCTGTTCGCCCGGCGGTACGCGGCCAAGTCGCAGGACCTACGCGTCGAGGGCTACCGGGTCGGGGCGGTCAACAGCTGGATCGACGCGGCCACCGTCGCCATCCCCGGGTTGTTCCTGGCGACGGTGGTGTGGCTGACGGCTCGGATGGCGGTGAGCGGTGACGTCACGGTCGGTGAGCTGGTCGCCGTCTACGGCTACGTGGCGACCCTGATCGTGCCGGTCTGGTTTCTGATGGAGGGCAGTTACCAACTGATCCGGGGTCGGGTTGCCGCCCGCCGGATCGCCGACCTGCTCACCCTGAGCCCGGACGATGTCGGCGGCCCGGGCCGTCGGTGGCCGGGCTCCGTGCCCGACGCACGTCGGCCGGGCGCCCTGGCCGCACCGACCGGCCCCGCCGACCTGCACGACCCGGTGACCGGCCTGACCGTGCGCGCCGGCCGGCTGACCGGGGTGGCGGCGGACGACCCGGCAGCGGCCGTGGCCCTGGCCGACCGGCTCGGCCGGTACGTCGTGAGCGACACCACCTGGGGCGGTGTGCCGCTGACCGGGATCGCCCTCGACGAGGTCCGGGCCCGGATCCTGGTGGCCGACCACGACTCGTACCTCTTCGCCGGAACTCTGCGGGACATCCTGCGCGGCGCCGACGCGGACGACGACCGGATCGGATCGGCGCTGCGGGCCGCCTCGGCCGAGGATGTCGTCGACGCCCTGCCCGCCCGACTGGACACCCCGATCGACGCGCGAGGCCGGACGCTCTCCGGGGGTCAGCGCCAACGGGTACGCCTGGCCCGGGCGCTCCACACCGAGCCGGAGGTGCTGATCCTCGTCGACCCGACGTCGGCGGTGGACGCGCACACCGAGGCGCGGATCGCCGAGCGGCTGCGTGCCGCACGGGCCGGGCGGACCACGGTGGTGATCGCCACGTCGCCGCTGCTGCTCGGCCGGGCCGACCTGGTCGCGCATCTGAGCGCCGGCCGGATCACCGCCACCGGCAGCCACACCGAGCTGCTCGACCAGGACGCCGGCTACCGGCACCTGGTGGCGCGGGGCAGCGAGGATCACGACCTCGATCAGCCCGCCGACACCGAGGAGGCGTACCGGTGAGCCGGCTGCCGGTGGCCGACCGCGGCACCGTACGCCGGGCGTTGCGGGACATGATCAGCCGACACCGGCGGGCGGTCGGCCTCGTGCTGGCGCTGCACAGCGCCGCCGCGGTCGCCGGGCTCGCCCCGCCGTGGCTGCTGGGCACCATCATCGACCAGGTCACCGCCGGCGCGGGTGTGGCCACGGTGGACAGGCTGGCGCTGGCCATCGCCGGCTGCGTCCTGGTCAGCGCGTTGCTCGCCCGATACGCCCAGTACGCCGGCCACCGCTTCGGTGAGCGGGCCGTCGCCGAACTGCGCGAGGAGTTCGTCTCCCGGACTCTCCGGCTGCCGGTGTCGGTCGTCGAGCGCGCCGGCTCCGGGGACCTGGCCACCCGCAGCTCGGTCGACGTCGCGACCGTCGGGACCACCGTCCGGGACGTGGTGCCCGTCATCGTCATCGCCTCGGTGCAGTTGACGTTGCTGTTCGGGGCGGTCTTCCTGCTGCATCCGCTGCTCGGCCTGGCAGCGCTGGCCGGGCTCCCGACGATCATCGCGGTGACCCGCTGGTACCTGCGTCGGGCCAGCGCCGCGTACCTCACCGAGGGCGCGGTGTCGGCCGAGTTGACCGAGACGCTGACCACCACCGCCGAGGGGGCCCGCACGGTGGAGGCGCTGCGGCTGACCGACGACCGGATCGGGCACGGCACTGGCCGCATCGCCCTGGTGTGGCGCGCCCGGCGGGCGACCCTCGCGCTGCGCACGGTGTTCTTCTCGGTCGTGGAGGCCAGCTATCCGCTGCCGATCGCCATGGTCCTGCTCGTCGGCGGCTACCTGCTCACCCGGGACATGGTCTCGCTCGGCGCGGTGGTCGCCGCCGCGCTCTACCTGCAACAGGCGATCGACCCGCTGGACCGGCTGTTGCAGTGGACGGAGCAGGCGCAGCGCGGCTTCGCGTCGTACGCCCGGGTGCTCGGCGTCGGCCTGGTCCCGCCGGAGCCCCCCGGCACGACGGCCACGTCGCGGGGTGAGCGGCTCGTGGTGCGTGGGGCGCGGTTCTCCTACACCGGCGGGCAGGACGTGCTGCACGGCATCGACCTGGAGGTGCAGCCCGGTGAGCGGCTGGCCGTGGTCGGTCCGTCGGGTGCCGGCAAGTCGACGCTGGCCCGGCTGCTGGCCGGGATCGACGCTCCGCGTCAGGGTGTCGTCAGCATCGGCGGTTGCCCCGTCACCGACCTCGACCCCGCCGAGCGGCGTCGCCGGATCGCCCTGGTCACCCAGGAGCACCACGTCTTCATCGGCTCGGTGCGCGACAACCTCGCCTTCGCCGCGCCCGACGCCTCCGACGAGCAGATGCGCGCCGCGCTGGGCACCGTGGGCGCCGACTGGTACGCGGGGCTGCCCGACGACCTGGACACTCAGCTCGGCGACGGTGCCCTGCAACTCGGTGCCGCCGAGGCCCAGCAGTTGGCGCTGGCCCGGCTGGTGCTCGCCGACCCGCACACGCTGATCCTCGACGAGGCGACCGCCGCCCTCGATCCGACCACCGCCCGTCGTACCGAGCGGGCGCTGGCTGCCGTGCTCGTCGGGCGGACCGTCATCGCGATCGCCCACCGGCTCAACACCGCGCACGACGCCGACCGGGTCGCCGTCCTGGCGGACGGGCGGATCACCGAGATCGGCAGCCACGACGACCTCGTGGCTGCCGACGGGGCGTACGCGGCGCTCTGGCACTCCTGGCACAGCCAGGCCGACGAGCGCCCGAGGTGACCGACTACTTGACGGCGCCGGAGGTGAGGCCGGCCTGGATCTGCCGCTGGAACACCGCGTACACGATGATCATCGGGAGGATGGCGATGGTCAGCGCGGCGAACAGCCCGGACCAGTCCGCCTCGTAGCCGGCGTTGACCGAGATGTCGGCGATGCCCTGGGTGAGCACCCACTTGTCCTTGGCGTTCGACAGCAGCACCAGGGGAAGCTGGTACTGCGCCCACTGGCCGATGATGTTGAAGATCGCCACGCTGATCAGGCCGGGCTTCGCCATCGGCATCATCACCTGGAAGAACAGCCGGGTGTGCCCGCAGCCGTCGATCATGCCGGCCTCGGCGACCGACGACGGCAGCGTCTTGAAGAACGCGGCCAGGAAGAACACCGTGAACGGCAACGAGTAGGCGATGTAGACAAGCACCACGCCGGTGTGGGTGTCCAGCAGGCCCAGGTTGCGCACCACGAAGAAGAGCGGCACCAGGGCCAGGAAGACCGGGAACGCCAGCCCGGACACGAACAGGTAGTAGATCGCCCGGTTGCCCCAGAACTTGTACCGGGCCAGCACGTAGGCCGCCATCGAGCCGAGCAGCATGGTGCCGAACGTGCTGAAGCCGACGACGATGACACTGTTGAGGAAGTACCGGCCGACGTTCGCCTTGGTCCAGGCTCGACCGAAGTTCTCCCAGCGCAGCTCCGCGGGGAGCGTCCACGGGCTGCTGAAGATCTCGCTGGTGTTCTTGAACGCGGCGAGGAACGTCCAGAGGATCGGCACGATCACGATCACCGCCCAGACGGCGAGCGCGATGTGCCCCATACCGGCCAGGAACCGTACCTCCGAGCGGGGGCCCTTGCCCCGCCGGCCGGTCGCGTCCGGGTCGCCGGTCTTCGGCGGTAGCGCCGCCGGTGTCGGCGGCAGCGTCGACTGCGGGTTCATCAGTACTCCACGCTTTCCCGCTTGGTGAGCCGCAGCGTCAGCGCCGCGAACGTGATGGTGAGGAAGAACAGCGCCACGCCCATCGCGGAGGCGTAGCCGTACTTCGAGTAGACGAACGCGTTGCGGTAGATCTCCATGGCCAGGACAGTGGTGGCGCCGTCCGGGCCGCCACTGTCCACCGAGAGCACCGCGACGATGGCGAACGCGTCGAACGCCGCGATGCCCAGGTAGACCCAGGCCACCTGGAGGGTGTCCCAGAGCAGCGGCAGGGTGACCCGGAAGAACAGGGTCACCTTGCTCGCGCCGTCCATCTCGGCGGCCTCGTAGATCTCGCCCGGGATGGAGGCCATCCCGGCCGAGAACAGCACCACGTAGAAGCCGACGGCCTGCCACACCAGCACCGCGATGATCGACCAGAGGGCCAGGTTCGGCTGGACGAGGAAGAGGATCGGTTCCAGGCCGAACTCCATCAGCACGCCGTTGATCAGGCCGGACTCGTTGGGCCGGTACACCATCTGGAACAGCACCGCGATGATGGCCACCGCCAGGACCTGGGGGAAGAAGAACACCACCCGGTAGAACTTCGACCCCCAGACCCCCTGGCGTTGCCCGCCGCTGCTCTTGCCGCCCACGTTGAGCAGGAAGGCGAAGAACAGCGCGATGGCGATGGTGATCAGCGGCAGGGCAAGCAGCAGTACGCCGTGGTGTTGGACCGCCTTCAGGAAGCTGCCGTCGTCGAGCAGCCTCCGATAGTTGTCGAAGCCCACCCACTGCGGGGCCGACAGCCCCCGCCAGTTGGTCATCGAGATCTGGAACGCCTGCGCGTACGGCGCGATGACGAAGACCACGTACAGCGTGACCGGGGCGAACAGGAACCCGATCACGAATGGATACTTGCCGTGCCGCATGACCCTAGCTCCGATCGATCAGCGCTTGAACTTGGCGACCGAGCTGTCCTTCTTGATCGCGTCGGCGCGCTTCTGGATCCGCTCCACGAAGGCGTCCGCGTTGATCCGGCCGAACATCAGCTCGTTGGTGGCGGTCCGCGCCTCCGTGTCGAGCTCCTTGTACCAGCCGTCGAAGTACAGGTTGAACACGTCCTGACCGGCCGCCTTGAGCGCGGTCTGCGAGCTGGCCACACCGGGCGGGAAGGCGAAGCCCTCCGAGCCGGCGGTGACCACCGTCGGGGCCTTGACCACCTCGGTGAAGCCCTTGGCGCCCGCCGTGGACAGCATCTGGCGCATGTACTCCAAGCCGCCCTTGGGGTTCTTGCTCTTCGCCGAAACGAAGTAGCCCTCACCCGCGGTGGCGCGCAGCGCCGTGGCCGGCAGCTTGTCCGAGGCGGTCAGGCTCGGCACCGGCATGAGCTGGTAGTCGAAGCCCGCCGGGGTGTCCTGCTTCTGCTCGCCCTCCAGCCAGTCACCGCTGGGGTAAAGGGCCAGCTTGTACTGGTTCTGCCGCAGCTGCACGTCGGTGTGCTTGAGCCCCTCGAAGCTCTTGTCGCTGAACTTCGCGCCGACCTCGGCCCACGCGGTGGCAGCCTGCTTGACCGCGTCCTGCTTCCAGGCGCCGTCCTCCAGGTTGTCGATGTTCTTGAGCACGTCCGTTCCGCCGATCTTGGCGGCGTGGGTGAGGATCACGTTCCACTGGTAGTAGGCCGCGTTCGCGCCGGCGTACCCGTACGGCGTGATGCCCTTGCCCTTGATGGCGGTGAGGAGGGCGATGAAGTCGTCCCAGGTCTTCGCGGGCGCCCAGCCGTTGTCCTTGAACAGCTTGGCGGAGTACCAGATGCCGAAGACGGTGGAGACGTAGTACAGGACGTACGGCTTGCCGTTGAACGAGCCCGCCTCGACGGTGCCGGGCACCACGGTGTCGCGGACCTTCTTGGCCGGGTCGTCGACCGACGGGGCGTCCCACAGCTCGGTGAGGTCCTGGAGCTGACCGTCGGCGACCAGCGCGCCGAAGTCCATCAGCTTCTCGCCCGAGTTGTTCACGAACTCCGGCGGGTTGCCGGACGCGAAGCGCGGCTGGAGCACCGTGGAGACCGCCTGCGTGGCCTGGTGCTTGACCTCCGCCTTGGGGAACGCCTTCTTGTACAGCGGCTCGTGCACGTCGGTGGCGTACTTCTCGCCGTAGCCACCATTGAAGATGATCACCTCGAGCGGGGCGTCCTCCTTGACGCCCAGCGGGTTGGTGGCGCTCTTGGTGCCCTCGGCGACCTGCTCGTTCTTCTCGTCGCCGCCGCTGGTGGCGCAGGCGCTGAGCAGACCGATGGCCGGAGTGGCGAGCAGGCCCACGGCGGCGGCGCGACGCAGCACCGTGCGACGGTCGAGTGCGGCCGGGTATTCGGGGGTAATCGACATCGTCGTCTCTCCTTGTGGAATTCGGGTCAGGCGGTGCGCCGGAGACGCCCGGCGTACCGCGACTCGAGGGCGATGTTGTGCTCGTCCCCACCGGGGACGTTGGCGGAGAGGTAGATAGGGGGTACCTCCCCGGCCTGGTGGAACCGTCGTACGACCTCGGCGGTCAGCAGCTGCGCCAGCAGCGCCGTGGTGACCGAGGAGACCGCACAGACCGCGCCGCCGCCCTCGAGCGGCAGCAGTGCATCGCCGTACGGCGCGCCGTTGTCCAGCACGACGTCGGCGAGGTCGGCGAGCCGCTGACCGGACGGGTGCCGTGGGGCGACCCGTGCGGTGTGCTCGACCGAGGTGACCGCGATCAACGGGTGACCGCGCTTGGTGACCAGCGTCGCCAGCTCGACCACCGAGCCGTTGATGCCGGACTGGGACGCCACCACGAACACGTCGCGCGGCTGTGGCGCCGCGAGCGCGTAGATCTGGTGGGCGATCCAGGGGTCGCGTTCCAGCTTGGGATCGGCGAGTACGTCGCGCGGGGCGTCGCCGTGCACCACCAGGTCCCGCACCGAGAGCCGGTTGGTGGGGACCAGCCCGCCGGCCCGGGCGACCAGCTCGGCGGCGAACCCCTCGGAGTGCCCGGCGCCGAACGCCTGGAGCACACCGCCGGCACGCAGGCTGTCGGCGATCAGGTCGGCGGCCCGGGTGATCCCGTCGGCCTCGGAGTCGAGCAGCCGGTCGAGCACCGGGCGGACCGCGTCCGCGTACCCCTGGGCACTGATCATGAAAGGGCTCCCTTCGCGGCCTTGTGGCCGTCGACGGCCTGTGCGGTACGCCGGAAGGCCGCGTGAGCGCGGTCGTGGGTGCGTTGGGCCACGGCGATGTAGAGCAGGTCGAGCACCACCAACTGGGGGTGGCGGGCGGAGAGCGCGTCCGGCCGGAAGGTGGTGGCCTGGCTGGCGGTGAGCAGCACGATGTCGGCCAGCTCGGCCAGCGGCGAGCGGGGGAAGCCGGTGAGGGCGAGGGTGGTCGCGCCGCGGCTGCCCGCCTCGGCGAGCATCTCGATGGTCTCCCGGGTCTGTCCGGTGTGGGAGATGCCCAGCGCCACGTCCCCGGCGCGCAGCAGCGCCGCGCTGGCCAGCCCTTCGTGCACGTCGTTCCAGGCCCAGGCGGCAACCCCGATGCGGTGCAGGCTGAACTGCATCTCCTCGCCCACGAGAGCGCTGCCGCTGGCGCCGAAGATGTTCACCCGGTTGGCGCCGGCGATCGCCACCGCGGCCCGTTCCACTTCGACGAGGTCGAGCAGCGCGGCGGTGTCGTGCATGGCCCGGGTGTCGGCGGCCATGATCTGGTCGAGGACCCGGGCGAGGGGGTCGCCCGGCTGGATCTCCCGGCCGATGTCGACGGTCCAGCCGGCGGATCGGGCCCGACCGGTCTCGGCGGCGATGCCGAGTCGCAGGTCCGCGTAGCCCTCGAAGCCCATGGCCCGGCAGAAGCGGGTGATGGTGGCCGGCGAGGTGCCGCTGCGCTCGGCCAGCTCCACGATGGTGGCTCGGGCGGCGGCCTCCGGGTCGCTCAGCACGTGCTCGGCGACGCGGCGCAGCGCACCGGTCAACTCGCCGAGGCCGGCGCGGACCCGGGCCAGCACGCCGTCCGAGGCGGATCCGAGCGTGCCCCGTCGGTCGAACGCGTCGGCATCGACCACCGCGGTCCCCGCGGCGGTGTCCACCTCGTGTTCAACCATCGACGCCTCACCTTTTCGAAAAGACTGTTAACTGTTAGTGGTAAAAGTTCTTACTGAACGCCCCCCTGTGTCAAGACCGTGGGCGAAGTTTTCAAACTGTTACCTGGCGCACTGACCGGCCCTTGCCCCGCGCGACGGCGCCGACCAGCATGAACGGACCCATCGCCGCGCAACGCAAGGAGGGCCGTGCCGATGTCCGACACCGTCGTGGTCGGTCTCGACGTCGGGGGTACGTCCACCCGGGCGACCGCCCTGACCCTCACCGGCGTACGCCTCGGCACCGGCCGCGCCGGCGGTGGAAACCCCACCAGCCACGGCGCCGAACGAGCCGCCACCGAACTGCTCACCGCCCTGCGGCACGCCCTCGCCGACGTCGACCCGACCCGGGTCGCCGCCGGCACCATCGGGCTCGCCGGAGCCGGCCGCCTACGCGCCGACCCCGCCGGACGAGCCGCCTTCGACCGGGCCTGGCACGACGCCGGCCTACGCTGCCCGTACGCCGTGCACGGCGACGCCCTCGTCGCGTACGCCTCCGGCACCGCCGACCCCGACGGGACAGTGCTCATCGCCGGCACCGGGGCCATCACCGCGCAGGTCCGCGACCTGCGGCTGGACCGCGTCGCCGACGGCCACGGCTGGCTGCTCGGCGACGCCGGATCGGGCTTCTGGCTCGGCCGCGAGTCGGTCCGCCGGCTCCTCGCCGACCTGGACACCGGCCGCACCCCCGGCACACTCGCCACCGCCGTGCTCACCGAACTGATGGGCAGCGCCAACATCGCCACCCGCCCACGGGACACCGTGGACGCCACCATCCAGGCGGTGACCCGCCGACCACCGATCGAACTGGCCCGGCTGGCACCGCTGGTCGTCACCGCCGCCGCCGACGGCGAGCCGGTGGCCACCGCCCTCATCGCCGAAGCCGCCGCACACCTGGCCGCCAGCGTCGGCCGGATCCGCCCAGCCGGGGCGGTCACACCTGTCGTGCTCGGCGGCGGACTGCTCACCGGAGACACCCCGCTGGCCATCGCCGTCCGCGCCGAGATCGCCCGGCACTGGCCGGACGCGCCGCTGCGCACCGCGGGCGACGGTGCCGCCGCAGCCGCCTGGCTCGCCGCCCGCGACCTGGCCGAGGTGACCGACCCAACCGCCCTACACGCCCGCCTCTTCCCCACCCCCTGACCCACCGCCGCACCGCCGCACCGCCGCACCGCCGCCCCGCCGCCCCGCCGGCATGATCGTGCTCGATCCTGGATTTAGGCCCCAACCTCGCGCCCGGAGGGCACTACATCCCGGATCGAGCACGATCATGGGGGCGGCCGCAGCGCGAGCAGCGCGAGCAGCGCGAGCAGGCCTACTTGAGCTGGCCTGCGGTGAGGCCGGCCTGGACCTGCCGTTGGAAGGCCACGTAGACGGCGAGCACCGGCAGCACCGCGATGCTCAACCCGGCGAACAGCCGGGCGTAGTCCCCCGCGTAGCCCTGGCTCACCGACAGGGCGAACAGCCCCTGGGCGAGCACCCACTTGGACTCGTCGCCCTGCATCAGCACCTGCGGCAGCAGGAACTGGTTCCAGTGGCTGAGGAAGTTGAAGATCGCAACACTGATCAATCCCGGACGCGCCATCGGCAGCATCACGCGGAAGAAGAGCCGGAAGTGACCGCAGCCGTCGACCATGGCGGCCTCCGCCACCGAGGTGGGCAGGGTCCGGAAGAACGCGGTCAGGAAGAACACTGTGAATGGCAGCGAGTACGCCGCGTACACCAGGATCAGGCCGGTCCAGGTGCCGAAGAGACCGGCGTTGCGGACCACGAAGAACAGCGGCACGAGGGCAAGGAACACCGGGAACATCAGCCCGCCGACGAACAGGTAGTAGACGATCTGACGGCCCCGGAACTCGTACCGGGCGAAGACGTACGCGGCGGTGGCGCCCATCAGCATGGTGAGGCTGACCGAGCCGGCGACCACCACGAGGCTGTTGAGGAAGTACCGGCCGATGTGCGCTCCGGTCCAGGCCCGCGCCCAGTTGTCCCAGTGCAGCGCCCCGGGCAGCCCCCACGGGTCGGCCAGGATCTCGCCGTTGGTCTTGAACGAGCTGAGGAACATCCACAGCAGCGGCAGGACGGTGAGCAGGCCCCACAGCAGCAGGAAGCCGTGCGAGAGGGCGTTGGCCACGCCGGTCTCCCGACGCATCGGGCGGTCCCGGCCGGTGACCGGCGTCGGCGCGGTCGTGGTGCGTTGATCCACAGTGGTCACGAGTATTCGATCCGTTCACGCCGGCCGACCCGAAGCGACAGCACCGCCACCGAGAGGGTCAGGAAGAACATCACCACGCCGATCGCCGAGGCGTAGCCGAACTTGGTCTCGCTGCCGAAGGCGGTGTCGTACATCCGGACACCGATGACGTCGGTGGAGAAGTTCGGCCCACCGTTGGTCATCAACTGCACGAGGATGAACCCGTCCAGGGCGAAGATGGCCAGGTAGACCCAGGCGACCTGCACGGTGTCCCAGAGCAGCGGCAGGGTGACCCGACGCAGCGTGGTGACCCGGGACGCGCCGTCGAGCAGCACCGCCTCGTAGATCTCCTTCGGCACGGCCGACATCGCGGCGCCGAACAGCACCACGTAGAAGCCGACGTTGCTCCACACCATCACCGCCAGCACACACCAGAAGGCGGTGGCCGGGTCGCCGAGCCAAGTCGGCGCGGGCAGGCCGATCCCGTGCAGGGCAGCGGTGAGCAGCCCCTTGTTCGGGTGGTACACCTCCTTCCAGAGCAGCGCGATGATCACCACGGAGAGCACCTGCGGGAAGAAGTACACGGTGCGGTAGAGCGCGCCGCCGCGTACCCCTGTCACACCGGCGCGGCCCTTGCGCCCGCCCATGGCGAGCATGGTGGCGAAGAAGAGCCCGAGCACGATGGTCAGCACCGGCACCAGGCCCAGCAGGATCGCGTTGTTCTTCAGCGCGTTCCAGACGTAGTCGTCGTGCCACAGGGTCTTGAAGTTCGCCAGGCCGACCTGGTTGGCGTCCGCCGAGTAGCCGAGCCAGTCGGTGGTGGAGATCTGGAACGCCTGCAGGTACGGCGAGACGACGAAGATGACGTAGAGCAGCACCGGCGGCACCAGGAAGGTGACGATCAGCGGCCACTTGCCATGTCTCACGGTGAGGACCTTTCCCCGGAGTGCGGCCGGTGAGGGCGGAGGTCCCCCACCGGCCGGGCGGTCAGGCCGCTCGCTTGTACTTCTTGATCGAGCTGTCCTGGGCGATCGAGTCGGCGCCCTTCTGGCACTGGTCGAGGAACTCCGCCGGGCCGATCCGGCCGCTGAAGAACTCGCCACACGCGGCGTCGACGAGGTTGCGCTCCAGCTTGCGGTAGTAGTTGTTGTAGACCCAGTTGAAGCCGTTGGCGCCGGACGCGTCGAGCGCCTTGACCACGCTGTTCAGCCCGTACGGCAGCTCGACGCCCTCGGTGGCGCCGGCGACCACGGTGAGGCTGGCGACCTTCCGGGTGAAGTCCTGTGCGCCCTTGCGGGAGAGCATGGTCCGGAAGTACTCCAGGCCACCGGCGACGTTGCGGGCCTTGGCCGGCACCATGAACGGCTCGCCGGCGGTGCCCCGGATCGCCTCGAACGGCAGCTTGTCGCCGCTGCCCAGGCTCGGCGTCGGCGCGATGGTCATGTTGAACCCGGCCGGGGTGACGTCGGACTGCTCACTCTCCAGCCACGAGCCGCAGGAGATGAAGGCGGCCTTGCCCTGGCACCACGCGGTCTGTGACTGCTTGTGGTCGAGCCCCGAGGACCCCTCCAGGATGAACTTGTCCTTCACGATCTGGTGCCACGCGTCGGCGGCGGTCTTCATCGAGTCGGACTTCCAGGCGTTCGGCTCCAGGTTGTCGATGGCGGTCGCCACGGACGGGCCACCGAGCTTGATGGCGGTGGCGATGACCGGCCAGCTCATGTAGCGCGGGTGCAGCCCGGCGTACGTCCAGGGGGCGATGCCGGCGGCCTTGATCTGCTTGCAGAGCGCGATGTGGTCGTCCCAGGTCTTGGCGTACTCCCACCTGCGCTCGCTGAGGAGCTTGTCGGAGTACCAGATGCCGTAGGCGGTGTAGGTGTAGTTGAGCACCAGGAACTTACCGTCGTACGACCCGACCTCGACCGCGCCGGGCAGCAGGGTGTCCTTGACCGTCTTGCCGGGCACGTCGAGGCTCGGCGCGGCGAGCAGCTCGCCCAGGTCGGCGATGGCGTTCTGGCTGACCAGGCCGTTGAAGTCGATCTGGCTGGCGCCGGAGTTGTTGACCACGTCCGGCGGGGTGCCGTCGACGAAGCGAGGCTGGAGGGTCTTGCTGATCTCCTGCGTGGCGGAGTGCTTGATCTTCGCCTTCGGATACCTCTCGGTGTACATGGCCTCGTGGGCCTTGGCGTACTCCTCGCCGAACCCGCCGCCGAAGATCACCACCTCGAGCGGAGCATCCTCCTTGACGCCGAGCGGGTTCTGCTCGCTCTTGGTGCCCTTGTAGGTGGCGCTGTCGTCGTTGTCGCCGCCGCCGGTGGCGCAGCCGGCGAGCAGGCCGGCGGCGGGGGTCGCCAGCAGGCCGGCGGCGGCGCTGCGCCGCAGGATGTCACGCCTGTTCATAAGGTCTCCTCGGTTCGGGTCGGGCGGTCGCCGGGTGGTGGGGGAAGGCGTCCGTCTCGCGAGGCACGGGGGTTTGTTGCTTGTCTTCACTCAGCTCAAAGTTACTGAAGAATTTCTACGGCAGCGGCGCGTGGACTTCAACCCCCGAGGGCCGAACCGTTATCACCACCGGCCACCGCCAGGTCGCATAGCCTGAGGCGATGGGCCGCCTGCGCCAGTTCGCCGAGCGCACCCCGGCCGGTCGGGAGCGGTACGTCGATCTACTCCGCGCGCTCGCCATCACCATGGTCGTTCTCGGACACTGGGGCGTCGCGGTGATCGTGCGGGACGACGGCGGTATGCCCACCGGGCGCTCCGCGCTCAGCAACCTGCCGTGGGCGTACCCGCTGACCTGGGTGGCCCAGGTGATGCCGGTCTTCTTCCTGGTCGGCGGCTACGCCAACGCGGCCTCGCTGACCCGCCTGCGCTCCCGGGGCGGCGACGCCGCCGGCTGGCTGCTCGACCGCAGCGCCCGACTGGTCCGCCCCACCAGCGTGCTGGTCCTGGTGCTCGGCGGCGCCGCCGCGCTGGCCCGGCTGCTCGACACCGACCCCACCCGGATCCGCGAGGTGGTCTGGTTCGCCACCATCCCGCTCTGGTTCCTGGTCGCCTACCTCGCGGTGGTCGCGCTCACCCCGCCGATGTACGCGCTGCACCGCCGCTTCGGCCTGGCCGTCCCGCTGGTGCTGGTCGCCCTGGTGGGCCTCGGTGACCTGGGCCGGCTGACCGGGCCGGTGGAGCTGAGCTTCGGCAACTACCTGTTCGGCTGGCTGGCGGTGCACCAGCTCGGCTTCGCCTGGTACGACACCCGGCCGGCAGCGGCCGACCCGCCGGCTGCCGGTGGAGCCGCCGCCCATCCGCCGACCGACGCCGCCGGTCCGTCGGCGGGCGAGCATCCGGGGGTACGTCGGCGCCGGCTGCCGACCTCTCGCCGGGCCGGCGTGGTGTTCCTGGCCGGAGGGCTGGCCGCGCTGCTGCTGCTCACCGTGCCCGGCCCCTGGCCGGTGGCCATGCTGAACGTGCCCGGCGAGAGGCTGGACAACGCCGGGCCGCCCAGTCTCGCGCTACTGGCCGTCGCCGCCGCCCAGCTCGGCCTGATCCTGCTGCTGCGTGGCCCCGCGGAGCGCCTGCTGCGCCACACCCGCCCGTGGCAGCTGGTGATCGGGGTCAACCTGGTGGTGCTGACCGTCTTCCTCTGGCACCTGACCGCCGCAATCCTGCTGATCGGGCTGCTCGACGCGACGGGGACCCTGCCCACACCGGTGGTCGGCTCGACGGCCTGGTGGGCGTGGCGGGTGCCCTGGCTGCTGCTGCTCGCGGTCGTCCTGGCGGTGCTGGTGGCCATCTTTGGGCCGGTGGAGGCTCGCAGCAGCCGGCACCGCACCGGGCGCCGGGCCGGCCGGGGCACCGCGACCCGCACGGTGTTGACCGTGGCCGGCTACGCCGCCGTGGTGGTCGCCCTGATGCTCAACAGCGCGACCCCGAAACTCGCCGCGGAGCCGCTCGGCATGCCCGCCCCGGCGCTGCTGGCGTACCTGGCCGGGGCGAGCCTGCTGCGACTGCTCAGGTCTGGGTGGGGAACCCGAGGTTGACCCCGCCGTGGCGCGGGTCCAGCCAGCGGCTGGTGACGACCTTGCCCCGGGTGAAGAAGCGCACGCCGTCCTCGCCGTGCGCGTGCAGGTCACCGAAGAGCGACGACTTCCAGCCGCCGAACGAGTGGTACGCCATCGGCACCGGGATCGGCACGTTGATGCCGACCATGCCGACCTCCACCTCGTGCTGGTAGCGCCGGGCGGCGCCGCCGTCGTTGGTGAAGATCGCCGTGCCGTTGCCGTACGGGCTGGCGTTGACCAGCTCGACCGCCTCGTCGTACGAGCCGACCCGGACCACGCTGAGCACCGGCCCGAAGATCTCGTCGGTGTAGATCGACATCTGCGGGGTCACCCGGTCGAACAGCGTCGGGCCGAGCCAGAAACCCTCCGGGTCGCCGTCGGGTGTCACGTCCCGACCGTCGACGACCGGCACCGCTCCGGCGGTCACCCCGGCGTCCACGTAGGAGCGCACCTTCGCCGCGTGCGCGGCGGTGACCAGCGGGCCCATGTCGCAGCCCCGCCGGCCGTCACCGGTACGCAGCCCGGCCATCCGCGCGGCGATCCGCTCGACCAGCGCGTCCGCGACCGGCTCCACCGCCACCAGCACCGAGATGGCCATGCACCGCTCCCCCGCCGAGCCGAACCCGGCGTTGACGGCAGCGTCGGCGGCCAGGTCCAGGTCGGCGTCGGGGAGCACCACCATGTGGTTCTTCGCCCCGCCGAGCGCCTGCACCCGCTTACCGACAGTCGTGCCACGTTGGTAGACGTACCGGGCGATCGGGGTGGAGCCGACGAACGACACCGACCGCACCTCCGGGTGGTCCAGCAGCGCGTCGACCGCCTCCTTGTCGCCGTTGACGACGTTGAGCACCCCGTCGGGCAGGCCGGCCTCGGCGAACCACTCCGCCAGCAGCAGCGCCGCGCTCGGGTCCTTCTCGCTCGGCTTGAGCACCACCGCGTTGCCGCAGGCCACCGCCACCGGCACGAACCACAACGGCACCATCACCGGGAAGTTGAACGGGGAGATCACCGCGACCACACCGAGCGGCTGCCGGATCGTGTACGAGTCGACCTCGGTGGAGACGTTCTCACTGAAGGCGCCGCGCAGCGCCGAGGGCAGGCCGCAGGCGTACTCGATGACCTCCAGGCCGCGCTGCACCTCGCCGGCGGCGTCGGCGAGCACCTTGCCGTGCTCGGCGGTGATCACCTCGGCGAGACGGTCCCGGCGGGCGTGCACCAGCTCGCGGAACGCGAACAGCACCGCCGACCGCTTCGCCAGCGACGCGTCCCGCCAGGCGCGGGCCGCGCGGGAGGCAGCCTGCACCGCGACGTCGACGTCCGCCGCCGAGGCCAGCTCCACCTCGGCGGTACGTCGACCCGTCGCGGGATCGAACACGTCACCGCGCCGCTCGGACGTGCCACCCACCCGCTTGCCGTCGACGAAGTGCCCGATGCTCATGCCGCCACCCCCGCCGACGAGCGGATCGCGTCGACGAGGATCGCCAGGCCCTCGCGGGCCTCCTCCTCGGTCAGTGTCAACGGTGGACCCATCCGCAGGACGTTGCCGTAGAGGCCGCCCTTGCCGGCGAGCAGACCACCGGCACGGCATGCCTCGAACACCTGGTTGGTCAGCGCCGGGTCCGGCTCGCTGGTGCCCGGCCGGACGAACTCGACGCCGAGCATCAGCCCTTTTCCGCGTACCTCCGCGACGCAGTCGAGACCGCCCACGGCGGACCGCAGGCCGTCGGCGAGGATCGCGCCGACGCGGGCCGCGTTCGCCTGGAGGTCGTGCGCGATCAGGTAGTCGAGCACCGCGTTACCGGCCGCCGTCGAGATCGGGTTGCCGCCGAACGTGGAGAAGCTGATCCCCGGTACCGCCTGGAGCACCTCGGCCCGACCGACCACCCCAGCCAGGGCGAACCCGTTGCCGACACCCTTGGCGAAGGTCAGCAGATCGGGGGTGACGCCGTGCGCCTGGTAGCCCCAGAAGTGCTCCCCGGTACGCCCCCAACCGGTCTGCACCTCGTCGGCGATGAACAGGATGCCGTGCTCGTCGAGGACCTTCTTCCAGCCCGCGAAGAGCCCGTCCGGCGGATGCACGAAACCACCCACCCCCTGGATCGGCTCGGCGATCAACGCGGCCACGTCACCGGAGGTCTGGGTGGCCAGCACCTCACGCAGGTCGTCCACCGCCGCGTCGACCTGCTCCCCGGCGCTCAGCCGGGACAGCAGACCACGCACCCGGTCACCGGAGTGCAGCCAGGCCACCTGGAGCGGGTTGAGGGCGCTGGCCGACCAGGTGCGGTTGCCGGTGACGCCCATCGCCGCGTACGACCGGCCGTGGTAACTGTTGCGCACGGCCAGGACCTGGTGCGAGCGGCGGTAGTTGGTGGCCACCAACAGCGCCGCCTCGTTCGCCTCGGTGCCCGAGTTGGTGAAGAACACCCGCGCGTCGGGGATGCCGGAGCGCTGCGCGATCTTCTCGGCCAACTCGACCTGCTGCCGGATCAGATAGAGCGTCGAGGTGTGCGCGATGCCGGTGGCGAGCTGCCGCTCGACCGCCTCCCGGATCTCTGGGATGTCGTAACCGATCATGTTGGTCAGCACACCGCCGAAGAAGTCCAGGTAGCTGCGCCCCTGGGCGTCGGTGACCCGGCGGCCCGAACCGGAGACCAGCTCGATCGGCTCGGCGTAGTACAGCGGCATCCAGGAGGGAAGCACGGCCCGGTGCCGGGCCAACAGGTCATCGCTCATCGGGCAAAACCCTTCGACGGCGTACGTGAATTAACCGCACGCTCCCACCCGGAGGCCGGCGGGGACAACTGGCAGTCTGTAGCGCAACAGGGGTGCCGGCCTGACAGCACGCAACGGATTGCGGCGTCTATCCGACATATCGCAGCTCTTAACCGCAGTGCACACGGCTGATCGCCACTCGATCCGTACCGTGCCCGGCATCGATACCCTGGGACGTCGACAGTCGGTGGGGAGGCGCGCGGTGCGGATCGAGCTGACGATCGCCGAGCTGGAGCGGGTCGCCGCCCGCGAGGTGGGCCGGGGCAGCGAGGCGCTGGCCGTACCGGCGGCGGGTGGACTGTTCGCCGCCGCCCGGTCGCTCGCCACCGGCACCCCGGATGCCGCGGTGTTCACCGGGTTCTTCATCCCGGGCGCCGAACCGCCCGCCGCGGAGACCGACGGCCCGCTCGGCGCGGCCCAGATCGCCGCCGCTCTGCGCCTCCTCGGCGGCCGGTGCCGGCTGATCACCGACGAACCCTGCGCGCCGGTGGTCGAGGCGGCCGTCGCCGCCGCCGCAACGGGCCTAGCGGTGGACGTCGCACCACTGCGGGGGTACGACGAGTGGGCCGCCGCCGCCCTGCCCCGGTACGGCCAACTGACCCACCTCATCGCCTGCGAACGGGTCGGGCCGAGCGTCGACGGGCGGCCCCGCAACATGCGCGGCGAGGACATCGGCGCGCACACGGCACCCCTGGAACGGCTCTACAGTGCTGGGTCGGCCTTCCGGATCGGGATCGGCGACGGCGGCAACGAGCTGGGCATGGGCCGGCTGCCGGCGGAGCTGGTCGCTCAGGTGGTCGCCTCGGGCGAGCGGATCCGGTGCGTGGTGGGCGCGGACGCGCTGCTCGTCGGCGGCACCTCCAACTGGGCCGCCGCCGCACTCGTCGGCGCGCTGGCACTGCTCCGACCCGACGTGCCCGAGCTTCGTGCGCTGCTCCAGCCGGCATGGTCGTACGACCTGCTGGCCTCGATCGTGCGCGCGGGTGCCGTGGACGGCGTCCGTCGACGCCCCACGCTCAGCGTCGACGGCCTCGACTGGCCCGCCTACGCCGAGCCCCTCGCCCGAATCGCGGACCTGGTCGCGGCCGCGCGGTAGGAGGACTTCCCGACCTGCCGTCCTCCTGAGCAGGACGCGATAGTCCTCAACGGACAGGGGGTGGCTCCGCCGGGCGGAGGGGCCGGCTACCCGGACGGGCACGTCCCCTGGTGGGGCCGCCGCCGGTCGACGCGGCAGGATCCGGGCCCCGCTCCGGGTCGGGTCGAGCCGGACTGCCCGACGGTGGTTGGGCGGGCTTCGGGCCAGCAGCGGGCGGAGCAGGCGGCGCCGCGGTGGGGGTCGGCGCGGTGGCGTTCGGGGCGGCCGGTCGGGGACGCAGCGGTAGGTGCAGGGCGACCGCGACCAACGCGAAGGCCGCCCAGCCGCCGCCCAGCGCCACGGCCGACGACACGTCCTGAAGGTAGTGGTAGGCGGTGAGGAAACCGATCAACGCGAGGCTGTTGCGGGCGAAGTGCCGACTGAACTCGTGCAGCTGGCGGCGGGCCTCGACGGCGACCAGCACCCCCGAGTAGGGGAACGTCACCACCATGCCCCGCAGCACCGCGCCGAGCAGCGCGGTGAGGATCGCCCCGACGAAGATGACCACCAGCTTGAGCAACGCCGGCAGCCCGTCCGGACGAGCTTCGGTCGTGGTGCCAGCTTCGGCTGCGGTGCCGGCTTCGGCTGCGGTGCCGGCTTCCGTCGGCGTAGGGGCTTGCGCCGGAACACCGGCTTTTGCCGACCGCCGGGCACGTGGGCGCAGCAGCAGCATGGCCGCCATCCAGAGCACCAGCAGGCCGGCCAGGGCCGCCTCGAACGGGACGGGGACGGCCAGCAGCCCGGCACTCAGCGCCACGTACACGCCGACCCCCGCGCCGTCGGCGAGCAGAATCGGCCAGCGCAGCCGCAGGTGGGTGAGGGCCACGGTGACGAAGAAGAGGTTGAGCCCGAGCACGCCGAGCAACTGCGCGCCGTCCACCCGGTAGCCGGTGGTGACGAGAGCGAGCGTCATCGGCAGCGGAAGGCTGTAGACCAGGGCCCGGAGTCGGACCGAGCGGATCACGCTGACCGCCCAGACCACGGCTGTCACCAGCAGGACCGCACTCCACGTCATAGCTCACCCATCTCCGCCCTGGTGGGGCCGTCAGGACTGGAAGGTCGCGGCGTTCGCGCAGAGGTCGAACACGCGGGTGAGCCGGGCGACGTCCGCCCGGTTGACCGAGAACTGATTCTCGCCGATCTCGCCGTGCGCGGTCATTCGGGCCTCCCAGCAGCTCGACCCGTCCCAGACTGCCAGATTGACGTACAGGTGTGGGCTGACCACACCGTGCGGCAGGAGGCCCACCCGCACTCCTGCCTGGCGCTGCTTCTCGACCAGGGCCGACAGCTCGTCGGTCAGCGTGACGTAGACGAAGACCCGGGTGATCTGGACGCCCCGCTCAAGAGCGGCACGGTTCACCTCCCAGTAGCGCCGGCCGATCTCACTGCGCCACCAGCTCAACTCGCCGCTCGCCCGGGGCATCACATTGGTCAGCGCGTCCAGTCGACGTACGCAGCCCTGGGTCGCGCCGACCAGGTCCTCGTCCTCGTCGCCGCGCCGGATGATCCGCCCCTCCGCGAGTTGCTCGGCCTCCAACCGGAACTGCTCGTAGCGCCGCTGCGCCTCCGTCGCGACGCGGGTGCCCGCATGCTGCTCCGCCGCCTCACGCATGGCCCCGGCGAGTTCGGTGGTGGTGCGGACGAGCCATGGTGGGCCGTCCAGCAACGTCCGCAGGTGAAACCGTCGCTCCGCACGGGCCAGCGAGTCCACCAGCAGCGAGATGGTGATGCCCATCAGACCGGCCAGCAGCGACTCCACGCCGGAGGCGGCGTTACTGAGGTCGAGCATGACGCTGAGCGTGACCGACAGCGTGATGCCGACCAACGCCACCGGATCGGTGTGCGCCACCAGACGGGCGAAGCCGTCGGAGGCGCTGCCGCGTCCCCTGAACCCTCGACGGACCATGTCACGGGCCATCGAACTCCCCCAATCCGCCGGTGCGGTCAGGGTAGACACCGATCACAACCGCCCCGCCGCGGCAGGGCGGCAGGTGCGGTCACGCCGCGATGCTCCCGGCGAGTGTGTCGTGCAGGCGTCGCATCGACACGATTCCGGACCGGATCTCCTGTAGGTACCGGTCCGGATCGGTGGCCCCGGCAGCTGACGGAGTTGTGGCCCGGTCGGGGTCGAAGCCGATGGTGTCGATCCCACATCCATACCGCGTCGCGATCATGCGGATCGCGTCGCTGTGTTGAAAGGGCACGTAGATCGGGGAGGTGACGACGAGGATCCGGTCGGTCGCCCGGACGTTGAACCGGTCAGCCCAGAACCGGTACGTGTCCGGTGTGTTGGCGCGGCGTGATTCCGGCTCGCTGGACGGCGCCGCGAGGACGTACACCTCGGGCCCTCCGACGGCGCGGTACGTGCCCACCTGCCAGGACCGGTGCGTCACGGCTTCGTCGGACGATTCCGACACCGTGGGGGCGTCGAGACCGAACCCGATCCGTACGCCGGCGTCCAACGCGTCGACCTCGTACTGGCAGCCGGCGAGCCCGGGAACGGCAGTCTCCGCCTCGGTGAGCGGGCGGAAGCTGCCGAGCGCGGCCAACTCGGGGACGACGACGATGCGATCGCGGATCAACCGGGCGGCGTACTCGGTGCGTTGCAGGCAGGAACGGCCAAGACCGCCCAGGACGAGCAGGCGGTCGTACGCCGAAAGCGGGGGGCGGTCCGCGTTGACGAGACGCAGGGCGGTCGCCGCGGCGCGGATGAGATCGACCTGGGCGTGGTCGAAGTTCGGCGCCGTCACCTGGTCGCGCTCGACCTTGCCGTGCTTGCGGAAGTCCCAGTGCGTCTCGGAGAAGGCATCCAGCCAGGCCAGAAGCTCACCGACGCCGACCGACGGCAACGCGCTGCCGTACTCGGCGACGAGCGCACGCATCGGGGACGAGGAAACCCAGCCATGGATCTCGTCGGCGACGGCCTCGGGGCGGAAGCCCGGTTCGCACGTCGGAAGGGCGACCGCAGCGAAGCTGACCATGCGTTTCCTCCACCGGGCTCGTGGCGGGGTCGGGACGATCGCCCGATGGCGGGTCGGTGGTGATCGCGGCCGTCAGTGAGCCGAGGTCTCCTCGATGGCCTCCAGGAACGCCTCCGAGCGATGCTCGAAGTTGCGATACCGGCCGTAGCTGGGCGCGGCCGGTGACAGCAGGACGACGCCGTCGGCGGGGGTGAGCTTGCGAGCCTGCCGGACGGCGGCCGTCAGGTCATCGACGACCTCACAGTGCACGCCGGGCAGCCCGGCGAGCGCCGCCACGATCCGCGACCCGCTGTCCGGGATTCCGATGATGTTGAGTTCCCGTTCGGCCAGATGATCGCGGAGCGGGCCGTAGTCCAGGCCACGGTCGGCACCGCCCACGATCACCGTCAACGGCCGACCGTCGTACGCGTCGATCGCGTGCATGGCCGCGTACGGGCTGGTGGCCAGGGTGTCGTCGACGAAGGTCAACCCGGACGGGTCGGTGATCTCGGTGAGCCGGTGGGCCAGCCCCTGGAACTCGGCGACCGCGATGGCGAGGCTGTCCTTCACGGCCACCACGTCGATGCCGAGCGCGTCGAGCACCGCGAGGGCGACACACAGGTTGCCCTCGTTGTGGCGGCCGACCAGCGGCAGCACGGCGCGCGGGAAGAGCGGCTGGTCGCCGAGGTGGAACCACGGGGTGCCGTCCGAGCCGGTGGCGACGTGGGTGGTGTCGGGGCGACCGGCCCGCACCGCCGGCAGCTCCCCCAGCTCCGCGGCGAGCCGGGAGTCACCGCCGTTGACCACGATCGTTCGCGGGTCGTGGGCGAGCAGGTTGAGCTTGTCGCGGTAGTACTCCCGCTCCCCGCCGTGCGCGTCCAGGTGCTCGGGGAAGAGCGCGGTGACCACCGCCACCCGGGGCGAATCGGTGAGGTCGCTGCACTGGTAGCTGGACAGCTCCAGCACGTACAGCTCGGCCTCCGGCAGGTCCAGAGTGGGCACGCCGATGTTGCCGCCGAAGACGTTCGGCCGGCCCGTCGCGGTGAGCAGGTGACTGATCAGGCTGGACGTGGTGCTCTTGCCCTTGCTGCCGGTGACCCCGACGGTGCGCACGGCGTGGTCGGCCATCCACAGGGCGGTGCCCTGGGTGACCGGCACACCGCGTCGGCGCAGCTCGACCATCCACGGGTGGGTCTGCGGCACACCCGGCGAGCGGACCACCACGTCGGCGGCGGCCAGCCGGTCGAAGCCCGCCTCGCCGGTGACCAGCGGCGCCGCCTCGGCCAGCAGTCCGTCCCAGGGCAGCGAGAGGAAGTTCGCGCTGTCGTCGACGGCGACCAGCTCGGCCGGGCCGTGCGCGGCGATCGCGGTCACAGCGGCCCGACCCTCCCGGCCGGTGCCCCAGACGGCGACGGTACGTCCGCGCAGGTCAGACAGGCGCACTGGGGCTCTCCTCGGGGTCGCGGCGGCGGCAGGGCGGGCCCGGTCCGGACACGGCCGGACGAACCAGGGCCTAGTATGGCGTGTGCCCAACGAGCAGCTCCGGCGGATGGATGCCTTTACCTTCCCGTCCTACTCGATCGACTTCGCCACCGGCGAGGTGTTGTTCGACTACGCGTTGACCGGCCCGGCCGGTGAGCAACGCTTCACCGAGGTGATCACCCTTCCGCTGCCGGCGGAGCCGCCGTCGGACGAGACGGTCGCCACCCTCGGCCGGGTCCTCGAACTGCTGCACGTAGTGGCCGGGGTCAGCTACTACAAGGCCGCCGCACCGCCCCGCCTGGTGCTGCCGGCGCCGCTGGGCGCGGCCACCGTCGACTACGTCACGGCCGTCTACACCAAGGGCCTCGCCGAGTACGCGTACCGCAACCAGCTGCCGCACGTGCTCCAGCTGCGCCCGGAGGTGCCGGCCGGCTCCCCGGAGACGCCACGGGTGTACGACAACTCCGACCGTCGTCCCCTCTCCGCCGTCGGCGGCGGGAAGGACTCGATCGTCAGCCTGGAGGCTCTGCGCCGCGCCGAGCTGGACCCGGTGCCGTTCTCGGTCAACCCGAACCACGTGATCGTCTCGGTCAACGAGGCGTCCGGGTTGACCCCGCTGGCCGCTCGGCGGCGGATCGACCCGGTGCTGTTCGACCTGAACGCGGCCGGCGCGCTGAACGGGCACATCCCGGTCACCGCCATCAACTCGCTGATCGCGGTGGCCACCGCCGTGCTGCACGGGCTCGGCCCGGTGGTGATGTCCAACGAGCGCTCCGCGTCCGACCCGAACCTCATCTGGGACGGCCACGAGATCAACCACCAGTGGTCCAAGGGCGTCGAGGCCGAAGGGCTGCTGCGGGCCGCGCTGGCCGAGCACGCCGGCCTGACCGAGCCGTACTTTTCGCTGCTGCGCTCGCTGTCCGAGCTGCACATCGCCCGGCTGTTCGCCGAGTTCACCCGGTACGACGACGTGGTGACCAGTTGCAACGCCGCGTTCAAGCTGCGCGACGCGAGCGAGCGCTGGTGCCGTGACTGCCCGAAGTGCCGCTTCGTCTTCCTGGCGATGGCGCCGTTCATGCCGCGCGAGCGGGTCACCCACATCTTCGGCGGCGACCTGCTCGCCGACCCGGAGCAGATTCCCGGCTACCGCGAGCTGCTGGGCGTGGACGGGCACAAGCCGTTCGAGTGCGTGGGCGAGGTCGAGGAATCGGTGGTGGCCCTTGGTCTGCTCGCCGAGCAGGACCAGTGGCGCGATGCCCCGGTGATCCGAGCCCTGGTGGACGCCGTCCCGGCAACCGCCTGGTCCGCGGTGGCCACCTCCGACGTCTTCACCCCCGGCGGCCCCAACCACATCCCCCCCACCTACGCGAAGGCCCTGACGGACCTAACCGCCTGACCCCCACTCCCCCCGTTGATCATGAAGTTATTGCCACTCGCGCCGGCGAGTCACGGCAACAACTTCATGATCAACGCAGGCGGAGGGCTGGACCGGGGTCAGGGGGTGCGGACCGCCTCCAGTGCCAGGAGTGCCACGTGTAGGGAGAGGCTGGTTTCCACCGAATCCAGGTCTGCGTCGAGGATGCGGGCGATGCGGGCCAGGCGCTCGTAGAAGGCCGGCCGGGACAGGTGGGCGGCGGCAGCGCCGGCGGTCTTGTTGCGCCCCTGCTCCAGGTACGCGCGCAGGGTGTCCAGCAGCCGCTCTCGGGGGTGCCGGGCGTCGTACTCCAGCAACGCGCCGAGTTCCCGCTCCACGAACGTCTGCAACCGGGGCTCGTCACGCAGCAGGTGCAGCAGCCCGGCCAGCCCGACGTGCGGCAGCCGGAAGACCGGCAGGTCACGCCGGTCCCGTCGGGCCGCCTCGGCGATCTGTCGCGCCTCGACCAGCGACCGCCGTGCCTCCCGCAGGCTGCCCACCCCGGACCCGGCCGCCACGATCAATCCGCCCGGCGCACCACCGGCGGTGCGGGCCGGATCGTTCGCCACCCGGGCGCCCTCGCCGCCGAAAGCCGCCCGGGACACCTCGGAGCTGGGGACCGCCCGGGACACCTCGACGACCGATGCCGCCCGCGTCGGCTCGGTGCCGGACGTCGCGCGGACCGCGCCGTCGAGGCGTACCCGACGAAGTGCTCCGGCGAACGCGGACAGCGCGCGGTCCTCGGCGGCCGGGTCCGGCAGGGCCAGCAGCGCGCCCACCGCGTTGTCGTCGACGGCGCTGGTCAGCGCGGTCAGCTTCGCCTCCCGCAGTGCCTGGCCGACGGCCTCGGACAGGTCCCGCAGCCGGGCCTGGCCGGCCTCGGGGCCGCCCTCGCCGACGGGGTCGTCGGCGCGGTGCCGGACCATCACCCCGACGAGGTGCCGGCGGTCGAGCACCACACCGAGCGCCTTGGCGCGCAGCGCGACCTCGTCCACCGGCCGGGAGTGGTCGAGCAGAGCGGTGAGCAGGGTGCGGTGGATCTGCCGTTCCAGCCCTTCGGCGTCGCGGCGGATCAGCCGGCCCAGCGCGAGGGTGGACGCGGCCCGCTCGATCAGGATGGTGAGCCGGGTGGGTGGTCGGGCGTCCGGCGGCGTCGACTCGCCGGCCCGTTGGGTGGGCAGGTCCCCGGTGGCCGGCCAGCGCAGCAGCAGCCGCCCCCAGTCCTGCCCCCGGGCGCCGACGACCGTCACCAGCCAGCCGCTGTCCGGGTCGTACGCCGTCCGCCCGGCCGGACGGATCCGTCGGGAGTGCTGCTCCCAGCCGTCCAGCAGCAGCTCGGCGCTCTCCCCCGCCGGGTCGTACCCGAGGACCTGCCGGGACAGGTTCTCCAGCACCACCGGGCAGCCGGACAGGTCGGCGGCCTGCCGGATCACCTCGGCGGCGTCGGCGCCCTCGACGGAGAGGTCGGTGAACCGCTGGTGGATCTCCTCGGTGGCGCGCAGTTCGGTGAGCTGCGCGTCGACGATGAGCGCGTGCACCGCCTCGGTGATCCGCACGAACGGGGTTGCCCGGCGCAGCTCGACCAGCGGCAGTCCGCGCCGTTCGGCGGCGGCGATCATCACCCGGGGCACGCCGCTGCCGTAGCGGCGGCCCAGCTCGACGACGAGCCCGGAGACGCCGACATCGGCGAGGTCGCCGATGAACGCGCGCAGTCCCGCGTCGTCGCCGGGCAGCCCGATCCCGGTGGTGAGCACCAGTTCGCCGCCGCCGAGCAGGGTGGCGATGTCGGGCACCTCGGCGACGTGCACCCAGCGGACCGGACCGTCCAGCCCGGCGTTCCCGGCGACCACGCGCGGCGTACCGTGGCGGACCGGGTCCAGGGCGAGGACCTCACGGACGGTAGGGAACACGGCCGACACGCTACCCTCCGTTACGCCAGATCTCGACAATTGCCGACGAGCGTCACCAAGGGTCGTCGCGGCTCAACTCCCAGCATGCGACAGCGGTGGCGGCGGCGACGTTGAGTGAGTCGACGCCGCGGCGCATCGGGATGACCACGCGGGCGTCGGCGGCGTCCATCGCGGCCCGGGTCAGCCCGGCACCCTCGGCACCGAGCAGCAGCGCCGAACGGGCCCGCTGGGCGGCGTCGAGACGCTGGATCGGCACCGCGTCCGGTGCCGGGGTCATCGCCAGCACGGCGAACCCGGCCGCCTGGACCTCGGCGAGCGCGTCCGGCCAGGGGTCCAGCTTCGCGTACGGCACGGCGAACACCTCACCCATGCTGACCCGGACGCTGCGCCGGTAGAGCGGGTCGGCGCAGCTCGGCGAGAGCAGCACGGCGTCCACGCCGAGCGCAGCGACCGCCCGGAAGATCGCGCCAAGATTGGTGTGGTTGTTGACGTCCTCCAGGATCACCACCCGGCGCGCGGCGGCGAGCACCTCGGCCGCCGTCGGCAGCGGCCGGCGGTGGAACGACGCCAGCACCCCCCGGTGTACGTGGAAGCCGGTGGCCCGTTGCAGCACGTCCTGGGTGGCCGCGTACACGGGCGCGTCCCCGGTGTCCAGGTCGGCGAGCTGGTCGATGCGCTTGGCGTCGACCAGGTACGACCGGGCCGGGTATCCGGCGCGCAGCGCCCGACGCAGCACCAACTCCCCCTCGGCGATGAAGAGGCCGTGCGGCGGCTCCCAGCGGGTGCGCAGCTCGACGTCGGTGAGCGCGCGGTAGTCGGCGATCCGGTCGTCGTCGGGGTCGGTGATCTGGTGGACGGGCACCCGACGATTCTGCCGGACGGCGAACCTCGCGCTCCGACGCCCGCCCGGCAGGGTGTTTTGTCCGGTGAAGAACGGGAATGGCCGGCCGAGTGTCGGACTCGACGGGAAGGACCAGTCAGGTGAGCGCGGACCACACCTCGCCGGGCGAAGCGGGCACCCTGCCCCGCCGCCCGACCGTCGCGGACCACATCGTCTCCCGCCTGAGCAGTTGGGGAGTGCACCGCTACTTCGGCTACCCCGGCGACGGCATCAACGGCCTCACCTCCGCGCTGCAACGCACCGGCGGGCGCGCCCAGTTCATCCAGGTGCGGCACGAGGAGACCGCCGGCTTCGCGGCCTCCGCGCACGTCAAGTACGGCGGAGGGCCGCTGGGCTGCGCGCTGGTGACCAGCGGACCGGGCGCGATCCACCTGCTCAACGGCCTGTACGACGCCAAGCTCGACCACCAGCCCGTGATCGCCCTGGTCGGGCACACCGCGGTCACCGCTGAGGGCGGCGGCTACTACCAGGAGGTCGACCTGCTCGCCCTCTACAAGGACGTGGCGGCGGCGTTCCTGGCGCAGCTCGACCATCCGGCGCAGGTCCGCCACCTGGTCGACCGGGCGTGCCGCACGGCGCTGGCCCGGCGTACCGTCACGGCTCTCGTTCTCCCGTCGGACCTCCAGGACGAGCCGGCCGTTCCGGAGCCGCCGTACGCGCACGGCTACTACCACACCAGCAACGTGCCGAGCAGCACGCCGACGGTGCCGCCGGAGGGGGACCTGCGCCGGGCCGCCGAGGTGCTGCGCGGCGGGCAGAAGGTCGCGATGCTGGTCGGTCAGGGCGCGCTCGGCGCGCAGGACGAGGTCCGGGAGATCGCCCATCGGCTCGGCGCCGGGGTGGCCACCGCGCTGCTCGGCTTCACGGCCGTGGACCATCGGGAACCGTGGGTGACCGGAGCGATCGGCCTGCTCGGTAGCCGACCAAGCTGGAAGCTGATGAGCGACTGCGACAGGCTGCTGATCGTGGGCAGCAACATGCCGTACTCGGAGTTCTATCCGCCGCCCGGGAAAGCCCGTGCCGTGCAGATCGACCTGGACGGCACCCAACTCGGGCTGCGGTACCCGACCGAGGTGAACCTGACCGGCGACGCCCGGCCCACCCTGCGGGCGCTGCTGCGTGAGCTGGGCCCCGGCCCCGGGCCGACCGCCTGGCGGGCGGAGATCGCCGAGGCCACCTCGGCCTGGCGGCGGGTGCAACGGGAACTGGCCGAGCAGAGCGCCGACCCGGTCAACCCGCAACTGCTGTTCAGCACCCTCAGCGACCGGCTCCCCGACGACGTGATGCTCGCCGTGGACTGCGGCACCGCGACCGCCTGGTACGCCCGGCACGTGCAGGTCCGGCCCGGCATGTTGGCCAGCCTCTCCGGCACCCTGCTGTCCATGGGCGGCGCCATGCCGTACGCGTTGAGCGCGAAGTTCTCCCACCCGGACCGGCCACTCGTGGCGCTGATCGGCGACGGCGCGATGCAGATGAACGGGGTCAACGAGCTCATCACCGTGGCCAAGTACTGGCGCGGCTGGGCCGACCCGCGTTTCGTGGTGCTGGTGCTCAACAACCGGGATCTGGCGTTCGTCAGCTGGGAGCAACGCTCCAGCGAGGGAACGCCGATGTTCCCGGACAGCCAGCAACTGCCGGACATCGGCTACCACCAGTGGGCGCAGGTGCTCGGGCTGCACGGTGAGCTGGTCGACGACCCCGACCAGGTGCCGGGCGTCTGGGACCGGGCGCTCGCCGCCGACCGCCCAGTGGTGATCAACGCGCTGGTCGACCCGGCCGAGTTGATGCTGCCGCCGCACTTCACCGCCGAGCAGGCGCGCAAGACCGCAGCGGCGGTGCTGCGAGGTGACACCGACTGGGCCGGAATCATTCGGCGCGGCCTGCCCGCGACGATCAGCAGCTACCGCCCTCGCCGCCGGGAGCGTTGACCGGGTCGGCCGTCGACAGGGCTTCCTGTGTGGTCTGGAGGATCTCCTCCGACAGGGGCGTCTGTCCCGTCGCGCGGGCGAGCGTGAGCGCACCGACCATCGTCGCGAGGTCGACTATCGCCCGTTGGCGGGCTTCGTTCTCGCCTCGGCCGAGGGCGTCCTCAAGGTTCGTCAGCCGCTTGAGGGTCTCCTCCACGCCGGCCACGTACGACGTGCGGAGCGGGCTGTCGGCGGACGCCCGGGCGGCGTCGGCGGCCAGCGCGGTGTTGGCACATCCCGTGCCGGGCGCGTCGCGATGCTCCGGCGACAGGTAGTGCCGCAGCAGCGCGGACCACGCTTCCGACCCATCGGGTAGCTCGTCGCCGAGCTGAGCCAACAGGGCCAGGAGCTCACCGAAGGCCGTCGTGGCGGCGATGCCCAGCAGTTCGTCCTTCGAGCTGAACTGCTTGTAGAACCCACCGTGGGTCAGCCCTGCGGCACCCATGATGTCCTGGACGCTCATTCCCGCCGCGCCACGCTCACGGAGCAGTCTCGAGGTGGCGGCCACCACTTCCTCGCGGTGCCTCGCCGCCTCGGCACGTGATGTCCGACCCACTGCCGCGCCCCTCTCACCTGCTCACCGACCAACCTCCCCCGACTATAGAGGATGAACCTAATCCAAAACTTGTCGCGACCTGCGCTCGCCAGTTAGATTACGGGCGTCATCTAAAAAGCTCGACGACTGGAGATCACGATGAGCACCTACCTGATCAACCACCTGCGCATTCCGGGTGGCGTCCCGAACGAGGCAGGGCTGACCTACCTGGAGCAGGTCGAGGCCACCGTGCACCCGTACGGCGGCAAGTGGCTCGCCCAGGGCGACGTGGACGTGGTCGAGGGCGCGTGGCCGGGGTCGGTCGTCCTGATCGAGTTCCCCACCCGCGCCGACGCCGAGAGCTGGTACAACTCGCCCGAGTACCAGGCCATCCTGCCGCTGCGGACGAACAACGCGATCTCGGACCTCATCCTGATCGACAGCCTGGCCCCGGACTTCACCGTCGCCGGTTTCGCCCAGCAGGTCCGCGCCGCGATCGCGGCAGCCTCGCGCTGACTCGAGGCGACCAGGTCGAGTTCGCCGCCGAGGCCACTGCCGGGAAACCCCATGGCAGTGGCCTCGCCGCGCGCGGCGCCAGCAGCATCACGGCGCGTGGCGCCCAGCAGCCCTCGCCGCGTGTGACGCCAGCAGCCCTACGGCGCGCGTGACGCCGGCAGTGGCAGAGGCGTGGCCGTCCGGGCGCGGCGTGAGCGCCGATCAGCCCCGGCGGTCGAGCCAGCGTTGCAGGGCCGAGCGGGGATCCTGGGAGGGCTCGCGGTCGGGAGTGGCCGGGGCGCGCGTGACCGGACGGCGGGGCTCGCCGGCCAACTCGCGGCTGGGTGCGGTGAACGCCTTCTCCGGCTGACCCTTGACGGCCGTGGCGATGACCCGGGCAACCGCGTCGATCACCTTGGCCTGCACGGCGGAACCCACCGAGTCGGTCGGGTCGTCCGGGTTGGCGGCGATGCCGGCGACCGCCACCTGCGGGGTGAAGCCGACGAACGTCTCGGTGGCGTTCTCCTCCGAGCTGCCCGTCTTACCGGCGGCCGGCCGGCCGTCGAGGATGCTGTTCACAGCGGTGGCGGTGCCGCCGTTGCACTGCCCGTACGGCGACTGCTGGCCCACCGGGCACCGAGCGGCGTCGGTCGCGGCGCGGGCCACGTCGGCGTCGAGGACCCGCTTGCAGGACGGCTGCCCGACCGGCATCTTCTCGCCGTTCGCGGCGGTCACCGAAACCACCGGCACCGGTGTGCAGTAGGTGCCCTCGGCGGCCACCGTGGCGTACGCGTTGGCCAGGTCCAGCGGGGTGGTGGCGGCCACGCCGAGGGTGAACGAACCCCAGTTCGCGGCGTTGTTCTTGGCGAAGGCGGCGTCCGAGTCGGCGCGGAAGGTGATGCCGAGCCGCTGCGCCATCTCCACCACCTTGTCCTCGCCGACCTGCTCGGCCAGCCAGACGAAGTAGGTGTTCACCGAGCGGCCGAAGCCGTCCCACATCATCCGGTACCCGTCCATCCAGTCCGGGTTGGCGTTGACCGGGCACCAGCGGCCGTCACAGCTTCCCGGGCCCTCGGCGGCGTACCGGGTGGGCAGCTTGGCGGGCGCGTCGAAGCCGGTGGAGAGGGTACGGCCCGACTCCAGCGCGGCGAGCATGGTGAACAGCTTGAACGTCGAACCCGCCTGGTACCCGTCGACGCTTGGCCCACCGGAGATCAGCGGGTTGACCGTGTTCGGGTAGTTGACCTGCCCGGCCGGGTTGTCGGCCAGGCTGTAGTGCCGGTTGACCGCCATCGCCAGCACCTGCCCGGTGCCCGGCTGCACGGCCGCGATCGGCAGGGCGCGCTTGTTGTCGTACCCGTAGACCTTGGTGGCCTGCTGCTGCGCGGTGGCCTGGACCTTCGGGTCCAGGGTGGTGACGACGGTGTAGCCACCCGAGCGCAGCGCCTGCTCGCGCTCCGCGACAGTGGCCCCGAACGCCGGCTGGGTCAGCCACCACTGGCGCAGGTAGTCGCAGAAGTAACCCCAACCGTCGTGACCCTGGGAGACGGCGGTGCAGCCGTTGGGCTGGGCGGTGGGGTGCAGGGTCAGCGGCTCCGCCTTCGCCTGCGCTGCCTGCGCGACGGTGATCGCCCCGGTTTCGGCCATCGAGTCCAACACGTACGACCGGCGGGCCAGCGCGTCGTCCTTGTTCCCGTCGATCGGGCTGTACGCGTCGGGGGACTGCACCAGGCCGGCGAGCAGCGCCGACTCGGCGAGGGTCAGCCGCGCCGGAGGCTTGCCGAAGTAGCGCTGGCTGGCCGCCGCGATCCCGTACGCGCCGGAGCCGAAGTAGGCGATGTTCAGGTACCGGTTGAGGATCTCGTCCTTGCCGAGGCTCTGCTCCAGCGCGCTCGCGTACCGGATCTCCTGGACTTTGCGGCCCACCGTCGGGTCCGTGGCGGCGGCCCGCTCCTCGGCGCTGCGCGTCGGGTCGGTCTTGAGGACGTTACGGACGTACTGCATGGTGAGCGTCGAGCCACCCTGCTCGGTGCCGCCGCCCTTGACGTTGGCCACCAGCGCCCGGAGCAGGCCCCGCACGTCCGCGCCGCCGTGGTCGTAGAACCGCCGGTCCTCGGCGGCCACGATCGCCTGCCGCATCACCGGAGCGATGTCCGCCAGCGCGACGTCTGTGCGGTTCACGTCGTAGAACGTCGTGATCAGCGTCTTGCCGTCGTTCGCGTAGAGGTACGACCGCTGCGGGGTGGCGGGGGTGCGCAACGCCTCGGGCAGTGCGGCGTACGTGCCGATCGCGGACCGGGCGGCGAACCCGAGCAGCAGGTTGCCCGGCAGCGCGGCCAGTGCCAGGACGAGCCCGGCCAGCAAGCCGGCGAGCAGCACGGTGAACAGCCGCGACAGCGGCGAGCGAGAGGCGGCCATGTTCCCCAGGATTGCCACGAAAGCCGCCAACCGACCACCCCCGCAGGCCAACTGTCAGCAACTTCACGGCCCCCCACCAGCCAACCCCCACCCAACCCTCCCCGCCGGCCGCCCCCACCCTCGCCCCGGTGATCATGAAGTTATTGCCCCGACGCGCCGACGCGAAGGGCAATAACTCCATGATCAACGAGGGCCAGAGAGGGGCGGGAGGCCAGGGAGGGAGGGCCAGGGTTAGGGGTTTGGGGTGGTTAGGCTGGCGCTGGCGGCGTCGCGGACGGTTTCGCGGGGCATCAGGCGGCCGGAGCGGTAGCCGATGCCGATGCCGGCGATCAGCACGAAGATCGCGCCGAACGTCTGAAGCGAGCCGATCAGGGCACCGCCCAGGCCCAGCAGCGGCGCGGCGATGATCAGCATGACGCCGTCGCCGAGGCTGAACGTGCCGGATCGGGCCACCGCCCACCCGATGAGGAACCAGCCCACGCTGTAGAAGGTGGCACCCACCAGGACCAGCGAACGCGCGGTGGTGCCGAAGACCGGCGTCTGCTCGGTCAGCCCCGCGAAGGGCAGCATCAGCACGGTCCCGGCGATGCTGACCAGCAATCCCGCCACGGCCACCCGGCGGCTGCGGGTGGCGGCCAGCAACCCGGTGAGAGCCAGCAGCGCGAGCAGGCCGAGCCAGACCGCGGCCACCCAGCCGATCAGGTACGCGGCCTGACCGTCGGCGGGATAGGGGTCGTTGCCCACCCCGCCGTCGCTGGCCATCGCCACCACGCCGTAGAGGACGGCGTACGCGGGCAGCAGCCACACCGCGGCCCGCGCGAACCGGCGCAGCGACCAGGCCCAACTGGCGTTCGTCGCCGGCCCGGCCGGGGTCGGTTCGTCGACGAACGGCAGTACGCCGAACCCGCCGCCACTGCGTCGGGAACCCAGTGGGCCGATCGGATCGTGCGCGCCGGGCACCGGGGTCGAGGACCACATCCGATTCGCGGGATCCTTCATACGTCACCTCGCTCGTCCACGAGCGGTGCGGGACGCACCGGGGCGCCCCGATTACCTGCTCACCACCCGTCCTAGGACCGATCGTGGCAGGCGTCGGAGCGCCCCATGAGTCTTTCTCGCATTTACCCGGCCGGGCGGCCGGAGTGCTGGATCAGCCGCGCTCGCGCTGGTCGGCCGGGTCCTCGACCAGGCTGGCCGGGGACACCGGCTCCGGGGCCGGCAGCCCCTGCGGCTTGTTGCCGCCGGTGGCCTGCGCCTCGGCGACGCGTACCTCATCGTGGATCTGCTGGGCGGCATCCGCCGCGGCCTGCGCCGCCTCCGCGGCCTCCCGCTCCACCTGGCTCGCGTGCTCGGCCGCCTCCGGTGCGGGCAGGTCCCCCACCATCTGGCTCAGCCCGCCGAGCGCGCCACCCATGCCCTCCAGGGCCTTGGTCAGCTCGGCCGGGATGATCCAGACCTTGTTGGCGCTGCCCTGGGCGATCTGCGGCAGGGCTTGCAGGTACTGGTAGGCGAGCACCTTCTGGCTCGGGTTCGCCTGGTGAATCGCGTCGAAGACCGTCCGGATCGCCTTCGCCTGACCCTCGGCCTGCAGGATCCGGGCCTGCCGGTCACCGTCGGCGCGCAGCACCGCCGACTGCTTGTCACCCTCGGCGGTGAGGATCACCGACTGCTTGTGGCCCTCCGCGGTGAGGATCGCCGCGCGACGGTCCCGCTCGGCGCGCATCTGCTTCTCCATCGAGTCACGGATGCTGGCCGGCGGCTCGATCGCCTTGATCTCCACCCGGGTCACCTTGATGCCCCAGCGGCCGGTGGTCTCGTCCAGCACCCCGGAGAGGTGCCGGTTGATCTCGTCGCGGCTGGTCAGCGCCCGCTCCAGGTCCAGCGAGCCAATCACGTTACGCAACGTGGTGACGGTCAACTGCTCGATGGCCTGCAGGAAGCTGGAGATCTCGTAGGTCGCCCGGACCGAGTCGACCACCTTGAAGTAGAGAACCGTGTCGATCGAGACCACCAGGTTGTCCGAGGTGATCACCGGCTGCGGCGGGAAGCTGACCACCTGCTCCCGCATGTCGACCTTCGTCCGCACAGCGTCGACGAACGGCACCAGCAGGTTGAGGCCAGGGCTGAGGGTGCGCTTGTACTTACCGAGCCGTTCCACCACATCCTGGCGCTGCTGCGGAACGATCCGCACCGCCTTAGCCAGCGTAATCACGGCGATCAACGCCACCGCGATGATCAGCACACCTATGAACTCCATCAGTTCACCCTCTCGCTTCCGGCAGCTCGCTGGCGGAAGAAACATCGTCCTGCCACACCAGGGCTGTCGCGCCCCGGACCTTTATCACCCGAACCCGTTGACCGGCTTCGAAAGTCTGCGTCGTGTCATATGCCCGCGCGGTCCACAACTCGCCATCGATCTTGACGAGGCCATGCTCGGCGTCGACCCGCTCCAGCACCAGTGCTGTGGAGCCCTCGATCGCCTCCACGCCGAACGGCTGCTCGCCGCTCTCCAACGCGGAACGGCGGTGCCGCCGGACGACCGGCCGCGCCAGCACCAGGCTCAACGCCGACACCACCGCGAAGACGAGCGCCTGCACGGCCACCGGTGCGCCCAGGGCCGCGGCGCCGGCAGCGGCGAACGCGCCGACCCCGAACATGATGAGAAACAGTGTCGCCGTGAAGATCTCGGCGACCGCCAGAACCACACCCAATACGATCCACACCACGGCGTCCACAACACGATCGTGACACGGAAATGCACATGCAGCCCACCCGTGATGATCGTTAGGCTCAGCGGCGGCAATCGCACCGTCCGATTCCGACAGCCTGAACGAGGAGTTCCCGTTGACGCTGCTGCCCGAAACCGCCCGGCAGATCGACATCCAGGTCGCCCGCGCCCAGGCCGACGGCCACGTCCCGTCGCTGGTGCTCGGCGTGGTCCGCGACGGCACGCTGGCGCACCTCGCCACCGCGGGCGAACACCCCCGCCCCGGCGTCGATCTGCAGTACCGGCTGGGTTCGATCAGCAAGACGATGACCGCCACCCTGATCATGCAGTTGCGTGACGCCGGCCGACTCGCCCTGGACGATCCGCTGGAGCGACACCTGCCGGGCACCGGCGGCGGCGCGCTCACCCTGCGCCAACTGCTCGGGCACGCCAGCGGCATGCAGCGCGAACCCGACGGCGACTGGTGGGAGCGGACCTCCGGCGTCGACCTGACAACCCTGCTCGCCGGGCTCACCGCCGACAAGATCGCTCACCCACCGCACGCCACGTACCACTACTCCAATCTGGCGTACGGGCTGCTCGGCGGAATGCTCGAACGGCTCACCGGGACGCCCTGGGCCGACCTCCTCGACGAGCGGGTCCTCACCCCGCTGGGCATGAGCCGCACCACCTACTCCGCCACCGAACCGTTCGCCCGCGGCTACGTCGTCCACCCCTGGCACGACACGCTGCGCGAGGAGCCCCGCACCGACACGGGGTCGATGGCCCCCGCCGGGCAGCTCTGGTCGACGATCGAGGACCTGGGTCGCTGGGCCGCGTTCCTCGCCGACCCCGACCCGTCGGTGCTGGCCGCAGAAACCCTGACCGAGATGTGCTCCCCCGTGGTGATCAGCGACCTGGAGTCCTGGACCCACGGGCACGGTCTCGGCCTCGAACTCCACCGCGAAGACAACCGGGTGTACGTCGGACACGGCGGCTCCATGCCCGGCTACGTCGCCTCGCTGGCCGTACACCGGCCCAGCCGCACCGCCGTCGTCGGCTTCGCCAACTCGTACGGCTTCCGTACCGGACACATCGGCGCGCTCGGCCGGCAACTGCTCACCCTGGTGCTCGACGCCGAGCCCACGCCGGCCACCCCGTGGCGGCCGGCCGAGGCCGCGCCGCCCGCCGAGCTACGGGAGCTGACCGGCCGCTGGTGGTGGATGGGCACCTCCATCGAGGTGTACGCGGACAGCGCGGGTGACCTGCACGCCGGCCCGGTCGGCGCACCCGACCTGCGCTTCGTGGCCATTGGTCCGGACCGGTGGCGGGGCCGCGCCGGCGACCAGGACGGCGAGATCCTCACCGTCGTGCGTGACGAGCAGGGCCGAGCCGTCGCGCTGGACATCGCGACCTTCGTCTACACCCGTACGCCCGACCAGGAACCCTGAGTCGCGCGCCCAGTTCCGGGCGGGGCTGGCTGGCTGGCTGGCTGGCTGGCTGGCTGGCACACAATCATGGATGTAGTGGCCTCCAAGGGTCGACGAGGCCACTACATCCCGGAAATAGTGCGGATCTTGCCCGGCACGGAGCGCGGCGCGGTCGGTTCTTGCCGGGTCAGGCGGGCTCGGTGACGAAGTCGATGAGGCGTTCCATCGCGTTGATCAAGGGGGTCTCCACGTCAGCGAAGCTGTTCACCCGAGACAGGATGTGCCGCCACATGTCCGCCGGCTCGGCCACACCGAGAGCGGCGCAGACGCCCTCCTTCCACGGGCGACCCGGGGGCACCACCGGCCAGGCCGCGATGCCCAGCGCCGCCGGCTTGACCGCCTGCCAGACATCGACGTAGGGGTGCCCGGTCACCAGCACGTACGGCGAGTTCACCCGAGCCACGATCCGGCTCTCCTTGCTGCCCGGCACGAGATGGTCGACCAGGACACCGAGCCGTCGGGTCGGGCCGGGGCCGAAGTCGCGTACCACGGCGTCGAGGTCGTCGATGCCGTCCAGCGGCTCCACGACCACGCCCTCGATCCGCAGGTCGTCACCCCAGATTCGCTCGACCAGCGCGGCGTCGTGAATGCCCTCCACCCAGATCCGGCTGGCCTTGGCCACCTGGGCGCGGACGTTGTCCACCGCCACCGAGCCGGACGCGGTGCGTCGCCGGGCCGCTGGCACCGGTGCACGGCCCGGGCGGCGCAACGTCACCGGCCGCCCGTCGAGCAGGAACGCAGCCGGTAGCAGCGGAAAGTTGCGCCGCCGGCCATGCCGGTCCTCCAACACCACCGCGCCGGCCTCGAAACCCACCACCGCGCCGCAGAACCCCGAGTCGGCGTCCTCCACCACGAGATCAGGCTCGGCGTCCACCTCCGGGGTGACCTTCCGCCGTCGCCAGTCCCCCGCCAGCACGTCCTCGCCGTATCGCCCCGCCATGTCGATCACGCTAACCCCGCCGCCTCCACCCATCACCCCGACACACCGCCCATCCGGCAAACCCCACCGCACCACCGCACCACCGCACCACCGCACCACCGCACCACCGCACCACCGCACCACCGCACCACCGCACCACCGCACCACCGCACCACCGCACCACCGCG
>NZ_JBEYTO010000001.1:0-39976 GCF_040643095.1 Micromonospora sp. NPDC047467 | reverse complement strand
GCACCGATCATGGAGTTGTGGTGCCGCACGAAGCGCCACTAAACGGTAGGAATCGGCCACCACAACTCCATGATCGACGTGAGCGGCAGCGGGACGGGTCGCGAGAGGGCGGGCGGGGGCGGGGTGGGGCGAAGGGGGTAGTTCGGGGCAGGCAGGGCGGCCGGAGCGGCAGCCGAGACAGGGCCGCCGGTGACCACGTACCCTTTCGGCATGTCCACCCCCGCAACGGGCGCGGCCACACTCGCGCCGCGCCGGTCGAGCCGGTTTGTTGCCTGGGTGCGCGCGTGGCGCGCCGGGCTGGTGCCGTACGACGAGGTCGCCGACGCCATCGCCGGCGACGAGGAGCACCTCGTCGCGGATGCCCCCGGCACCTGGACCGACGTCCCGCTGGGCGCCGCGCTGCCTACCCTGGCCAAACTCTCCCCGGACGAGATCCGCCTGGTGCTGCCCGCGCCGGGTGACCCCCGGGGTCTGCCCGGTCCGGGGGACTTCGCCGGAGCGGCGCTGGTGACGGGCGAGGCGGTGGTGGCCGGTGGGCTGGGGTTGATTCCCCAGGTTCGCAGTCACACATCAGGCTCGGGCGACTGCTTCGAGACGGTGCTGTGGCGGGTGTACCCGCTGCCTGCCAACGCGCCCGCCGCGTCCCTCGCGCTGCCCGGCGCCGCCGAGGCCGAGGCCGAGCTGGCCGCCGCGCTGGCCGAGACCACCGCCGCCCTGACCCGCCTCGACGTCGCACAGTGGCGGCCCGAATTGGCTGGGGCGCTGGCCGCGCTGCGCCGTCCTGATGGCACCACCGATCTGCCGCCCGGCTTCGACCCGCGGGCCCGCCGGCTCTTCGCCCGGGCCGCGGTGCTCGACCGGGTGCTCGCGCTGGCAGGGCACGCCGCTCCCGGCGGCGCGATCAACAACTATGAGGCCCAGCAGCGCGACGCCGCGCTGCGCCCACTCACCGCAGCGTGCCGGCAGGCCCTCGTCGCCGCCTGCAACGCCCCACTGCGCCCCTGACCACACCGCCGAGCAACACGACGGCACGACACGACACCGCACCGCCGAGCAACGTGACAGCAACGCGGCCGCACCGCCGAGCGGCGCGACCCCACCGCACCGCCGAGCAATACGACAGCACCGCACCGTCGAGCAGCGCGACCGAACCGCTGAGCAACACGACAGCACCTCACCGCCGAGCAACGCGACGCACCGCACCAGAGCAACGCGACCGCGGCACCGCCCGCGCACCGCCGCCGGCATGATCGTGCTCGATCCAGCATGTAGTGGCCTCCAAGTAGGAGGTTTACCACTAAATCCTGGTTACAGCGCGATCAGCACCGGCCGACAGCCACCAGCCGACCCGCCGCCGCGCGACCAGCCACGGCCGACGACTGTGGCTGATCAGACCTCGTCGAGCAGGTCGGCGACCGAGTTGATGATCCGGGACGGGCGGTACGGGTAACGCTCCGCCTCGGTGCGGCTGCTGATCCCGGTGAGCACCAGGATGGTCTCCAGCCCGGCCTCCAGACCACACAGGATGTCGGTGTCCATCCGGTCGCCGATCATCGCGGTGCTCTCCGAGTGCGCGTTGATGGTGTTCAGCGCCGAGCGCATCATCATCGGGTTCGGCTTGCCGACGAAGTACGGCTCCACCCCGGTCGCCTTGGAGATCATGGCGGCGACCGAGCCGGCGGCGGGCAGGGCGCCCTCCACCGACGGGCCGGTCACGTCCGGGTTGGTGCAGATGAACCGCGCCCCGTCGTTGATCAGCCGAACCGCCTTGGTGATCGCCTCGAAGCTGTAGGTGCGGGTTTCGCCGAGCACCACGTAGTCCGGGGCGAAGTCGGTGAGGACGTAGCCGACCGCGTGCAGCGCCGTGGTCAGGCCGGCCTCCCCGATCACGTACGCGGTGCCGCCCGGCCGCTGGTCGGCGAGGAACTGCCCGGTGGCCAGGGCGGAGGACCAGATCGCCTCCTCCGGAACGTCCAGACCCATCCGGCTGAGCCGGGCCGTCAGGTCACGCGGGGTGTAGATCGAGTTGTTGGTCAGCACCAGGAACGGTTTGCCGGAGGCACGCAGCCGGTTGACGAACTCCGGTGCGCCGGGCACCGGCTGGCCCTCGTGCACCAGTACGCCGTCCATGTCGGTCAGCCAACTCTGCACGGGCTTGCGGTCATGCATGATGATCCTCAGAGGTCAGGGGCGACGAGGTCAGGGGCGACGGGTCGGCACGCAGCAGACGGTGGGGCAGGTGTCCCACATCGGCAGCTCACCCAGGCGGCGACGCAGTTGCGCACCGTCCGGGTCGGTCCGCTCGATGACCAGCTCACGCACCATGGTCACGAAACGCGGGTCGGTGCCCGGGGTGCCGGCCCGGACGAAGTCCAGGCCGAGCTGCTTGGCCGTCTCCAGCGCCTCGGTGTCCAGGTCCCACACCACCTCCAGGTGGTCGGAGACGAAGCCGATCGGGCTGACCACCACGCTGGTGGTGCCACCCTGCGCGAGGGCGGCGAGGTGGTCGTTGATGTCCGGCTCCAGCCACGGCACCTGCGGCGGGCCGGAGCGGCTCTGCCAGACCAGGTCGTACTCCAGGTCGGGGGCCGCGGCCGACGCCACCAGCCGGGCGGCCTCGTGCAGTTGCGCCTCGTACCGGCCGCCGTGCGGGCCGGCGCTGGCCGCCATCGACGTGGGTACGGAGTGCGCGGTGAACACCAGCCGGGTGGTGTCCCGCCGGGCCGGGTCGAGTTGGGTCAGCGCGGCCCGGACGGCATCGACGTGCGGCTCGATGAAACCGGGGTGGTCCCAGAACTGGCGCAGCTTCTCGATGACCGGCGCGTCCGGACCGACGGCTGCTCGGGCGGCGGCGATGTCCTCCTGGTACTGCCGGCAGGACGAGTAGCCGCCGTACGCGCTGGTGACGAAGGCCAGCGCGCGGGTCACCCCGTCGTCGCGCATCTGGGTCACGGTGTCGGCGAGCATCGGGTCCCAGTTGCGGTTGCCCCAGTAGACGGGCAGGTCGAGGCCGTGCGCGGCGAAGTCGGCGCGGATGGCGGCCAGCAGGTCACGGCACTGCTGGTTGATCGGGGACACCCCACCGAAGTGCTGGTAGTGCTCGACGACCTCGGCCAGCCGCTCGGGCGGCACGCCCCGGCCGCGGGTCACGTTCTGCAGGAAGGGCATCACGTCCTCGGGCCGTTCCGGCCCGCCGAAGGACACCAGCACCACCGCGTCGTACGACATGGGGTCATTCTTGCCGGTCGGCCGGAACGACCCGGCGACGCCCCCTGGTCCGGCCCACGTGGATCACATGGACGGGACCGGGGGCGTCGCCGGGGACGTCAGGAACCGATCGCGTGGTAACCGCCGTCGACGTGGACGATCTCGCCGGTGGTGGCGGGGAACCAGTCGGAGAGCAGCGCCAGGCAGGCCTTCGCAGCGGGCTCCTGGTCGGTGAGGCTCCAGCCCAGCGGCGCCCGCTCGGCCCACGCGTCCTCGAACTGGTCGAAGCCGGGGATCGACTTCGCGGCGATGGTGCGCAGCGGCCCGGCGGCGACCAGGTTGCTGCGGATGCCCTGCTTGCCCAGGTGCAGCGCCAGGTAGCGGGACGCGGACTCCAGGCCGGCCTTGGCCACGCCCATCCAGTCGTAGACCGGCCACGCCTTCGTCGCGTCGAAGGTGAGGCCGACCACCGCACCGCCGGGCGACATCAGCGGCAGCGCCGCCATGGCCAGCGACTTGTACGAGAAGGTGGAGACGTGCAGGGCGGTCGCCACGTCCTCCCAGGGTGCGTCGAGGAAGCCGCCGCCCAGGCAGCTCTGCGGGGCGAAGCCGATCGAGTGCACGACACCGTCGAGGCCGTCGACGTGCTCGCGGACCCGGTCGGCGAGGCTGGCCAGGTGCTCGGTGTTTGTCACGTCCACCTCGATCACCGGCGCCGGCTCGGGCAGCCGCTTGGCGATCCGCTCGACCAGGGAGAGCCGACCGAAGCCGGTCAGCACGACCTGTGCGCCGTTCTCCTGGGCGAGCTTCGCTACCGAGAAGGCGATCGAAGCGTCGGTGATGACGCCACTGACGAGCAGCCGCTTACCGGCGAGCAGTCCGGACATCGCAGATTTCCTCCGTAGTCAAAAGGGTCAGTGGCCCATGCCGAGGCCGCCGTCGACCGGGATCACGGCGCCGGAGACGTACCCGGCGCTGTCGGAGGCCAGCCAGGTGACGACCGCAGCGACCTCGTCGGGGCTGGCCATCCGGCCGGCCGGGATCGACTTGCGGATCTCCGCCTTGCGGTCCTCGGACAGGCCGGCGGTCATGTCCGTGTCGATGAAGCCGGGCGCGACAACGTTGGCGGTGATGTTGCGGCTGCCCAGCTCGCGGGTGATGGAGCGGGCCACGCCGACCAGGCCGGCCTTGCTGGCGGCGTAGTTGACCTGACCGGCGCCACCGGAGAGGCCGACCACCGAGGAGACGAAGATCATGCGGCCCCACTTGGCGCGGAGCATCTTGCCGGAGGCCCGCTTGGCGACCCGGAACGCACCGGTGAGGTTGGTGTCCACGACGCTGGTGAACTGCTCCTCGGTCATGCGCAGCAGCAGCGTGTCGGCGGTGACGCCAGCGTTGGCGACCAGCACCTCGACCGGCCCCAGCTCGGCCTCGACGGCGGTGAACGCGGCGTCGATCGAGGCCGCGTCGGTCACGTCGGCCCGTACGCCGAACAGCCCTTCCGGAGCCTCGCCGCTGCGGTGGGTGATCGCCACCCGGTCGCCCTGCTTGGCGAAGGCCTGCGCGATGGCCAGGCCGATCCCCCGGTTGCCCCCGGTCACCAGCACGGTACGGGCCACTGTTCCCCCTTGCTCAGCTGATCTCAGTCGCAGGCGAGCCTAGGCGTTACCGGCAGGTAAGCGCTAACGGGGACCACGTCACACCGGGGTACGACGCGGGGATCAACCCCTGGTGGCACGCCTCGCGGGAGGTTGGCCCGTAGCCTCCCGGTGGTGAACCGGCAACCGATCGCCTCGGCCCTGCGGGCCCTGCGGCAGACCTTGCTCGGTCCGGACGCCCCGCCCGGCCGGCCGTTGCTGGCCCGTTGGCCCCGGCTGGCCCGTTACGCCGCCCCGGCCGGGCTGCTCGCCGCGCTCGGCCTCTTCTGGATCACTCTCGCCGTGGAGAGCGAGTGGGGCCTGCCGACGCCGATCGCGGTGCTGTTCGCGGCGATGACCGTGGCGCCGCTGCTCGCGCTGCCCCGGCGACCGCTGCTGGCCTGGCGGTTGACGGTGCTGGCCCTGCTGGTGTGCACGTTCAATGCGCCGGCCGGACAGCCCGGTCCGTGGACGGCACCGCTGGCGCTCGGGTCGATCGCGGTGGTCGCGGTGGTGCTCGCGCGGGTCGACCGGCCGGTGCTGGTCTGGGTGGTCGCGTTCACGATGGTTCCGGTGCTCACCCTGGTCCGCGCCGAGAACCGGGCGGCCGTGCTGGCGCTGCTCGGCGCGCTGGCGATCGTCGGTGACCTGATCAGGCGCAACCGGCTGTCCCGGCGGGAGTTGGCCGCGCAGACCGAGCTGAGCGAGCGGGCGCAGGAGCGCCGCGCGGTGCTGGAGGAACGCACCCGGATCGCCCGCGAGCTGCACGACGTCGTGGCGCATCACATGTCGTTGATCGCGGTGCAGGCGGAGACCGCGCCGTACCGGCTGACCGACGTCCCGGCGCCGGCCGCCGCGGAGTTCGTCGCCATCGCCGCCTCGGCCCGCGACGCGCTGACCGACATGCGGCGCCTGCTGGGGGTGCTGCGCAGCGAGTCGAGCGGCCCGCAGACCGCGCCGCAGCCGGACCTGGTCGACCTGGGCACGATGGTGGACGCGGCCCGCCGAGCCGGACTACCGGTGACCCTGGACGCCGAGTTGGCCGACGACGGGCGGGTGCCCGCGCCGGTCGGGCTGGCCGCGTACCGGATCGTGCAGGAGGGGCTGGCCAACGCGGCCCGGCACGCGTCCGGCGCCGCGGTGCGGGTCACGGTCCGCGCCGGTCGATCCACCCTGGCGGTACGCGTGCAGAACGCGCCGCCTGTCGACGTGGGCGTCCAACCGGTCGCCGAGGTGGGCGCCGGGCACGGGCTGACCGGCATGCGGGAGCGGGCCACCTCGCTGGGCGGTACGTTCACCGCCGGGCCGCTGCCCGACGGGGGTTACGCGGTGGCGGCGCACCTGCCGTACGACACGGAGGGCGGGGACCAATGATCAAGGTGTTGATCGCCGACGACCAGGCGATGGTCCGGCAGGGCTTCGGCGCGCTGCTCGCCGCCCAACCGGACCTCCTGGTGGTGGGTGACGCCGCCGACGGCGCGCAGGCGGTCGCCGCCACCCGCCGGCTCGACCCGGACGTGGTGCTGATGGACGTACGGATGCCGGTGCTGGACGGGCTGGCCGCCACCCGCAAGCTGCTCGGCGACCGATCCGCGCAGCGACCCCGGGTGCTCATCCTCACCACCTTCGACCTGGACGACTACGTGTACGAGGCGCTGCGTGCCGGGGCCAGCGGGTTCCTGCTCAAGGACGCCCCGGCGGCCGACCTGGTGCACGCGGTGCGGGTGGTGGCGGCCGGGGACGCACTACTCGCCCCCGCGGTGACCCGGCGGCTGATCGCCGAGTTCGCGGCCCGCCCGGACCGCCGCCGACCCCGCCCCACCGACCTGGCCGGGCTCACTCCGCGGGAGACCGAGGTGCTGCGGCTGATCGCCCGAGGTCGCAACAACGCCGAGATCGCGGGTGATCTGGTCGTGGCCGAGCAGACCGTGAAGACGCACATCGGGCGGATCCTCGCGAAGCTGGGGCTGCGGGATCGGGCCCAGGCCGTCGTGTTGGCGTACGAGACGGGTCTGGTCGCCGCCGGCGAGTAGCCCCACGGAGCCAGCCCTCGAACGGCTCTCCGGCACGACGACCGAGCACCACCCACCCGCGCACCCTGCCTCTGGACGACATTCCGGAGGGAGAACGTGATGCGACGACGAGGTGCCAGCCGTGTGGCGCTGGCCGCGCTGCTCGGCGTGAACCTGGTCCTGCCGACCCGACCCGAGCCGGTCGCGGCGGCGGGGTTCGTCGAGGCGTACCCGGTCACGGCGGCGGCGATGCGCGCGGCCGGCCCCCCGTACGCGGACTGGGTGGCCGACGGGCGTCGGTTTCTCCTGTTCGACCCGCGCGGCGACGGCCGCGCGGTCGAGGTGCTCGGCGACCTGGCCGTGGCGGACCGGATCGCGGTGCTGGTGCCCGGTGTGGGCAGTACCCTCGCGGACTTCGACCGAGGGCTGGGCGGGGTGGCTCACCGAGCGCCAGCGGTGCAGGCCGGGCAGCTCTATCGGGAGCTGCGGGTGGCCGACCCGGCGGCGCGGGTCGCGGTGCTGGCCTGGCTCGGCTACGACCCGCCCGACGGGGTGCTGAGCGCCGCCGGTGGGGTCAGTGCCCGACGCGGCGCGGCCGGGCTGGTCGGGCTGCTGCGGGAACTGGCCGCGCGCAGCCCGGCGGCGACCATCACGTTGGTCGGGCACAGCTACGGGGCGCTGGTGGTGTCGCTGGCGGCCAGGGAGGCCCCGGCCCAACTCAGCGACGTGGTCACCCTCGGCGGCGTCGGCGCCGGGGTGCAACGCGCCACCGATCTGCGGGGGCGGCGGTTCTGGGCGGCCGAGGCGCCCACCGACTGGATCCGTCGGGTGCCGCCGGTGCGGTTGCCCGGCCTCGGCTTCGGCCGTCGCCCCGGCGACCCGGCGTTCGGCGCCCGGGCGCTGCCGGTGGGCGGGGTGGCCGGGCACGACGGCTACCTCACGCCGGGCAGCGCCACCCTGGTCGCGGTCGCGGCGGTCGTCCTGGGTGCCGAGCGACTCGGAGACGCCCGGTGAGCCGGGACCGTTTCGTCGACGCGCTGCGGGCGTACGCGATCGGCGGGGTGGTGGTGGGGCACTGGCTGGTCACCGGGCTGGTGCTGGCCGACGACGGCGGACTGCACCAGGCCAGCCCGCTGACCGCGCTGCCCGGCCTGGCCCCGTTGACCTGGGTGTTGCAGACGCTCGGGTTGTTCTTCTTCGCCGCCGGGTTCGGCTCGGCCCGGTCGCTGGCCCGCCACCCGGGCGGTGCGGGCGGTTGGCTGGCCCGTCGGCTGCGCCAACTGCTCCTTCCCGCGGTGGCGCTGCTGGGGGTGGGTGCTGCGGTGCTGCTCGCCGCCACCGTCGTCGGCACCCCGGACGACACGCTCACCGTCGCGCTACGGCTGGCGGTCAGCCCGCTGTGGTTCCTGGTGCCGCTGCTCCTCCTGGTCGCGTCGACCGGCCCGCTGCGCGTCGCCGTACACCGGTGGGGGTTGGGGCGCTGCGTCGTACCGGCGGTGGCCGTGGTCGCGCTGGCCGACCTGGCCGTACGTCTGCTGCCGGCCGGCACCGACCTGCCACCGGTCACCGTGGTGGCGGCCTGGGCGGTGCCGTATGTGCTCGGCGTGGCGCACGCCGACGGGCTGCTGACCGATCGGCGGGCGGCCGGAGCGCTGGCCGGTGGTGGGGCCGCCACGCTGGCGGCGCTGCTGGCGCTGGGCTACCCGGTCAGTGCCGTGGGGGTGCCGGGAGCGGGGGTGTCCAACCTGAATCCGCCCTCGCTGCTGGCGGTGGCCCTGGCGGTCACCCAGGTCGGGCTGGCGTTGCTCGCGCGGCCGGTGCTGGAACGGTTGCTGACCCGGTCGCTGCCACACCGGGCGGTGACCGGGGCGAACCGTTCCGCGGTCCGGATCTACCTGTGGCATCAACCGGTGCTGGTGTCGGTGACCGCGCTCACCGCTCGCGTCGGGCTGACCCTGCCGGGGCTGCACACCGCGCCGGACGGCCTGGGCTGGGTGCTGGCCCGCTGTTGCTGGCTGCCGTTGCTCGCCGCCGTGCTGGTCACGGTCGTGCGGGCGGGCCAGCCGGGTCACCCGGGGAAGCGGCGCCAGCCGGGCGGTGGAGGCGTCACCGGCCGGTCGGCCGAGTGCGTCCCGTCGACACCCCAGGTGTACGATCATCGACGTTCCGGCCCGCCCGACTTGCAGGAGGTGATCGCTGTGCGAGATAGCGATCCTCCCAGTCGTGGCCGGGCCGATGGTCAGCCCCGCTGAGCCACGACTCAGTCTGGTGAGCTGACCCCGCTTCGCTCCCCCACCGCCTCGGCCGACGCCGGGGTGCGTGTGCCGCGCCGTCCGACGACCGGACGGTTGCCGGGAGCCGCCCGGTCACGACTTCGTGTGCGCGTCCCCGCCCCCTGCGGTCCGCCCCCGCCTGCGGACCGTCCAGCCGCCACCCGGAGCCGTCCATGAGCCGCTACGTCGCCCCGCTGGGCTTCACCCTCGCCGCCGTCTGGGTGGCCATCGTCTTCGTTCTGGCTGGCGGCGGCCACTGAGCCGGCCGGCCAGCCGCTGAGCCGTGCTGGCCGGCGGCGGTGACCGCCGGCCCACCGGCTCAGAGCATCCGCGACGACCAGAGCAGGCTGAGCGCACCGGCGCAGAGCGCCAGCAACAGCGCGATCCCCGCGTACCACTGGGTCACCTCGCGCGGCTCGGTCCGGAAGCCGATCGAACTGCCCATGTCCTGGTAGACCTGCTTCAACTCGCTCACCGAGGCCGCCTCGTAGAAGTAGCCCTCGGTGGTCTCGGCAAGCTCGGCCAGCGCCAACCGGTCCACCGGCACCCGCTGCAACTGCCCACCGATGTCGACCTGGCCCGTGTCGGTGCCGAACGCGATGGTGGACACCGGCACGTTGGCCGCCTGCGCGGCCGCCGCCGCCTCCTCCACTGCCCGGCCCGAGGTGCGGAACCCGTCGGAGAGCAGCACGATCCGTGCCGGTGGGATGCCCGCCGCGCCATCTGCCGGCACCGACCGGATCGCCTCCAGGCAGGTGAACACCGCCTCACCGGTGGCGGTCGCCTCGGCCAGCACCAGCCCGTCGATCGCGCTGGTCACCGCGTCCCGGTCCTTGCCCGGCGGCACCAGCACGTTGGCCGCCTTGGCGAACGACACCAGACCCAGGTTGTAGCTCTCCGGCAACTCGTTGACGAACTGCTTGGCCGCCTCCTGCGCGGCCTCCAACCGGTTCGGCGCCACGTCGTCGGCCTGCATCGACAGCGACACGTCGATGGCGAGCATCACGGTCGCCCGCTCCAGCGGCTCCTTCCTGTCCACCGCCGGGCGGGCCAGCGCGGTGGCGAGCACCAGCAGGCAGAGCAGGAACGCCGTCGCCGGGACGTGCCGACGCCAGCCGAGCCCCTTCGGTGCCACGGTACGCAGCAGATCCACGTTGGTGAACCGCATCGCGTACGCCCGGCGGTGTAGCTGCCGCCAGACGTAGAACGCGGCGAGGGCGACCACCGGCAGCACAGCCAGCAGCCACCACGGTTGCATGAAACGGATCATCGTGTCGTCCCCCGGGTGCGGGCGTGCCGCTGCGCGGCAACGAAACGCACCATGTCCAGCAGCCAGTCTCGGTCGGTACGCAGACGCAGGTGGGCAGCGCCCGCGCCGCGCAGGGCGGCGGCGATCGCGGCCCGTTGGGCGGCGGCGGCCTCGGCGTAGCGCTGCCGCAGGCGCGGGTCGGCGGTCTGCACCTCGTGCAGCTCACCGCTCTCCGGATCGACCACCGGCAGCACCCCCACGTCGGGCAGCTCCAACTCGCGCGGGTCCACCACCTCAATCGCCAGCACATCGTGCCGGACCCGCAGCTTGCGCATCGGCCGGGCCCACTGCTCGGCCGGCGCGAGGAAGTCCGAGACCACCACGGCGACCCCACGCCGTCGGGGCGGCCGGTTGAGCATCTCGACCAGGGCACCCAGGTCGCCCCGGCCGGGCTGGATAGCGGTGCCGGCGACGGTGCGCAGCAGGCCCTGCGCCTCCTTGCGGCCGGAGCGGGCCGGCAGCCGGGTGAGCACTCCCGGCCCGGCCGGCGGTGGGCCGCCCCGAAACCGGCGGGCCGGGGCGGACGCGCCGCCGCCGGTGCCGATCACCGCGCCGATCCGGTTGCCGCCTCGCACGGTCAGGTGGGCGATGGCGGCTGCGGCGGCCACCACGACCTCACGCTTGAGCCACTGCCCGGTGCCGAAGTCCAGGCTGGCCGAAAGATCCAGCGCCAGCCAGGTCTCCAGTTCCCGGTCGGCGACCGTACGCCGCACGTGCGGTGTCGTGGTCCGGGCGGTGACCGGCCAGTCCATCCGGCGGACGTCGTCGCCGGGGCGGTACTCCCGCGACTCCCCCGCCTCGCTGCCCGGCCCCGGCAGCAGGCCGGCGTAGTCGCCCTGGAGCAGACCGTCGAGCTTGCGGGTGACGAGCAGTTGGAGGCGGGACAGCACCGCCTCGCTGCGGTCGCCGAGGGGGGCGGGACGAGGGGTGGGTGAGGTCACGGCCGCTGCCCGGGCCAGCCGGCACCCGGCGGCGGAACGGTGGACGGGGTGGCCTGCTGCCGGGGTGCGACCGCCGGGAGCGGAATGGTCGACATCACCCGGTGCACGATGTGGTCGGCCGGCACGTCGTCGGCGAGCGCGTCGTAGCTGAGCACCAGCCGGTGCCGCAGGATGTCCGGGGCGATGTCCTGCACGTCCTGCGGGAGCGCGTAGTCCCGGCCGCGCAGCAGAGCCAACGCGCGGGTGGCCCGCACCAGGCCGAGCGAGGCACGCGGGCTGGCCCCGTACTGGATGAGCTGGGCGACGTCGGGCATGCCATGCTCGGCCGGGGTACGGGTGGCCAGCACCAGCCGGACCGCGTAGTCGACAAGCGCGTTGTGCACGAAGACCTGGTCCGCCTTGCGTTGCAGGGCGATCAGGTCGGGTGTGTCGAAGACCGCCGTCGGCTCCGGCGCGCTGACGCCCATCCGGTAGACGATCTCGCGTTCCTCGGCGTCGGTCGGGTAGCCAACCACGATCTTCATGAGGAACCGGTCCCGCTGCGCCTCCGGCAGCGGGTAGACGCCCTCCTGCTCGATCGGGTTCTGGGTGGCCATCACGAGGAACGGGTCGGGCACCCGGTGGCTCTCCCCGCCGATGGACACCTGCCGCTCGCTCATCACCTCCAGCAGCGCCGACTGCACCTTGGCCGGCGCCCGGTTGATCTCGTCGGCGAGCAGGAAGTTGACGAAGACCGGGCCCAGCTCGACGTCGAACTTCTCGCTCGACTGCCGGTAGATCCGGGTGCCCATGATGTCGGCCGGCACCAGGTCCGGGGTGAACTGCACCCGGGCGAAGGACCCGCCGACGACCTTGGCGAGGGTCTCCACGGCCAGGGTCTTTGCCACACCGGGTACGCCTTCGAGCAGGCAGTGACCCCGGGCGAGCAGCGCGACGAACATCCGCTCCACCATCCGGTCCTGCCCGACGATCACCCGTTTGATCTCGAACAGCGCCCTCTCCAACAGGGTGGCGTCCTGCGCGGGCGTGGTCACCGGCGTCGTCACCGCTGCGGGTGTGTCCGGTGCCACCCCGTTCGGCGTCGGGGCATCGGGCGTGGTCGGCTGGGCCACCGGTCCTCCACAGCGTTTGTCGGTCGTCGCGGCTGGTGCGGTATCAAGACTCGCACGCCCGGCTGAGTGTGGAGGTGGGGAGAAGCCGATTTTCGCCGCGCCGTCCCCGGCAACCGAATCGCCCGTCACGGGTGGACACCAACCGGCCCGTGGTGTGTACCATTCATCCCGTCGCCGGGCGGCTCCCCCCGTGGCCGCCCGGCGCTCTAACTTCCGTCCGGCCGCCCTAGACTGGCCGTGATGAGCATCATCCCCTCCCCCGCCGATGAGGCCCTGGTCTGCTCGGCCCGAGGCTGCCGCGCCTCCGCCGTCTGGGCCCTGGAGTGGAACAATCCGCGCCTGCACGACGCCGATCGGCGCAAGACCTGGCTGGCCTGTGCCGAGCACCGGGGCAGTCTCGGTGACTTCCTGGACGCCCGCGGCTTCCTGCGTGCCGTCACTCCGGTGCCCGCATCACCTACCCTCGACATGTGATCCAGCGCAGCGAGCGAACGATGAGGCACAGCAGCGTGGCGTCGCGCGCCGTTGACGAGCGACGTGAGACAGCGCAGGCCGCGCGGAACGGTTCCCGTCGATGAGCGCGGAGGACCGCGTCGACCCCTCGACCTCCCCCGGCCCCACCTCCCCGTCCTGGCCACCCACCCCGGCCGCAGCGCCGCCCGGTGTCCCGCCGCCGCCTGGCGCGTTCCCGGCGCCGGGCACGCTCGGCCCCGAACCCGCCCCGCCGTACGCGTCCTCGCCGGCCCCGTTGCCGCCGAACGCGCTGCCGCCGCCGGGCGCCGGCGCGCTGCCCAACTCCGGTACGCCCGGTCTCCAGACCCCGGGAGGGTCCGGGAGTCGAGGGCCGTTGGAGCCGTGGCCGGACACCGTCCACTGGCAGTCGATCTCCACCGACCTGATCTGGGTGGAGCTGATCCGGCTAGCGATCGTGGTGGCCATCGGGCTGGCGGTGACGGCGATCGGCTGGGCGCTGAGCGGTCACTGGCTGTTCGGGCTCGCCTTCGCCGTCGTGCTGCTGCTCGGCGCATGGCGGGCCACGGCCATCGTCCGCGCGGTGCGGGCCTGGGGGTACGCGGAGCGCGACGACGACCTGCTGGTCCGGCATGGGCTGCTGGTCCGGCGGCTGTCCATCGTCCCGTACTCCCGGATGCAGTTCGTCGACGTGAGCGCCGGCCCGCTGGAACGCGCCTTCGATCTGGCCACCGTGCAGTTGCACACGGCAGCCGCCGCGAGCGACGCCCGGGTGCCGGGGCTGCGCCCGGCGGAGGCGTCCCGGCTGCGCGACCGACTCACCGCGCTCGGCGAGGACCGGGCGGAGGGGCTGTGAACGCCCGAGGGGCCACCCGTCGGCGACACCGAGGGCCGGCCCGATGAGCGACGAGCCGGACACCCAACCATCCGGCGGAGCGCCTCCCGCCGGCCCTCCGCCCTACACCGCCGGGCCGCCCTACGCGCCTCCCTACACCGCCGCGCCGTACGGCTCGGCACCACCGGGCGCGATGCCCCCGGGGTCGGTCCCATACGGCGCGATGCCGCCGGGCTCGGTGCCCCCGGGCTCGGTGCCACCGGGCTCGATGCCTTACGGCGCGGTGCCACCGGGCGCGGTGCCCTACGGCGCAGTGCCGCCGGGCTCGATGCCTTACGGCGCGGTGCCGCCTGGCTCGGTGTACCCCTGGCCGATGCCGCCGGGTGGCGGCGAGCCGCGCCAGCGGCTGCACCCGCTCAGCCCGCTGCTGCACGGCGCCAAGTCGCTGGTCGTGGTGATCGCCGGGCTGTCCTGGTCCACGCTGTCCCGGGTCGGCTTCGGCTGGTTCGCCGCCATGGTGGTGGTCCTGGCGCTCGGTGCGACCGTGCTGTCGGTGGTCAGCTGGTACAACACCGGCTACCACGTGGTGGGCCGCGAACTGCGCGTGTACGAGGGGCTGCTCTGGCGGCGTACCCGTGCGATTCCGCTGGAACGGTTGCAGGCCGTGGAGGTCGTCCGGCCGCTGCTCGCCCAGCTCACCGGCCTGGCCGAGCTCCGCCTGGAGGTGGTCGGCGGGGGCAAGACCGAGGCCCCGCTGGCGTACCTCGGGGTGGCCGACGCGGCCCGGCTACGGGAGCGGCTGCTGGCGCTGGCCGGGCGGGCGGCGCCGCCCGCGGCGGGTGTCACGGCACCCTCGGCGGTCCCGGGGGCGGCACCGCCGACGGCGGCGCCGGGTCGGCCACTGCACGCGGTACGCAACAACAACCTGCTGGTCAGCCAACTACTCACCCCGCAGGCGTTCCTGCTTCCGTTCGGCCTGGCGTTCGTCGTGGTGCAGTTCGCCACCGCCGAGTCGTGGTCGTTCATCGCCGTGGCGAGCACGCTGACCGCGATGGCCGGTGTGCTGCTGCAACCGATCCGCCGGGTCCTCGACGACTGGAACTTCCGGCTGGCCCGCGACGGCGACACGCTACGGGTGCACAACGGTCTGCTGGAGACCCGGGCGCAGACCGTGCCACTGGACCGCGTGCAGACCGTGCGGGCCACCTGGCCGCTGCTCTGGCGGGTCAAGGGCTGGCTGCGGCTGCGCCTGGAGGTGGCCGGGTACTCCATCGCCGAGACCGCCGACCGCAACCGGCCGGACCGGCTGCTGCCGGTCGGTGACCTGCCGACCGCGACGATGATCGTCGCCGAGGTGCTTCCGGGTGTACGCCTCGACGCGCTGGCGCTGAGCCGCCCGCCGTCCCGGGCACGCTGGCTGCACCCACTGGGCCGTGGTGCGCTCGGCGCGGGCCTCTTCGATCGGGTCTTCGCCACCCGATCCGGGCTGCTCACCCGGGAGATGGCGATCGTGCCGTACGCCCGGATCCAGAGCGTGCGGGTCGTGCAGGGGCCGGTGCAGCGCTGGCTGCGGCTGGCAACCGTGCACGCCGACACGGCGGGCGGCTCGGGGGCAGCCGCCGAGGACCGGGACCTAACGGAAGCCTGGGCCCTGGCAGCCGAGTTGACCACCCGAGCACAAGCAGCCCGCCGCCCAACCTAACCCCACCCCGCACCCACCCCGCCCCCGGCCCGCCCGCCCGCCCGGTGATCATGAAGTTAGCGTGCCGACACGCCGACGCGGAGGGCAATAACCTCATGATCACCGCGGGGGGACTGCGGGGGCCGGGTGGGGCGGGGTTAGCGGTCGGCGGGTACCGCTGGGGCTGGGGCTGGCGGATTCGTGATGCTGTCGGGGTCGGTTTGCGGCCCTGGTGGTTCGCTGGCGGCTGGTTTGGCCTCGGCCTTCGGGTGGCGGGCCCGCCACGCCGCCCACCCGCGCTCGGCCAGGCCGACCACCAGGAAGGTCAGCCCGACGTACGCCCAGCCCACCAGCACGTCGATCACATAGTGCTCACCCGAGTAGACCAGGGTGAGGGTCATCGCCAGCGGGTACGCGAACAGCAGCGGCCACCAGCGGCGCCGGGTGGTGGCCAGGAAGAACACCACCACGAACAGCGCCCACGCGGTGTGCAGCGACGGCATCGCGGCCACCGGGTTCGAGGCGATCTGGCCGGCGTTGAGCACGTTGCCGGCGCCGTGCATGCCGAACGCCTTCCAGCCCCGGGTCGAGATCCGGGCGACCTCGGTGAGCAGCCCATTCTGCGCGGCCCACCAGGGCGGGGCGGCCGGATAGATGAAGTAGGTCGCCAGGCCGGCGGCGCAGAGGAACCCCCAGCGCCGCATGTACGCGATCCAGCGACGCCTGTCGCGCAGCCAGAGCACCGTGGCGGCGGCCAGCGCCACCACGAAGTGCGAGAAGTACACCCAGCTCGCCGCGATGTCCCACCACTGCACCTGCGGACGGTAGAAGTGCTCCTGCAACCAGACGGTGGGCACCTCACCGCCGGTGGCCCAGCCGAACATGAACTGGTCGGCGACGATCAGCTCCATGGCGTGCGGGGTGGCGCCGTTGTCGGCGAACCCGCGCGAGAGGTTGTACGCGGCCAGCAGCAGCACCACCGGCACCCAGTCCCGGGCGAAGCGCAGGTGGCTGCGCCACGGTCGGTCGCTGTTCCAGGCGATGGTTCCGGCCCAGATCCACACGAAGGCGTACGTCGGGTCGGTGGGCAGCCCGATCGCCAGCCAGGCGGTGACGAAGGCGACCGCCCATATCGTCATGGCGACAACGCGCCGACGGCCCCCGTCCGGGGACGCGGGCGGGTCGGTCCGGGCGGGGGGCTGGGGGTCAGTCACGACGGCCATCGCGGTCAAGGTTAACGACGGCGGTGGCATCGACCGACGGCGACCACCCGGCGAAGCCGTGCCCAGGTGGGAGGCGGTCGGTGTCGGGATCCCCGGGCAGGCGCTCGGCGGGCACGGTGAGCACCTAGGCTGACGACCATGCAGGAGCAGCCCGAGTCGGCCTTCGCGCCGGGTCTGACCGCCCAGGTCGAGTTGACCGTCACCGACGCGGACACCGCCCAGGCGGTCGGTTCCGGGGACGTACCGGTGCTGGGCACACCGCGGGTGCTCGCGCTGGCCGAGGCGGCGACCGTCGCGGCCACAGCGACCGGGATGCCGTCCGGATCGACAACGGTGGGCACCCGGGTCGAGCTGGAGCACCTCGCGCCGACCGTGGTGGGCCGCACGGTGCGGGCGCAGGCTCTGCTGGTGGCAGTCGATGGTCGCCGGCTGTCGTTCGACGTCACTGTCAGCGACGGTGACCAGACGGTGGCGCGGGGCCGGGTGGACCGGATCATGGTGGATCGGCAACGCTTCGTCGACCGCGCCGGGCGGGCGTCGTGAGCGGCGGGTTCGTCGAGGTCGCCGATCGGGTGCACGTGCTGTGTGAGCCGCTGCTGCGGATCAACGTGACGCTGGTCATCGGCGACGACGAGGCGCTGCTGGTGGACACCCTGTCCTCGGCCGCGCAGGCCACCGAGCTGGCCACGGCCGTCCGGGCGGTCACCGACCGTCCGCTGACCCTGGTCAACACCCACCACCACTACGACCACTGCTTCGGCAACGCCGTCCTGGCCGGCGATCCCCCCCGCCCGGTGTACGCACACGAGCGGGCCGCCGAGGCCCTGCGCGACGAGCCGGAGCGGCTGCGCCGGGAGGCGTACGACGAGGTGCGCGTAGAGCATCCGGGGCTCGCCGCCGAGCTGGCCGACACGCCGCTGCTCGCCCCGACGCACACCGTGCACACCGAGACGGCGCTCGACCTGGGCGGCCGGCGGGTGCTGCTGCGGCATCCGGGGCGGGGGCACACCGACGCCGATCTGGTGGTGCACGTTCCGGACGTGGACGTGCTGGTCGCCGGGGATCTGGTGGAGCAGAGTGGTCCGCCCGCCTTCGAGGACGCGTACCCCCTGCAATGGCCGGACGCGGTCGCGGACCTGCTGCGGCTGACGACCGCGCGCACGGTGGTGGTGCCGGGTCACGGCGAGCCGGTCGATGTCGGCTTCGTCCGCGCGCAGCACGCCGAGCTGGCGAAGCTGGCCTGGCTGATCCGGGCCGCGCACACCGGCGGCGCCCCGCCGGAGCGGGTGGCCGCCGAGGCGCCGTTCGGCGCCCGCGCCGCCCTCACCGCAGCCCGCCGCGGCTACCGCGAGCTGAACGGCGCGATCTGAGGGCCCACCCCACCCCGTCGATCTTGCACTTGCTGCCCCCGCAAAAGCGGCAGAAAGAGTCAAAGCCCCGACCGAAACTGCAAGATCGACGCTTGCGAGGGGTGCGGGGGTGGGGTGCGGTTAGGGCTTGTAGCGGCGCTTTACGTCGGCGCGGGTGGGCATGGCGGTGGCGCCGCCGGGTGACTCGCAGACCAGGCCCGCCACCCGCAGCGCGAACGCCACCCGCTCGACCCAGCCGTCCGGGCCGCCTGGTTCGCCGTCGGCAAGCAGGTCGGCGATCAGCGCGGCCAGCACCGAGTCACCGGCGCCGGTGGTGTCGACGGCGTTGACCCTGGGTGCCGGCACCCGCACCGGGTCGGCGCCGGCGGCGGCCAGCACCGCACCGTCCGCGCCCAGCGTCACGACCACCGTGGCGGCGCCCAGCTCCCGCAGGTACGCGGCGACGCCCTCGACCGGCTCGCCGGGGTACAGCAGGTCGGCGTCGGCGGTGCTCAGCTTGACCAGGTGCGCGCCGGCGGCGAACTCGGCCACCACCGCGCGCAGCCCGTCCAGCGCGGCCGGACCGTCCAGCAGCCGGGGGCGCACGTTCGGGTCGAAGACCCGCAGCCCGGTGGCGAGCGACCAGGCCCGGCGGGCGGCGGCGAGGGTGCCCGGTTGCAGCAGCACCACCGAGCCGCAGGAGAGCACGTCGGCGCCCTCCAGCAGCGCCAGGTCCAGGTCGTCGGCGTCGAGCAGGCCGTAGGAGGGCGGCTGCCCGTAGAAGCGGAAGTCGGGCTCCGGGCCGGCGAAGGTGACCACCGCGAGCGTGGTCGGCGCCGGCACGGTGACCACGCCGGCCAGCCCGACGCCGACGGTGGTGAGGAAGTCGCGGATCCGCCCGGCGAGCACGTCGTCGCCGAGTGAACCGACGAACTGCGCCCGGCCGCCGAGCCGAGCCACGCCGACGGCGACGTTGAGCGGCCCGCCGCCGATCGCCTGCCGGTAGACCCGCTCCCCGTCCCGTTCGGTGTCGAGCAGGTCGACGAGCGCCTCACCGAGCACCACCGCGTACCCCATCCCGGTCCCTTCCCGGTCGTCAGCCGCCGAAACGGTCGGCGCGGCACCAGGCTGGCACAGCGCGCGGGCCGATGGGCGGCGAAGGCGCGGTACCGGTCAGCCCGGGTGGTGGATCGGTCCGCCGAGCGCGGACAGCGGGCGGCCGCTACCGCCCCAGCGGGCCGCGACGATCTGCGCGGCCACGCTCACCGCGGTCTCCTCCGGCGTACGTCCGCCGAGGTCCAGCCCGATCGGCGAGGCGAGCCGGTCGAGCTGCTCCGGGCCGAGTCCCGCCTCGCGCAGCAGCTTGTGCCGCTCGTCGTGGGTGCGCCGCGATCCCATCGCGCCCACGTACGCCAGTGGTTGGCGCAGCGCCAGCGCGAGCAGCGGCACGTCGAACTTCGGGTCGTGGGTGAGCACGCAGACGACGGTCCGGGAATCGACCCGGCCGGCGTCCACCTCCGTCCGCAGGTAGCGGTGCGGCCACTGGACGACCACCTCGTGCGCCTCCGGGAAGCGTCGACTGGTGGCGAAGACCGGCCGGGCGTCGCAGACGGTCACCCGGTAGCCGAGGAACGCGCCGATCCGGGCCACGGCGGCGGCGAAGTCGATCGCCCCGAAGACGATCATCCGGGGTGCGGTGACGTACGCGGTGACGAAGAGGCTGAGGCCGGCACCCCGGCGCTGCCCCTGGTGGCCGTAGCGGAGCACGCCACTGTGCCCGGCGGCGAGCAGCCCGAGCGCGTCGGCGGTGGCCGCGTCGTCGAGCCGGTCGTCGCCGAGCGAACCGGTCACCCGCTGCCCGGTCAGCACCAGCCGTCGGCCCAGTCGCCGGGCCGGGTCGCTCGGCGCCGCGCCCGGGGTGTCGTCGGCGTCGACGGCCACGCAGGTGACGATCGCCGCCGGGTCGCCGGCCTGTCGCGCGGCGGCGACCGTGTCCAGGGCCGCGAGGTCGGCGTCGTCGACCCGTTCCACGTACACGTCCAGCATCCCGCCGCAGGTCAGACCGATGGCGTACGCGTCGTCGTCGCTGACGCCGTAGTGGATCAGCTCGGGTACGCCGGTGTCGAGCACGTGGCGAGCGCGCTCGTAGAGGTCCGCCTCGACGCAGCCACCGGAGACGCTGCCGGTGACCGTGCCGTCGGCGGCCACCAGCATCGCGGCGCCGGGCGGCTGCGGCGCGGACCGCCAGGTGCCCACGACGGTGGCCAGAGCGACCTTTTCGCCTGCCCGGCAGCGGCGGTGCATCTCGTCGAACACGTCGGGCACGCGCTGCCGCCCCTTTCGTCTCGTCGCGGTCCGGTCGACCCTGCCGGCCCTCCCGACCGGGCGGCCACCGTCGCCATGAGCGACCGAATCATCACTATATGGGGGTGGTGTCGGCGGGGCCGGAGGATGAGCCGTCGCGGCTCTGCGTGCCCACTGTTTGGCGCATCGAGGATCGGCTATTGCATGGCGGCCGGGTGGCGTGATGGGATGACGCGTACCGAGCGGTGCGAAGGGCTGTCGCACCGCCGCTTGCCGGGTTGTGTGACGCGAGGGCACCGGTCCCAGAACAGGACCGTTGATGGCGCGTGTCCGCCGGCCGATCCCTGCGCCGGGCGCATCGCCATCACCGTGAACGTCGCATCGGCGCATCAGCGCAGCGATGCGACCAGGCCACATCCCACCCGATTGCGGCGGGGCGGCTCGGGCGGCACGCCTCGCGAGCAAGGAGAACCCGTGAACCGTTCCCGTACGGCCGCGTTGCTCACCGCGGCCGTGACCCTCGCGCTGGGCGCCGTCGCCCTGGCGTCCACTCCGGAGCCAGCCGCCGCGCACGGCGCGGCCATGACCCCGGGCAGCCGCACCTTCCTGTGCTGGCAGGACGGCCTCAGCCAGACCGGTGAGATCAGGCCGAACAACCCCGCGTGCTCCGCAGCCGTGGCGCAGAGCGGGGCCAACTCGCTCTACAACTGGTTCAGCGTGCTTCGCTCGGACGCCGGCGGTCGGACCACCGGCTTCATCCCGGACGGGCAGCTGTGCAGTGGTGGCAACTCCGGTTACCGGGGTTACGACCTGGCCCGCACCGACTGGCCGTTGACCCACCTGACGGCCGGTGCGCGGATGGACTTCCGGTACAGCAACTGGGCGCACCACCCGGGCACCTTCTACTTCTACGTGACGAAGAACAGCTGGAGCCCGACCCGGGCGCTGGCCTGGAGTGACCTGGAGGAGCAGCCGTTCCTCACGGTTACCAACCCGCCGCAGCGCGGCAACGTCGGCACCAACGACGGGCACTACTACTTCAGCGGCAACCTGCCGTCGGGTAAGAGCGGCCGGCACCTCATCTACTCCCGCTGGGTGCGCTCGGACTCGCAGGAGAACTTCTTCGGCTGCTCCGACGTGACCTTCGACGGTGGCAACGGTCAGGTGACAGGTGTGGGCCCGGGCGGCACGCCGCCCCCGACCACCGCCCCGCCGACGACTGCCCCGCCGACCACTGCCCCGCCGACGACTGCCCCGCCGACCACCGCCCCGCCGACGACTGCCCCGCCGACCACCCCGCCGCCGACCGGCGGTGACTGCATGGCGGTCTACAAGGTCGTCAGCGCCTGGCAGGGCGGCTTCCAGGGCGAAGTCATGATCATGAACCACAGCAGTAGGGCGTACAACGGCTGGACCGCGAGCTGGACCTGGCCCAACGGGCAGTCCATCAGCCAGATCTGGGGTGCCACACAGACCTCGTCCGGCTCGTCGGTGACGGCCACGAACGTCGCGTACAACGGCACGATCGCACCGGAGGGCACCACGACCTTCGGCTTCCTGGCCAGCACCAGCGGCACCAACGGCCTACCGACGGTCAGCTGCTCAGGCCGCTGACCCCCTGAAACGACCAAGAGGTTTGCGTCACCGGAACTCCTCCGGCTGGCGCAAACCTCTTGGTCGACAAGGGTCGGGTCAGCGCACCATGGACCCGACGACGGGCTTGGTGAGCAGGGCCGACTGGTTGCGCTGGATGCCCGGGTCGAGAGTCTTGGCCACGAAGATCGCGTGCCAGATGCAGAAGATCAACACCGTCCACACCTTGCGGGAGTGGTCGGCCTCCTCCCGCTTGTGCTCGTCGAGCAGCCGCAACGCGTACGACAGGTCGAGCAGGTCACCCGCGCCCGAGGTGCTCAACACGTGCCGCGCCCACTCGTACATCTCGCCGCGCAGCCAGACCCGGGTGGGGGTCGGGAAGCCCAGCTTCTTGCGGTTGACGATGGCCGGCGGGACGACACCCTGCAACGCCTGACGCATCGCGTACTTGGTGGCGTCCGAGCGCGGCGGCAGCTTGAGGTCCACCGGGATCTTCGCCGCGACGTCGAAGACCTCACGGTCGAGGAACGGCACCCGCACCTCCAGCGAGTGCGACATCGAGATCCGGTCGGCCTTGACCAGGATGTCCCCGCGCAGCCAGGTGTAGAGGTCGACGTACTGCATCTTGGTGACGTCGTCCAGCTCGGTGCACTCGGCGTAGATCGGCGCGGTCACGTCGGTGTAGCGCACCGAGGGGTCGTAGCGACGCAGCAGGTGCTGCTTCTCCTCCTCGGTGAACATCCGGGCGTTGCCGTAGTAGCGCTCCTCGATCGGGGTGGTGCCGCGCTCCAGGAAGCTCTTGCCCTTGACCCCCTGCGGGATCGCCTTGGAGACGGCACGCAGGCCCTTCTGCACGCCGCCGGGCAGGCCGTTGACGGTGCCGAGCGACAGCGGCTCGCGGTAGATCGTGTAACCCCCGAAGAACTCGTCGGCGCCCTCACCGGAGAGCACCACCGTGACGTGCTCGGCGGCCTTCTTCGCCACGAAGTAGAGCGGCACCAGCGCCGGGTCCGCCACCGGGTCGTCCAGGTGCCAGACGATCTTCGGCAGCGCGTCGATCATGTCCTGCGGACCGATCTTGGTGGGGATGGTGGTGACGTCCAGGTGCCGGGCCGACTCCTGCGCGACGTCGATCTCCGAATATCCCGGTACGTCGTAACCGACCGTGAAGGTGAGGATGTTCGGGTTGAACTCCCGGGCCAGCGCGACCACCGCCGTGGAGTCGATGCCGCTGGACAGGAACGAGCCGACCGGCACGTCGGAGCGCATGTGCATACGCACGCTCTCGCGCAGTGTCTCCCGGATCTCGTGGTAGAGCTTCTGCTCGTCGTCGACCGGCGCGGGCCGGAACACCGGCCGGTACCACCGGCGTACGTCGATCCGCGCGCCCGGCGTCCAGGTCAGGTACTCGCCGGAGCCGATCCGGTTGATGCCCTTGTGCAGGGTGCCGGGCTCGGGGACGTACTGCAGGGTCAGGTAGTGGCTGAGGTTGGCCGCGTCGACACCCGCGTCGCCCTGGTAGCTGCTGTGCGCGAACGGCAACAGCGCCTTCTTCTCCGATGCCAGGTAGAGCCCGTCGGCGGTCTCCAGGTAGTGCAGGGGCTTGATGCCGAAGTAGTCGCGGGCACCGAACGCGCGCCGCTCCTGCCGGTCCCAGATGACGAAGGCGAACATGCCGCGCAGCCGGGTGAGCACCTGCTCGCCCCAGAAGTGGTAGCCCGCCACGATCACCTCGCCGTCACCGGCGGTGGCGAACTGCGCCCCGAAGTTCCTGATCAACTCCTCGCGCAGCTCGATGTAGTTGTAGATCTCACCGTTGAAGGTGAGCAGGTAACGGCCGTTCGCGTAGGGCAGTGGCTCGTGACTCGACGCGACGTCGATGATGGCGAGCCGCTTGTGGGCGAACACTCCGTCCGCGTACCGGCCGGAGGCGTCGCCGACCACCTCGACCCCTGTCTCGTCGGGGCCGCGGTGGTGCAGGCATTCCAACGCTCCGGCGATGTGGTCGCGGTGCGCGGCGGCGTTGCCGTTCGCGCTGAAGAAGGCCAGAAGTCCGCACATGGTGGTCATCTTCCCACGCGGTCCCCCGGCCCGTCGCAGCCGTCCGTCGATCCGGAGCGCTCCCGGGGGGCTCCAACGCGAACCGGGTGCGCGGTACCGTCGGGACCAGCAATGACGCGGAGGGAGCGGGGCAATGACCGAGGGACGCACCGACGGTACGCCGACAGACGGTACGGAATCGCACGATCCGGACTTCCCGGAGGCGTTCCTGTCCTTCATGCGGCAGGGCTGGCAGGACACCGAACTGCCGGTGACGCCCCGACCGGAGGCCCCCAACTACGCGAAGCGGCGTGCCGCTCTCTCGGCGGCCTTCCCCGGCGAGACGCTGGTGATCCCGACCGGCCCCGAGAAGGTCCGGGCCAACGACACCGGCTACCCGTTCCGGCCGGGCAGCGACTTCGCCTACCTGACCGGTGACCACGACCCGGACAGCGTGCTGGTGCTGCGCCCGAACGGCTCGGGGCACGACGCCACGCTGTACATGCGGCCCCGCTCCTCACGGGAGACTGACGAGTTCTTCCGCAGCCGGCACGGCGAGCTGTGGGTGGGCCGACGGCACACGCTCAGCGAGAAGTCCACCGAGCTGGGCCTGCCCACCGCCGACCTGACCGGTCTGGAGGCCGCGCTGGCCGACCTGGCGCCCGGTCGCACCCGGGTGCTGCGCGGGTTCGACGCCGAGGTGGACGCGGCAGTCCACCCGTACGACGGGGTCCGTGTCGAGGGGCAGCCGCCGCGCGACCGGGAGCTGGCGATCGCCATCTCGGAGCAGAAGCTGGTCAAGGACGAGTGGGAGATCGGCCAGCTCCAGGACGCCATCGACGCCACCGTGCGCGGCTTCGAGGACGTGGCCCGCATCCTGCCGGCGGACCGCGCCGTCTCGGAGCGGCTGTTGGAGGGGATCTTCGCGCTGCGGGCCCGGCACGACGGCAACGACGTCGGGTACAGCTCGATCGTCGGCGCCGGCGAGCACGCCACGATCCTGCACTGGGTGCACAACCACGGCGCCACCCGTCCGGGTGACCTGCTGCTGATGGACATGGGCGTCGAGGGGCGCAACCTCTACACCGCCGACGTGACGCGGGTGGTGCCGGTGAGCGGCCGGTTCACCGCCCTGCAACGCCAGGTCTACGACATCGTGTACGCCTCCCAGCAGGCCGGCATCGACGCGATCCGGCCCGGCGTGAAGTTCAAGGACGTCCACCTGACCTGCATGCGGGTGCTCGCCGAGGGTCTGTCCGACCTGGGTCTGCTGCCGGTGAGCGTGGACGAGGCCATGGACGAGAAGTCCTCGGTCTACCGCCGGTGGACGCTGCACGGTTTCGGCCACATGCTCGGCATCGACGTGCACGACTGCTCGAACGCCCGTAAGGAGAGCTACCGCGACGGCGCCCTGGGCGAGGGCTACGTGCTCACCGTCGAGCCGGGGCTGTACTTCCAGCCGGAGGACGAGCTGGTCCCCGCCGAGCTGCGCGGCGTCGGCGTCCGCATCGAGGACGACGTGCTGGTCACCGCGACCGGCGCGGTGAACCTGTCGGCCGGCCTGCCGCGTACGGCCGACGAGGTGGAGACGTGGCTGGCCGAGCAGCGTGAGGCGGGCCCGCGCCTGCCTGGCTGACGCAGCACCGCACGACACCGACGGCGGACCTCGCCGCCGGGCCGCGACGTTTCGACGTCCGCGCGCCCGGCGTCGGGGTCCGTCGGTGTTTGTGCTGGCCACGCCATTCCTACCGGGCCGACACACCTGCCCTGCCCTGAGGCGAATGCGTGGGTTTCTCAGATAAGTCCGCATCGCGAAGATGGTTCTCATACGGTGGGGATCAGAGGCTGCAACCGATTTGTAGCTGGTCGTGGCGCCTCGGGCGGTGCGACCCCGTCTGATAGCAGGAAAGGGCGGAAGGCTCTGATGTCCAACGAGGTAACGAGTACCGACGGCGGGGCCTCGACAGCTCCGCCGACACGACGACGGCGAGCGCTCTGGGTCGCCGGCGTGGCCGGGCTGACCGGCGTCGTGGGCCTGGCGGCCCTCGGCGGCGTGGCCGCCCGGGACGACAAGCCCAGCTCCGACCGCGTGTCCGACGCGCAGTCGTCGACCAACCAGCAGCCTGTCAGCGACGCTGGCGAGAAGGCCGACGGCGCCAAGGAGAGCGGCGGCCAGGACGACGAGTGGAGCGGCGACGGCTGGAGCGGCTCCGACGACCGGTCCGCCCGGGACGGCAAGCGCGACGACAAGGAGCGCACGAGCCAGGTGCCCTGCGACTCCGACAAGCTGATCCAGGCGATCGTCTTCGCCAACAGCCAGCACGGCGGCACGCTGGAACTGGCCAAGGGCTGCACCTACAACCTGACCCGCAACGACTACGAGGGCAACGGCCTTCCGGTGATCACCCAGGCCATCACGCTCAAGGGCGACCACACGACCATCGGTCGCGATGCCACCGCCGACTACTTCCGCATCCTCAACGTCGGCCCGGGTGGGCACCTCACCCTCAAGGGCCTGAGCATCAAGGGCGGGCAGACCATCCAGCGGGCGATGACGCTGGAACCGGCGACGGTCTGGGCGCCGTACTCGGCCTCGGTCCGCAGCACAGTGGCGGCCAAGCCGGCAGCGGCCGCCGCAACCGCACCGGGCGCGGCAGCCAAGCCGGCAGCGGCAGAGGCCAAGCCGGCCGCGACGGCGGCGGCGACGGAGGCCAAGCCGGCAGCGGCGACGACGGCCAAGCCGGCGACGGCAGAGGCCAAGCCGGCCGCGGCCGCGGAGGCGGCCAAGCCAGCCACGGTGGCAGCGGCGCCGACCGTGACCCCGTTGGTGGAGGAGCCCGGGTTCAACGACGGCGCCGGGGTGCTGGTGCAGCCCGGTGGTCGAGCGGAGATCCTGGACAGCGAACTGCTCTACAACCAGTCCGGCGGCAACGGCGGCGGGTTGGCCAACTTCGGCGCCGCCAAGCTCAGCAAGAGCACCGTGGCGCACAACACCGCGTTCCTGCACGGCGGCGGCATCTTCAACGCCGGTGTGCTCCAGGTCGACGAGTCGAAGGTCAAGGACAACACCGCGATCATCGGCGGTGGCGGCATCGCCAACGGCGCGGCCGGGATCTTCACCAAGGACGTCGACGGCGGTTCCGTCTGGGTCTACAAGAGCGAGATCACCGACAACAAGACGCTCGGCTTCGGCGGCGGCGTCCTGGACGTCGGGGGCACCACGACCCTGCACGACACGACGGTCAATGACAACGCCGCGCTTCTCGCCGGCGGCGGCGTCGCGGTGGCCGACAGCCAGCTCACCCTCAAGCACGCCACGGTGGCCAAGAACAGCACCGCTGGTGTGGGTGGCGGTGTGGCCGTGGCCTTCGACAGCACCGCGACCGTGGAGAACAGCGCGATCAAGGACAACACCGCCGGGTTCTTCGGCGCCGGCCTCTTCAACGAGGACAGCGTCACCACCCTGCGCGACAGCGAGGTGGTGGGCAACCGGGCCTTCGGTCCGTTCGCTCGCGGCGGCGGCATCTACAACACCGACAGGGGCGAGGTCTCCCTGAGCCGGACGACTGTGGCGCACAACTTCGCCACCCTCCCGCCCGGCGGGATCTTCAACCAGCTGGGCAGCACCGTGACGCTGGACGACAAGTCCGCGGTGACCGCCAACCGCCCCACCAACTGCGTCAACGTTCCGGACTGCTTCGCCTGACCGGGCGGGGCTGAACCACATAGAGGGCGCGCCCCTCCGAGCCGACCACCGGCACGGAGGGGCGTACCCATTTGGGCTGCTCACGGCCCGACGGCCGGGCTTGGGGGGCGCGTGCCCGCCCGGGGCCTCGCGGCCGGTCCGGACGGAACGCGAACCAAATGTGGGGTTGTTTCGGATACGCCCGCGAGGCGAGGAACATTCTCATACGGTGGTTTTGGGAGCTACAACCGATTTGTAGCAGGGGACGTCCGCTTTGAGGGTGGCGACCCTGTCTGGTACGAGGAGAGGGCAGAGAGCTCCGATGTCCAACTACCTAACGAACAACGAAGCCTCCGGGCAGGCGACGGCCAAGCGCCGCCGCAAGCTCTGGCTCGCCGGTGGCGTGGCCGGTTTGACGGGCGTGATCAGTCTCGCGGCGGTGGGCGTCGCGGGCAGCGCCGGTGCGGTCAGCGGCCTGAGCTGGAACACCGCGCAGGTCAGCAGGGATGGCAGCGACCAGGGCGGCGACCACGGGCGCGACTGGGACAAGGACCGGGACAAGGACAAGGGCAAGGACCGGGACAAGGACCACGAGCGTGGGAAGGAGGTGCCCTGCGACACCGACAAGCTGATCCAGGCGATCGTCTTCGCCAACAGCAGGCACGGCGGTGTGCTGGAGCTGGCCAAGGGCTGCACCTACAACCTGACCCGCAACGACTACGAGGGCAACGGCCTTCCGGTGATCACCGAGCGGATCACGCTGAAGGGCGAGCACACCTCGATCGTCCGCGACGCCACGGCCGACTACTTCCGGATCCTCAACGTCGGCAGCGGTGGGCACCTCACCATCAAGGGCCTGACCATCAAGGGCGGCCAGACCCTCGAACGGTACGAGACCCTCGAGCCGGCCGCCGTCTGGGCGTCCTACTCGGACTCCGAGGCCATCGCGGCGCAGGTGAAGGCCGGCGTACCGCTGGAGCAGGCGCTCACCGCGCGGCAGGCCAACCCGAAGGCGGGCCTGAAGGCGGCCCCGAAGGCCGCTCCCAAGGCCGCGCCGAAGACTCAGGCGGGTGTCGTCACGCCGCTCGTCGAGGAGCCGGGCGACACCGACGGCGCCGGCATCCTGGTCCAGCCGGGCGGCACCGCCGAGATCCTCGAGTCCGAGGTCGTCCTCAACCAGTCCGGCGGCAACGGCGGTGGTGTGGCCAACTTCGGCACCACGAAGATCTGGCACAGCACCGTGGCCCGTAACACCGCCTTCTTCTTCGGCGGCGGTGTCTTCAACGCCGGCGTGCTCAAGGTCGAGGAGTCGAAGGTCAAGGACAACACCGCCATCATCGGTGGTGGCGGCATCTCGAACGGTGCCGCGCGTATCTTCGCCGACGACATCGACGGTGGAACGGTCGAGCTGAAGAAGGCCGAGATCAGCGACAACGAGACGCTGGGCTTCGGCGGCGGCCTCCTCGACATCGAGGGCAACACCACCGCGTACGAGACGAAGTTCGTCTCGAACGCCGCGCTCCTCGCCGGCGGTGGTCTGGCAGCGGCGGACAGCCAGCTGAACCTGCACGGGGTCACCGTGGAGAAGAACAGCACCGCTGGCGTCGGTGGTGGCCTGGCCATCGCCTTCGACAGCGCGGTCACCGTCGAGCGCAGCGCCATCAAGGACAACACCGCCGGGTTCTTCGGCGGCGGGGTCTTCAACGTCGGCAGCGTCACCACCCTGCGCGACAGCGAGGTCGTCGGCAACCAGGCCAAGGGCCTGATCGGGGTCGGCGGCGGCATCTTCAACATCTTCGGCGAGGTCAACCTGTCGAAGACGAAGGTCGCGCACAACTTCTCCACCTTCGCTCCGGGCGGTGTCTTCAGCTTCTTCGGCGAGGTGAACGTGGACAACAAGTCCGCGATCACCGCGAACCGTCCGACGAACTGCCTGGCCATCCCGGGCGGCACCATCGAGAACTGCTTCGCCTGATCACCCTCCGGTGACCACAGCACGACGGGTCGGCCCCCTTCCGCACCACGCGGAAGGGGGCCGATCCGCGTCACTTCTGGACGAACACCGCCACGCTGCGCGCCGGCACGGTGAAGGTGCCGGCCGCCCGGTCGAACGACGCCGTACGCAGCACCGGGTCGGCCGAGGTCACCAGCACCGGGTGCAGCGCCACGTTCGCACCGCGCAGACCGGTCACGGTCTGCTTCGCCGTCTCCGGGGTGCTGTTGAAGACCACGGTCACCGACTTCCACGCCCCACCCAGGCCACGGGCGTCCAGGGTCATGGTCAGCACACCCGGCGTCTCCGTCTCGCCGGAGAGCGGGAACGCCACCCGTTGCTGCACCTGCTCGGCCGTCCGCAGACCGAACACCGGCGACGACGCCCGGACGCGCAGCAGCTCGGCGTACCGGGCGTCGGTGGTGTTCATCGCCGCGCAGTCCGGCACCAGCGCCGGATCCGCCAGCAGCGGCTTCGCGTACGACCACTTGTCCTCGTTGTCCTGCGCCGGTGGCAGGCCGGCGCCGAACCCGTTGCCCCGCTCGCAGCCCCAGCGGATCTGGTTGAACCAGTCACCGGAGTTGTACGAGTTGCGGTCCAGCGACTTCGACCGCAGCCGCTCGGTGCCGGTGGTGACGAACCCGGTGCCCTGGCTCAGCACCACCGTGCCCAGCGCCAGCACCTGCATCCGGGAGCGGTCCACCGCGCTGGTGGCCTGCGGCAGCTTGTACGCCAGCGCGTCGTACAGGATCTCGTTGTCGTGCGCGTCGACGTAGGTGACGGCCTCCCCCGGCGCGGCGGTGTAACCGGCCGGCGAGCCGTTGTAGTCCACCTGCGCGCCGGTGACCGTGCGTCCGGTCGAGTCGGTGAACCGGTATCCGCGTAGGTTGCCGGTGAGACCCACCTTGATGAGGTCGTGGGCGTGCAGCAGGCGGGCCTTCTGCTCGGCCGCCGATCCGTTGACGGGGTCGCCGTTGGGGTCGGTGTAGAGCCCTGACGCGAAGCCCTGCGCACGAGGGTTGGCGTCGAACGGCCCGCCGCCGCGCACCGCGTCCCGCAGCCGGTCGTTGAAGGTGCCGATGCCGGTGCCGGCCATGTTGGCCTGGGTGGCCTGCACGAACCGGGCGTCGTCGGCGACCTCGCCGAAGTTCCAGCCCTCGCCGTAGAGCATGATCGCCTTGCCGTCCACCCCGTCGCGGGCGACGGTCAGCCGGTCCAGCGCCGCGCGGGCGGCCAGGATGTTCGCCTTCGGGTGGTGACCCATCAGGTCGAACCGGAAACCGTCCACCTTGTACTGCTTGGCCCAGGTGACCAGCGAGTCGACCACCAGCTTGCCCATCATGGCGTGCTCGGGCGCGGTGTTGGCGCAGCAGGTGGAGTTGGCCACCGTGCCGTCCTCCAGCAGCCGCTGGTAGTAGCCGGGCACGATCTGGTCCAGCACCGACTTGTCGTCAGCCCCGGCCGCCGAGGTGTGGTTGTAGACCACGTCCATGACCACCCGCAGGCCGGCATCGTTCACCCCGGCCACCATGCGACGGAACTCGGTGGTCCGGGCCGCGCCGGCCGGATCGACGGCGTACCCGCCCTCCGGCACGGTGTAGTGCAGCGGGTCGTAGCCCCAGTTGTAGCCGTCGGACGCGGCGACCGCCGCCACGCACGTCTGCTGCTGGGCGGAGTCCGGTGGCAGCGCCGCCAGGTCACAGGCCGGCTGACGCTGGTCGGCCCGCTTCTCGGGGATGGTCGCGAAGTCGAACGCCGGCAGCAGGTGCAGGTGGGTGACCCCGGCGTCGCCCAGCGCCCGCAGGTGGGTCATGCCGGCGGTCTTCGGGTCGGTGAAGGCGAGGAAGGTGCCCCGCCGCTGCGCCGGCACGGTCTCGTCGGCGATCGAGAAGTCCCGCACCGACAGCTCCGAGATCTGCGCCCGCGACGCCGGCACGGCGGCCGGCTTGCGCAACGTCCGCCAGCCCGCCGGTGCCAGCGCCGGGTCGCTCAGGTCGACCAGCTGGCTGTGGGTGGAATCCGCGGCGAGGGCCACCGAGTACGGGTCGGTCACCGACGCGGTGACCATCCGCTGCGCCGCCGGCTGCCACGCCTGCACCTGGTAGCGGTAGTACTTCCCCGTCCAGGCCTGGCTGCCGCGCGCCGACCAGACGCCCGTGCGGTCGTCGCGGCGCATCGGCACCGTCGTCGGCTGCGCGGTGGGCGAGTCGAACAGTTGCAGCGCCACGGTCCGCGCGGTCGGCGCCCACAGCGCGAGGCTCGGCGTCCGGCCCGCGAAGGTCGGCCCGAGGGTGGCGCCGGTGGCGCCGGCGTACACGTCGTCGAGCACACCGGGGATCTGCACGCCGGTCGCCGCGAGGAGGGCACCCTCCGCGTCGCGCTCGGTGACCAGCACCTGCCCACGCAGCGCCGCCGGCACCTTGGCCAGGTCCGCCCGGTCCAGCGTGAAGCTGCGGTACGACCACAGGTGCGGGAACGCCGCGCGCTGGGCCTCGGTGAGCCCGTTGCGCTGCGCCCGCAACGGCAGCGTGGTGTACGTCCCGGTCAGCTCCCCCTCGACGACGCTCACCCCGCCGGCGGGCGCGGCCACCAGCGCGTACGTCCTGCCGTCGGTGGGCGGGGTCTGCCAGACGATGGTGGACCGGTCGATCCAGTGCGCCTTCTGCTTGCTGATGTCGGTGTCCCCGCCCACGCTGGTCGCGGTCGTCGGCAGCAGCCGGCCCGGGGTGGCGGCGAGCAGCCACACCTCCCGGCCCGCGCTGGCGAAGTCGAGCCGCTGGTCGTCGGGCAGGTCCTTGGTGTCGCCCCGGTGGATGATGTAGTTCAGCCCGGTGGCCCCGGCCGCCAGCGGCACCCGGAACACCGCGCCGAACGCGTCGGTCGAGGTCGGCGCGAGCGGGGTGGACCAGTCGGTCGGATTGGCCGCGCCGTCCCACAGGTGCAGGCCCCAGCCGGCGTAGTTGCCGTCGGCCCGCCGGTAGTGGATCACCGCGGTGCCCTCCTCGACCGGCGGGTCGGGTTGCCCGGTGGCCGCCTGCCGACTCGGGTAGATCGCCGGGTCACCCTGCTTGAGCCACACCTCCCCGGTCTGGGTGACATCGATCGTGCGGTCCTGGGCGACGTCCTTCGTGCCGTCGGAGTCGACCACCACGAAGCCCACCGACGTCGCGCCCGGCTTGAGCTTCACCCAGGCGAACCGGCCGTAGGAGTCCTCCCCGGCGAACGGCTGTCCCTTCGGCCACTCGGTGACGTACGCCGGGTCGATGTCACCCCACGCGTACAGCGCCCAGTCGTCGTAGCCCCCGGCGGGGCGCTGGTAGTGCACCACCGCCCACTCCCGGGACCCACCCTGCTCGGGGGTGCCCACGATGGCGGTGGACCGGGCGGTGGCGGTGCGGCCCCGGCCGTCGCGGACCACCGCCTTGTACTCGACCCGGGTGCCGCCAGCCAGGCCGGTCAGGTCGTGGTGCACGGTGTACGGCGCGTGGCTGGCGCTGCCCAGCAGCGTCCACCGGCCGCCCGCGACCCGGGCCGCGACGGTGACGGTCGCGAGCGGGTCGCCGGTCACCGTGGCGGTGACCGCGGCCCGGGTGGCCACCGGCGCGGCGGGGGCCGGCGTGGTGATGGTGACGGTCGGCTTGCCGGTCGGCTGCGCGACGGGCGTGCCGGCCCGGTACGCCACCGCCGACAGCGGCGGCACGGTCACGCTCACCTTGCCGTCGCCGCCGGCCCGTACGGTGCCCGAGCCGCCGTAGATGCCAGTGAACGTCGCGCCGGCCGACCAGGTGTCCACGGTGACAGTCTGCGCGGAGTCGGCGTTGTTCACCGCCACGATGTACTCGGTACGGTCGGCCGGGGTGATCCGGGAGGCGGCGAACACACCGGGGCCGTCGGCGGCGTACCGGGTGACCTGGATGCCGTCGCGCAGGGCGGGGTGAGCCTTGCGTAGCCGGCCCAGCTCGGCGATGGTCCGGTACAGCGGGTGGCCGGTGTCGAACTGGTCGCTGGCGTGGGTGCGGTCGGTGCCGAGCAGGTCGTCGTCGAGATAGTCGGGGACCATCGATGCGAACATGTCCTGCCGGGCGTCCTTGTCCCCGCCGGGGCCGGTGAAGCCCTGCTCGTCACCGGAGTAGATCACCGGCTGGCCGCGGGTGAGGAACATCAACTGGTGGGCGAGTTGGTCGCGGCGCAGATGGGTCGCCGGGTCGGTGCCACCGCCGGCGATGAACGAGCCGATCCGGCCCATGTCGTGGTTGCCGAGGAACGTGGTCGACCGGCGGGCGTCGGTGTCCCGGGCGGCGTAGAGGTCGTCGCGGGCGTACACGTCGGCCAGCGCCTTCGCCGAACCGGCGCCGGCGGTGTACCCCCGCGCGGCCTCCTGGAAGGCGAAGTCGAGGGTCGCCGGCAGGCCACCCTGCCGGACATAGCTGGAGCTGATCTGCGGGTCGGCGCTGTAGACCTCGCCGAACATGAAGAAGTCCTTCTTGCCGGCCTTCTCGGCGGCCCGCTGGATGCCCTGGCTGAACTGCGGCCAGAAGTCCATGTTGACGTGCTTGACGGTGTCCAACCGGAACCCGTCGACACCTGTCGCGCCGATCCAGTCCCCGTACGCCTTGGTCAGACCCCGGACCACCTCGGGCCGCTCGGTCCACAGATCGTCGAGGCCGAAGAAGTCGCCGTACTCGCTGTTCTCCCCGGCGAAGGTCGAGTCACCACGGTTGTGGTACATCGTGACGTCGTTCAGCCAGGCCGGCACCTTGACCCTGGCGTCCCCCGGCTCGTCGAACGTCGGCGTGTACGGGAACGACTCCCGGTTCACCGACGGGAAGGCGCGGCTGCCGTCGGCGTAGTTGCGGTCCTCGAAGGCCCGCCCCTGCGCGTCGGTGTACGGCGAGGTGGCCTTGTCGACGTAGGCGTACCTGTCCTCGGCGTACTTGATGACGTCAGCGGTGTGGTTGACGATCACATCGAGGTAGACCTTGATGCCGCGCTGGTGGGCGAGCTTGACCAGCCGCTTCATCTCCTCCATGGTGCCGAAGTGCGGGTCCACCTGGGTGAAGTCGGTGATCCAGTAGCCGTGGTAGCCGGCCGAGATGTCGTCGCCTCTGCCCTGCACGGGCCGGTTCTTGAAGATCGGGGCGAGCCAGATCGCGGTGGTGCCCATCCCCTGGATGTAGTCCAGCTTGTCGATGACGCCCTTGAGGTCACCGCCGTGGTAGAAGCCCTTGTCGGTCGGGTCGAGGCCGGTGCGCAGCCGGTCGCCGGTGAGGCCACCCCGGTCGTTGCGCCGGTCCCCGTTGGCGAACCGGTCCGGCAGGACGAAGTAGAACTGCTCGGCACGCGCGGTGTTGTCGCCCGCCTTCAGCAGCGCCTCGGCGGTGGGCTCGGCGCGCCACTGGGCGGTGCCGCCGACGGCGAGGGAGGCGTCACCGGAGGGCCGGGGGGCCGCGGCGGCGGGATGCGCGGCGACCGGAGTGCCGACGAGCGTCAGGGTGAGCAGGCAGGTGAGGGCGAGCAGGGCGGTACGCGGAAGCGGCGGGGGTTTCATCGACGGCCTTCCTTTGGTCGTGATTGGCCGCACGCTAACCCTTGCCGAAACAATCTGCAATAGATTGCAAACAAAGTCGTAACCGAGCAACGTCCTTGCGGAAGCACCACGCAGCGACCGGGCCGCCCACCGGCGACCGTCCGATCAGAAACCGCCGCAGCGCACCCCGTCGACCGTGCAGCCGCGCGGCGTGGTCGGCGCCCACTCCAGGTGGAACCGCAACGGCACCGACCTGCCGGCCGGCACGGACACCCCACTGGTGTACGTGAAGCCGCCGTCGAACTGCCGCACCCTCCCCTGTGGCGCGCCCTCCACCCAACTGGTCACCAGTCGCCCCCCGCCGAAGTGGATCCGCACCGTCCAGCCCCGGTCCACCCGCGACGCGTTGACGATCAACACCTCGCCGATGAAGCCCCCGTCGAACCTCTGCACGACCCGGTAACGCCCACTCACCGCCGGCTGCTGCTGCGGTGGTGGCGGGGGTGGCGGTGGCGCCTGTTGCGGCGCCCGGGTCGGCGGCCGAGCCGACGTCGGCACCACCACCGGCTCGACTCGCGGCGACGGCGACACGACCGGGGCGCTCGGCGGCAACCCGGTCGCCCGCGGCGACAGCCCGGGAATCACGGGCGACGACGACCTCGACAACGGCGGTGTCTGCGTCGAGTCGGTCGGCGCACCCGGCACCTGCGGCAACGGCAACGTGGCCGGCGGCGCCCCGTCGTCCATCGGACTCTGCCCCCGGTACGCGCCCAGGGCCACGATGAGCAGCACCACCATCACGACAAGGCCCGCGCACGCCACGATCCAGGGCGACGACGCGATGGCCACCGGACCGCGCGACGGTCGTGGGGCGCGACGCATGCCGGACATGTACCTCCCTCAGCGAGCCGTCCGGGAAGCGTAGCGATCGATGGCCCGGCCCGAAAGCGCCAGCGCTCACCCCCGCACGGGCGCCCGGTCAGCCCAACCGGCAGGCGACCCCGTTGACCGTGCAGCGGACCGGCTGCTGCGTCGACCCGCCCCAGCCCAGACGCAGGCGCAACGTGCTGGTGTCACCCGGACCGAGCGACGCCCCGCCACTGAGGACGTACTCCCCGTCACCCCGCGCCGACACCGAAACCCCCGGGGCGCCACTGACCCGCAAGCCCCGCGCGCCATCGGCGAACGTCAACTCCACCCGCCAGTCCGCCGGCCGATCCGACTCGTTCCGGACCGACAGCACCGCCTCCGCCGCGATCGGGCCGCCCGTACCGACCTGATACCGGGCGGTGACAGCCCCCTTCGCCGGTGCCACCGCCGAGGCGCTCGTGGCCGGACGCGGCGACCCAGTGGTGGCCCGCGGCGACGGCGTCCGCGTGCTGCGCGACGGCTGCGGCGACGCCGTACGCCGTTGCACCGCGGCCGGCGTCGGCGACACCCCCGACGACGCCGCAGCGGGCACCGTCGGCAGGAACACCGGCGGCGCGGCCTGCGGCGCGCCCTCCCGCTCCCGACTCCGGAACGACAACAGCGCGATGACCAACAGCACCACCAGCGCACAGACACCGAGCAGCACCACGACCCACGGCACCGACACCAGCACCCGCGCCGTTCGCGAACCCCCCGCACCGTCCGGCCGCACCGCCATCAGGTCTCCCCTCGTCCCACCGACGCGCCAGCGTAGCCAGCGCCGACCGGACCGGAAACCGGGCGGGCACGGATCGGGCCGACCGGCCCACCCCGATCGGAAAACGGCGCGACGCGGCGGACGGTCGTCGCTCAGGCCGCCCGGATGACCGTGCAGATGAGCGGACCCTCAGCCGCCGTACGCAACAGATAGCGGTACCGCTCCCCCGGCACCGAATGCCCCCGGCTGTCCAGGAACTCCCACTCCACCGACACCAGGGTCAACGACGCCGACACCGGCTGCACGTCCTCGATCCGAGCGTGGGCGGCGATCAGCTCACGATCCTGGTAATCGGGTGCGGCGCCCACGAAGGACAGCGCGACCGCCGCCAGCGAGGTGAACGAGAAGCTGTACGTGTCGGCCACCACCAACCCGGGCAGGGCGTAACAACCGCCGAGGGCCGGCAGGTCACCGGAGGTCAACGCGACGCCGTACCGGTCGAAGAAGCCGGTCAGGGTGTCGAGATCGGTAGAGGCCTTCACGGCGACAGCAATTGCCCCCCGCCGGGTGGGCCAAACCTCAGCGCGCCGGAACCCGGACCTCGATCTCCGCACCCAGCCGCGCGCCGGCGGCCAGACCCAGGTCGTCCCCACTCCAGAACCGCCCCGGGTCGTACCAGTTCGGACGCCGGCCAGCGGGCAGCAGACCCATCGCCTCGTACGTCACCGCCACCACCTCGGCGCAGTACGCCGTCTCCAGCGCCCGATCCCGGGCCGCCGCGGCGCTCGCTGGGTTCGCATCTGACTCCGGGGTGGACGACTTGGCTGGCCTGGCCAGGATGGCCCGGGACGCGAACTCGGACACCGCCCGACCTGGGTGGGGCAGCGCCGGCACCCGGCCACGCACCCACCGCCAGGCCAACTGGGCCGTCGACGGGAACGGCGTGCCGTCCAACCGCGCGATGGTACGCAGCACCGCCCGCTCCATCTCCCCGTCCGCCGGGGGGTCGAGCTGCCGTAACCAGGCCCGCTGGCCGTACCGGTTGGCCCAGACGCAGACCGCGTCCCGCAGATCGTGCAACTGCACACCGCGCTGGTGGCCGCCCGACCACAGGTCCGGCAGTGACCGACCCAGCTCCGCGTGCCACATCAGCGGCGGCATGTCGTCCAGCACCACCGCCATGCCGACGTGGTTGACCGGGCTGTTCGTGGTGAACTGAATTGCCCGGTCCGGCACGCTGCGACCCCGGAACACCCACACGTCTCCGGTGCGGGTCAACTCGACGGCCTCGTCCAGGCTGATGCTCATGGGGGTCTAGCCTAGGCCGATGCGGCAACGAATGCGGTGGTGGAAGGTCCTCGGGCTCGCCGGTCTCGCCGGGGTCGCGGCCTCCGGCGTGGTCATCGCGCGAGCCGAGCGTCGGCGGCGCGCGTACACCCCGGAGGAGATCCGGCAGCGGCTGCTGGAGCGACACGCGCAGGCCAGCGACGCGGGGAAGCCCGTCGACCCCGCCTGAGGCTCCCCTGTGGACCGGCAGCGGGGCCATCCGGCCGGCGGATGATCGATACCCTCGGGGCATGACGACGCCCGTCGCCCAGCGACCCTTCGTCCTGTCCACCCCCGCCGCGCCGGTCGAACGGCACGGCAACGTCGACCTGCACCTGCCCACCGGTGACGGCCCGGCACCCGCAGTGGTGGTGGTGCACGGCGCCCCACTCCCGCCGGGCGTGCCCGACCCCCGCGACTGGCTGCTCTACCGCGGCTACGGCGCGCTGCTCGCCGAGAGCGGCGTGGTCACCGCGCTGCTCAGCTACCAGGTGACCGAACTGTCGGCGCTACCCGCCACGGCCGACGACATCGCCACGATGGTCGAGCAGGTCCGCGCCGACCCACGGGTCGACCCCGACCGGGTGGTGCTCTGGTTCTTCTCCGGGGGCGGCCTGCTGGCGTCCGACTGGCTGCGCGACGCCCCGTCCTGGCTGCGCGGGATCGCGCTGACCTACCCGCTGCTCATCCCCTTCCCCGACTGGGAGATCGACTCGCGGTTCCTGCCCGTCGACGCGCTCGACGCCGGGTCGACCGTCCCACTGGTGCTGACCCGGGCCGGGCGGGACATTCCGGTGGTGCTGGCGGGCATCGACGCGTTCCTCACCGCGGCCACCACCCACGGCCGCCCGGTCCAGGTCATCGACGTACCGGACGGCCAGCACAGCTTCGACATCCTCGACCACTCCCCGCAGTCCGAGGCGGCCGTCCTGGCAGCACGGGACGCGGTCCTGGCTCTCCTCGCCAACAACTGACCCACCTGTCCGGCGAGTCCGCGACGCGCGGTCCGCCCGCGGTGCGTCCGCCGTGCGAGGGTCCCGATCGGGGCCACCGACAGGCCCTCGCCAGGTGCGCGAGGTGCGCGACCCGCCGTACGGCACCAATCCGACAGCGAGCGCTTGATCGACTCCATGTCGCGGATGTGGGGGTGTCGGAGCGCTGGGATACCGCGATATCGGCGATACGGAGTCGATCATCGCCCGGCGCCGGGTTCGGCGGGCCGGTTTGTCGGGTTTGGGGGTCGGGGTCCCGTGGTCGGTGGCACGCTGGCGGCGGAATGATGGGCCGGGCCGGGTGGTTGTACAGGGGGTAACCACGACAGTCGCGGCCCCGGCCCGACCGCGTTGGCCGCCCGGGAACATCCACCCGACCGGCCCGGTTACATCCCCCGGACCACCCGAGCAGCCTCCCCAGGCCGCTTGGTGAGATCCCCCGGAGCGCGGTGGAATGAGTCGCCGGCCCCGACGGTTACATCTCCCTGGACCACCCGAGCAGGCCCCCCGGGCCGCCGGTGAGATCCCCCCGAACTCCCCCCTTGCACCGCAGCGCACCAGCCCCCGCTGGTGTCGCGGACCCCCGAATCGCAGAGGAGCACGCCACCATGCGTACCGATCTGATTCGTAAGACCGCCCTGACCGCTGCCGGCCTCGCCTTCACCGGCGGCGCCATCGCCGGCCCCGTCACCGCCGCCTACGCCGCCTCCGACGCCAAGCCCACCACCCAGACCCAGGGCAAGGGCGAGCGTCAACTCGACGTCCGCTACGAAGCCCAGCCGAACTTCTACTACTGCGGCCCCGCCGCCGCCCGCAACGCCCTGTCCGTACAGGGCAAG